>SEEL01000001.1 GCA_004144345.1 Hyphomicrobiales bacterium
CCAATGGCGGACACAGCCTCGATCCCGGGTTTGTAGTGGCGAGCGACCCCGCCCCACCCGGCCTCCCCCTCCCAGATCACTCGTCATGACCTTCGCTCTCTGTGAGCGGGATGAGGGGAGAATACACCCGGCTTGGGGGAACGTGGATAAGTTGGCCGGAATCGGGGGTGTTTCTGGAGGAATGTTTCGCTGTGACAGCGGCTTAGCGGGCAGAATCCACTAGTGGAGTTGAGCGCTTTTGGGGGTGCGGATGACTACGTAGATTCTGGAGGAATCGGGCAGTCGTCTCCCTCCCCCTTGCGGGGAGGGATCAAGGGTGGGGGTGGCGGCGCCCGGTGGCCAACGATGGGTCACGGGCTCATCCACCCCCCACCCTAGCTTCGCTACGCCTGCGGCTAGCTGCGCTACCCTCCCCGCGAGGGGGAGGGTGGGCATTGTGCGCTTTGCTCGCCCCACCCACCGGCTGCGCCGGTCCCCCCTCCCCGGTGGGGAGGGAGGGGCTCCCCTCAAGGTGCGGCAGTCGGGTTATCCCTCCTCGGCGCGCAGCGCTGGCGAGGGGGAACCACGCGTAGCGTGGTGGGTGGGGTGACGCTTGCGCTGAAACGGAGGTTCCCGCCTGCGCGGGAATGACGTTGTGGGGTGGCGCGACGTGTCGTGCGTGGGGTCGCCCCCACTAGCGGCAGGACAACGTGATCGCGGTCGAAACGGGGCTACTGGGCCGGGGAGAGTTGTTTGGCGATGGTGTCGAGGACGCCGTGGACGAGCGAGGGGGCGTCGTCTTCGTAGAAGGCTTTGGCGATGTCGACATATTCGGTGATCACGACGCCGGGCGGAATGTCACGGCGGCGGAGCAGTTCGAAGGCGGCGGCGCGCAGGATCGCGCGCAGCGTGGCGTCGATGCGGCCCACCGGCCATTCGCTGCTCAGCGATTTGTCGATGGTGGGGTCGATATCGAGCTGGCTGCGGATCACGCCGCTGACGATCTGACGGAAAAAATCGGCGTCGGCGGGGAGATACTGTTCGCCTTCGACCTCGCGGCCCAGCATGTGGGCGGAGAACTGGCTGAGCGTGTCCTCGAGCGACTGACGGCCGACATCCATCTGGTACAGCGCCTGGACGGCAGCCAGCCGCGCGGCACCGCGCTGGTTGGCGGGACGTGGCAAGGCGTTCGATTGGCGATCGATGGGCGGCATGGATACTCAGAGGCGCTCGAAGGTGCGCACCTTATCTTCGCCTAGCAGGCGACGGTCAACCTCCGAAAACCGGGCTGCGGCAATGCGGTCCTGGAAACGGCCCAGCAGCGCCGCCCGCACGCCGGACCGGCCGACGAGGCCCGGAATGTCGACCACATGCAGCCGATCGACCATCTCGCCGGCGATGAAACTCTCGGCCAGACGCGCCCCGGCTTCGACGAGGACGCGGTTGATCTGGCGCGCGGTCAGCAGATCGAGCACCTGCCGGAGGTCGAGATGGCCACGGCGCTGCTCGATTTCGGCGACCTCGATGCCGGGCCGGAGCGCCGACGGGCGACCGGCGGTGGTGACGACGAGAATGGGCGCGCCGGAGACGACATTGAAGAGATCGATGCCGGTGTTCAGGTCGCGCTGGCCGGCGAGGATGACGCGCAGCGCACCGCGCCGGTCGAGGCCGGGCAGATGGGTGAGCAGATCGGCGTTCTCGATTTCGGCGCGGGCGGCGCCGGAAATGATCGCATCGGCGGCGGCACGTTCGCGATCGAGCCAGCGCAGCGCCTCGACGCCGAGCAGATCGTGGCCGCCGGGCGCGCCATGACCGACCATGTCATCGGCCGAGAGGGTGATCTTGAGCGTCACATGCGGGCGGCCGCGCAACTGGCGCGAGCGGGCGCCCTCATGGAGCAGCGCCGAGCGCTCATGCGCCAGATAGTGGACATCGATGCCCAACTCGGCGAGGCGGCGCAGCCCCTCCCCTGCCCGCGCCGGATCGGCATCGAGGGCCCCGGCGACGACCCGGCTAACGCCGGCATTGACGATGGCATCGATGGCCGAGGCGGGACCGGTGACATCGGGTACCGGCTCGGCGGTCAGATAGAGCGTCGTTCCATCAGCGGCGGGGGCATCGGCCAGCGCCAGCAATTCGGCGACACCGACGCCGCGGAAGGGCGTGACACCCTGGCTGAGGAGACGGTCGTTTTCGGGATCGACAAGCAGCGCGCAGACCGGCGGCGTCGCGCCCGTGGCGCCGAGCATGGGGGTGGCGAGGCGCGCCGCCACATCAAGCCATCCGAGATCGATGGCTGCCTGTTCGCTCAATCGTCGTCTTCACTCAAGGTGGGCATGTCGCCATCCTTGAGCTCGCTGAGGAAGGAGCGGAAATCGTCGGCGGCGCCAAAATTCTTGTAGACCGAGGCGAAGCGGACGAAGGCGACGTCGTCGAGATTCTTGAGCCCGTCCATGACGAACTCGCCGATCTGGTCGGAGGTGATTTCCTGCTCGCCGAGGCTTTCGAGCTGGCGCACGACGCCGGAGATCATGCGCTCGACGCGCTCCGGCTCGACGGCGCGCTTGCGCAGCGCCGTGTTGACCGAGCGGGAGAGCTTGTCGCGATCGAAGGGGACCTTGCGGCCCGATTTCTTGACCACGGTGAGTTCGCGCAGCTGCACGCGCTCGAAGGTGGTGAAGCGGCCGCCGCAACTGGGACAGATGCGGCGGCGGCGAATGGCCGAGGAGTCTTCGGTCGGACGGCTGTCCTTGACCTGCGTGTCGTCATTTCCGCAGTACGGGCAGCGCATCAGGCGACCTCTTAGCTGTAGATCGGGAAGCGCGCGGTGAGCGCCTTGACCCGTTCGCGGACCGACGCCTCGACGGCACCGTTGTTGTCGTCACCATTGGCCGAGAGGCCATCGAAGACTTCAACCATCAGCTCGGCGACGAGCTTGAACTCGGCTTCCTTGAAGCCACGCGAGGTGGCGGCCGGAGTGCCGACGCGGATGCCGGAGGTGATGGCCGGCTTTTCCGGATCGTTCGGAACGGCGTTCTTGTTGGTGGTGATGAAGGCGCGTTCGAGCGCCTTCTCCGACGCCTTGCCGGTGAGCTTCTTGGGGCGGAGGTCAACCAGCATAAGATGGTTGTCGGTGCCGCCGGTGACGATCTCGAGGCCGCCCTTGAGCAGCCCTTCGGCCAGCACGCCGGCGTTGGCGACGACCTGCTTGGCATAGACCTTGAACTCGGGCGTCAGCGCTTCCTTGAAGGCGACGGCCTTGGCGGCGATGACATGCATCAGCGGGCCACCTTGGATGCCGGGGAAGATCGCCGAGTTGATCTTCTTGGCGATGTCCTCGTCATTGGTAAGGATCATGCCGCCGCGCGGGCCGCGCAGGGTCTTGTGCGTCGTCGTGGTGGCGACATGGGCATAGGGGAACGGGCTCGGATAGACGCCGCCCGCGACGAGGCCGGCGACATGGGCCATGTCGACCATCAGCAGCGCGCCGACTTCATCGGCGATGGCGCGGAAAGCGGCCCAATCCATGATGCGGGAATAGGCGGAGAAGCCGGCGACGATGAGCTTGGGGCCATGTTCCTTGGCGAGGTCGCGGACCTGATCCATGTCGACGCGGCCATCCTGCTGGCGCACGCCATACTGGATGGCGTTGAACCATTTGCCGGACTGGTTCGGCTTGGCGCCATGGGTGAGGTGGCCGCCGCCATCGAGGCTCATGCCGAGGATGGTGTCGCCGGGGGTGAGCAGCGCCTGGTAGACGCCCTGATTGGCCTGGCTGCCGGAATTGGGCTGGACGTTGACGAAGCTCGCGCCGAAGAGCTGCTTGGCCCGTTCGATGGCGAGGTTTTCGGCGATATCGACGAACTCGCAGCCGCCATAGTAGCGCTTGCCCGGATACCCCTCGGCATATTTGTTGGTCATGATCGAGCCCTGCGCCTCGAGCACCGCCTGGCTGACGATGTTCTCGGAGGCGATCAGCTCGATCTCCTGCTGCTGGCGGCCCAGTTCGCGCGCGATGGCGTCGACGATCTCCGGATCGGCGCTCGCGAGGCCGGTGGTGAAATCATTGGCGAAGCGAGCGCTCATGGGCGTTCCCCGTTCAGGTGTGACAGCGTTGAGAAGCGGCCGCGATGTATCATGCGGCTCTTCGCGATTCCAAGTGTTGCGGCTGGGTTCTGCATTCATCCGGGGCTCCCGTAAAGCGTTGAGGGGTGCCCAGGCGAGCGGCAGCTGAGGTTCGCGTTCCCCGATGGTAACCCATCTGATCTCGCCAGTCGCGCGAACCCGGCCATATTACAGCAACGCCCGCAAAACGGAAGCGCGGCGGTGTCCGAAGGCGGAACGATGAGTGGCCGGGCAAGTTAGCCGGGCATCCGGTCGTCGCGCGCGCCAAACGGCGCCGCCACGGGCTCGGCCATCACAGAAACGCTAGAAGACTCAAGGAGATCAGAGATGGTCATCACTCCCCTACTGGCCGCCATCATCATCGGCAGCTTCTGGACCGGCGTCGGCACGACGGCCGTGCTCAGCGATCCGGACCTGTTGGACCGCCACCGCGGCGACGTCGTGATCACCGCCGGAACGGCTGGCGGCGACGACGCCCATCTGGCCGCCTGCGAAGCGAAATACCGCTCCTATGACGCCGATACGGACATGTATCTGAGCTTCGGCGGCGAGTGGAAGCGCTGCCTGCTCTAGGCGGCGGGTGAAGGGGCCCGCCGCGGCGGGCCTTTCAGCCCTGCTGGGCGAGCCGGCGCTTCAGCTTGGCGAGCGCCAGATTCTGCATCTGGGACTGGGTAGCGGTGAGCGGGGCGATGACGATCACCTCGATGCCGGTGGCGCCATCGATGGCCGCCACGCGCATCTGCGGGCCGAGCTGGGTGAACTCGAAATAGACCTGCCCGGCGGGTGACGGTTTATCGGCCACGGCGCCTACGCGTCGAACGTCACTTTGCCCTGGGCGTCGTAGCCATAGACATCGTCGCGGAAGCTGACGGTGCCCTGGCGGTTCGACCAGGCGGTGATGTAGGTCGTGTGGATCGGCATCTGGAAGGTCAGCGGGACGTTGACGTTCTCATTGGTGGCGAACATGGCGTGGATGCCGTCGATGTCCCAGCCGCCATTGTCCTGCAGCAGCCAGTTGACGACGGTGTCGACGCCATCGACGCGCACGCAGCCCGACGAATGGAAGCGCTGGTTCTCGCCGAACAGCGCCTTGGCGGGCGTGTCGTGCAGATAGCAGTCATAGGGGTTGTAGAAGTCGATCTTCACATGCCCCATCGAGTTCTCGCCGCCCGGATCCTGGCGGAAAGTGTATTTCACCGCGTCATTGGTCGACCAGTCGATGGCCGTGGGCGGCAGTTCGTTGCCATTGCCGTCGAAGATGCGGATGTTGAAATTGGTGAGATAGTTCGGATCGTCGTTCATGTACCGGATCAGATCCTTCTCGATGATGCTCTTGGGCACCGTCCAGTAGGGGTTGAACTTGACCTGGTGGACTTTCGAACTCATCAGCGGCGTCTGCCGGTCGATCTTGCCGACGACAGCATTGTGGCGCGAATTGACCATGCCGCCCTGCACCGTCTCGATCGAGGCGGCGGGGATGTTGACGAGGAGGTAGCGCTCCTGCAGCGAACCGGCGAGCGACTCGACGCGGGCGGCGTTGAGCATCAGCTGGGCGAGACGCTGCTCGGCCGGAACGGCCAGCGCGTAGAAGGTCGGCTCGTCGATCTTGCCGGTCGGCACGATGCCGTGGCGGACCTGGAACTTGCGGACCGCGAGGTCCATCGCGCCGTCAAAATTGCCGTTGATGCGGTCGGACTGCGGATAGTCGCCCACCAGCATGAGGTGGCGCTTGAGATTTGAGACGGCCTTACCGTCCTTGCCGTTGGACAGATTGAAGGTCTGGCGGGTCGGCTCTTCCCAGCCGCCGGCCGCCACGACCTGCTGGTAATAGGCGATGGCGAGCTGGATGCTGTAGGCCGTATCGAAGGACAGGATCGGTTCGGGCGTATCGATCGTCTGCAGCGCCGAGAAGGTGTTCTCGTCGGTCTTGACGTCCTTCTTGCGGGCGTTGCGCGCCAGCTGGTCCCAGATCGACTCTTCCTCGGCCTGCGCAAAGCCCGGCAGCAGAGTGGCGGCGCCGAGGGCGGCAGCGGACGTGAGGAGCTTACGCCGGTTCAGGAACATGCAATCACCAGTCAGTCTCTAGGAGTCGCGACAAGGGTTCGAATTATCACTGGCATCCGTTCAACGACAATGCCGGTCAACGAGCCGTGAAGCCGCCAGACCGCCTCGAACGCTGATACAAGGGAACGCGACAGAACCCGGAGCCAAGCCCTGTCAGCGCCCAGCTTCTATTTGAATTTGCGGCGCAAATAAGAAACGCCGGCGCGAAGGCCGGCGTTTGTTCTGCCCTGTGGCGGCGAGGCCACAACTTTGGAGGTCGGAAGGGCTAGAGAAAGCTCAGAGCTTGTAGAGGATCTGGTCGACCCAGAAGCGTTCGAGGCGGCCGAGGGCCTTGTTGAGGTTTTCGAACGAGCCTTCGTCGAGGCCGCCGACCTTGTCGATGGATTTGAGGTGGCGGTCGTAGAGCTCGTCGATGACTTCGGCGACTTCCTCACCCTTGGGCGTCAGGCGGATGCGGACCGAGCGGCGGTCGGCACGCGAGCGCTCCTGGAAGATGTAACCGGTCTCGACCAGCTTCTTGAGATTGTACGAGACGTTCGAGCCCAGATAGTAACCGCGGGAGCGCAGCTCGCCGGCGGTCATTTCCGCGTCGCCGATGTTGAACATCAGCAGCGCCTGGACCGGGTTGATGTCGTCCCACCCCATGCGGTCGAACTCGTCCTTGATCAGGTCGAGCAGACGGCGGTGGAGTCGCTCGACGCGGCTGACGGCTTCGAGATATTGCGGCTTCAGGCTGCCCGTACTGCCCGGCGCCTCAGCCTCAACGGCGTTGGATTTGGTTGCCATAATTGCCTCAC
Source organism: Hyphomicrobiales bacterium (assembly GCA_004144345.1). Lineage (GTDB taxonomy): Bacteria > Pseudomonadota > Alphaproteobacteria > Rhizobiales > Devosiaceae > Devosia_A. Next base: position 6,966 of record SEEL01000001.1, read on the forward strand.
TGTTCCTGTCGTCCGGGCGTTGTTTCGCCTCTCATGGGGCCAATCTAGCGAGGCCCAAATAAGATCGACTTAAGCGACACGCTTAAGATCATCTTACTGAAAATGTTCGGGATTTTGGCTTTACCAAAGGTAACTGAGGTACCGAAAATGGTAAGCTTAATCAGTCGTGTGCGCGGGCCCGGAAGCGCAGGCTGAGCACGAATATGACTATGATCGAGACCAGCAATACAAGGCGGACGGCAAAGCCGATGGCCGACATCTGCACGTCGCGGCTGCCGAACAGATACATGCCCAGTTCGATCGCCGTGGCGCCCACCAGCAGCACGGCGCCCCAGCTGGCGCGGATCCACAGACCCACGGCAGCGAACAGCCGGGCGAGCGCGAAAATGGCGAGATAGGTGAAGCCGGTGACGCCAAGGACGGTGATCGGGCTGTCGGAGACGCCAGAGCTGACGCCGAGCAGGCGCGCCGCGTCGCTCAATCCCAGCAGCAGGGCAATGATCGCGACGATCCGCACATAACGCCCGGCGATGGGTGACTTGAAGTCCATGTGGATGGATTAGCCGCTCGGGCCCGGTGCGACAAGCACAGCCTTTGCCGTGGCTGGTGGCGCTGCTAAACAGCGGCGCATGAGCGATTGGCCCAAATACGACATGGATTTCCTCAACGGCCGCCGGCAGCGGCGGCTGCGGCGGACGGGATGGATGCGCGACCTCGTGCGCGAGACGACGCTGACACCGGCGGATTTCATCCTGCCGATGTTTGTGATCGACGGGCAGAACGAGCGCACGCCGATCAAATCGATGCCCGGCGTCGACCGGCTGAGCGTCGATTTGGCGGTCAAGGCGGCAAAGGAAGCGGCAGCGGCCGGTATCCCGGCGCTGGCGCTGTTCCCCAATACGCCGGAGCACCTGCGCAACGAGAATGGCTCGGAAGCCTACAATCCGGACAATCTGATGTGCCGGGCGCTGCGCGCCATCAAGGATGCGGTGCCCGAGATCGGGCTGATCGCCGACGTGGCGCTGGACGAATATTCGAGCGACGGCCAGGACGGGCTGGTGCGTAACGGCGAAATCCTCAATGACGAGACGGTGGCCGCGATGGTCCGCTCGGCACTGGTGCAGGCGGAAGCCGGCGCCGACATCATTGCGCCCTCGGACATGATGGATGGCCGCGTGGCGGCGATCCGGCTGGAGCTCGACGAGGCCGGCTACGACCACGTCGCGATCATGGCCTATTCGGCAAAATTCGCCTCGGCCTTTTACGGGCCGTTCCGCGAAGCGGTGGGCTCGGGCCAGCACCTGCTCGGCGACAAGAAGACCTATCAGATGGATTTCGCCAATTCGGACGAAGCGCTGCGCGAAGTGGCGCAGGACATCGACGAAGGCGCGGACATGGTGATGGTGAAACCCGGCATGCCCTATCTCGACATCGTCCGGCGCGTGCGCGACAGTTTTAACGTGCCTGTCTATGTCTACCAGGTGAGCGGCGAGTATTCGATGATCCGCTTTGCCAGCGAGGCCGGTGCGATCGACGGCGAGGCCGCGATGATGGAAAGCCTTTGGGCCTTCAAGCGGGCCGGCGCCAAGGGCATCCTGACCTATTTCGCGCTTGAGGCGGCCCGCAAGCTCGGCGCCTAAAGCTTCATGACGCCACCCGCCGCGGCCACGCCCGCGACGGTGCCGCCATCGACGAGGATGTCGGTGCCGGTGATGTAGCTGGCGGCGTCGGAAGCGAGGAACTCGACCACTGACGCGATCTCGGCCGGACGGCCCATGCGGCCGACCGGGGTGACGCCGATCATCTTGTCCATCTCGGGCCCGGCCTTGCGTTCAAGCTGGCCCATCTGGGTGTCGATGATACCGGGCGACAGCGACACGATGCGCGCGCCGACCTTGCCGAAGGCCGGCGCCATGTGCGGCGCATAGAGCTGCACGGCGCGCTTCGACATCGGGTAGGCGGTGCGCGGGCTGCGCAGCATCAGATTCATCAGCAGCGAGGATTTGCCGGCAAGGATTTTCCGGACGGCGCGATCGAACATCGGGCGGGCGACGAGCTGGCCGGAATTGGAGGCGACGAGGATGGCGCTGCCACCGACCGCGAAATGCGGCAGGAGGGCTTCGACGAGGCGCCGCGTGGCGTTGAAATTGATCTCGAACACCCGCGCGCCATCGGCCATGGAGGGCGAGACGCCGGCCGTGTGGACGAGGACGCCGAGCGGGCGGCCATTGAGCGCGGCGAGGATTTGCGCCGGATAGCCCGGCGCGGCGAGGTCGCCCGCCACCAGCGCGATGTCGGGACCGGGCGGCAGCACGGTGGCCAGAGGCTCGGGCTTGAGGTCGCTGAGGATCAGCTGCCGGTTCTGGCGGGCAAAGGCGGCGGCGATGGCCCGGCCCATGCCACCCGCGGCGCCCGTGATGACGACCACGCCCAGATCCGGCTGCGACATGCGACTGCTCCCTGCTCTTGCCGCGCATGGTCCATTATTTCGGGCCGGAAGTCTTGCGCTCGATCAAACAGGGGCCATGTTCTGGGCATGAGCAATATCGGATCGAGCCCCCTACCCGACCCCGCCACCGCGCCGCAGCTTTTCGACGGCGTGCTGACGCGGCGCAGCACGGCGTTCGTCATCGATCTGGCGATGCTGGCGCTGATCGTTGCCGGCATCTGCCTCGTCGGCTTCATTGCCGGCTTCTTCTCGTTCGGCGTGGCCTGGCTGGTGCTCCCCATCGTCGTGCCGCTGGCGATCCTCAGCTATTATGCCGGCACGCTGGGCGGCCGGAACCGCGCCACGGTCGGCATGTCGATGATGGATCTGGTGCTGGTGCCGACGCGCGGCTATCCGCTGGATGGCTGGAAAATCCTCATCCACCCGATCGTGTTCTGGGTGACGGTGTGGGTGGCCTGGCCGGTGTCGCTGCTGATTGCGCTGTTCACGCCGCGCCGGCAGATGGTGCAGGACCTCGTGACGGGCACGCTGATGCTGCGCCGGTCGCCGATGGTGCGGCACTGGGGCGGCCAGCGGGCCTGACGCACGTCCTGAAACGCCGCTAGCTGCCGATGGCGGCCAGTTCTGCTAAGGCTCGGGCACTCCTGCGCACGAGAGTCGTGAGCGATGCCGCGTCCAAAGACCATTTCCGACGAAGATGTGCTGAGCGCCGCGCTTGAAGTGCTGGCCAGCAAGGGGCCCAACTTCACGCTGGCCGAACTGGCGGCGCATGTGGGGCTGTCGCGGGCGACGCTCATCCAGCGCTTCGGCGACCGCGATGCGATCGTGCTTCGGATGGCGCAGCATGAAGTTGAGGTGACGCGGCAATGGCTGGCCACCCTGCCGGTCGAGAGCGGCAATGACGCGCTGTGGCGCTTCCTCGAAACTATCGTGCGCAGTATGGGCTCTGGCGAAGGCTTCTCCGCCCGCGTCACCGTGGCGGCGATGGAGGCCGCCGATCCGCAATTGCGGCGGCTCGCGGGGCAGCGCTATGCGCTGGTGCAGGAGGCGATTGCGGCGCGGTTGCCGGCCGGTCGAGAGCGGGTCACGATTGCCGGCCACCTTCACACGGTCATCGCCGGTGCCTCGATGCAGTGGGTTGCGTCCGACGGCGAGACGCCCCTGCCCGATTTCATCCTCGATCGGCTGGGCTGGACGATGCGAAAGCTCGACCTCCTCGCTTGACTTCACTTCTCATAATTTATAACCGTCATGTTGGTTATTATTTGTGAGCAGGCGATGAACGAGAGATTTATCACTACGGCGGATGGCGCACGGCTGGCGACGGAGGCCCTCGGCGAGCCTGTTCAGGGCACGATCCTGCTGGTCATGGGCGCGACGGCCTCGCGCCTGTGGTGGCCCGAAGGACTCAAGGCGGAGCTGGTGCGGACGGGCTACCGGGTGATCTCGTTCGACCACCGGGACACCGGGGAGTCGACGACGCACGCGCCGGGCGATGTGCGCTACGACATTTTTGACATCGCGACCGACCTCATCGCCATTCTCGACGGCTACGGGGTGAGCGCGGCGCATCTGGTGGGCATGTCACTGGGCGGATATGTGTCACAGATCGCGGCGCTCGACCATCCGGACCGGGCGCTGTCGCTCACGCTCATCTCCAGCGAACCGCTCGCAACGCCCTATGCGGGCGAAGGCATCGCGCCGGACTTCATGGCACACTTCACGACGATGGAGACCCTCGACTGGTCGGATCGCGCAGCGGTCACGGCCTTCCTGCTGCGCGTCGGGGAATTGAGCGCGGGCTCGACGCCCTTCGACCGTGACCAAGTCCTGCGGCGGATCGAACGGGACCTCGATCGCTCCAGCAGCATGCAGAGCGGATTCAACCATTCGATGCTCAGCGGCGACCTAGCCCCGCGCCACCGTGCAGACCGGCTGGCGCTGCCTGTGCTGATCGTCCATGGCAGCGCGGATCCGGTAATCTCGGTCCAGGCGGCCGAAGCAGCTGCGCGGACCATTTCGGGCGCGCGACTCATGGTCATCGAGGGGCGCGGGCATGAGCTGGTCGACCGCGACACGCCCCAGATCGCCCAAGCAATCGTGATGCTGGCGGAGGGCGCGCACGGCTGAAGCGGCCGCGCTTGAGGCGCATTGCCGTCCGACTCCGCGAAGCATAAGGTCGGCACAGCGACAGGACGGCAATGACCGAGCATACGCCGGAAAATACCCAGCTCTTTCTCACGGCGCCGATGCCGTGCCCCTATCTGCCGGGCAATCAGGAGCGCAAGCTATTCACGCATCTGACCGGCCGCCGCGCCGGGGCGCTGCATGCGCTCTTGAGCGACAATGGCTTCCGCCGCAGCCAGAACCTCATCTACCGCCCGGCCTGCGAAGGCTGCGCCGCCTGCCAGTCGGTGCGCATCCTGGCGCGTGAGTTCGAGATGAAGGGGCGCTACCAGCGCATCCTTACGCGCAATGACGACATCGAGGTCAATGTGCGGCCGGCGCGGGCCACCGCCGAGCAGTTCGCGCTGTTCAAGCGCTATCTCGAGAGCCGGCACACGGGCGGCGGCATGACGACGATGAATTTCGTCGACTACGAATACATGGTCGAGGATACGCCGGTGCAGACGGTGCTGGTGGAATACCGGCTCGGCTCGGACCCCAACAAGCCGCTGATCGCGGTGGCGCTGACCGACGTGATGCCCGACGGGCTCTCGATGGTCTATTCGTTCTTTGCGCCCGAACTGGACAAGCGTGGGCTGGGCAATCTGCTGATCCTCGATCACATCAGGCAGGTGCGGCTCGCGGGCCTCAGCTATGTGTATCTGGGCTATTGGGTCGAGGAGTCGCCCAAGATGGCCTACAAAGGGCAGTTCCGGCCGCTCGAGGTGCAGCGCGGACCGCTCGGCTGGCGCCGTCTCGACTGAGCCGGGCGTTGCGCTTCATCCTTGCTGCCCTGCGCCTGCTGTCGGCGCTGTTGATCCTCGCCACGGCCCTGCCCGCGCTGCTGGCGCTGGGCGGCTTTGCGGTGCCGCTGTTCGATCTGTTCAACCATCTCCAGCTCTTCCTGTTCTTCGGCACGCTGCTGGCGGCCGTGGCGGCGCTGCTGCTGTCGATGCGGCCGGGCTGGAAGATCGTCGCGCTCCTGGGCTTTGCGGCATCGGCCTGGATCTTCGTGCCGGAGTGGCTGTCGAGTCTCGCGCCACGGCAGGTGGTGTCGGACGTCCAGATCGTGCGGGTGATGACGCACAATCTCTATGGCCAGCGCTACGATCTCGAGCGGCTGCGCGCGGTGATCCGCGAGGAAGACCCCGACATCCTGGCGCTGCAGGAATTTTCCGCCAATCAGAGCGGGCTCGCCCAGATGCTGCGCGACCGTTATCCCTACAGCGTGCGCTGCCGCGGCGGCAGCCGGGCCAATCTGGGGCTCTACTCGAAGTTTCCGTTCGAGACGGAGATGGGTCCGGCCGACTGCCCGGCCAATGCGCGCGGCTCGCAGCGGATTGCGCATATCCTCGTCAGCTTCAAGCTCAGCAGTGGAACGGCGTTCTCGCTGCTGACGACGCATATGGACTGGCCCTACCCGATCGAGCGCCAGCGCGAGCAGTTCGATGCGGCGATCGAGACGGTGCGCAATGTGAAGGGGCCATTGCTGGTCGTCGGCGATTTCAACTCGACGCCCTGGTCCTATGCGCTGCAACGCTTCGCGGCGGAGACCGGATTGAAGCGCGAGACGCGCAACCTCATGACCTATCCCGAGCTGGTCCCGGTACGGCGGCGGGTGTTGCAACTGGAGCCGTTCCTGCCGCTCGACCATGTGTTCCAGCGCGGCATGATCGTCAGCGAACTGCACCGCAGCGCCGCCACCGGCAGCGATCACCTGCCGGTGGTGTTCACTTTTTCTGTAGCGCCCTAGGGACCGGTTCGCGGCCTACGCAACGCGCGAGGAACGCCCGGATGCGGTCGCGGAAGATCATCACGCGGCTGCGGAAGCGCTGCCTCGGCGTGCCGTCGAGCTTGATCGGGTGGTAGATGTAGTTGCGCTGCCAGAAGCCGAGCCGGCTGTCGGCGTAATAGTGCCAGAGGCGCGGCGGGCGAAAGGCGTAGGTGAAAAAGCCGCGATGGAGGCCGACGAACGAGCCCTCATAGTGCCGGTTGCGGCGCCCGGGCGGCGTAAAGCTGCCATTGCCGCCGAGGTCTTCGACGCTGAAGCCGCCACGCCTTGCGATGGTGGGCAGCAGCAGCTCGAAATGGCCCTCCCAGCCGGGCGCCGACAATTCACTGTGCCAGTGATCGAGGAGACGGCGCGACATGCGGGCGATGCAGAACATGCCGAACAACTGACTGGCGGGGTCGTCCTGCGGGTCAATGACGGATGGAATGTGACTCCAGCGCGCCTGCTCGTCACGGGTGCGCAGATGGCTGGCGAGAAGGTCGGCGTCGTAGGCGGAAGCCTCGCGGAACAGGCGGGCCCAGTTGCCGCTGAAATCGACGTCGTATTCGACGAACCACAGGCGGTCGAATTCGGCGAAGCGCGGGTGACGCAGGGCGGTCAGCCAGAGAATGTCGACATGGCCGGACGGATGGCCGCCGCCGGCCTTTAGCCAGCCGGCATGACGGAGGGGCCATTCGCGCTCGCCATCGGCGCTCGATACGACGAGGTCGACGGGCGCACCGGCGAGCGGTTCCCCATCGACATGGGCGACGAGGAACACCGGCAGCACCGTGCCGGCTTCGCGTTGCAGCCGCGCATAGTGGCGGGCGAGGTTCGGGTTCCACTGATGCGTGAACATCACCACGCAGTCGCGGGGCCGTGGTGCCGGCGTCACGACCCTAGCCCGTGAACTTGTTGTTGCGGGGGAAGCCCTGCGGGGGCTGGCGGCCGGCCTGGGCGCGGTCGCCGACCCACTCCTTCAGCTCGGCCATCGATTTGACGAAGGTGCGGTTGGAGCTGTCGCTCCAGCTCAGGCCATCGCGGGCGTGGAAGATGCGGGCGTCGGAGAGGCCGCCATCCTTGTATTTCTGGAGGCGCACGCCCTTGCCGCGCGACATCTCGGGCAATTCGGATGCGGGGAAGATCACCATCTTGCGGTTGTCGCCGATGACCGCGACGGTATCGCCGTCGGCCACGACGATGAGCTTTGCCTCGGTGGTGCCCGAGACGTTGAGTACCTGCTTGCCCTTGCGCGTATTGGCGATGAGTTCGTCCTCGCCGACGATGAAGCCATCGCCAACGGAGGAGGCGACGAGGCGCTTCCTGCCCGGCTGGTAGACGAACAGATCGACGAAGTCCTGGCCCTCTTCGAGATCGACCATCAGGCGCAGCGGTTCGCCCTGGCCGCGGCCGCCGGGCAGCTTGTCGGCACCGATGGTGTAGACCTTGCCGCCGGTGGAGAGCAGCAGCAGCTTGTCGGTGGTCTGGGCGAAGAAGCTGAGCTTCAGGCGGTCGCCGGCCTTGAAGCCCTTCTCGTCGCTAACGTCGGGCGTGTGGCCCTTCATGGCGCGGATCCAGCCCTTCTCGGAGAGGATCACGGTGATCGGCTCCTTCTCGATGAAGGCGGCGGCGGCTTCCTCGGTGTAGTCGGCATGGGGGGCGTCGGCGAACTCGGTCTTGCGGCGGCCGAGCGGCGTGTCCTTGCCATAGACCTTCTTGAGGTCGTTCACCTGCTTGGTGATTTCGCCCCACTGCTTCTTGTCGGAGGCGAGCAGGCCGTTGAGCTGGGTCTGCTCTTCGGTGAGGCCCTTGTGCTCGGTGCGCAGCTCGATCTCCTCAAGCTTGCGCAGGGAGCGCAGGCGCATGTTGAGGATGGCTTCGGCCTGATTGTCGGTGAGCTTGAAGCGCTTGATGAGCGCGGCCTTGGCATCGTCCTCCTCGCGGATGATGCGGATGACCTCGTCGAGATTGAGATAGGCGACGATGTAGCCATCGAGGATTTCGAGGCGGCGGGCGATCTGTTCGAGCCGGTGCTCGGTGCGGCGGACGAGGACGTCCTTGCGGTGCTCAAGCCAGGCGGCGAGCACGTCCTTGAGCCCCATGACGCGCGGCACGGTGCCATGGTCGAGGACGTTCATGTTGAGCGAGACGCGCTGTTCGAGGTCGGTGACCTTGAACATCTGCTCCATCAGGATGGTCGCATCGACGGTGCCGGCGCGCGGCTCGAGGATGAGGCGAACATCGTCGGCGCTCTCGTCGCGCACGTCTTTCAGCAGTGGCAGCTTCTTGGCCAGCAGCAGCTCGGCGATCTTTTCGACCAGCTTGGATTTCTGCACGCCATAGGCGATCTCGGTGATGACGATCTGGTAGACGCCGCGGCCCTTGTCTTCCTTGTGCCAGCGGGCGCGCAGGCGGAAGGCGCCGCGGCCGGTGCGGTAGGATTCGAGGATCGAGGTCGCCGGCTCGACGAGCACGCCGCCGGTGGGGAAGTCCGGACCGGGAATGTGGCGGACGAGATCCTCGACCTCCAGTTTCGGGTTGGCGATGAGCGCCAGCGCCGCCTCGCAAATCTCGGCGACGTTGTGCGGCGGGATGGAGGTCGCCATGCCGACGGCGATGCCGGTGGAGCCGTTGGCGAGCAGATTGGGGAAGTTCGCCGGCAGGACGACCGGCTCTTCGCCCGAGCCGTCATAGGTCGGCTTGAAGTCGACGGCGTCCTCGGCCATGCCCTCCATGAGGCGCATGGCGATGTCGGTCATCTTGGCTTCGGTGTAGCGATAGGCGGCGGCGCCGTCGCCATCGATGTTGCCGAAATTGCCCTGCCCGTCGACCAGCGGGTAGCGCATGGCAAAATCCTGCGCGAGGCGGACCATGGCGTCATAGATCGACTGGTCGCCATGCGGGTGGAAACCGCCGATCACGTCGCCGACGACCTTGGCCGATTTCTTGTAGGCCTCGTCCGGATGGAGCCGCAGTTGCCGCATGACGTGCAGGATGCGCCGATGCACCGGCTTCAGGCCGTCGCGGACGTCGGGCAGTGCGCGCTGCGTGATGGTCGAGAGCGCATAGCTGAGATAGCGCTCTTCGAGCGCCTTGCGCAGGTCGACATCGGGATCGGGCGGCAGGATTTCGGCGGTTTTGGGCATCAGGCACGTCCAGAACGAATCATGTCCGGACTATAGTTGAGCCGACCGGCTTTGGGGGGTGGCGTTGTGCCCCGCGCGGCGTTCTGCGCCCTCGGCCGCCCCCACCACCGCTACGCGGTCCCCCTCCCCCGTAAACGGGGGAGGATATTCCCGACTTCTAGGCCCGCGTCAGTTCATGAACGAGGCTGTCGCGGATGGCCGGGGGGTCGATGTCGCGGACGTCCCAGACGTGCAGATGGAGGAAGTGGCCGGTGAGGCGGAAGGCGTGGGCCAGGTCCTCGGGCGCCGCGGGGGCGCTGGAAATGAGGAATTGCGGCAGGACCAGCAGGCGGTCGCAATAGGGTTTGGCCGGCTCCCGGGACACGGCGCGGCCGGTTTTCGGGGAGACGTGGGTCAGATCCTCGGTGGTGCCGGTGACGGCACAGGCGCTGAGATCGAGCCCGAAGCCCAGTTCGTCGAGGAGGCTCAGCTCGAAGCGGGCGAGATCGACGGCAAGGTCGTGGCGCGATTTGTCGTCGAGCGCATCGACGGCGAGGCCGAGCAGGCGGTCATGCGGGTCGCGCTCGGGCAACAGCCGCAGATGATCGCAGAGCAGTTGGCAGGCATAGAGGCGAATGCGGTCGGCGATGAGCGTAGCGGCGCGGGCGTCGATCAGTTCGACAGCGAAGGTGCCGAGGTGCTCTTCGAGCCGGGCGCGCCAGGCGACCTGCACCGTGTTGCCGGGCTGGAGCGTGGCGGCGAGCCGCGTCGACCGGCCGCCGCGGATCAGGCCCTGGGTGCGGCCCTTGCCGGCAACCATCACCTCGGCGATGACGCTGGTCTCGCCGTGGCGGCGGACGCCGATCAGAAGGCCTTTACCGGTCCATTGCACGATGGGCATCCTCGGTGCAAGGGGCACCCCCCTCCACCATGCTTCGCATGGTCCCCCTCCCCCGCAAGCGGGAGAGGACGCCCGACTGCGACGCCGGTGTCACTTGGTCCATTCGAGGCCCATTTCGCGGTAGCGCTCGGGGTCGTCGCTCCACTTTTCGCGAACCTTCACGAACAGGAAGAGGTGCACGGGGACCTCGTACATCTCCATCAGTTCCTTGCGGCTGTCGGCGCCGATGGATTTGATGGTCTGGCCGCCCGCTCCTAGAACGATCTTCTTGTGGGTGTCGCGGGTGACGTAGATCACCTGGTCGATGCGATAGGAGCCATCTTTCTGGATGGTGAACTTCTCGGTCTCGACGGTGGCGTTGTAGGGGATCTCGTCGTGAATCCGGAGGAACAGTTTCTCGCGCGTGATCTCGGCGGCGGTGATGGCCAGCGTGAGGTCGGTGAGATGATCCTCGGGGAAATGCCAAGGGCCGGGCGGGATGTGCGCCGTGGCCCAATCGAGAAAGTCCTTCACGCCGTGGCCGCGCAGGGCCGAAAGCATGAAGGTGGCGTCAAACCGCAGCGCGCCGTTCAAGCGCTCGGCGAGGCCCAGCAGCTTTTCATGTGGGATCAGATCGATCTTGTTGAGGATGAGAATGCGCGGATTGCGCACATTCTCGAGGCCCTTGATCAGCGCTTCGACATCCTCGGTGATGCCGCGCTCGGCATCGACGATGAGCGCCACCATGTCGGCGTCGCCGGAGGCAGTCCAGGCGGCTTCGACCATGGCGCGGTCGAGCCGGCGCTTGGGGGCGAAGATGCCGGGCGTGTCGATGAAGACGATCTGCGCCTTGCCCTCGGTGACGACGCCGCGGATCTGGGCGCGGGTGGTCTGCGCCTTGTGCGTGACGATCGAGACCTTCGTGCCGACGAGTGAATTGAGCAACGTCGACTTGCCGGCGTTGGGCGCGCCAACAAGGGCGATGAAGCCGCAGCTGGTATCGATCGGTTCGGCGATCTGGGGTTCGGTGATTTCGGGTTCGCTCATGTGGCGGCTCCCTGCCATACTTTTTCGCGGATGAGGAAAGCCTCGGCCGCCTTGTGTTCGGCGAGCTTCTTGCTCGGCCCGGTAGCGGTCAGCTCGGCATAGCCGTTGAGCTTGACCGCGATGGTGAATTCGGGGGCGTGGTCGGGACCCTGCCGACCGATCTCGACATAAGCGGGGGGTTCGAGGCCCCTGCCCTGCGCCCATTCCTGCAGCGTCGTCTTGGCGTCGGCACGCTCGGTGCCGGACTGGCCGATATGTTCACCGAACAGGCGCTCGATGATCTCGAAGGCGGGACCGAGCCCGCCATCCATATAGACGGCGCCGATGACCGCCTCGATGACGTCGCCCAGAATGGCGTCCTTGTCGGCACCGCCGGTGCGCGCTTCGCTGTCGCCGAGGATGAGATCGGGGCCGAGCTGCAACTGGCGCGCGATCATGGCGCAGGTTTCCTTGCGGACCAGCGTGTTGAGCGAGCGGCTAAGCTCGCCCTCATTTGCCTTGGGAAACTTACGATAGAGCAGATCGGCGATGACGAGGCCGAGCACGCGATCGCCGAGGAATTCGAGGCGCTGGTAGGATTGCGCGATGCGGCGCGCCGGGGCGATGGCGCTCGAATGCGTCAGCGCCTTTTCGAGAAGCTCGGGGTCGGCGAACTTGTACCCTAGGCGGGCCTCAAGCTTGCCGTGCCCCTTGCTGCGATGATTCATGATGGCGTGTGGGTGACCGGTGCGTAGACGGACTGCAACATGCGGTCCCAGCGGACATTGGCCGGCCACTGCCAGATCTGCCACGGGGGCAGATTGTCCTTGATGGAGAAGAAGCGCGCCTCGGCCTTTCCGATGAGGTTGATGGCGGGCACGTAGCCGACCTGACGCAGGACGCGGCTGTCGGCCGAGCGGTCGCGATTGTCGCCCATCATGAAGTAGTGGCCCGGCGGCACGGTGTATTCGGCGGTGTTGTCGAGCGACTGATCGTCGGACACTTCCTGGATGGTGTGGGTCACGCCATTGGGCAGGGTTTCGCGATAGAGCGTCACCGGGACGGTGTTGGAGTAGGAATCCTTGTCCTCGCCGGTACCGATCTCCTCGCGCTGGACCAGGGTGCCGTTGATGTAGAGGCGCCCTTCCTTCATCTGGATCTTGTCGCCGGGCATGCCGATGATGCGCTTGATGTAGTCCTCGCCGCTCGGCTCGTTGTGGAACACGGCGACATCGCCCTGCTGCGGTTCGGAGAACTGCAGCAGGCGGTCACCCAGCGGCACCGGGATGGGGAAGGAATATTTGCCGAGGCCCCAGGTGAATTTGCTGGCGACGAAATAGTCGCCGATCATCAGGGTCGACTGCATGGAGGCGGTCGGGATGGAAAAGGGCTGGTAGAGGAAGGTCCGGAAGACGAGCGCGATCAGCAGCGCCTCGACGATCACCACGAAGGTGTCGAGCAGCTCGTTCTTGGCCTTCTTGTTGGCCTTGGTCATGCCAGTCTGGCTCATTGATTTCCCCGGGTCCGCCCCGCGGGGCAGTGGTTAGGCGCTTGCGGATAAACGGTCAACCTGCCGGTTGGACCGGCAACGCTTCGATGATGACAAAGGCCTGGGCCATGCCGCCATCATCGGTGATGGTCAGGTGGATATGAGGTTCATGTCCGGCGGGAACAAGGCGGGCCAGCGCTTTGGCGGCGCCATTGGTCAATTTCATGGTCGGCTTGCCGCTGGGCAGGTTCACGACGCCGAGATCGCGCCAGTAGACGCCCCAGCTCATGCCGGTGCCAAGGGCCTTGGAACAGGCCTCCTTGGCGGCGAAACGCTTGGCGTAGGAGGCGGCGCGCTGGGCCCGGCGGTCGGATTTGTTGCGCTCGAGCTCGGTGAAGCAGCGATGGGTGAAGCGCTCGCCATATTTATCGAGGGTCTTTTGGACCCGCGAAATGTCGCACAGGTCGTTGCCCAGCCCGACGATCATTGAAGCCCCCGGCTGCCCGGCTTGATGGCCGGAATCGCCGCCAGTTCGGGCGGCAGCGCGTCGGCCGGATAGGCCGGGACCTTGTAGCGGGTGAGCGAGACCAGCGGCACGCCGATGTCCGCCTCGCCGCCGGAGCGGTCGATGAGGCAGGCGGCGGCGACCACGTCAGCGCCGATCTCGCGCAGGCATTCGATACATTCGCGGATGGAGAGGCCGGTCGAGACGATGTCCTCGACCACCAGCACTTTTTCGCCGGGCTTGATCTCAAAGCCGCGGCGCAGCTGGAAGCGGCCCTCGACGCGCTCGGTGTAAATGGCAGGAACGCCCATGTGGCGGGCGGTCTCGTAGCCGGGGATGATGCCGCCGACGGCCGGCGAGACGATCTGGCTGACATTGCCATAGCCCTCGGCGCGCAGCTTTTCGGCCAGCGCGCGGCAGAGCTTTTCGGCCTTCTGCGGGTGCATGAAGACCTTCGCCTTCTGCAGGAAGATCGGCGAGCGGAGGCCGGAGGAGAGGATGAAATGACCCTCCAGCAAGGCTCCCGAGTCGCGGAACAGGTCGAGCACTTCGTCGGTGGTCATCAATTGGCTTTCTCGTCGGCTTCGGCGCCGCTCCACTCCGCGATCGCCACGCTTTCGGCTTCAGCGATGGTGGCGCGGCGGACCTGGCTCAGGCCGTTGGTTAGTTTGAGGGCGGAGAGCACATCGGTGAGCTGGCCCAGATCCCTGACTTCGAGCTCGAAGATGTTCTTGTGGAAGTCGGGCGAGACGATGCGCATCACCAGATTATGGATGTTCGCCTCGGCGGCGGCAATGGCGGCGGAAATCTGCGCCAGGGCGCCGGGCCGGTTGGCGACGAGCATCGAGATGGCCACCTTGTAGGGGCGGTTCTCGTGATTGGCGATGTCCCAGCGAACGTCGATCCAGGCGACATCGGAATCATGCAGCGCCGCCAGCGCATCGGAATGCACCGGGTAGATCATGATGGGCGCATTGGGCCGCATGATGCCAACGAGGCGGTCGCCGGGGACGACGCCTTCGGGAGAGATGCTCATCTTGGTCGAAAAGCTGAGCTGGTTGAGCGCGAGCTTGGCATTCTCGCCGGTGGATTGGCCGCCCGGCACGCGGAAGCGGAACAGCTCGGTGTCGCGCAGCGCGAACCAGCCTTCGGCCTTGTCGGGCTTGGGCAGATCGAGCGTCGACTTCTTGCGGCGCTTGATGCCCTTGGTGGCGGCCAGTTCGGTGCCGAGGCTTTCGGTATCGATCTTGCCCTCGCCGACCGCGACGAGCAGTTCGCGCTTGTTGGGATGGCCGAGGGCCTTGGCGAGCTTTTCGCCCTCGCTGTCATCGAGGGTGACGTCCTCGCGCTCCATCAGCGAGAACAGGATGCGCTCGCCCAGCCCGTAGCTGCGCTGCTGCTGAGCGCCGCGGACGGCGCGGCGGATGGCGGCGCGGGCCTTGCCGGTGGCGGCGATGGTTTCCCAGTTCGCCGGCGGCATGTGGTTCTGGTCGCGGATGATCTCGACTTCGTCGCCCGATTGCAGATGGGTGACGAGCGGCATGATGGAGCCGTTGATCTTGGCGCCGACGGTGGTGTCGCCGATGTCGGTGTGGAGGGCGTAGGCGAAATCGATGGGCGTGGCGCCGCGCGGCAGCGCGATGAGCCGGCCGCGCGGGGTGAAGCAGAACACCTGGTCCTGGAAGAGCTCGAGCTTGGTGTATTCGAGGAAGTCTTCCTTGGTCGAGCCGGTGGTGATGTGCTCGATGGTCTGGCGCAGCCAGGCGAAGGCCTGGCTTTCGCTCGACAGCTTTTCGAGATCGCCGCGGACCACGCCTTCCTTGTAGGCGGCATGGGCGGCGATGCCGTATTCGGCGATGCGGTGCATGTCCTCGGTGCGGACCTGCAGTTCGATGCGCTGCCGTCCGAGGCCGACGATGGTGGTGTGGAGCGAGCGGTAGTCGTTGTGCTTGGGGACCGAGATGTAGTCCTTGAAGCGGCCTGGAACGACCTTCCAATTGGTGTGGACGACACCCAGCGTGCGATAGCAATCGGCCAGCGTCGGCACGATGACGCGGAAGCCGATCATGTCGGAGAGCTGCTCGAGCGCGATCTGCTTGCGCTCGATCTTGGTGGCGATCGACCAGGCAGATTTGACGCGGGCCGAGACGCGGGCGGTGATGCCCTCGGCCTTGAGCTTGGCGACCAGTTCCTGCTTGATGGAATCGATGGTGCTCTTGAACTCGGCCTGCATTTCGGCGAGCCGGTCGGTGATGGCCTGGTAGTGGTCGGGCTGCAGCGTGCGGAAGGCGAGGTTCTCGAGCTCCGAACGCATATCCTGCATGCCCATGCGGCCGGCGAGCGGCGCATAGATGTCCATCGTCTCCTGGGCGATCCGCTTCTGCTTGTCGGGCGCCATGAAATCGAGGGTGCGCATGTTGTGCAGGCGGTCGGCGAGCTTGACCAGCAGCACGCGCACATCGGCGGAGATGGCGAGGAGGAGCTTCCGCAGATTCTCGGCCTGCGCTTCCTCGCGGGTGACCAGCTGCAGGCGCTCGATCTTGGTGAGGCCGTCAACGATGGCGCCGATTTCGCTGCCGAACAGCTGATCGATCTCGGCGCGGGTGGCGTCGGTATCCTCGATGGTGTCGTGCAACAGCGCCACCGCAATGGTGGCGTCGTCGAGCTTCAGATCGGTGAGGATCGAGGCGACTTCGAGCGGATGGTTGAAATAGGGATCGCCTGAGGCGCGCTTTTGCGTGCCATGCTTCTGCATGGCGTAGACATAGGCTTTGTTGAGCAAATTCTCGTCGGCGGCCGGGTTGTAGGCCTGCACTTTCTCGACGAGTTCATACTGACGCATCATAGGGTGCCGCTCTCCGGGCGCGGCAAACAAAAAGGCGCCCGAAAGTCCGGGCGCCTCAACACTATAGGCCGAGCGGTCGGCGGATCAATCGTCGCGACGTTCGGGCGGCGCGAGGCTCTCGATGCCGCGCAGCAATTCGTCTTCCGAGATGGTGTCGAAGGTGTCGCCATCGGGATCGGCGTCGGCATCGAGCAGCGGAGCTGCGTGCTTTTCCGGCTCGTCGACTTCGACGTATTTCTGCAGCGAGTGGATAAGGTCTTCGCGCAGATCCTCGGGGGAGATGGCGCCATCGCCGATCTCGCGCAGGGACACGACGGGATTCTTGTCGTTGTCGCGGTCGACGGTGATCGCCGCGCCGGCCGAAATCATCCGGGCGCGGTGGGCGGCCATCAGGACGAGATCGAAGCGGTTGTCGATCTTTTCAATGCAGTCTTCAACGGTGACGCGGGCCACGGACGTCTCCAAACGGTGGGGAGTGAGCGGCCCTCATACACGAGGGATTGTGGCGGTTCAAGGATTGCGGCGCCGCGGGCGGGAAACGCAGCCCTGCAGACGGCCGAGATTGTATCCTGCCTTACGTTCGGGAACCGAACGAATTGATTTGAAGTGACCCTGAACCCCTGCTATTTCCGGCTGAAACGCGGCATTTTTCGCGCTGAAGGCCTGTTTGTCAGGTGAATTTCAGGTTGTGGCTATTAAATTTTTGCTGGGGGGCCTGAGAGGCCGGCCTTCCCGGTCAGGAGAGTCCCTATGTCGATCGATCCACGGGAAAAGGTCGTCCTTTTCATCGATGGCGCCAATCTTTACGCGACGAGCAAGGCGATAGGGATCGACATCGACTATCGCCGCCTGCTCGCTGAGTTCCAGGCAAAGTCCTATCTGCTGCGCGCCTATTACTACACGGCGCTGGTCGAGGATCAGGAATACTCCTCGATCCGGCCGCTGATCGACTGGCTCGACTACAATGGCTTCACCGTCGTGACGAAGCCGGCCAAGGAATTCACCGATGCCAGCGGACGGCGGAAGATCAAGGGCAGCATGGATATCGAGCTGACCGTGGATGCGCTCGAAATGGCGCCCCATTACGATCACCTCGTGCTGTTTTCGGGCGATGGCGACTTCACCGCGCTGGTGGCGGCGCTGCAGCGCAAGGGCAAGCGGGTCACCGTGGCCTCGACGCTGACGACGCCGACGCCGATGATCGCCGACGATCTGCGCCGCCAGGCGGACTTCTTCCTCGATGTGGCGGAACTGGCCAAGACCGTGGGCCGGGCTGCGACCGAGCGCCACGAGCGCGCGCCGCACGTTGACCGCACTCCGGTGACCGCCGACGATAAGGGCAAGTGAGTCCCCTGCCCCAAGGTTTCCGTGCCGTCGACACAGCCACCACGTGACTGTCCGCTTTGCCCGCGTCTCGTCGCCTTCCGTGAGGAAGCGCAACGACTGCATCCGGATTGGTACAATAATCCCGTGCCCTATTGGGGCGACCCGGACGCGAGGCTGATCATCATCGGGCTGGCGCCGGGGCTGAAGGGCGCCAACCGGACCGGGCGGCCGTTCACCGGCGACTATGCGGGCGATCTGCTCTACGCGACGCTGCGCAAGATGGGCCTCGCCACGGGCGAATATTCGCAATCGCCCGATGATGGGCTGGAGCTCAAGAACACGCTGATCGCCAATGCAGTGGCGTGCGTGCCGCCCGAGAACAAGCCGACCAATGACGAGCAGAAGACCTGCCGGCAGTTCCTGATCAAGCGGCTGGCTGAGCAGCAGCCGAAGGCCTATCTGGCGCTCGGCCGGATCGCCCATGATTCGCTGCTGGTGTCGTTGGGCGAGAAGCGCTCGGCGCATCCGTTCGGGCATGGGGCCGAGCACGAACTGGGCGGCGGCGTGCGGCTGTTCGATAGCTACCATTGCTCGCGCTACAACACGAATACGGGGGTGCTGACGACAGCAATGTTCGAGGATGTGGTGGGCCGGGCCGCGACGTTTGTGGGCAGCAAGTAGCGCCGGATCGCGGCGCTACTGACAACGTTGACAGCAACAGGTGAGCAGGCTCACGATCCCCCTGTAACATTCATGGGGATACCCAACATGCATATCGCCAAGGCCGGCATGGCTTTGTTCGTGGCAACTTCAATGGCGTTTACCGCCTCGGCCGTGCTGGCCGAAACCAGCACCGACATCACCGTGATGAATGGCGCGCGCGCCGTTCCGGCGACAGTGGTGCTTCCCGATGGCGAAGGGCCCTTCCCCGCCGTGGTGATGAACCACGGCCATGGCGGCGGCCGCCAGGAAGGCGGCGGGTTCGGCCGCCTCGCCAAGGCGCTGGCCGACGCCGGCATCGCAACGATCCGCATGGATTTCGCCGGCACGGGCGACAGCAAGGAGCCCTTCACCGAGGGCTATCTGAGCAACATGATCTCGGATTCGAACGCCAGCCTCGCATACCTCTTGGCGAACTATCCAGTCGATCCGGCGCGTCTCGGTATCCTCGGCTACAGCCAGGGCGGCCGCATCGCGCTTACGATCGCGCAGACACCGGACAGCCCCTACAAGGCGGTGGGCCTGCTGGCGCCGTCGGCGAACTGGGGCAAGGAACTCGCAGTGTTCCTCGCCGGCTCGGAGGAAAAGTACGACGCGCTCTACACCGAAGCCTCTTCCGACAAGGGCTATGCCGACTACACGACGCAATATGGCCAGCAGCAGCAGTTGGGCAAGAAGTGGTTCGATGAACTGCTGGAGTCGCGGCCGCTCGACGGCATCGCTGCCTACAAGGGCGCGATGCTGGTGGTGCATGGCCACAAGGACACCGTCATCCCGCCAGCGCAGAACGAAGCGGTGGTCGCCGCCTACCCGGCCGCCAGCATCGTGCTCGTGCCCGACGCCGACCATGGCTATGGCTTCTACAGCGACCAGCCCGCCGTTAGCGCACTGGTTGAGAGTTCGTTCGCCAAGTTCTTCAGCGAGAATCTGAAATAGGATTCTGGCGCCGGCTGGCGGAGACGTCAGCCGGCACTGCTCCCGGCGATCAGCTATGCTTGAGCAGGCGGGACTTTTCGCGGTTCCAGTCGCGGTTCTTTTCGGTTTCGCGCTTGTCGTAGCTCTTCTTGCCCTTGCCCAGGCCGATCAGGAGCTTCGCCTTGCCGTGCTCGTTGAAGTAGAGCTTCAGCGGCACGATGGTGTTGCCGGCGCGCTCGACGCCTTCCGACAGCCGCACCATTTCCTTCTTGTTCACGAGCAGTTTGCGCGGCCGCTTCTCTTCATGGTTGAAGCGGTTGGCCTGCAGGAATTCGGGAATGTAGGCGTTGATGAGCCAGAGCTCGCCGCGTTCGGGCGAGGCATAGGCTTCGTTGATCTGCGCCTTGCCGGTGCGCAACGACTTCACTTCCGACCCGGTCAGCACGATGCCCGCCTCGAGCGTGTCGAGGATTTCATAGTCGTAGCGGGCCCGGCGATTTTCAGTCGCAAGGCCCGTTACGATCATCTTGGTCTTGTTGGGTTCTTTGGCCATGAAGCTTAGTTGGGAAGCAATCCGGCGTGCGACAAGGCAGCGTCGATGGCTTCTTCATTGGCGCGGGTGATCGGGACGACCGGCAGGCGGAACTCGTTGCGGCAGAGGCCGAGCCGGCTCGCAGCATATTTGATGCCGCCCGGATTGTTCTCGAGGAACAGCGCCTTGTGCAGCGGGACGAGCTTGTCCTGCAGCATCAGCGCCGCGGCGTAATTGCCCTGCTGGCAGGCGTTCTGGAACTGGGCGCAGAGTTTCGGGGCGACGTTGGAGGTCACCGAGATGCAGCCATGGCCGCCATGGGCGTTGAAGCCCAGCGCCGTCATGTCCTCGCCCGAGAGCAGGATGAAATCGGGGCCGAGTTTGGTGCGCGTCAGCGACGCCTTTTCCATGCTGGCGGTGGCGTCCTTGATGCCGATGATGTTGGCATGGGCGTCGCGCAGGCGGGCGATGGTGTCGACGCTGACGTCGACAACGGTACGGCCCGGCACGGAATAGAGGACGATGGGCAGGGTGGTGGCCTTGGCCACGGCCGAGAAATGCTGGAACAGGCCCTCCTGGGTGGGCTTGTTGTAATAGGGCACGACGGAGAGCACCGCATCGGCGCCGATTTCCTCGGCGAAGCGGGTCAGCGACACGGCTTCGTCGGTGGAATTGGAGCCGGCACCGGCGACGACGGGGACGCGGCGATCGGCCACTTCCACGGCGATCTCGATGATGCGGCGGTGCTCTTCATGCGACACGGTGGGGCTTTCGCCCGTGGTGCCGACCGGCACGACGCCGTGGCTGCCCTCTTTGATCTGCCAATCCACGAAAGCGGCAAAAGCTTTCTCATCCACGGCCCCGTTGGCAAACGGAGTAAGGAGCGCCGTGATCGAGCCTCTGAGCATTTCGGGGATTTTCCTCGGTTGGGGGTGCGGCAAGCAAGCGATTGGCCGCGGACAGATTGTGGCCGCGGCTTTTCCGCCCTTTGGCCATAGTCGCGCAACATAGTTCGACCCGTCCGGCGGAACAAGCAGAGAGCCGTCGGGCACCCACAAGGGGCCGGGCGCTGTTAGCGCGACCGGCGGCCGAACCGCAAGAAATTGTTCACCCTGAGGGGCGACACTCTGGCGGCAAGGGTGGGGGCACCTTGTTGGAAGTGTATCGAGGACCAACAGGACGACACCATGTTTACTGCGCTGGGGAGCCCGAAAGGCGCCCTGATCGGCTTGTCATCGGCCGCGCTGATCGTTGCGATTACCTATTCGCTGCATGCCGCTACCTATTCGCTGCATGCCGCACCGGCCCCGCAAATGGCGCTGGTGCAGCCGGCGCCTGTTGGCGCGCCCTCACCGACAGTTGAAGTGGCCGAGGCGGCGCCCGCCGCGATCGACCAATTGATCACCGGCGCGGTGAGCGATGCGCCCTCCCCCACGACGCAGTTCATGCCCGGACCGCTCGGCAGCAGCGGTTTTGCCGCGGCGCTGGATTTGCTCAAGGACAAGAAATACGCCGATGCCTATGCGGCGGCGCGCAGTCTCGAGAGCGATGTCG
The DNA here is from genome assembly GCA_004144345.1 of Hyphomicrobiales bacterium. Taxonomy (GTDB): domain Bacteria; phylum Pseudomonadota; class Alphaproteobacteria; order Rhizobiales; family Devosiaceae; genus Devosia_A. Next base: position 28,269 of record SEEL01000001.1, read on the forward strand.
AGCGGCGCACCATCCAATGGGCCGCGATCAATTACGGCAATGGCGCCATCGCGCCGGCCAGCATCAAGGCGTTCGAGGCGGATGCGCCGGACTTCGTCGGCACGACTTTCCGCACGCGGCTCGAGCAGGCCCTGCTCAAGGCGGACGCGACGGGCGCGGACATCATCAAATATCTGGGCGGAGCGATGCCCAATACGCTCGACGCGCAGCTGGCGCTGGCCAGCGCCTATGTCGCGGACGGGCAGACGAAGCGGGCCGCCGGCATTGCGCGCGAGATCTGGGTGGGGCAGTTCCTCGACCAGGCGAGCGAGACGCGCGTGCTCGACCGGCTGGGCGAGCTGCTGACGCCGGCCGATCACTGGAACCGCGCCATGCATCTGATGATGCATGACCGGGCGACGGCGACCGAGCGGCTGTTCAAATTCATGAGCCCGGCGCAGCAGTCGCTGGCGGTGGCGCGCAATGCGGTGTCGCGCAATGCCAAGGACGCCAAGAAGCTGCTCGATGCGGTGGACGCGTCGATGCAGACCAACGCGGTCTACTATTTCTCGCGGGCGCAGCGGGCGGTGCAGTTCGAGCTGTGGGACGATGCGATCGCGTTCTTCGACAAGGGCAAGGCGAGCGATCCCGACGCGGCGGAGTGGTGGTATGAGCGGCAGAAGCTGACGCGGCTGCTGCTCGGCCAGGGCGACTACAAGCGCGCCTACAAGGCGGCCGCCGGCTTCAACGACGGGCCGGAGGGGCGCGTGGTCGAGGCACAGTTCCATGCCGGCTACATCGCTCTGAGCTTTCTCAACGACGCCAAGGGCGCGGCCAAGCACTTTGCGCGCATGACGGAATTCGCGACGCTGCCCGACAGCGTGACGCAGGCGAACTATTGGCTGGGGCGCGCGCTCAGCAAGGCCGGCGATGCGGCGGGCGCCAAGGCGGCGTTCGACGTCGCGGCAGGCTACCCCACGGTCTATTACGGCCTGCTGGCGCGCAGCGAGCTCGGGCTCAAGCCGGTCGAGCTGCGGGCGATGCCGCCGGTGCAAGACAGCGAGACGGTGTTCGGCAATCGCGAAATGGTGCAGGCGATCAAATTGCTGGTGGCCAGCAAGGAGACCGACAAGGCGGCGACGCTGCTGCGCAACCTGGCACAAGGGCTGAAATCGGGTGGCGAGCTGGCGCTGGCGGCGCGGCTGGCGCAATCGATCGACGCGCATCACCTGGCGATCTCGATTGCCGACATCGCCGACCGGCGCGGCGCGCCGATGGATCTGTTCAGCTTCCCCAAGGACGGGCTGCCGTCCAACCAGATCGCCTCGACCGACAAGGCGGCCGTCTATGCGGTGGCGCGACAGGAGAGCCGGTTCCAGGTGAACGCGATTTCGTCGGCGGGGGCGCGCGGGCTGATGCAACTGATGCCGGGCACGGCCAAGGACACGGCCAAGAAAATCGGCCTCGACTATTCGCCGGCCAAGCTCACCAGCGATCCGGCCTACAACACGCAGCTCGGCTCGACCTATCTGGGCGACCAGCTGTCCCGCTATGACGGCTCGCTGCTGCTGGCCGCGGCGGCCTACAATGCCGGGCCGGGCAATGCCAACAAATGGATCACCGCCTTTGGCGACCCGCGCGCCGACGAGGTCGATCCGGTGGTGTGGGTCGAGATGATCCCCTTCGCCGAGACGCGCAAGTATGTGCAGCGGGTGTTCGGCAATTACCTCGTCTACCGGGCGCGGCTGGGTGGCGGCGAGATCAGCGTCGAGGACGCGATGCACTCGATCAACGGGTAGGCGGCACTAGCGATCTCGGCTAGTTTTGTGGGCATGAGCAAGACGCGTCCCCTGCCCGCCGACCATGCCGACTTCGCGAATTTGCCGGTGACCCTCGTGACGGTGGGCGCGGCTTCCGAACGGGTGGCGGTGCATGTCGCGGGGCAGCTGTCGCCGGGCCGTGTGCCGCTGGTATGCGTCGCCGGCTACAATCGTAACATGGCGGACTGGGGCGATTTCCTGCGCCTCGCGCGGCAGGAATTGCGCGACGCAACGCCAATCGTGCTGGTCGACCTCAAGGGGCGTGGCCGCTCGACCGATCGGGCCGGTGCAGCACAATATTCTTCGCTCGCCGATGCGCGCGATTTGAGCGAGACGATGCGGGCGCTGGCGATCGAGCGGGCAGTGTTCGCCGGACAGGGCTATGGCGGCCAGGTGCTGATGGCGCTGGCCGCGCAGCGGCCTTCTGTGATGGCCGGCACGGTGCTGGTCGATGCCGGGCCGGTGTCGGATTCACGCGGGCTGGTGCGGCTGCGCGTGACGCTCAACGACCTCATGGGGGTGCGCGGTGAAGCGAGCCTCCGGCCGATGCTGCGCCGCATGGTGGCGGCGGACTATCCGGGGGTGCCCGAGCCGGTGCTCGACCGGCTGATCTTCCGCAGCCATTTCGTCGACAAGCGCGGCCGGCTGCAGCCGCTGTTCGACCCGGCGCTGATCAAGCTGCTGGAGCCGTTCGATCTCGACGATGTGCTGGTGGCGCAATGGCCGCTGTTCGATGCGCTGAGCGCGGCGCCGCTGATGATGATGCGCACGCAACTGACACAGCAATTGCGGCGCGAGACGTTCGACGAGATGATGAAGCGGCGGCGCGACGCGGAGGCTTTCATCATCGAGAGCCAGGGCTCGCCTGCCCTGCTCGATGCGATCGAGGATGTGCAGCCGATCACCGATTTCGTGCGGCGCGCGACCGGATTGAAGAAGGCGGCCTAGCCGTCGACGGCAGCGGCGAGCTGGCGCGCCTGGGCCTGCCAGTTCTCATGGCCGATGCGGCCGCGCGCAAAGACGTGGTTTTCCATCCACAGCACTTCGGCCTCGCTCCAGGCGGCGATCTGGTCGAAGTGGAAGACGCCCAGATTGTTGAGCGTCGACTCATCGAGACCACCAAGGCCCGTGATCTGCTTGAGGTCGTCCTTGCCACCAAGGCGGGGACGGACGAGGCCGAGCGGCTTGCCGCCAGCGGCCGGCGTAGCGCCGGTGGTTTGCGACAGCACCTGCTCGACGGCCGCTGTTGCCGCCGCGACGGCGACACCGACATCGTGCAGTTCGGGCGCATCGGGCATGGCGCGGGCGCGGGTCCGGCTCCAGCCGCCCTCGATGGCGCGCATGGCCGCATCCTCGTCGTCTTCAACGATGCGCGGAGCGACCGGCGCAACCGGCGCAACCGGCGGAGGCTCGGCCGCAGCAACAACGGGCGCGAGCGGCGTGAACGGCGTCGCGTCCCTGCCCTTGATCCGGCCGGACCAGGCCACGCCGGGCCGCAGAGCGGGTGTCGCGGCGAAGACAGGTTCCTCAGGCGGCAGACTAGAAGGCTGCTCCACAACGATCGCCGGCTCGGGGGCAAGATCCGCAGCGGACGGCGGCTCGACGATGATTGCCGCGGCCTCGGCCGCGATCGGCGTTGACGCCATGGCGACAAACAGATCGGCCGGCGGCGCAATGACGGGAATGGTGACCGGCGGGAGCGCGTCAGTAACAGCTGGCGCCGTCGGGGTAGTCTCCGGGTCCGGCGGGACTTCGGCGACCGCCGGAGCCACTGCAGCAACCGGCGCGGATGGCGGATCGCTGGCGACGGGGACGATCACCGGGGCTTTCACCAACGCGTCGGCGGGCTCGCCGGTGACCGCGGCCAGGCGCTCGGCGGGAATGGTCGTAACCGCGGGCCTGCGTGCGGTCACGCGATGGGCCAGGTAGCCGACGGCCCAGCCGGCGATGTAGGCCACCGCCAACAGCGTTGCGACTTCAGCGATGTGGATGACGCTCGACATCGCTGATTATTGCTTCCGCGGCGCGTAGCCGAACCAGCCCGCAACGAGGCCGATCAGCAATGCACCGGCGGCATAGGGCCAGTACATTTCGAGGAGGTAGGTCAATGAATCCAGCATCGGCCTATTCCTCGGAGATGGAGAAGGCGATGCGGCGGTTCTGCGCCTTGCCTTCGCGGGTGTCGTTGGAGGCGATCGGCTGCGACTCGCCATAGCCCTCGGCATAGAGCCGCTCGATGGAGACGCCGCGCTCGATCAACGCCTCGATCACGGCTTCGGCGCGCGACACGGACAGAGCGAGGTTGAGGTCCTCGGCGCCATCGGCATCGGTGTGGCCTTCGACATGGACCGACGCCGACGGGCAGATGGCGAGATCGACCGCCAGCTTGTCGAGGATCGGCAACGACGTTTCGGTGAGCGTGGCGCTGCCCGACTGGAAGGTGATGGCATTGAGACGCTCAAGCGCCGCCACATGGTCGCGGCAGATTTCAAGCGGCGGCATCTGGTCGACGAAAACCGACCAATCCGCGCCCTTGGGCAGCGAGGCAACAAGCGCGCGGACGGCGTCGAGCGTTTCGGGCTGCTCGGCGAGGCCGCGCAGCCACCAGCGGTCGCCATCGAAGCCGAGGCGGCCTTCATTGAGCTGGGTGAGCGCATTGAGGCCGGCAGTGCCGCTGGCGATGAAATCGTCCGGCAGATTGGCTTCGACGCGCAGGGCATCGGCGGGGACATTGCCGGCGATGACGCCGAAATAGGCCGCCGTGGCATCGGCCGGGACGCTGCCCAGCAAGGCGATGGGCTGGCCGCCCTCCTTCTTGGCCTCGAACGCGAAGCGCGCGGGCAGCTGGTCGACGACGGTGAGACCGCGATCCTCGGCGGCCGGTTCAGCAACGGGCTCGGCGGACGGTTCAGCAGAGACGGCAGCGACTGGTTCTTCAGAGGCCGGCTCGATCGGAGCTGCTTCGGACGATGCCGGTTCAGAACTTGATTCCAGTGACGGCTCGACCGTCGGTTCCTCGCTCGATGCCACCGGCTCGGCCGGGGGCGGCTCGCTGCTGGCCGGCTCACTGCTCGGCGCCGGTTCGACGATCGGCGCGGGCGGCGTGTAGCCGGAGATCGCGCTGGTCCACAGCGCGCCGTTGCGGCTGCCCTTGAGCAGCGCAGCGACCACGGCCTCGCCATCGGTTTGCGAGGCGACTTCGCCGGTGAGGATCCAGCGGCTGCCATCGAACATGGCGCGGCCGCTCTGCAGCAGGTTCAGCGCTTCGAGACCGGCGAGCAGATCGTCGGCAAAACCGGCGGGTTCGCCCGAAGCGATCGCCGTGCTGTCGCGCAGTACGGTGCCGGCGCGGACGGCGGCAAAGCTCTGCAGCGCATCGTTGGGCACATAGCCGCTGAGTTCGACGGCGCCATCGGGCGCGCGGGTCGCCGACCAGAGATAGGGCGTGACGACCGGGGCGGAATCGCGCGCCTGGATCGTGACCTGCCAATTGGCGGCATTGGTCCGGGCGCTGAGCGCGGTCTGGATAGCGTCGCGCGATCCGGCATCGGCCACGGCGCCGGTGAGCGTCCAGCGATTGCCGTTGAGGCCGAGCGAGCCCTCATCGAGGGCCAGCAGCGCATCGAGTCCGGCGGCGGCGCTGGTGCCGAAATCGGCGGGGGCGCCGGCGCCGAGCACGGTGCGATCCGAGGCAGACGCGGCGCGCACGAGGAGATAGCGCTTGAAGCCGTCGCTGGGCGCGAAGCCGGTGAAGCTCACACTGCCATCGGCAGGTTTCTGGGCGCGCCAGACATAGGGCGAGATGGTCGGCAGCGCAGCGGCCGCCTGCTGCTCAGGCAAGCGCACGACATAGGTCCAGCCCATGGTGCGCAGGCCCGCCACCGAATAGGCGGCGTCGGCGGCAAAGCCCTTCTGCGGCGTGCTGGCGACGCCTTCGATCGACCAGTTCTTGCCGTCATAGGTGAGCGAACCGGAATCGAGGAGCGCGAGGATTTCGAGGCCCTTGCCGGCGAGGAAGGCGAAATTGTCCGGCGCGCCATCGGCGGGATCGGTCCGGTCGGCGGCAAGCTCCGCGATGTTGGCGGCGAGCGCGGCGCGCGTCGCCTCGTCGGGCACATAGCCGGTGAGCGTGGTGGCGCCATTGGCCGCCTTGACCGCGGCGAAAGTGAACGGCACGGCGACCGGCGGGCTGAACTCGGCGGCAGCGAGCGTGAGCCCTTGCGGCGCGCCTTCGGCAGCGAGCGCCTGTGCGGCGCGGAAGGCAGCAACGGTAGACGCCCTGCCCCCGATGCTGAGGCGCGTGCCCTTCAGATCGGCGCGGCCTTCGCTGAGCTGCCCCAGCGCTTCGAGCGCGAAATCGATGCCCGAGGCAAAGCGGTCGGGCGCACCGCGGCCGAGCTGCAGATCGCCAGTGACAGCGCCCGGCAGCGCCGTGAGTCGATCGCGAGTCGCGGCGTCCGGCACGAAGCCGGTGAAGGTGAGCGCGGCGCCGGATTTCTCGATGGCGAGGGCGAAATCGGCAATGCGGGCTGGCTCGAGAGTCGCCGCGCCGCCGAGGGCGGTAAGCGCGGTGGTCGCGGCTGTGGCGATTTCGGCGCTGGCGGGGGCGCCGGTGAGCGTGATCGTCTCGCCATTGATGGCGGCTTCCCCCTGCTCCAGCGTGAGCAGGGTTTTCAGCAATTCCAATGCGTTAGCGGCGAAAGTTGCGGGTTCACCCGAGGCAAGGACGAGGCTGGTCGAGACCGGGACGTTGGCCGGCGCGACGGCGCGCAGCTCCTCCTCGAGTTCGGGCCCAGGAATATTGCCCGACAGAGCGAGGCTGGTGCCGTCCCAAGTGGCGGTCCAGACATAGGGCGAGGCGAGCGGCGGCACGATGGTGAGCGCGGCGAGCCGGAATTCGGCCGGCACCTGCTGGCGCAGCGAGTCGAGGAAGCCAAAAGCCTCGGCGGAGCGGGCGCGGCCGGAAATGCTGAGCGAGAGATCGGCGAGCTCGATCTCGCCCTGATCCATCTGCTTGAGGGCCGCGAGGCCGAATTTCGCTGCAGATTCAAAGGAGGTGGCGTCGGGGCCGCCGGACAATAACCGCGTCGTGTCGGTGGCGCCGGCGGCTTCAGCCATGAGCGCGGCGTGGACGGCTTCATTGGGATAGCCACCCGTCAGGGTCATCGCCTCGCCGGCGACACTGGCCGAGAAGGGGAACGGGCTGACGAATTCGGCAAGAACGATCTCGGAATTGACGGCGCGGACGCCGTGAACAGCAGCGACGCGGGTCACCGCATCGTCGATCATCTGCTGGTCGGTGGCGGTGCCGCCAAGGATGGCATCGCGGCCGTCGATGCGCAGCGAGGTCCAGCCGAAATTGCCGGTCGCGAGCGAGGTGCCGATGCGGGTTTCAAGATCCGTCGCGAGGGGCGCCCCGGTCTGCATGAGCGCCAGCGCGGTGCCTCCCGCAACTGTCACAACACCCGGAATCAGCCATTTGAAGAATGTGCTGGCCATTATGCCCCCTGGAGATGCCGCCTAACTCCCGGCGCCGCTGCGATAGCAGATGCGGAAGTGCAATTAAATCCGCCTATCCAATAGTTTATCGGCATTTGTTGGGCGGCAGACCGAAATGAACGGCGGCGACTGAACCGCGCCTGAACCCACAAAAGAAAAGGCCCGGCAGAGCCGGGCCTTTCCCAAATCCGTAGGAGCTAAAGCTCTTACTTGATTTCCTTGGCAGCCTTGAAGGTGGCCTTGTACGAACCGAAGTTGTCCACGTAGCCTTCGACCGACGAGGTGAACCCGCCGCCCGGAGCCCAGGCGAGACCGCCCTTGCCGTAGATCACGCTGTAGCCGCCGTCGGCAGTCGTCGACTTGTAACCAACCGCGGCAGTCGCGGTGATGGTTTCGGTGACAGCTGCGGAGACGCCGGCTTCGACCTGAGAGGCCGAGAAGCCGTCGATCGTGCCGGTGGCGTCGAAGTAACGACCACCGAGGTTGATCGTCACGCCTTCGCTGACGGTGGCAGTGGCGGAACCGCCAACACCCCACTCAGACTCAGACGTTGCTTCGCCCGAAGCGGCCAGCGTGAACATGTCGAAGGTGGCCGAAACCGAGCCGAGGACGTTCCACCAGCCCGAGCTGTCAGCAGCAACCGCGCCGACAACCTTGATCGGATCCCAAGCGCCGGTGAAACCAGCATGCACGTTCCACACGCTGGACTCGTCAACCGCACCAGAGATGTGCGCGGTGATGCCGTCGCCAGCATAGGACAGAACGCCAACAGCGGTGATGTTCGCCGAGCTGTCGAGGTTTTCGATGCCGCCACCGATCGAGAGACCGTTGCCGAGGTTCGACACGACCTGGATCACAGCGTTACCGGTGCCAACGCCATCACGGAAGCCCACGCCCGGATCGATGTCATCCGAGTGGAACAGACCGAGATAGTTCAGCGGAGCATCATCGCCCTTGTTGAAGATCGAGCTCTTCTTACCGGCCATGATCACGGTGGTATCACCGATACCAACCCAAGCCTCGTCCACGACGACGTTCAGATTGCCATTGCCGTTCCAGCTATCGCCGAGCAGCTTGATGGTCGCGGTAGCCGGGCCGAAATCGCTCGGAGCCGACGCCACGAACTTCAGCCAGGCATCGATATCCAGATCGCTATCGGTGCCGCCGTTGGCGTAGTTGAAGTCGTCGTCGTTGTGGTCGCGCTGGAAGTGCAGGAAGTTGTTGCTGTTACCTTCGTAGTCGCCGATGGAGTAGGACATCGAGACGCCGCCGGTGATAACCAGGCAGTTGTCATCCGACGAGATCGTCAGGCCCGAAAGGCCCAGTTCGTCGCAAACGTCGAGCGACGTCACGACGCCGAGATCTGCAGCGTAGCCAGTCGTCGCCATGCCAGCAACGAACACGGAACCGAGAAGCAGGCTCCTGATTTTCATAATTGACCTCCAAAGTCAGTCATTTGTTTTGCCAGGTCACCCCGGCGGTTTGTCGTAACGCGACCACACTATCTGTGTGTGTTGTCGTCGCGTCGCGACCGACAAACGATCCCATGCATGGATTCGCATTAGCCACATTACGCAGGACCGGGAGGGGCGCAACCGCTTAAAGGCCGGAATGTGGAAGAGTGGTCATGGTTGACCCAGCGATGTTGCAGATTCAGCACAGAATTCGAAACCACCTGTTAAGAACCTTGAATCGCGGATTAATTTACGCCCCTCCCCTCCCCTTGGTCCGGCCCCGCCACAGGCAATTGTGGCAGGAAGCGGCCGCTCATGTGACCGGGGTGACAGGGGCCGGAAACCGCTCTAGGTGTGCCGCAAAGGCGGAAGAGGCGCATGGACAGCAAATCCATCATCATTACCGGCGGCACGTCGGGAATAGGCCGGGCGGCAGCCCTCGCATTCGCGGCGGCAGGGTGGCGGGTCGCGATTTGCGGCCGGCGTGCCGAACGGCTGGCGGAAGTGCAGGCGGCAGGCGGACTTGCGTTGGCGGAAAGCGTGGACGTGGCCGACCCGGACGCCGTGGCGGCGTTTTTCCGCCAGGCCCGGGAAACCCTCGGTCATCTGGATGTGGTGTTCAACAATGCCGGGGCCTTCGCGCCGGCCGCCAATTTCGGGGATTTGAGCGTCGAAACCTGGCGGCAGATGGTCGATGTCAATCTCAACGGCGCCTTCTATGTGGCGCGAGAGGCCTTCCGCACCATGCGCGAGCAGTCGCCGCAAGGCGGCCGGATCATCAACAACGGGTCGATCTCGGCCTACGTCCCCCGTCCACAGGCTGCAAGCTACACTGCGACCAAGCACGCCATCACCGGCCTCACCAAGGCCATTTCGCTCGATGGGCGCGCTTTCAACATCGCCTGCGGGCAGATCGACATCGGCAATACCGCCACGGACATGACGGCGGGAATGAGCGGCGGCTCGCTGCAGGCGGATGGCACGCTGAAGCCCGAGCCGACCTTCGACGTGAGACACGTCGTCGACGCCCTTCACTACATGGCTGGTTTGCCGCTAGATGCGAATGTTCCGTTCATCACGGTGATGGCGACGACCATGCCCTATATCGGGCGCGGATAGAAAACATGCTTCGTTCAATTTCGATCAATACGCCTTTCCTTCGTCCTCTCTCGAACCTCTCGCTGCTCTCCCTTCCGAACCTGGCCTACTCCCGCTCACTCATATCGAGCAACGACCAGTTCATAGCGGCTGGTGCCTGGGCCCAACTCATTGACGGCGGCGTCGTTGCCCCGCCGCTCTGGGACGATATGCTCGCTGCATCGCAGTGGGCGATGGTACGAAGGAAGGCCGTTACCTTTGCTGACAAGGCGAGCGAGCGCGACCTGGCTCGACGCCTCTCGGACGTTCACGTGGAGCCGATCGACCTCATTCGGCAACGAAAGATGCTGGCCGAACTCGCGTTCGACTACGCCGCTGCGGCTGATGCCGCAGGCGCGTTGTACCTTGCTACAGGTGACCTGGAATTCTTGCTTGAAGCATCGCGACACGCCGAGGCCGCGCATGGCTGGCTCAGCGGCGTGGAATGGGTCGTCCGCCTTGCAGCAATCGTACCGCTCGACCCGCGCGCCTGGGGACGACTCCTTGTGCTCGTGAAGTCCGCCAATCAGCCTAAGGTCCTGCAAGAGATTGCGGACATAATGATGGCTGCTAACCTCTATCCTCAGTTCGCGACGATCTTCGGTGCTTGGGCATTGTTGCAGAGCGGAAACGCGGAGGCCTGCCTGGCCCGTCTCGAGCCACTCAGCGACCAGCGTGTCCTCGGCGATCCTATTATCGCCCCCATGCTGCACAACATCATAGACGCGCGGGCGCGATCGCACGAACTGCTGGGCAACTGGGAGATGGCCTTCGATCTGTTCAGAAAGAGCAACACGATCGAACGGAGCCCATTCGACCCGCGCAACTATTATGCAAATGCGGATCGGCGCGACCGCCTGACCATACCTGGGCTGCCGCCCGGCAAACGTTCAGATATCGTCCAGATGCTGGGGTTTCCACGTTCCGGTACGACGCTGCTTGAGAACGCCCTCGCCGCTCACCCGATGATCGAGACGTTCGAGGAAATACCAGCCGTGGCCGCCGCCTATGGCATGATAGAGCGGGCGCTCGGGACCGCACCGGGGGCATCGCCGGCCGTAACTGACTACATTGCGGCACGCGATAAGTACTACGAGCAGATCGACATTCGCAGGACGAAGCCAGATGCTCAGGTACTTGTCGACAAGATGCCGCTGCGAAGCGCTGAAGCGGCCTTCCTCGCCAAACTGTTCCCTGAGTGGCGCTATGTCTTTTCGATCCGACACCCGTACGATGTTGTCCTGAGTTGCTTCAAGCAGAAGTTCGCTCCCAATGTCGCAATGGAGAACTTCCGCACCATCGAAGACGCTGCACGTTTGTACGACTACACCATGAGCCGATGGTTCGATGTGTTTTCGATGACAGATCCAAGAGTCCACTATGTTCGGTACGATGACCTGGTGACCAACTTCGAGCCGACAATACGCGCTACCCTGGAATTCGTTGGGGTAGAATGGAATAGCGATGTTCTAGATTTCGCCGAGGCATCGAAACGACGAGCAGCGCGTACGCCCAGCTATCAGAAGGTTCGTCAGGGCCTGTCGATTGGCGTGCAGACCTCTTGGCGCAACTACAATTTTGTCTTTGACTCACCGGCGGCCAAGCCGCTCATGAAATGGGTGACGTTCTTTGGCTTCGACTCCGGTGATGCGGCATGAATGAGACGAGTACGCTGCCGGTTTCCAGGCTCGCGATGCTGGCCGGCGCACGCAAGAGCGCGCCCGAATATTATGGCCCCTTCCTCGACAGTGACGACGAAGTCCTCAAGGTCGGGGCGTGGTGCATACTACTCGATCGTCGCGATATCACCCTTGAGCAACTTCCGCAGCTTGTGAAGCTGGCGCGCTACGCGTCCATCCGCAACAAATCGTTTCCGCTGCTCCAGGATATCTGGGAGTACGCACTTGCTTCACAAGTCGCGGCCCAGCCTCTCGAAGTCACTGAAGACCGCGCCGAAGCCCTCCTACTTTCTGCAAAGTCACGAAGCGACGACGCCGCGCAGGCGGTGGCATACCGCGAGCAGTTTCTTGCTACCGGACGAACCGGACTGCTTCGTCACATTGTCCAGGCGATCGAGCACAGTGACGGATGGGCCACCGCACTTCCCTATGCTGTCGACGGACTACTCCTGGCGCCTCATGATCCCATGATGGCCAATGCACTGCTGCTCCTCCTGCAGCAGGCCCGACAGGCGGATCAGCTCGACTCCGCGATCGAGCACCTGAGCCGAAGTGACCTGCACCCATATCTTCAGGGTCTTTATCGCGCGGCCCTACTGCAGCTTCGTGGAGACCCATCCGGTGCCCTGGCAGCCTTGCGGAAGTTCTCCACATTGAAGCCGCCACGGCCCGACATGCTGAAGGCCGCGACACCAATCGCCCTGATCATTCGGGCGGAGTGTCTCGATAAGCTCGGTCGGTACGAGGAGGCATACGGTGCCTATGTCGAGCTTAACCAGGTCGACCAAGGCGCGCGTATCAAACTCGAATCCTTCGGAGCGGCAGTCGTTCAGCACGCCAACGTCACGCTGGCGCCAATGGCGGCGGATCCCCGGGCGGGCAATCACTTTGATATGCTCGGGTTCCCGCGTTCGGGCACAACTCTGCTGGAAAATGCGCTCGCCGCACACCCCGCTATCGAAACCTTCGAAGAGAGGCCGTCGATGACGGCGGTGCGGCGGTACCTCAATACGCATTTGAGAGACGACTCGTCGCCTGAAGAGACATCGGCTTTGTTTCTCGAGGCTCGAGAACGCTACTACTTGGAACTCGATATCGCCCGTCGCAAGAAGGGAGCCTCCGTCTTCGTCGACAAGCTCCCCATCCGCTCCGCGGAAGCAAAAATTCTCATCAAGTTGTTTCCTGAGAAGCGGTACGTCTTCTCCATTCGGCACCCGTTTGATGTAGTGCTTTCGTGCTTTAAGCAGCACTTCGCTCCCAACTTTGCCATGGAGCATTTTCGCCGCATGGATACGGCTGCACGGCTCTACGACTTCGCCCTTGAGCAGTGGTTCGACACGTTCTCTATGGATGACGAACGCGTGCACTACGTGCGGTATGACGCACTCGTTACGGACTTTGAAGCGACCATCGGGAGCACGTTGTCATTCCTCGGACTTGAGTGGGACGACGATGTCCTCAACTTTGCCAGCGCCGCCGATGCGCGATCGGCCCGAACCCCCAGCTACCAAAAGGTCCGGCAGGGCCTTTCGATCGGCGTGCAGTCGTCGTGGCGGAACTATGGATTCCTGTTCGAGTCGGAGGCCGCCAGGCCGCTGTACAAATGGGCGGAGTTCTTTGGATATCCGACGAAGTAGGACTTCAGCCCTTCATTACCGCGATGTTGAAATCGCCGGTGCCGAGCACCGAGTAGAGCCGGGTCCATAGCGGCAGGATCTGTTCGGCGGCGCGGGCGCTGGTGATGTCGCCGAGGTCGATGATGGATTGCCAGCCGAGCCCGCGGAGGAGATCCATCACCTGGCCCTTGGCGCGCTTGTCGTTACCCGAGACGAACACGCTGTGGCGGCCGGGGACGCGCCTGGGGTCGATCATCACGGCGGCGTTGACGGTGTTGAGGGACTTCACCACGAAGGTGTCGGGCAGCGCGCGCTGGATCTGCTCGGCGAGGGAATCGGTGTTCGAGACGGTCAGATGCGGCGGAAAGCCCTGCGAGAAATCGAGCGGGTTGGCGATGTCGATCAGCACCTTGCCGCGTAACTGAGTGCCAAGCCCCGATAGCGTCGCCAGCGAGGTGTCGCCGCGGGTGCAGTTGAGCACCATGTCGCCATAGGCGGCCGCCTCGGCGAAGGTCCCTGCCCGGCCGCCGGTGCGGGTGGCGAAGGCGACGACCTTTTCGTTGTCGGCGGCGCGCGCGCCCATCATCACGTCGTGACCCATCGCGACGAGCTTGCCGGCCACGGTCTGGCCCGCAGCGCCGGTACCCAACACACCGAATTTCATCTGGCGACTCTCCCTCGTCCGCCCTGTCTTAGCAGCGGGGCGGGCGAAGCGAAAAGTCACAACGCGCGGCTCAGGCGCTCCAGACGATCTCGCCGCCGATCATAGTGCCGCGCATGGCAAGATCGTCGCCCAGATGGACGAGGTCGGCACGCAGGCCCGGCGCGAGGTGGCCGCGTTCGCCGGCGATGCCCATGGCCTCGGCCGGATAGAGCGAGGCCATGCGGAGCGCTTCCTCGAGCGGCAGGCCGAGCGTGCGGTGCACATAGGTAACGGCGTCGATCATGCTGAGATCGGCGCCGGCGAGCGTGCCGTCGGCGAGGCGCAGTGCGCCATCCTTGCGGTAGACCGTGCGGCCGGTGAGCTCAAAGCTCTGCACATCGGTGCCGGTGGGCGACATGGCGTCGGAGACGAGGAAGATGCGGCCCGGCCCGCGCTTGGCGCGCAGCGCCACGCCGATGCTCGCGGCATGCACGTGGATGCCATCGGCAATGAGGCCGGCATGCATGCTGCCGAGGTCGAGCACGGCGCCGACGACGCCCGGGTCGCGATTGCCGAGCTGGCTTTGCGCATTGAACAGATGCGTCGACATGGTGGCGCCGGCTTCCACCGCGCTGCGCACCACATCATAGCTGGCATTGGAGTGGCCGATGCTGACGATGATGCCGGCTCCGGCGAGGCGCGTGATCTGGTTGGGCGTCACGGTCTCGGCTGCGACGGTGATCAAGAGATTAGGCAATGCCTTGCGGGCTTCGATCAGCGCCAGCAGATCTGCTTCGTCCATCGGCCGGATCAGCGCCGGATCATGCGCACCCTTGCGCGCGACGCTCAGATGCGGGCCTTCGAGATGGAGGCCGATGAAGCCGGGGACGCCGCGGCGCAGCGCCTCGACGGCGGCGGCAACGGTCGAGGCGTTCTTGGCCGGCGTATCGGTGATCAACGTCGGCAGGCACGCCGTGGTGCCGAATTGCGCGAAGGCGGCGCAGATGGTGGCGATGGTTTCGGGCGTCGGGTCGAGATTGAGCAGCGCCCCGCCCCCGCCATTGACCTGGAGGTCGATGAAGCCGGGCACCAGCAGGCCGCCGCCCAGCGACACGCGCTCGGCATCGGTGGGCGAATCCGCCGCGATGATGCCCTCGATGCGGCCGTCATTGACGACGAGCGCCGAGCGATCCCACCAGGTCTCGCCGTCGAAGATCCGGGCGTTGGTATAGGCGATGCGGCTCATACGGTTTCGGTGACCTTCTTCAAATGCGGCGGGTTGT
Source organism: Hyphomicrobiales bacterium (assembly GCA_004144345.1). Taxonomy (GTDB): domain Bacteria; phylum Pseudomonadota; class Alphaproteobacteria; order Rhizobiales; family Devosiaceae; genus Devosia_A. The sequence goes on from SEEL01000001.1 coordinate 43,379, forward strand.
CGGGATCGAAGCCGCGATGGCGCGACAGCATTTCGACAAAGCCGTAGAAGCTGACGATGAGCGTCAGCGCGTCGGTGACGGGGTGGCCGGTCTCGATATAGGGCAGACGCTGCGCGACCTGCACGCGGTCGCTCGTCGCAAAGCAGGTGGCGCCCTGCCGCGACAGGCGGTCGGCGATTTCGGCGACGGCCGCTTCCGACGCATCGCGCGACGCCAGCGCCAGCACCGGGAAGCCGGTTTCGACGATGCGCGCCGGACCATGCAGCACTTCGGCGGCGCTGTAGGCTTCGGCGTGGATGCCGCAGGTTTCCTTGAACTTCAGCGCCGCTTCCTGGGCGATGGCGAAGGCCGGGCCACGGCCCAGCACATAGAGCGAATTGCGGTCGCGCAGCGCGGCAACGAAGGGCGTCCAGTCGGCGGTGACGGCGCGGGCGAAATAGGCGGGCAGTTTTTCGAGCGCGGCGAGCAGGTGCGCATCGCCGGTCCAGTTGCCGAGGATGGCGAGGCCGGCGACGACCGAGCTGACGAAGCTCTTGGTGGCGGCGACGGACTGCTCCTTGCCGGCCATCAGATCGACGGCGATGTCGGCCGAAGCGGCGAGCGGCGAATCCGGCGTGTTGGTCAGCGCGATGCCGAGACCGCCATTGCGGCGCGCCGACTGCGCCATCGCGACGATGTCGGGGCTCTTGCCCGATTGCGAGATGGAAATGGCGGCGCAGCCATCGAGGCGCAATTCGCGCCCATAGATCGACATGATCGAGGGACCGATGGAGGCGACAGGGACGCCGGCAGTCAGTTCGATCGCGTATTTGAGGAAGCCGGCGGCATGGTCGGACGAACCGCGGGCGATGGTCGCGACCATCACCGGCTGCAAAGCGCGCAGGCGCTTGCCGGCTTCGGCGAGGCTCTCGGACGAATGTTCGAGCAGGCGGCGCGTCGCGTCCGGGATCTCATCGATCTCCATGCGCATGTAAGTGGCGTTGGCCATCAGCGGGTACTCCTGGAATCGCCGAGGCGTAGTTCGGCTACAAAGTCGTAGGTGTCGCCCCGATAGATGGAGCGGGTGAATTCCACCACCCGGCCGGAGGCCAGGTAGGAGGTGCGCTCGATATGAAGGCTCGCCACACCGGGCGACACTTCGAGCAATTTGGCATCGGCATCGTCGAGATTGGCGGCACGGATGCGCTGGATGGCGCGGACCGGGCGGTGGCCGGATTTCTCGAGATGCGAGTAGAGCGACGTTCCGATCGCTTCCGGGTCGGGCAGGACGGACGCGGACAGAGCAGCCCGCTCGATGGCGAGCGGCGTATCGCCGGAGAGGCGGAGGCGTGCGACGCGGGCGACATTGTCGGACGAGGATAGGCCGAGCGTGACGGTTTCCTCGGGCGACGGCGCATAGAGGCCGCGATCGAGCCAGACCGAGCGCACCACCATGCCGCGGCGCGCCATATCCTCGGTGAAGGACGTCAGCTGGCTCAGCGATTGTTCAACGCGGTTGGGCTGCGGGGCGACATAGGTGCCCGAGCCATGGCGCTGCACGAGGATACCGTCGCGCACCAGATGCTGCACGGCCTTGCGGACGGTGACGCGGGACATCTCGACCCGCGCCGCGAGATCGCGTTCGGAGGGGAGCGCATCGCCGGGCTTGATGGCGCCGCGATGCACGGCGTCCTCGATCCAGCGCTTCAACTGCAGATAGAGCGGACCACCCTGCGGAAGAGGGATCGAATCGGCGCCGAACAGTGTATCGGCTACATCCGCCATAGCTGCTTCTCCGTCCCCATGTGACAAATCAAGGCGATCTCAGGCCGCCCTCTCTAGCTGGCTCATAATACCAATAAAATACCATTCACCAAGCGGATTTTCCGCGCCTGCGGATATTGCGTGTAAAGCCCGCGCAAGTAGGACTTTCGGCGTAGGTCCATGCTGCGGTCGTGGACAGAAAAAGCACGGGCGCTAGACAAGTGGTATTTTTTTGGCATTAATGCCCCGCAAGGGAGCAAACGATGGCCCACGCCGCGATAGTAGCGCAAAATTTCCCCGGTGCAGAAGGGGCGGCCCGATGGCTGTGAGTCAGGCGCTGCCGCGCACCGAAGCCGTCGCCGAAGCGGCCCGCGGGCTCGATATCAAGCCGGATGCCGACATTCTTGCCGCGCTGCTCGACGGACAGCGGCGGGCGGTCGACTCCGTCGCGGCTGCTATCCCTGCTTTGTCACAGGCGGCGCAACTGGGCGCCGAGGCCCTCGCGGCGGGCGGGCGGCTGATTTATCTCGGCGCCGGCAGCCCGGCGCTGATGTCCCTCGCCGATGCGCTCGAAATTCCGCAGACCTATGGCATCGCCTATGACCGGATCGTGCTGATCCTGGCCGATGGCAAGACCATCGCGACACGCCTCAATGGCGTGCGCGAGGACGATGCCGAGGGCGCGCGGGCCGATATCGCGGCCGCCGGGGTTGGCCCGGATGACTGCGTCATTGCCACCTCCGCGAGCGGCAGCACGCCCTATACGGTCGAAGGCCTGAGGGCAGCGAAGGCCGCCGGCGCGCGCACCGTCGCCATTGCCGGCAATGCCGGGGCGCCGCTGCTCCAAAGCGCCGACGTGGCCGTGCTGCTTGACGCGGGCCCAGAAGTGATTTCCGGTTCGACCCGGATGGGCGCAGGAACAGCGCAGAAGGCAGCGCTGAACATGCTGTCGACGCTGATCGGAGTGAAACTGGGCCACGTCTATGACGGGCTGATGGTCAATGTGAAGGCCGACAACGACAAGCTGCGCAGCCGCGCCGAACGCATCGTGTCGACCATCACCGGGGCGAGCGCGCAGACCGCTGCCGACGCCCTCAAGAAATCGGACGGCGAGGTCAAACCCGCCATACTGATCGCGGCCGGGGTTAAGAGCCTGGCCGACGCCGTGGACATCCTCGGCGCCACCAGGGGCAATGTACGCGACGCGCTGAAGCGCCTCGGCGCGCATGGCCCCCAATAACTTCAGCATCCCCGCCGGGAGCGGGGATGAACACAGGAGAGGACTGCAAATGAAATTCCAGACGACTCTGATGCTGGCGAGCGCCACGATGGCCCTGCTGGCGGGTGTGGGCAGCGCCTACGCCCAGGACGTGAACCTCACGATCGAAAGCTGGCGTACGGACGACCTCGCCATCTGGCAGGACAAGATCATCCCCGCCTTCGAGGCCGCCAATCCGGGCATCAAGGTGACGTTCGCGCCGACCGCGCCGACCGAATACAACGCCGCGCTGTCGGCCAAGCTCGACGGCGGCACCGCCGGCGACATCATCACCTGCCGTCCGTTCGACGCGTCGCTGGCGCTGTTCGACAAGGGCCAGCTCGCCTCGCTGAACGATCTGGCCGGCATGGAGAACTTCTCCGGCGCCGCCAAGTCGGCGTGGTCGACCGATGACGGCGCGACGACGTTCTGCGTGCCGATGGGCGCGGTGATCCACGGCTTCATCTACAATGCCGACGCCTTCGCGGCGCTGGGCATCGAAGAGCCCAAGACCCGCGACGAGTTCTTCGCCGCGCTCGACAAGATCAAGGCCGACGGCACCTACATCCCGCTCGCCATGGGCACCAATGACCAGTGGGAAGCCGCGACGATGGGCTACCAGAACATCGGTCCCAACTACTGGAAGGGTGAAGAGGGCCGTCTCGCCCTGATCGCCGGCACCCAGAAGCTGACCGATGCCGACTGGGTCGCTCCCTATGCCGAACTGGCCCGCTGGAAGGACTATATGGGCGACGGCTTCGAAGCCCAGACCTACTCCGACAGCCAGAATTTGTTCACGCTCGGCCGCGCCGCCATCTACCCGGCCGGCTCCTGGGAAATCGCCGGCTTCAACGCCAACGCCTCGTTCAAGATGGGTGCGTTCCCGCCGCCGGTCGCCGCGGCCGGTGACACCTGCTACATCTCCGACCACACCGATATCGGCATCGGCCTCAACGCCGCCTCGCCGAACCAGGAAGCGGCCAAGAAGTTCCTGAGCTTCGTCGCCTCGACCGAATTCGGTACGATCGAAGCCAACGCCCTGCCCGGCTTCTACCCGCTGGCCAAGGACCCGGTGACGATCGAAGATCCGCTGGCCCAGGAATTCGCCTCGTGGCGTTCGGAATGCCAGTCGACGATCCGTTCGACCTACGCGATCCTCAGCCGCGGCACGCCGAACCTCGAGAACGAAACCTGGAACGCCTCGGTCCAGGTGATCAAGGGCGCCGAGACGCCGGAAGCCGCGGGCGCCCGCCTGCAGGCCGGCCTCGACAGCTGGTACAAGCCCTGATCGTTTCTAGTATTATGGGGGCGGCCTACGGGCCGCTCCTTTCGGGGTCGGGGGACCTCCATGGCGACTGACAATATCGAACCCATCAAGCGGCCTTTCCGCTCCCACATCCTGGTGTTCCTGGCGCCGGCATTCCTCGTCTACACGGCGGTGATGATCTTCCCGCTGGTGTCGACGCTCTACCAATCGTTCTTCTCGAAGGACTGGACGTTCGTCGGCTTCGCCAATTTCATGCAGCTGTTCACGGACCCGCGGCTCAGCGCGAGCTTCTGGAACGCGCTCTCCAACAATGTCTGGTTCTTCATCGTGCATATGTGCGTGCAGAACCCGATCGGCATTTTGCTCGCGGCCCTGCTGAGCAACCCCAAGCTCAGGCTGCGCGGCGTCTACCGCACGGTGTTCTTCATTCCGACGCTGCTCAGCTTCGTGATCGTGGGCTTTGTGTGGAAGCTGATCCTGTCGCCCGTGTGGGGCGTGACGCAGGGGATGATGAAATCGGTCGGCCTCGGCTGGCTGTACCAGCCCTGGCTCGGCAAGGAAGATTATGCGCTGACCACGCTGGCGCTGATCTCGAACTGGCAGTTCATCGGCATCCCGATGATGCTGATCTATGCGGCACTACTGTCGATCCCCGACGAGGTGATCGAGGCCGCCGAATGTGACGGCATCACCGGCTGGAGCCAGTTCTGGAAGATCCAGCTGCCGCTGGTGCTGCCGGCCATCGGCATCGTCTCGGTGCTGACCTTCGTCGGCAATTTCAATGCCTTCGACCTGGTCTATGCGGCGCAGGGCGCGCAGGCGGGACCGAACTTCTCGACCGACCTGTTGGGCACCCTGCTCTACCGCACCTTCTTTGGCGCGCAATTGCAGCTGGGCGACAGGGCGATGGGCTCGACCATTGCGGCGGTGATGTTCCTCATCATCCTCGCGGGCGTGTGCATCTATCTGTTCGGCATCCAGACGCGGCTCCGCCGCTACCAGATGTGAGGCGGCGATGAGCAAGGCACGCCAATCCCCGCTCCGTTCGATCGCCGCACACGCGATCCTGCTCACCTACACGCTGATCGCGCTGTTCCCGGTCTATGTGGTGGTGGTCAATTCGTTCAAGAACAAGAAGGGCATTTTCGCCTCGCCGCTATCCCTGCCCTTCGGCGATCTCTGGTCGCCGGACGGCTACGCGAAAGTGTGGCTGCGCGGCGACTTCCCGCTCTACTTCCAGAACAGCCTGATCGTCACGGTTGTGGCGCTGTTCTTCGTGCTGCTGTTCGGCGCGATGGCAGCGTTTGCGCTGAGCGAATACCGCTTCAAGCTCAACTCGCTCACCGGCCTTTATCTCGCGCTCGGCATCATGATCCCGATCCGGCTCGGCACGGTGGCGATCCTGCAGCTGATGTCGAGTTCGGGCCTCACCGATCCGTCGGGTCCGTTCGGCCGTGCCGCGCCGCTCACGGCGCTGATCCTCGTCTACACGGCGCAAGGCTTGCCGCTGGCGATCTTCATCCTCTCGGAGTTCATGCAGACCGTCTCGAACGATCTCAAGAATGCCGGGCGCATCGACGGCATGAACGAATACAAGATCTTCTTCCGCCTCGTGCTGCCGCTGGTGCGGCCGGCGATGGCGACGGTCGCCGTGTTCACCATGATCCCGATCTGGAATGACCTCTGGTTCCCGCTGATCCTCGCCCCCTCGGAGACCACCAAGACGGTGACGCTGGGCGCGCAGATGTTCCTCGGGCAGTTCCAGAGCGAATGGGACGCCGTGCTGGCGGCGCTGGCGCTCGCCATCCTGCCGGTCCTCATCCTCTATCTCATCTTCTCGCGGCAATTGATCCGCGGCATTACTTCTGGAGCCGTCAAATGACGCTGCGCGTACTCGCGGCGGGGCTGGGCAATATGGGGCGCAGCCATGCCCTCGCCTATCACCGCCACCCCGGTTTCGAGATCGTCGGCCTGGTGAACCGCTCGAAGCCGAAGCTGCATGAGGAGCTGAGCGGCTACGACATCCTGCCCGCCTTCGGGCCCGCCCTGCGCGAACTGCAGCCGGACGTTGTCTCGATCAATACCTATTCGGACACCCATGCCGACTACGCCGTGATGGCGATGGAACAGGGCGCGCATGTGTTCATCGAAAAACCGCTGGCGACCACAGTGAAGGACGCCGAGCGCGTCGTCGCGGCCGCGCGGGCGAACAACCGCAAGCTCGTCGTCGGCTACATCCTCCGCCACCATCCGAGCTGGATCGGCTTCATCGCCGAAGCGCGCAAGCTCGGGGGGCCCTATGTGTTCCGGATGAACCTCAACCAGCAGTCGAGCGGGCCGACCTGGCTGACGCACAAGACGCTGATGGAGACCACGTCGCCCATCGTCGATTGCGGCGTGCATTACGTGGACGTGATGTGCCAGATCACCGACGCCAAGGCGGTCGAGGTGCGCGGCATGGGCCTCAGGCTCTCCGACGAGATCAAGCCCGACATGTACAATTACGGCCACTTCCAGGTGCTGTTCGATGACGGCTCGCTGGCCTGGTACGAAGCGGCGTGGGGACCGATGATCTCGGACGCGGCGTTCTTCGTGAAGGACGTGATGAGCCCCAATGGCTCGGTCTCGATCGTCATGGACGCCAATGCCCGCTCGGATTCGCACGAGACCCACACCAAGACCGATACGATCAAGGTGCACCGCGCCGCGGTCGGCCCGGATGGCAAGTTCAGCCAGCCCGACGAGATGCTGTCGATGGCGGGCGAGCCCGGCCACGATGCGCTTTGCGCGCGGGAGCAGGACTATGTCTATCGCGCCATCACCGAGAATATCGATCTGACACGACATATGGACGACGCCGTCGCCTCGCTTCGCATCTGCCTTGCCGCAGACGAGAGCGTGCGCACCGGCAAAGCGGTGAGGCTCTGATGGGATCGCTGAAACTTCAGAAGGTCGAGAAGGCCTTCGGCGCCACCAAGGTTCTGCACGGCATCGATCTCGAGGTCGCCGATGGCGAGTTCGTGATCTTTGTCGGCCCGTCGGGCTGCGGCAAGTCCACGCTGCTCCGCATCATTGCCGGGCTCGAGGATTCGACCGGCGGCGCCGTGCTGATCGATGGCGAGCGCGTCGATGCCGTGCCGCCCGCCAAGCGCGGCATTGCAATGGTGTTCCAGACCTATGCGCTCTATCCGCATATGAGCGTCAAGGGCAACATGTCGGCCGGGCTCAAGCAGGGCGGCATGCCGAACGAGCAGGTGGAAGCCCGCGTCGCCGAGGCAAGCCGCATGCTGTCGCTGGATGAGTATCTGCAGCGGCGGCCGGCAGAACTATCGGGCGGGCAGCGCCAGCGCGTCGCGATCGGCCGCGCCGTGGTGCGCGAGCCGAAACTGTTCCTGTTCGACGAGCCACTGTCGAACCTCGACGCGGCGCTGCGCGTCAACACGCGCCTCGAGATCGCCAAGCTGCACCGGCAGCTCAAGGCCACGATGATCTATGTGACGCATGACCAGGTCGAGGCGATGACGCTCGCCGACAAGATCGTGGTGATGAATGCGGGCCGCATCGAGCAGATCGGCTCGCCGATGGAACTCTACAACAAGCCGGCCAATCTGTTCGTCGCGGGCTTCATCGGCTCGCCGCAGATGAACTTCATGGATGCGGCGGCGCTCGGCATCAGCGGCGCCAAGACCATCGGCGTGCGCCCCGAGCATCTGACGCTCAGCGCCGAGGCCGGCCAGTGGCGCGGCAAGGTGGTGCATGTCGAGCACCTCGGCGCCGACACCAATGTCTATCTCGAAACGGAAAAGACCGGCATCATCACCGCCCGGCTGTTCGGCGAAGTGCGCTACGAACCGGACGCGGTCGTCTACGCCTCGGCCGAGCCGAAATTCGTCTACCGCTTCGACGAGAGCGGCAAGGCGATCTACTAGCGCCCCGGCCCTCCCCCGGTCACCGGGGGAGGATGCTTGCTTGGGCTATTACGCCGTCCAGCCGCCGTCGATGATGTGCACCTGGCCGGTCGTGTAGGTCGCGGTCGCGAGGTAGAGCGCGAGCTCGGCGACTTCGGCCGGCTGGGCAATGCGGCCGATCGGCTGGCGGGCGATGAACGCCTTGCGGGCGGCTTCGAAGTCGCCGGTGGCCTTCCAGCGCTCGTGCAGCGACGGGCTGTCGACGGTGCCGGGGGCGATGGCGTTGACGCGGATGCCCTTGGTCACATAGTCGGCGGCGATCGACTTGGTCAGGCCGATCACGGCGGCCTTCGAGATGGTGTAGGCGGCGCGGTTAGGCACGCCCTTCACCGAGGACGCCACGGTCGACATGTTGATGATCGAGCCGTCGCCATGTTCGAGCATGGCCGGCATGAAGGCCTTGATCATGCGGATCTGCGCCCAGACGTTGAGGTCGAAGGCGAATTCGAGGTCCTTGTCGTCCATTTCGAGGATGGTGCCGTTGTGGACGACGCCCGCGCAGTTGAAGAGCACGTCGATGTGGCCGATTTCGGCCGCGGCGGCCTTCACGGCGTCATTGTCGAGCACGTTGAGCACGCGGGTAGTGACGCCCGGCAGGCCGTTCAGTTCGGCCAGCTTGGCCTCGTTGACGTCGGTGGCGATGACGCGCGAACCGGCGCGCGAAAAGGCCTCGACAGTGGCTCGACCGATCCCCTGCGCGGCGGCGGTGATCAGGCTCAGCTTGCCATCCAGACTACCCATGAATTCATCCTTCACTCGTGATGGCGACTTGCTAACGCGGGCCAGCCGCGCGGGCAAGTCACCTAAAGTGCAAGAACGTCAGGTCCGCCGCGCTATTTACGGGCAAATAGCGCCAGCCGCGCCTGCATGTCGCCAAAGGTCAGGCGGGTGTCGATCTGCGTGTAGACGCGGATCGGCCGGCCCGCCGGATGGTCGACATAGAGGCCCGCTTCGTCGAGCCGCGGCGCGGGACGCGTCACATACTGGCTCGACGACGGATCGGGCTGGAAGGACGATTGCAGCGCCGTCAGCGTCACCAGCGGGCTGTCGCCCAGCGCATAGGTGTCGCCGATGTTCATGCCAACCTTGCCGATCATCTCCATCACCCTCTCGATGCTGTCGACCAGATAGGCGCCGAGCGGGCCCAGCGGCCGGATCGTCGCCTCCATCTCGGCATGCGAGAACAGCATCTGCCGGTAGACATTGCGCGGCACCTGCCAGATCGGGATGGCGCTGTCGTTGAACAGCACCTGCCCCGACGTGATGTCGATGTTGAGGTTGTATTCGGTGCCGGTCACGCCGGGCACCGGCGGCGCGAGGTCGAGATATTCGAGCCCGCCGATCCACACCAGCGTCAGCCGCTCGGCAATGCGCGGCTCCATCAGCCAGGCACTGGCGAGATCGGTGAGCCCGCCGCCCGCCGCGTAATAGAGCGGGGTCTTGACGTCATCGCGCATAGCCTCGGCGACGATGGCCTCGGCGGCCTTGGTCACCTGCGGCGTATGCACATCGTCGAGCTTCACTTCCGAGCCGGTCAGCACCGGCACCTTGCCCGCCATCCCCATCATGCCGAGCAGTTCATTGGCCACCTCGACGGCGCTGGTCGCCGTCGTGGGCGACGGATGCCACGGATCGCCGGCGCGCAGATGCGAGCCGACAATGAAGGGGATCTCGACCGCCGGGCACAGCAGATGATGCGCCGTCTGGAACAGATCGTCCGGATCGCCAGCGAAGTCATTGTCGATGATGACGCGGGCGCGCGGCGTAACATTGATGCTCATGGGCAATCCTTATGCATTTGGGTGACGGTCCTGCCAGAAGAGACGCTCCTGCCGGTCGAGGTCGAGTACAACCCGCGGCTCAGCGTCGAGCCACATCGTCGGCCGCGCCTTGAGCGTATAGGCCGGCCAAGGGGGTAAGCCCGTCGCCTCGGGCCGCCCATGACGGGCGAACGCCGCCCAATAGGCGCTCATTGCCAGCGAGGTTCTTAGGCGGCCCGGCGACTGGTCGGCATAGAGGAAGGAGGCGAGATTCTTGTCGGTGTTGGCGAACTTGATGTTGATGTCGGCGGCGTGCGGCGAGCCGATCGGAAAGGTGGTGCCGGGAACCAGCGTCGGGCTCTGATAGGCGAGCTGGTACATGTACACGGGGGCCGCCCCCTGCCGGACCTTCGCCTCCGCAATCCTGATGCTATCGCGCCAGATCGGCGATGTCGTGATGGCGAAGTAGAGTGCCGCCGGCGAGGCGTCCGGCCGCGACGCCCTGAAGGTCGCGATGACCTCGTCGATGTCGCGCCCGGCATAGGATTCGCTCAGGCGACTGCGCAGGCCCGCTTCGTCGATACCGAACACGTCGGGCGGCCCGAACAGGTGAAAGAACACCGACTCGTCGCGGCAGGTGCCGCACATCAGGGGCTTGTCGCTCGAGAATGGCGCGACGCCATCCGCAAAGGGATGCTGCGGGATGATGGTGCCATCGACGAAGGCGCCGAAGCCGGGCATGCCCTCCGGCTCGGCCCAGGGCGCGACACCCCTCGGAACTTCCCTGGCCTGCACGTCGAGCAGCGTTTCAGCCGGAATGTCGTGCAGCTTGGCGATATCGCCCGTCCCCAGCCCGAGCAGTTCGAGGGTGCGCCTGGCACGGGCCGTTGCGCCCTCACGGGTCGGGAAGCGGATCGGCGCCGCACTTTCGATCGAGGCCTTGTGGAAGAGGTTCGAGGCATCGGGCATGGTGTAGATCGCCGCGGTCTTTGCCCCGCCCCCGCTCTCGCCCCACACCATGATGTTGTCCGGGTCGCCGCCAAAATTCTCGATGTTCTCGCTGGTCCAGCGCAGCGCGGCGAGAATGTCGAGCATGCCCTGGTTGGCGGGATAGTCGCCATCGGTCAAATCGCCGAGGAAGAGGTAGCCAAGCAGCCCGAGGCGGTGGTTGGATTGTACGACCACCACGTCGTAGAGACGCGCCAGATTGGTGCCGTCCTGGCCGGTCGCCGCGCCGGAGCCGATCATGTAGCCGCCGCCGTGGTTGTAGAACATCACAGGGCGCCGCTTCCCATCGGCGGCGGGCGTCCAGATGTTGAGGTAGAGGCAATCCTCCGAGGGCGCCGGCATCCGCCCATTGCCGGCGGGTCCCATTTCCGCGCCGGGTATTTGCATCGCGGGGCTGGCGAAGGCCACCGCATCGCGGACACCGTCCCAGCCATCGAGCGCCTGCGGCGCCTTGAACCGGAGCGCGCCGAGCGGTGGCTTGGCGTAGGGGACGCCGAGGAATTTGGCGATCCCGTCGCTGCGGCTGCCGCGAACCCTGCCGTGGCGCGTTGCGGCCTCGACACTGCTCGCGGCAAGCGTGGACATCAGCGCTTCCTGATGCGCAGCGCGAGCCGCGGCTTGCCGGGGAGCTTCACGCCAAAGGCCGCGTCCGCCTTGCCGCCGCGCACGATGGCGCCATGGCGCGTCGGATGCGGCACATAGGCTTCGATCCGCTCGGCGGGCGTCACCGTCATGTTCCAGGTATTGATGAGGTCGACGTCGTAGTCGCCATCGTCGGTGGGCAGGCCCGTGGTCCACTGGTCGGGCTGATGCTCGCCGAAATAGATGTAGCGTACCTCGCCATCCTCGGCGCCCGAGATACGGCTCCATGGCCAGGCGGTCGTGCCGCCGAGCGGCGTCAGACCGTTCTTCACGTCCTCTTCGATGATCTCGCGCAAAAAGCCGATGCGTTTCCACGCCTCGCCATAGAGCTTGCCGCCCTTGGCCCACCAGATGATGTCGTCGGGGTGCGAAAAGGTCTCGCCATGGCCGGCATAGCCGCCGCGCAGCATCGTGGTCCAGAAGCGGTGCGTGAGTTCCTCGGCGGTGATGTTGCCCCAGCTGGCCCAGATGTTGCCCTCATATTCGGGCTCGTCATTGACCAGCGGCTTGCCATAGGCCTCGCGCCAGTCGGGGGTCTTCTTCACGTCCCAGTTCTGGATGCAGACATGGCTGACCAGCGGACGCGTGTGGTCATAGTTCTTGCGCACATCGCCATTGTGGATGGATCTGAGATGGCCCGCCGGGTCATTAGCTTCGAGAATATCGAAGAAGCGGTGCCATTGCTCCATCGGCTTGGTGTCGAGCAGGAAGTCGTACTCGTTGGCGAGACTCCACCAGACGTTGCTGTAGGCGCCGAGCCGCGCCGCGAGATAGGCGACATAGCGCTCGTCCTGCGCCGCCGACATGTTGCAATAGTCCCAGCGGTCATAGGGGTGGAAGATGATGATGTCGGCTTCGATCCCCATGTCGCGCAGCTTGCCGATTTGCGTCTCGAAGTGGCGGAAGGCGATCGGGTTGGGCCGGTCGAAATCGGCCTTGCCGTCGGCGTCGGGCTCGAACACCCAATGCAGCGGTTCGTTCTCGTTGAACGGATAGTCCTTCGGAAACACGCCCATGCGCATCTTGTTGAAGCGCGCCTCGCCGAGCGTGCGCAGCGTCTCTTCCTGGAGGTCGAGCGGCTGGTGCGTCCAGGCGTAGCAGGTGGTGCCGAAGGGGAAGTAGGGCGTGCCGTCGGCATAGGCGAAGTGGAACTGGTTATGCACCCGCACCGGGCCATGCGCATCCGGCGCTGCGGCGGTAGCGGTGAAGCTGCCCGTCTGGCCGCTGAGCGCCGGCGCCGACGATTTCGTGGTGTAGCTCCAATCCCCTTCAGCATCCGGCATGAAGCGGATGCGGTAAGTGCTACCGCCATCGTAGAAGCCGGGCACGCGCACCGAGCGGCCGCCCTGCACGAAGGTCGCTTCGAGCGTCACGTCGAGATAGGGGTTGCCGTCCGACGGCCCGCTGAGCTCGACTTCAAAGATGTCCCACAGGGCAATGCTGGCCATCACCGGTCTCCCTCGGCGCGGCGCAGCAGCACCGCCTGATATGGCTTGGCTGGAATGGCGAGCACGTCACCGCGAACGACGCCCTGCCCGACCGGTGTCTCGGTCATCTCCCAGGTGTCGATCAGCATGGCGTCGTATTTTTCGTCCGGTGGCACGACCACCGCGAACTCACGGGCCTGGTTCTCGCCGAGATAGCTGAGATAGTATTTGTGCGGCTGGCCCGCCGTGGCCCACCAGGCCTGCACACGGGACCAGCTCTCCTCGCCTGCCGGCGGTACGAAGAGCTGCTGCACCACGACATTGTCGTGCCCTCCCACCATTGCGAGCCGATAGGCGCCGGTCGACTTCACTGGATCGAGACCCTCATCCGGCCCCTCCTCCATGATGCGGCGGAGGAACGCGATGCGCGCGACGCTCTCGCCCGTCAGTTTGCCGCCCTTGGCCCACCACAGCGTCTCGCTGTCATTGTAGTAGGTCTCGCCATGCGTGACGTAGCCGCCATTGACGGTGCCGTCCCAGAAGCGACGCACCATCTTCTGCGCCGTGATGTTGCCCCACAGTTCGCCGATGTCGCCCTCGTAGCAGCACTCGTCGATCGACACGGGCTTGCCGAACTTCTCCCGCCACAGCGCCGAGTTCGAAGCCGCCGAGCGCTGGATGCTCGCATGGCTGATGCGGGGGTCGGTGTGGTCGTAGAATTTGAAGCAGTTGTGGACGCTGAGCAGATGACCGTACGGGTCGTTGTTGGCGACGATGCCGATGAAGCGGTCCCAGTCGGCGAGCGACTTCTGCGGCATCAGATCGTATTCGTTCGCCATCGACCACCAGACGTTCGGCAACGCCGACAGCCGCGCCGTCAGATAGCGGAGATACGCATCGTCCTGCGCCGGCGTCAGCTTGGAGAACCCCCAGCGGTCATAGGGGTGGAAGATGATGAGGTCGGCTTCGACGCCGATCGCCGCCAGCTGGTTGATGCGCTTTTCCAGATGACGGAAATAGTCGGGGTTGAAGCGCGAGAAATCGAACTGCCAGCCGTGATCGGTGACGCCAAAGCGCCCGTCCCATTTCGACTTGCCCTTCGCCAGCAGCTCGTACGGGTAACGGTCGGGCTCGTTCTCATTGTAGCGGTAGTGCTTGGGGAACACGCACATGCGGATCTTGGTGAAGGGCGCCTTGGCGAGCGTTGCCAGCGTCTCCTCCTCCAGCGCATCGCCCTGCAAATTCCACACATAGGCGGTGGTGCCGATATTGATATAGCGGGTGCCGTCGGCGTAGCGGAAATGGTGGCGGCGATCGACGCGCACCGGGCCGTGATGGCCGGGCTCGGCCGCGCCGACATCCAGCGTGCCGCTCTGCTTGTCGAGCGCCGGCGCATTCGAGCGCGTGCTCCAGCTCCACGGCCCCGTCGTATCGGGCAGGAAGCGCACGAGATAACGGCCCTCGCCATCGTAGAAACCGGTGACCGCCACCTGCCGCTCGCCCTGCGCGAAGACGGCGCTCAGCGTCACATCGGCGAAGGGGTTGCCGCCGGCCGGACCCGCAAAGCTCAGTTCATAGGTGGCCCACAGCGAGGCAGTGCTGGTCATCTTGTCTCTCGTGTTCGGATGGATCAGGCGGCGGCTTTGGGCGTCCGCCATTTCTTGGTGGTGGTGGGGATCGAGTCGAGCAGCAGCCGCGTATAGGCGTGCTGCGGATTGCCCATCACTTGGCGGGCGGCGCCAAACTCGACCACCTGTCCCTTGTTCATCACCACGATGTAGTCGGAGATGTAATAGGCGGTGGCGAGGTCGTGCGTGATGTAGAGGAAGCTCCGCCCCGCTTCGTCGCGCAGCTTCCTGAACAGATTGATGATGATCATGCGCCGCGACGCATCGATCATCGACACCGGCTCGTCGGCGACGATGAGTTTGGGCTGCGGGATCAGCGCGCGCGCCACCGAGATGCGCTGCAATTCGCCGCCCGAGAACTGGTTGGTGTACTTGCCGCGGACCTCGGCATAGTCGAGGCCGACGCTCTTCAGCGCCCCGGCCACCGCGCCCTCGGCCTCGGCGCCGCTCATGCCGGCAACGCGGATGGCGGTCTCCTGGAGATAGGCATCCACCGGCCGATAGCGGCTGAAGGCTTCGAACGGGTTCTGGAAGATCGGCTGCACGAGCCCGAGGAAATCGTGCCGGGAGAGCGTCGTGCCCCGGCCGGTCACCACCTGGTCGTAGACGGTGGCTTGCCCCGAGGTCGGCGTCTCGAGCCGCAGCAGGGTCTTGGCCAACGTCGTCTTGCCGCTGCCGGATTCCCCGACCACGGCGATCACCACCGGCCTGTCGCTCTCGACCGTGATGTTGACGTCGTTGAGCGCCTTGATTTGCCGCGAGCGCACGAAGCCGCCCTGCCGGTAGACCTTGTTCAGCCCGTCCGTCTTGAGGATCACGCTCATGCCGCTACCCCCGCCAGGCTCGGGCGCGCCACGTAATGGCCGGGCTTGATTTCGATCAGCTCGGGCTCGACGCGGAAGGCGCGGTCGCCGCCGGCGCCGGCCGCGCTCGCGAGGACCCCGCGCATGGAATCGTCGCCAATGGTGGGCAGCGAGTCGATCAGCATCTTGGTATAGGCATGCTGCGGATCGGCAAACACGCTCTCGGTGTCGCCATACTCCACCACGCGCCCCGCATACATGATCAGCATCTTGTCGGTGACCTGATAGTGGACGCCCATGTCGTGCGAGACGACGAGGATGGTGTTGCCCATGCGCTCCTGCACATCC
Organism: Hyphomicrobiales bacterium; assembly: GCA_004144345.1. Classification (GTDB taxonomy): domain Bacteria; phylum Pseudomonadota; class Alphaproteobacteria; order Rhizobiales; family Devosiaceae; genus Devosia_A. Next base: position 59,231 of record SEEL01000001.1, read on the forward strand.
ATCAGGAGCATCAGGATTTCCTTCTGCACGACGACGTCGAGCGCCGTGGTCGGCTCGTCGGCGATGATCAGCGCCGGCTCGAAGAACGTCGCGAGCGCGATCATCACGCGCTGCCGCATGCCGCCCGACAACTGGTGCGGATATGAGTCCATCGCCTCGGGCGGCAGGCCGAGCTTGCCGATATAGGCGCGCGCCCGTTCGAGCACGCGCTTCTTGTTGCCATCGGTGCCGGGGAAATCGATGAACTGGTCGCGGACGCGGATCACCGGGTTCAGCGAGTTCATCGAACTCTGCGGAATGTAGGAGATCGACCTGAACCATTCGCGGCGGATGGTGTCGGTGGTCACGGGCCTGCCGTCGGCGCCCTTCATGCCATAGTCGATGCTGCCGCCCAGCAGCGCCATGGGCGAGCGGATGTCGCCATAGATGGCCTTCATCAGCGTGGACTTGCCGCAGCCGGATTCGCCGGCGACGCCGACGATGCAGCCATCCGGAATGGTCAGCGTCACGCCGTCCACGGCGCGGATCACGCGGCTACCGATACGATAGCCGATCTGGAGGTCGTTGAGCCGGATCATAGGACACCGCGCTTGTTGGCGAAGGCGGCATTGAAGCCGGTAGAGGAGAGGAACAGGCCGAGGAACAGCGTGACGGTGGCGATGATCGGCGCCACGATCCACACGTAATTGCCGTTGAACAGCGCGTTGTAGTTGAGGGCCCAGAAGATGATCGAGCCGAGCGTGGGCACTTCCACCTTGGAGAGGCCGATCACCGCCAGCGTCGCCTCGGTGTTGATGGCGAACAGCACGGTGTTGATGAACGCGACGAGGATATAGGCGGTCACGTAAGGGAATATCTCGCGCCGCAGGATGTCGAACGTGCTGGCGCCCGAAAACCGCGCCATGTTGATGAACTCGCGCTCCCGCAGCGTCAGCGCCATGGAACGGATGGTTCGGGCCCCGAACGCCCAGCCGAAGAAGGTGATGATCACGCCGACCATCAGGAAGGAATTGTTGCCCCGGATGATGCCGCCCAGGATGATGAGAATGGGCAGCAGCGGGATCGTGATGAACGTGTCGACAACCAGCATGACCACCCGCTCGTAGTTGCCGCCGACATAGCCGGCGCTGAGACCGATCGCCGTGGCGATGATGGTCACGCCGACGCCTACCAGTATGCCGAGCATCAGCGAGTTGCGAATGGCGAAGACGAGGAACCAGAAGATGTCCTGCCCCAGCGCGTTGGTGCCGAGCAGATGCTCCCACGACGGCGGCATGTTCTTGAGATAGGTGGCCTGGATCGACGGATCGATGGGGCAGAAGATTGGCAACACGAAGCTGCCGATACCCATCACGGCGATGATCAGCAGACCGAGGGCAAGCCGCGGATTCAGCAGCCAGCCGAGGCCCGAATGCCAGCCTTCCGCCTCGTCTGGCTTGGTGGGGACACTGTCCGTGGCGATGGTAGAGCTCATCTGTGGCGGATCCGGGGATCGAGAAGGGGATAGATCAGGTCGATCACGAGGCCTGCCGTCGCGACGGCGATGATCGAGATGGTGATGGCGCCATAGAGAACGTTGTAGTCGGCGCTGCTGGCGGCGGTCCTGAGGATGAGGCCAATGCCAGGATAGGAGAACAGCATTTCAGTGAGCAGCGCACCGCTGAAGACCGTGCCCAGCGACAGGGCCAGCGCCGTCACCTGCGGCAGCATGGCGTTGCGGAAGACGTAGCCGGTCATGCGCGTCCAGTTAGTCGCGCCCTTGAGGCGGGAATAGGTCACGTAGGGCTCTTCAGTGGTCGCCACCGCCAGTGCCTTCATGGACAGGATGTTCCAACCGAAGCCGGCAAGGATCAGCGTGATGGCCGGCAGCAGGGAATTGTAGATGATCATGCCGGCCTTCTGCAGCGTCATCTGTCCCACCGGGAAGGACGGCGCCAGCGGGAAGATCGGGATCAGATAGCTCAGCACCAGGATCACCGTCACCGCGAGGATGTAGTACGGGATCGGGTAGAGCATGATGCCCACCACTTCGAGGATGCTGGCGGCGCGCTTGGTGTGGAAGTAGCCCGCGACGAGGCCCACGACATTGCCCAGGAACCAGGCGATCAGCGTCGACACCATCAACAGCCCGATCGTGTAGGGCAGCGCCGTGAAGACGATCTGCGAAACCGGCTGCGGGTAGTAGGTGAAGGACGGGCCGAAGTCGAACTGGAAGATGACCCGCTTGAGGAAGGACAGGTACTGCGTCAGCACATCGCCCTTGAGGCCGTAAAGCTCCTCAAGATTGGCGCGCAGCAGGGCAATGTCATTGCCACTGAGGGCGCCATTGGCACGGGCCTGGATCTGGCCGATGTAGCCGTCGATCGGATTGGTCGGCAGGAGCCGGGGGATCAGGAAGGTAATCGTCAGGCCGACAAACAGCACGGCGAAATACTGGCCCAGACGCTTTGCCACGTATTGCAGCACACCCATGGAGATAATCCTCGGACTCGACAATAGGGGCATCCGGGGCGGCGGAGGAGCCGCCCCGGATGCACATCCTTCTTACTGCTTGCCAGTAGGCTGGATGTTGACGATCGTCTTCTTGAACGACGACCACCAGGAGTAAGGCGCGGCGTAGAAATTGTCGGCCTTGGAGTAGTTCGTCCAGTAGGTGTTGTTGGTCGGGATCGTCGTCGGGATGTTCATCAGATTGATGACCTGCATGCCTTCAACGAGCTTGGTCGCGATCTCGCGGCCATTGGCCATGAAGGGATCAGACCCGATCTCGAGCGACCGGCTCTTCTCGACGAGGTCGAAGATCGCCGGATCGGTCACGCGCAGATAGTTGCCGTTGAGCGGCTCGGTCGAGTCGAACGGCTTCACATTGTCCGGGTTGAGCGCCGACCAGGTGTTGGTCCAGTTCGCGTTGTAGACGCAAGTCGTCGCCCAGTTGACCTGCAGCTCGTTGCGGCCGTTGGTTTGCTGGACGGTGTTCCATTCGCCGCCGTCGACCTGACGGGCGGTGACATTGAACCCGGCCTTGCGCCAGCTGTCGGCGATCGAGAAGCCGATACGCTGCAGCACCTTGTTCCAGTCAGCCGGAATGGTGAGTTCGATCGGCCAGGGCGAACCGTCCGCCTTGGTGTAGAACCCGTCCGCGCCCTTCTTGATGCCCACGGAAGCGAGCAGCTTTTCGGACTGGGCGAGATCGTACTTCCACCACCCAGCGCCGAAGCCCGCCTTGATGGCGTCGCCGCTCGGCAGCTGGTCGGCAGGCACGCCCTGCGTCTTCAGCTTTTCGATCAGCTCAGGCCCGAAGTTCGGGTTGAACGGCTTGTAGCCGTCGGCCAGGGTCAGGTTGTTCAGGAAGTCGTTCAGCGGATCGTAGAACATCGGTCCGGTGATCGGCGTGTCGGCAAGCGGCAGGGCGCCCGGCTTGAACTGGCCGCTGACGGAGGTGATGCCCACCGTCTGCAGGTCGAGCGCGAGCGCGAGGGCCCAACGCACTTCCGGCTGGTCGAACGGCGCCTTCTGCTGGTTGATGTAGACGCCCCACGAGCAGGCGTCGTTCATGTCGTGATAGGGCAGCGTCTTCGAGAAGGTCTCGATGGCCGGATTGCGCGCCTGAGCGGCGGCAATGGAGTCCGGGCTCATGAAGGTGTCGATGTCGTACTGGTTCTGGACGAAGGCCAGCGTACGGGTCTCTTCAGCGCCGAAATCCTTGTAGAGGACGTATTTCGGCTTCGGCTCACCCAGATTGCCCCAGGCGGAGCGCTGCCAGTCTTCGCGCTTCTCCCACAACTGCCAGAAGCCGTTGGGATCGAATTCCTTGATCTTGTACGGCCCAAGCGTGACGGCGGGAGCGTTCTTGAAGGTGACGACGTCGGCGCCAAGCGGCTCGAAGATGTGCTTGGGGACGATGATGAACAGCGAGCCCCAGGTGTAGACGCCCATCACGGTATTGAAGTCGTAAGCCGGCTGCTGGGTCTCGACCTCGAAGGTGTAGTCGTCGATCTTGGTCCAACTGGCTTCCTTGATGTAGCCGTTGGCGCGGAAGACGAAGGTCAGCTTGTCCTTGTACTTGAAGGACGTATCGAGGGTGTAGAGGATGTCGTCGACGGTGAACTCGACGCCGTCGCTCCAATAGACGCCGGGACGGATCTTGATACGGAACTTCGTGTACTCGTCGTTGAGCACTTCGGGCATGCCGTCGGCGAGTTCGGGGTAGGACACGCCTGTCGACGTGTCCATTTCCCACAGCCAGCCCCAGCCGAGTTCGCGAAGACCCCGCCACAGCGTGAACTGGTTCAGCGGGTTCTGCGCGTCGGGGTTGGATGCCTTGCCGTCGAACGTCTGGACGATGAGGGTTTCCGCGCGCGGCGTCCCTACGTCGGTCATGGTCTGCGCATAGGCGGCGGTGCCCATCAGGGCCGCCAGCACGGGCGCCAAAAGATATCGGCCGAGCTTTGCCATGTAGTCTCCTCCTTCTCGTGTCGGCCTGCCCCACGGCAGCCGGATCAGGGTGTGGAGATCGAATGTGCGAACGTCCGGCCGCGCCTGCCGCCTTCAGGCGGTCTTTGCGCACTCCCTTCCGGTACGTCCCTTCCCTCCCCGCGCCACCCGGCGCATCGCAAGCAACCGAATTTCGTCTTGTTTCGGTTTTTTGCGATTGCTTACGATTACGAAGCAGTCCTGGGGGAGTCAATGGGCATCGCCGTCGCGATCCAAAAAATCGAAAGCGCTAAACGGCCGCGATTCCGCGTGCCCTAACCCGCCCGCTGTTGCCCGCGGTTTGGAGGCATTTCGCAGTTACGGCGATGATTGGAAGGGCTCAGCGGGCGACGATCACGTCGATGCCGCGCTGCTCGAAGCCGGCCACGTCCTCGGCAGCGATGCCGTCATCGGTGATCAGCGTGTGCACCAGCTCCACCCCGCCCAGCGAGGAGAAGGACATGCGGCCGATCTTGGTGGAATCGGCCAGCAGATAGACCTTTGAGGCGGCCTTGATCATGGCGCGCTTCACATAGATGTCGCCGATCGCCGGATAGGTCAGGCCCGCATCGAAGGAGATGCCGGCGGTCGCGAGGAACAGCTTTTCGGCATAGATGCCGACGAAGAAATCGACCGATTTCTCGCCGCTCAGCGACAGCGTCGGCGCCTTGAACTGGCCGGCGGGCATATGCACCGTATTGGTCGGATTGCCGCCCAGCAGCAGCGCGATATTGAGCGCGTTGGTGATGATGTTGAGGTTCTGGCGCGGCCGCAAATGCTCGGCAAACTGCGTGGTTGTCGTGCCCGAATCGATGATGATCGTTTCGGAATCGCCCACGAGGGCCGCCGCCGCCTGGCCGATACGCTTCTTGCGGTCCATGTTCTGCACATGATGCAGCGACATGGACTCGACCTGTTGCGGCACCGATTTCAGATAGGCGCCGCCATGCTCGCGGGTGATGTAGCCATCGACCTCAAGCCGCTCGAGATCCTGGCGGATCGTGGCCTCGGACACGGCAAAGGCCGCCGACAGATCGCGCACTCGCGCACTGCCCTCTTCCTGCAGCCATTCAAGGATTTTCATGCGGCGCGGCTCGGCCAGCAGATTCTGCCGCTGCGCGCCGCCCGTCCGATTGCTGCTGTCTGCTGCCATAGCCCCATCCTGCGGTCCCGTGGCGGGACCGGCCTTTGCTAGATCAATTGCAAACGATCGCGAATGACAAGGCCCCTGCCCCATCGAACGCGCTGCTATTCGCAAACCCGACGCCCCGTCCTATATTGCCCGGAGCGCCCGATTAGCAGGCGTGCCGCGTGTTTTGTGCGACGGAAAATTTCCGTCGATTTGAGACGAAAGTCGTATTCGGCTTTCTGCGCCATCCGAAGCAATTCGATAGCAAACGCAAATTTTCCGTATTGCGCGAAAGGGTGGCCGCGGTTAGTTTCGCCGTCAACCGCAAGAGACCTCGGATACCCACCGGGGCGCGTGGGGGAGCCAGTCGACAGATGCACGAGGCGCCGCACAGGATCCTTTCCCTGGGGCATCGCCTTGCTGTCGCGGCGGCGCCGCAGCGGCCAACGATATTTCACTGTTAGGACAAGGTCTTGTCGTCGCTCGCTTCCGCCCCCCTCCGCAACGACCCGCTGGAGACGATCCGCGCCAAGGCGCTGTGGATCCGCCGCCGCAGCTTCCAGATGGTCTATGAGGCCCAGCTTGGCCATCCGGGCGGCGACTTCAGCGCCGCCGACATCCTCGCCACCCTCTATTGGGGCGTGCTGCGCTTCGACCCCAGCCAGCCCAACGATCCCGGCCGCGACCGCTTCGTGATGAGCAAGGGCCACTGCACCGGCGCCTTCTACTCGGCCCTCGCCGGCGCCGGCTACTTCCCCGAGGAGCTGCTCTCCACCTACATGCAGCCGCTGTCGAAGCTCAACGGCCATCCCAACCGTAACTACCTGCCGGGCGTCGAGACCAACACCGGCCCGCTCGGCCATGGCCTCCCCGTCTCTATCGGTATTGCCATTGCCGGCCAGATGGATAGCGCCCCTTTCCGCACCTTCGTCCTCACCGGCGATGGTGAGTTGCAGGAAGGCAGCAATTGGGAAGCCGCGCTCAATGCCGGCCACCGCAAACTCGAGAACCTCACCCTCATCATCGACCGCAACCGCCTGCAGCAGGGCGCCGGCACCGAGGAGACGGCCAGTCTCGACCCGCTCGACGACAAATGGCGGGCCTTCGGCTGGCACGTCGAGATGGTCGACGGCCACGACCACCAGGCGCTCTACGACGTGCTCAGCGCCTCCCCCGCGGGCCGCGGCAAACCACTCTGCGTCATCGCCAACACCATCAAGGGCAAGGGCGTCAGCTTCATGCACGACAATGTCTCGTGGCATCACGGCGTGCCGAACAAGGACCAGTTCGAGCAGGCGATGCGGGAGCTGGTGTGATGAGCGCCGCCACCGCGACTGCCGCTAACCTCTTCGACTGCCGCGATAGTTTCTCGCGCACCCTCGAATCCCTCGCCGAAGCCGACCCGCGCATCGTCACCGTGGTGAGCGACAGCGTGGGCTCGTCCAAGCTGGTCAATTTCCGCAAGCGCTGGCCCGAGCGCATGGTCAATGTCGGCATCGCCGAACAGACCGTGGTTGCCGTGGGCGCCGGCCTCGCCAATGGCGGCAAGGTGCCGTTCGTCTCGGCTGCCTCGTGCTTCCTCACGGCGCGGGCGCTTGAGCAGATCAAGGCCGACATCGCCTACACCAATGTGAACGTGAAGCTGATCGGCCAGTCGAGCGGCATCGCCTATGGCGAGCTCGGCCCGACGCATCACTCCATCGAGGATCTCGCCTGGCTGCGCCTCCTCAACAATCTCACGCTCATCGTCCCCTCAGACCCATGGGAAACCGAACAGGCGATCCGCGCGGCGGCCGCCATCGATGGCCCGGTCTTCGTGCGCGTCAGCCGCATGCCGGTGCCGGCCATCGAGCGGAAAGTGCAGAAGTTCGAAGTCGGTAAGGCCGAGCTTTTGCGCGACGGCGACGACCTCGCGATCATCGCCAACGGCGTGATGGTGCACCGCGCCCTCGCCGCAGCCGCGGCGCTTGCCGCCGACGGCATCGAGGCGCGCGTCGTCAACATGTCGACGGTCAATCCGCTCGACGAAGCCGCCATCATCGCCGCTGCCGAAACGGGCGCCATCCTGACCGTCGAGGAACACTCGGTGCGCGGTGGTCTTGGCGGTGCGGTGGCCGAGGTGATCACTGAGCACAATCCCGTGGCGATGCACCGCATGGGCTTTCCCGGCTTCCTGCCGACAGGATCGGTGGAATGGCTGCTCGAGCATTACGGGCTCACACCGACCGGTATCGCCGGGGCGGCGCGGACTCTGATTGCCAGAAAGCGATAGATGGACGGGCTGATCCTCGCGGTCGACCAGGGGACGACCAACACCAAGGCGCTCGCCGTGGCAGCCGATGGCCGCATCCTCGCGCAAGCCTCTGTGCAGATGCAAATTTCCTATCCGCGTCCCGGCTGGGCCGAGCAATCGGCCAACGACATCTGGACCAGCGTGCAGCGGGTCATCGCCGATGTAGTGGCGCAGACCTCTGACACCATCGACGCGGTCGCAATCTCCAACCAGCGCGAGACGATCGTCGCGTGGGATGCCGCGACAGGCGCGCCGCTTGCGCCGGCCATAACGTGGCAATGCCGCCGCTCCACCTCGCGCTGCGACGAGATCCGCGCCGCTGGACATGCCGAACTGATCGAGCAGAAGACGGGCCTCGGCCTCGATCCGCTGTTCCCCGCCGCCAAGATCGGCTGGCTGATGGACAATGTCGCGGACGTCCGCTCGGCCGCGGAGCGCGGGACGCTGCGTGTCGGCACAGTGGATGCGTGGCTGCTGTTCAAGCTGACTGGCGGCGCGGTGCACGCCACGGACCATTCCAACGCCTCGCGCACACAACTGCTCGACACCGGCGCCCTCGCCTGGGACGACGAGTTGCTGGCTATCTTCGGTGTCCCCGCGAGCGCCCTGCCCCGTCTGCTTCCGTCCGACAGCCATTTCGGCGACGTCGCTGAGGGCGCCACGGCCCTTCCCGCCGGCACGTCCATCCACGCCATGATCGGCGACTCCCATGCCGCGCTGTTCGGCCATGGTGTCCGCACGCCCGGCATTGTGAAGGCGACCTATGGCACCGGCTCGTCGTTGATGACGCTGACAAGCGAGCGCCGGCGCAGCACGCACGGCCTGTCGGCCACTATCGCGTGGAGCACGGCTGCCGGTGGCGCGGTCCATGCGCTTGAGGGCAATATCTCGGTCTCCGGCCAAGCTGCTGCGTTCATGAGCGAATTGCTCGGCGTTCAGTCCGCCGACGCACTTGCCGACCTCGCGGCCAGTGTGCCCGACAGCAATGGCGTCAGTCTTGTGCCGGCGCTGGTCGGCCTGGGCGCGCCGCACTGGGCACCCGACGCCCGCGGTCTGATAACCGGCCTGTCGCTGGGCACGAAACCGGCCCACCTCGCCCGCGCCTCCATAGAGGCGATCGCGCAGCAGGTGGCCGATGTGTTCGAGGCCATGCAGGACGATCTGGGCGTGCCTTTGGCCCAGCTTTCGGCCGATGGCGGCGCCAGCCGCAACGGTGCGTTGATGCAGTTTCAGGCCGATATCATCGGCCGCCCGGTGATCCGCGGCGACCGTGCCGAAGTCAGCGCACTCGGTGCCATGATGATGGCCGCGCAGGGTATGGGCATGCCGGTCACGCAACCAGCCGGCGCCGTGAGCTTCGAACCGAAAATGCCGCCAGAGCAACGCGACGAGATTCGCGCCGCCTGGCGCGAGGCGGTGGGCCGCGCTCTGTGGCAGCCGCAGACAGACAAGAACTGAGACAGGGAGGACTGCCATGGGCAATCTCAAATTCGGCGCCGGCATCTGGCACTTCGCTACTTATCTCGACCGCTATGCCACTGACGGCTATGGCGAACCCCGCGACGTGATCGAGGCGATCGACCTCGCGGGTCAGGTCCGCGATCTGTCGGTTGTCGATCTCAACTGGCCGTTCTTCGGCGGCAATTTCTCCAACGCGCAGATCAAGGCAGCGCTGGACCGCAACAAGCTCGGCGTCGTCGGCATCACGCCCGAAATGTACACCAAGCAGTTCCGCAAGGGCGCCTTCACCAACCCCGATCCGGGCGTCCGTCGCGCGGCGCACGACCTCATCACCGAGGCCTGCGATGTGGTGCGCTACTTCAAGGCCGACTATGTGAAGGTGTGGCCGGGCCAGGATGGCTGGGACTATCCGTTCCAGGTGGATCACGGGCAGCTGTGGAAGCACTCGCTCGAGGGCATCGGCCAGCTCGCCAGCGAGAACCCCGACCTCAAATTCGTCATCGAGTACAAGCCGCGCGAACCGCGTGTCTATATGAGCTTCAGCTCAGTGGCCCGTACCCTGCTCGGCATCGAGAAGATCGGCCTGCCCAATATCGGCATCCTGCTCGATTTCGGCCACGCCATCTTCGGCGGGGAAAACGCCGCGGACTCAGCGCAGTTGGCGCTCGACTACGGCCGGCTGTTCGGCATGGATGTGAACGACAATTACCGCTCGTGGGACGACGACCTCGTCGCCGGCAGCCTCCACCCGCTCGAGCTGTTCGAGTACTTCCACGTGCTGCGCAAGAATAAGTGGGAGGGTGTCTGGCAGCTGGACCAGTTCCCATTCCGCGAAGATTCCGTCGAGACCGCCAACCACGCGATCGACTTCCTCAAGCAGGTCGACCGCGCCCTCGACGTTCTCGACTGGGAGGCATTGAAGGCGGCGCAGGCCAAGCACGATGCTATCGGCGCGTTACGCATCGCGCAGAAGGCGCTGTTCAGCTCCTACTAGCCCGCCGCAGGTCAGGCCGGGACGCGTAGCTCGATCGGCAGCACTTCCTCGTCGGCGTCGCGCATCTGCGCGAGCGTGGTCGAGTCGAGCACCTCGGCGATGGCGTTGCGGACCGTCAGCATGATCTGGCGCACCTGACAGGTCGCTACGTCGCAATCGTCGCACGCCCGGTAGCGGGTGTGGCTGGCGCAGGAAATTGGCGCCAACGGGCCGTCGAGCACGCGGACCACGGAGCCCACCTTGATCTCCTCGGGCGTGCGGTTGAGGCGGTAGCCGCCGCCCTTGCCCTTGCGGCTCTCGACGAAGCCGGCGTTGCGCAACTCACCCAGAATGGCGTCGAGGAATTTTTTGGGGATGTTGTTGCTGGTCGCAATGCTGTTGACCAGGGCAAGCTCGCCCGGCCGCAGATTGGCGAGATGCACCAGTGCCTTGAGGCCGTACTTCCCTTTGGCAGTCAACATCGCGGAGGAGACTTTCGCGCTGGCCCAGCGCGCGAGATATAAAGTCCACTGGATAAGTGGACAAGGCCGCGCGCGGCGCGCTTGCGGGAGCCCTACCCGCCTGGCCGGCTGCTACCGGTGCTAACCAACGCGTAGCGGGTAGAGAAGACTTGATGCAGCCTTGCTTTATCGGCGCAAAGCAGGTTTAAGGCGCGTCGGTAGGAGAGGTGGCCGAGTGGTCGAAGGCACGCCCCTGCTAAGGGCGCAGACGTCAAAAGCGTCTCGTGGGTTCGAATCCCATCCTCTCCGCCAGTTTCATCACGATTCCAAGCGCTTAGCTGGTGTCCGCAAAAAAGCGGGCAGCAGCATGAGGGCGGCTGGCAGGAGCGCCAGGGCGGCCCAGAACGGGGCGATGCGGGCGCGCGCGGCCCATTGCTCGTCGGCGATATAGGCGTCGACGACGCGGCCGGCGACGCGGATTCGATTGGCCTGCGCGGCGCGGCTCAGGGTGCCGCGCATGAACACCCTGAAACCATTGGACAAATCGGCGGCCGCCAGACGGCCCGAGGCGACGGCTGCCTCGATGGCCGCATGCCCCTCGGAGTCGAGGGGGAAGAGTTCGACGCCGCGTGTCCTCCCGGAAGGTCACGCCCAGGGATTCGACCTGGGGAAACAAGAGCCAGGGGGCGAAGGCAGCGGTGACCAATGCCCCCCAAACCGCGGCCAACAGCGGGAGCTTTTTCACTGTCCAACCGGCAAAGTCGGCGTTTGCATGCGCTCAGTTCTACTCCGGTTTTGCACCGCCGTAGAACTTTAGTTGACATTCCCGCAGCCGTCCGCTTGATTTGTGAGATCGATCCCACAGGGAGGCGGGACCGGATGCCGACAATCGACGACGTCTCAAAACGAGCCGGCGTCTCGCGATCCACCGTGTCACGGCTGATCGCGGGAAGCGGCTACGTATCCGAGACGGCCAGGAGCGCCGTGGAGGCTGCGATACGCGAGCTCGGCTACCGGCCGAACACGCTGGCGCAGGCCCTTCGCTCGAACCGGTCGAACATGATTGGCGCCGTGGTGGTCGACGTCGGTACGAACTACTTCGCCAACATGGTCTATGGCATGCAGCGCATCTGCCGCGGGGCCGGCAAGTCGCTGATGATCTCGTCAGGCTATGCCGACCAGGACGAGGAAGCGCGGGCCATCATCGAGCTGATAGACCGCTCCTGCGACGGCATCGTGCTCTATCTCGAAAAGCCGCTGAGGGCCGATGTCGCCGACATGCTGCGGCGCGCCAACATCCCGGTGGTGATGATCGGGCGTGAGAGTTCGTCGGTGGCACAGGGCATTGTGCTGCTCGACAATGTGGGTGGAGCCGCGACGGCGATCCGGTTCCTCCTCGACCGCGGTCACCGCAAGATTGTGCACCTCACCGGCCAGGCTGAGTTCGGCGATACGGTGGCCCGCCTCGAAGGCGTGCGCATCGGCCTCGAATCGTTCGGCCTTTCCGGCGACGACGTGCATGTCGTGCAGGGCAATTACTCCGAAGAGTTCGGCTACAAGGCGACGACCGATCTGCTCAACCAGGGCGTCGAGTTCACCGCGATCTTTGCCGGCGACGACGACATGGCGGCGGGCGTGCTGATGGCGCTGCGTCATGCCGGCAAGCACGTGCCCGATGACGTGTCGGTCATCGGCTTCGACGACACCTTCCACGCCAAGCATTTGTGGCCGCCGCTGACGACGATCCGCCAGCCGGTCGACACGCTTGGCCATGCAGCGATCGAACAGCTGCTCAAGCTCATGGGCGAGCCCGAAGCGGCGCCGCTCCGTACAGTCATTGGCACAAGCCTGGTGCGACGCGAGAGCGTCGGCTGGGGTGGTGCGCAACCATAGAGGGGAGAGGAGGAAGAGCGTTCTAGGTGCCGGCAATATTGCAGCCGGCAAGGGAGAGAACGGCTCCGCAAATCGGAGCCAGAACGAAAACGTCTGATCATGCCCGGGAGAGGGCGATCGACCAGGAGGACACTATGAAGATGAGGACTATGACCGCGCTGGGCAGCTTGACGCTGGCTCTCGCGCTCACCGCGCCCGTCATGGCGCAGGAGGAAGTTATCCTCCGTCTGCTGCCTGCTCACACCGACGCGATGGTGGAAAACTACAATCCCAACAGCCCCGGACCGGGCGCCCAGCAGCGTACCCGCGACTTCACCTATGAGCCGTTGTGGATCGACAATGTGTGGCATCCCGGCGTGAGCGAAGAAGCGCTCGCCGTCTCGTGGGAAGTGGGTGCCGACCTCAAATCCGTCACCTACAAGCTGCGCGAAGGCGTCAAGTGGAGCGACGGCGAGGACTTCAACGCCGACGACGTGGTGTTCAGCTTCGACTACGCCAAGGCGAACCCGGACTACCCGATGGGTATCGACGTCTACAATGGCGAGTCCGGCAATGTGACGTCGGCCGAAAAGATCGACGACTACACCGTCAAGTTCAACCTCAACGAACCCGACGCGCTGGCCCGCTATGGCCTCAATGGCCTCTACCCGCTGCCCGAGCACGTCTGGAAGGACGTGACCGACCCCAAGACCTTCGCCAACACCACGCCGGTTGCGACCGGCCCGTGGACTGCACCGCGCAACTTCTCGCGTAACGGCTACGACATGTGCCGCAACGAGCTGTTCCGCGGCAATGCCGACAATGCGATCGACTGCCTGCGCTTCCCGCAGATGAACGGCAACGAGCAGACCGTGGCCGCCATCTCGGCCGGCGATCTCGACTGGCTCGGCGACGGCCTCACCGATCCGGACGTGACGTTCCTGCCGCAGTCGGAGTTCAACAATTACTGGCTCCCGGCCGGTTCTGACGTGAACCTCCAGCTCAACACGACCAAGGCGCCGTTCAACAACCTCGCCTTCCGTCAGGCCATCTCGGTGGCTACCGACCGCCAGACCCTGCTCGACATCTCGACCTTCGGCCTGACGACGGCGACGAAGTTCCCCATCGGCACCGGTGAAATGTACTCCACCTGGTACGATGAAGCGGCTCTCGCGCCCTACACCTGGCTGATGGAATACAACCCCGACAAGGCCAAGGAGCTGCTCGACGGAGCTGGCTTCGTCGACAAGGACGGCGACGGCTGGCGCGACAATCCCGATGGCACCCCGATCAGCTTCGGCATCTCGATGCCGTCCGGCTGGACCGACTGGGTGAACTCGGGCCAGACGGTTGCCGAGAACCTCCAGGACATCGGCATCAACGCCTCGCTCAAGACGATGGACCAGGGCGCCTGGTTTGACGCCGTGCCGCGTGGCGACTTCGACGTGTACGTCATGTGGACCAATGGCGGTCCGACGCCGTACAACCAGTATCAGCCGATGTTCAACCCGCGCCTGATGGTGTCGGGCCAGATCGACTTCCAGTCGATGCATCAGCTGCCGATCCCGGCCATCGTTGAGGCTCTCGACAAGTTCAAGAGCACGGCCGATCTCGACGCGCAGAAGGCTGCGCTGACCGACGTGCACAAGCTGGTGGCCGAGAATGTGCCGGTGGTGTCGCTGTTCGCGAACCCGATCTGGTACGAGTACTCGACCCGCCGCTTCACCGGCTGGGTGACCGAAGAGAACCCCTTCGTTCGTCCGCAGGTGCATGACGGCAACCGCGAGCGCGTGCTGCACGCCCTGGCGCTGAAGCCCATCGACGGCGCCAAGTTCTAAGCCGACGATCTTGGCGGGGCCCCTCCTCCGGGGCTCCGCCATCCTTGCTGATCCCGAGGGGCCGAGCGTTATGATTTTCCTGGCACGAAGACTCGTCTTCTATTTCGCGGCGTTCGTTCTTGCGATCACCTTCAATTTCCTGATTCCCCGGCTGATGCCCGGCAGCCCGTCGGACCGCATTATCGCGTCGTTCCAGGGGCGGCTCAGCGAGTCGCAGGTGGCGGCCATCCGCCGATCCTACGGCTTCGACGGCAATCTGTGGGAACAGTACATCACCTATGTGCAGAGCGTGTTCCGGCTCGATTTCGGCATCTCGACGGTGCAGTTTCCGGAGCCGACAGCGGCACTGCTGTTTTATGGTGCGCAATGGACGCTGGTGCTGGTGGGACTGGCGATTTTCCTCGCCTTCTTCATCGGCAGCTTCATGGGCATTCACGCAGCCTGGAACCGCGGCGGCTTTTTCGACAGCTTCTTCACGCCCATCAACGTGATGATGAATGCCTTCACGCCGGCCATCGTCGCGCTGCTGCTGTTCTATGCCTTCTCGCTGCAGCTCAAATGGTTTCCGCTGGGCCGCGCGCATGATCCGAACCTCATGCAGAACTGGTTCGACCTCAAATTCGTGGGCAGCGTCCTCTACCACGCGACGCTGCCGGTGCTCTCGATCCTGCTGGTGAGCTTCGGCGGCTGGCATCTGGGCATGCGCAACGTGATGATCAATCTGCTCAACGAGGATTTTGTCGTGCTGGCGCGGGCCAAGGGGCTCAGCGAGAACCGGATCAAGTACCGCTACGTCGCCCGTAACGCCATTCTACCGCAGATCACCTCGCTGGCGCTTTCGATCGGCTTCATGCTGGGCGGCGCGCTGGTGGTTGAGCAGGTGTTCAACTATCCGGGCCTCGGCAAGTTCACCTTCACGGCGATCGGCGCGCGCGACTATTCCTTCATCCAGGGCCAGTTGCTGCTGCTCACCTGTTCGGTGCTGGTGGCCAATCTGGTGTCCGACATTGCCAATGTCATGCTCGATCCACGGCTCAGGGGACGCTGACCATGAGTGACCTCACGCATACCCAGCCCTTCGCGCTACGCGCCGAGAGTGCCTCGGAATTCGCGTCACGCGCGCCCGACCATGTCGAACTGATGCGCGAACTGGGCGTCCGGCCACGGCCGGGCTGGACCTCGCGCCTGCCACCCGGCCTCGCTTCGTTCGTCACCAATGGCAAGGGAATGGCGGGCGTTGTCATCCTCCTGGTGCTGGTGCTGATGTCGGCGTTTGCGCCGCTGCTCAGCGACTACAACCCGAACCGGCGGGCGGGCAAACCGCATGTGCAGCCGGGCTATGAGCATGTGCTGGGCACAACGCGGCTGGGCAAGGATGTGTTCACGCAGCTGGTCTATGGCGGCCGCGTCAGCCTTGGCGTTGGCCTCGGCGCCGGCGCCTTCGCCGCCGTGATCGGGCTCGCGCTGGGGATCTCGGCCGGCTATTTCGGCGGCCGCGTCGACGACATCATCACCTTCTTCGTCAATGTGGTGCTGGTCCTACCGGGGTTACCCCTCATCATCGTGATCGCAACCATGGTGGAGGCGGCAAGTCCGATGGTGATCGGCCTTGTCCTTGCCCTCACCGGCTGGGGGTGGTCGGCGCGAACGATCCGAACGCAGACGCTGTCGCTGCGCACGCGGGAATTCGTCACCTCGGCGGAGCTGCTGGGTGAGCGGAAGTGGCGGATCATCCTGGTCGAGATCTTCCCCAACATGCTGAGCTTTTTCGTCGGCGGGCTGGTGCTCGGCACCATCGCCGCGATCCTCGCGGAGGCGGCGCTGGAGTTCATCGGGCTGGGCGATCCCAATGCGGTCACCTGGGGCACCATGCTGTTCTGGGCGCAGAACAACCTCGCCCTGCAATCGGGCGCGTGGTGGGAAGTCTGGCCGCCCTGCATCGCCATCATGCTGACGGGCGCGGCACTGGTGCTGATCAATTTCGCGGTAGACGAGATCACCAATCCGCAGCTCAAGGCGTCGCGCAAGATCGGCCGGATCAAGCGCTTCCTCACCCGTCGTGGAAGGGGTGCCGATGTCTTCTGATCGTGCATTGCTGGAAGTACGCAATCTGACCGTGGACTATGTGGGCGACAATTCGATCGCCCGCGCCGTCGACGGCATCGACTTCGACATTCGCGAAGGCGAGGCGTTCGGCCTCGCCGGCGAAAGCGGCTGCGGCAAATCCACGGTGGCGTTCGCGCTGGCGCGGCTGACGCGGTTGCCGGGCCTGGTCAGCGGCGGCGAGGTGCGGCTCGATGGACAGGACGTGCTGAAGTTCGACAAGGCGCGGCTCAAGGCCTATCGCTGGCGTGAGGTGAGCTTCGTGTTCCAGTCGGCGATGAATGCGCTGAACCCGGTGATCCCGATCTCGGAGCAGCTCATCGACGTGATGGAGACGCATGAACCGGGACTGAGCAAGGAGGAGGCGCGCAAGCGCGCCATCGATCTGTTCGATCTCGTCGGCATCCCCCCTGCCCGGCTCGACGAGTTCGCGCACCAGTTCTCGGGCGGCATGCGGCAGCGCATCTGCATCGCGATCGCGCTGGCGCTGAAGCCGCGGCTGATCATCATGGACGAGCCGACGACGGCGCTCGACGTGGTGGTACAGCGCGACATCATCGAGCAGATCGTCGAACTGAAGAACCGGCTCGGCTTCTCGGTGTTGTTCATCACCCATGATCTCGGGCTGATGATCGAGTTCTGCGACCGCATCGGCGTGATGTATTCGGGCGAACTGGTGGAGGTGGCGCCGTCGGGCTCGATCCTCACCAACCCGCAGCACCCCTATACCAGGGCGCTGGGCAACAGCTTCCCGCCGCTCACCGGACCGCGCGTGCGGCTCGAGGGGATTTCGGGCACGCCGCCGCGCCTCACCGATCTGCCACCGGGCTGCCGCTTTGCGCCGCGCTGCCCGCACGCCATGCCGATCTGCCACACGCAAGCGCCTGAACTGCGCTTTTATCCGCAGCACCAGAGCGAGGCCGCATGTCACTTGCTGAACTGAACCCTGCCCCGGCGTCCGACGCCGCGTCGCCTGCCGCGATCGAGGTGGACAATGTCGACATGGATTTCGGGCTGGGCGGCGCGCTGCTCAACCGCCGCGTGCTGCGGGCGCTATCGGGCGTATCGCTGCAGCTGACACGCGGCCGGGCGCTGGCGCTGGTGGGCGAATCCGGCTCGGGCAAATCGACCTGCGCGCGCATGGTGGCCGGCGTCTACAAGCCGTCGCATGGCGAAGTGCGGTTCAAGGGGCAGAACATTGCGCAGATGCGGGGCGCGAGGCTGCAGGCCTATCGCTCGGAAGTGCAGATGGTGTTCCAGGACCCGTTCGGCTCGCTGAACCCGACGCAGAGCATCGGCTATCATCTGATCCGGCCGCTGAAACTGCATCGGCCGGAGCTGAAGGGCAAAGCGGTGGAAGCGGAAGCGCTGATGCTGCTCGAAAGCGTCGGCCTCCATCCAGCGATGGACTATTTCAAGCGGCGGCCGCATGAGCTTTCGGGCGGGCAGCGGCAGCGCGTGGCGATCGCCCGCGCCCTGTCGGTGCATCCGCAGGTGCTGCTGGCGGACGAGCCGACCTCGATGCTCGACGTGTCGGTGCGGCTCGGCATTCTCAATCTGCTCGAGGACCTGAAGCAGCAGCGGCAGCTCGCGGCGCTCTACATCACGCATGATATCGCGACGGCGCGCTATTTCGCCGAGGAGACGGCAGTGCTCTATGCCGGCCATCTCGTCGAACAGGGGCCGAGCGAGGAGATCACCGACCGGCCGCAGCATCCCTATACGCAGCTGCTGATCGACTCCGTCCCCAACCCGGGGCGCAAGATCGCGACGGACCGGGCGCGGCGGGCGACGGACATTCCGCTGTGGACGCCCGAGAGCCGGGGCTGCCCGTTCGTGTCGCGCTGCCCGCGGGCGACGGCGGTGTGCAAGGAGACAATGCCGGGGCCGACGGCGCTTGGCGACAAGCACTGGGTGCGCTGCCACAACCTCTAAGCCACGCACCCCGTTGACAGTTCGGCGAAATGAGACAAGCATCGGCATTCTGTGAGGGAATAATCCCCCAGGATCGGCCGGAGACACGTAATGGGCGGGGTTCACCCCCTGAGCCCAGCCGGGGTAAGCGGTAAAGCGTGCGCTACGCGCAACATCTGTGGCTGGACCGTCTAACCAACCGCCACTGCTTGTTGCGACCTTCTGAGAGACCCGAGCAGGTTTCAACCGTGCGGTCCCGGTTGATGGCGAAGGCTCCTAAGCTGCCATTTCCAGCCGCACATCAAGGCCCCGACAGAGGGCCGGATGCTGGGAGGCTGCTCGTGAACGAGCATGTGGCTCAAGTGCGGGCCTGTAGCGACATGGAGGAGTACCTGTTCGATCTGAACGGGTATCTGATCCTGCGCAACGCGCTGACGCCCGCCCAGGTGGCCGCCTGCAACCACACCTATGACGAGCTCGATGCCGCCAATGTCGAAGGCCGTGGCTGGCACGGCAATGTGGTGGTGCACAATTCGGGGCGGCAGGAAGGACTGATCTTCCAGCAGCTCTATGAGGCCGGTCCGGTGTGGGAGGAACTGCTCGACCACCCGTCTTGGTACGGCAAGGCGATCCATTTCATCGGCACCGATGATCCCGAGAATTTCGACGGCCATCACGGACCGGCCTTCATCGACGAGTGCTTTGGCACGATCCGCGGGCCGGGTGGCGCGCAGCGCCTGCATTCGGGCGGGCATGTGGGGACAATCCGCACCCAGTTCCGCTACCACGCCGGCAAGTTCCATTGCGGGCAGATCAACGTCTTGATGGCGTTCAACGACATCGGGCCGGGCGACGGCGCGACGATGGTGATCCCCGGCTCCCACAAATCCAACATCCGCCACCCGCAGACGGTGGCGATGGAGAAGCGCGGGGAGGAAGTGTCGGTCGATGGCGTCGAGGGGGCGATCGAGTGCCACCTCAAGGCGGGCGACGCGCTGCTGTTCGTCGACGCCATCGCGCATGGCTCGGCGCGACGCACCAATCCCGGTCAGCGCCGCATTGCGGTCTATCGCTACGGGCCGAGCTGGGGGCACTTCCGCCTGCCCTACCGGCCGAGCCCGGAATTGCTCGAACGGCTGACGCCCCGGCGGCGCAGCCTCGTCTATCCGCATGGCAAAGAGGTGCTGCCCCCTGGCCGGGCAGCCTGACGACAAGTCGAACGATCGGGCGCCGGTGGCGTTCGCAGGATTTGGAGGTACGTAACGCAGTGCTGGCGCGCGGCAACGATCTGCTGGAGAGAATGCGCACGCTCGACGTCGCCACGACGGTTGGCGCGGCGGATTCCGCGCTGCTCGCCGAATGGCAGCGATCGGGCGTGAAGTTCGCCGCGTCCACCCCGCAGATGGAGGCGCAGTATTATCGCGCGGTGCGCGAACTGCTCGGCTGCATCCGGCCGGCCGCCGGCGGCGCGCCGATCCTCTATGAGGGCGGCGTCTACAATGGCTGCTGGCTCGAGAGCACGGGCACGATCAATGCGGAACTGCTGGCGCGCTTCATGCCGGACGTCGCGCAGCGGACCTTCGCCGCCTTTGCGGCGCACCAGCGGACAGATGGGTGCCTCCCCTACAAGGTGACGCCGGAGGGACCGGTGTTCTCGCAGATCCAGCTGGTGTCGCCACTGGCGCGCAGCGTCTGGACGCATTACCGGCTGAGCGGCGACCGCGACTTCCTCGGAACGATGTACAAGGCGATGGCCCGCTATGATGAGTGGCTCGCGACCTGGCGCAATACGCGTGGCACTGGCGGCGTCGAGGCGTTCTGCACTTATGATACCGGGCACGATCTGTCGGCGCGCTTCTGGCACATACCCGACAGCCCGCAGAACAATGACCCGACGCGCTACAACGCAGACAATCCGCTGCTGCCGCTGGTGGCGCCAGACCTCACGGCCAACGTCGCCTGCCAGCGGTCCTATCTCGCACTGATCGCGGAAGAGCTGGGCGAGGATGGCGCTCTATGGCGCGGCAAGGCGCAAGCCAGCGTGGACGCGCTGTTCGCCAATTGCTTCGACGCAGATGACGGCTTCTTCTACGATCTCGACCGCAACGGGAACTTCATCCGCGTGCAGTCGGACGTGCTGCTGCGCGTGCTGGCCTGCGAGATCGGCGACGACGACTTCTTCGCCGAAGCGCTGCAGCGCTATCTGCTCAACACGCGAAAGTTCTTTGCGCGCTTCCCCTTCACCTCGATCGCGCTCGACGATCCGCGCTACGACGCAGCCTTCGACTACAACAGCTGGTCGGGACCGACCAACTTCCTCAGCCTGATCCGCGCCCCGCACGCCTTCGAGGCGCATCACCGGCATGTGGAACTGAGCTGGGTGATCCACCCTATTCTCTCCGCCCTGTTCCGCGCCCCACGCTTCGCGCAGACCCTGAGCCCCTTCACCGGCGATGCCGGCTACACCGAGCAATACTCGCCGTCGCTGCTTTGCCTCCTCGACTATATCGAGCGGCTGAGCGGAATCATGCCGCGGCCGGACCAGACGCTGTGGTTCACCGGACTGGTGCCGCAGCAGATCGAGCATCGCGACGCCCAGCATGAAACCGCCTATAGCCGCGTGGTCGATGGCGTGACGTTCGAACTGGCGAACAGCGCCTCGGCCTCTACGGCATGGCGCGATGGCCAATTGCTGTTTGCGGTGCCGCGCGGCGCGCGAATCGTGACCTCGCGTCGCGGCGACATCGTCTCGCTCATCGGCATGAGCGTGCGCGACGTCGAAGGCGTACTGACCCTGCCCGCTGGCGACATTCCGTTCCGCATCGCCAGCAATGAACAACTCGATTTCAATAACGGACGGTTCGTTTCCGTGCGAAAGCCCGGCATCGTGCCACCGTCGACGTGACTACGCCACCGCTCCGAGGGGAGCATTGAACTGAGAGCTCAAAAGGGAGGACTACAATGAGCTTCTACAACCGCAGGAAATTCCTGACGACGACGGCAGGCGCCGCCGGTGCGCTGGCCGTGGCCAATGCGCTGGGCATGCCTGCCTTCGCGCAGGATCGCCGCATCCGCCATTTCTGGTGGGGCAATCCGGAGCGCGACAAGCGCACGCTGGCCGTGATCGACATCTTCAACGGCAAGAACCCCGGCATCGTGGTCGAGGGCGAGACGCTGGGCTTTGCCGACTATTTCACCAAGCTGACCACGCAGATCGCCGGCGGCAACATGCCCGACGTGATCCAGATGGGTTATGGCGTGATGTTCGAATACATCAACAATGGCGCCATCGTGCCGCTCGACGACTATGTCGGGAAGAGCCTCGATGTGTCGAAGATCGACCAGAGCGCGCTCGATGCGGGCACCGTCGGCGGCAAACTCTACGCCGTGTCGATCGGCGCGAACTCGCACGTCACGATGTACAACAAGCGCCTCTATGAAGCGGCCGGCATCAAGGTGGGCGAGAATTTCGACCCCTTCGGCTGGACCTATGATGACCTGGCCCGCATCGGCAAGGCGATCAAGGACGCGACCGGCGTCGCCGGCACCGACGACAACACGGCCGACTACCAGAACTTCTCCGACTTCGTCGGGCAGAAGGGCGCCGTCATGTACACGGACGGCGAATACACCGTGCCGCAGGAAGTGGTCGAGGAATACTGGGCGACCTGGAAGGGGATCCGCGATGCGGGCGCCACGGTAGCGGCAGAGGAAACGGCGGCGCTCGCCGGCGTGGCCGAGCTGGCACAGACCGGCCTCGTTACCGGCAAGTCGGCGACATCGTTTGCATGGTCGAACCAGCTGGTGGGCACGCAGGCGCTGATGCAGGACCCGATCGGGGCGGCAATGTATCCCAATACGCCGGCGATGCTCCCCGGCTCGATCGTGCAGCCGAGCCAGTTCGTCTGCCTCACCCGCGACAGCAAGGACGCCGAAGCGGCCACCACCTACATGACCGCCTTCGTCAACGATCTCGACATGACCAAGGTGCTGGGCCTCGAGCGCGGCATTCCGAGCAATCCCGATGTGCGCGCGGCGCTCGAACCGCAGCTCACCGATATCGAAAAGGTGTCGGTGGCCTTCTTCGACGGCATCCAGGGCAAGACTGCGGTGCTGCCGCCGCCGCCGCCTTCGGGCGCCAATGAAGTCGAGCAGACCTTCGAACGCCTGGCGGTCGAAGTGCTGATCGGCGGCCGCTCGCCGTCGGAAGTCGCCGCCGACTTCCTGCAGCAGGCGAAGGATATTATCGGCCGCGCGTAACAAGTACGGCGAGGCCCGCCAGAGTGGGCCTCGCCTCGACCACGATGGGTGGAACAGGAAGCACGGACACTTGACCAAATTCATCCGCAAGAACCTGGCCGGCTATGCGTTCCTGACGCCGTGGCTGATCGGCTTCCTGCTGCTCGCCATCGGGCCGATCCTGGCGTCGCTCTATCTGAGCTTCACCAAATACAATGTGATCAACCCGCCGCGCTGGATCGGGCTCGACAATTACACCTACATGTTCGGGCGCGACGCGCGCTTCCGCAAGGCGCTGCAGGTGACGTTCACCTTCGTGGCCTTCGCGGTGCCGGCGAAACTGATCTTCGCGCTCGGCGTGGCGATGGTGCTCGACAAGGGCATCCGGGCCATCGGGCTCTATCGCGCGCTCTTCTACCTGCCCTCGATCCTTGGCGGCTCGATTGCGGTGGCGATCCTCTGGCGACAGCTGTTCAATGCCGATGGCGTGATCAATTCCTTGCTCGAGCTGGTCGGCATCAATGGCCCATACTGGCTGGCCGATCCGAACTACTCGCTGTGGACGCTGGTGGTTCTGGCGGTGTGGCAATTCGGTTCGCCGATGCTGATCTTTCTCGCCGGGCTGCGCGCCATTCCGCAGGAGCTCTATGAGGCGGCGGAGATCGACGCGGCGAGCAAGGTGAAGCAGTTCTTCGCCATCACCGTACCGCTGCTGGCGCCGGTGATCTTCTTTAATCTCGTGTTGCAGATGATCGAGGCGTTCAAGAGCTTTTCGGGTGCCTTCATCATTTCGGGCGGCTCCGGCGCGCCGCTCGACTCGCTGCTGTTCTACACGGTGTATTTGTTCAACGAGGCGTTCTCGTTCCTCAGAATGGGCTATGCCTCGGCGCTCGCCTGGGTGCTGCTGCTGATCATCGCGCTGTTCACCGCGATCGCCTTCTGGAGCAGCAAATACTGGGTGCATTACGAAAGCGAGCGAGGCTGATGGATACCGCCCTCACCGCCGATCCGCGCGAAATTGCCCGCACCCTGCGCGAGGCGAAGGCCAAGCGCGCGCGGCGCAGCGCTCTGCTCAAGCACATCTTCCTGATCTGCGCCTCGCTGATCATGATCTATCCGCTGCTCTGGATGCTGGCGAGTTCGTTCAAGCCGAACAACCAGATCTTCGGGCAGCTGTCGCTCTGGCCGCGCGAGTTCACCTGGCAGAACTATCCCGAGGGCTGGAACGGCATGGCCGTTAGCTTTGGGACGTTCTTCAAGAACTCGCTGTTCGTGACAGTCCTGTCGGTGATCGGCAATGTGATCAGCTGCTCGTTCACTGCCTATGCTTTCGCGCGGCTCGAATTCACCGGCAAGCGGCTGTGGTTCGCGCTGATGATGATGACGCTGATGATCCCCTATCATGTGGTGCTGATCCCCCAGTACATCACCTTCCTGCAATTGGGTTGGGTGAACACCTATCTGCCGCTGATCGTGCCGCAGTTTCTCGCCGGCGATGCGTTCTTCATCTTCCTGATGGTGCAGTTCTTCCGGCAGCTGCCGCGCGAACTGGACGAGGCGGCAATGATCGATGGCTGCTCGCCGTTCAAGATCTACTGGGCGATCATCATGCCGCTGTCGATCCCGGCGATCGCCACGGCGGCGATCTTCAGCTTCATCTGGACCTGGGACGATTTCCTCGGCCCGCTGGTCTATCTCAACGACGTGAAGGACTACACGGTGCCGCTGGCGCTGCGCATGTTCAACAGCCAGGACAGCGTGACGCAATATGGCCAGATGTTCGCTATGTCGATCCTGTCGCTGCTGCCGATCTTCCTGTTCTTCCTCATCTTCCAGCGGCTTATCATCCGCGGCATCGCCATGAGCGGGCTGAAGTGAAAGGGTTTTCTACTTGGCGAGTGTAGTTCTCAACGAAGTCCGCAAGGCGTATGGCAAGCTCGAGGTGATCCACGGCATCGACCTCGAGGTGCGGTCGGGCGAGTTCATGGTGCTGGTCGGGCCATCGGGCTGCGGCAAGTCCACCCTGCTCAGGATGATCGCCGGGCTTGAGGAGATCACCGACGGGCTGGTGTCGATCGGCGGCAAGCTGGTGAACGACTTGCCGGCGAGCCAGCGGGACCTCTCGATGGTGTTCCAGTCCTATGCGCTCTACCCGCATATGAGCGTGCGCAAGAACCTCGCCTTCGGGCTGACTAACCTCCGCATGCCGCGCCCCGAGATCGAGCGGCGTGTGGCCGAGGCGGCACGCATCCTCAAGATCGAGGAACTGATGGAGCGCAAGCCCCGGCAATTGTCGGGCGGGCAGAAGCAGCGCGTCGCCATCGGCCGCGCCATCGTGCGCGAGCCGCAGCTGTTCCTGTTCGACGAACCGCTGAGCAATCTCGATGCCGAGTTGCGGGTGCAGATGCGGGTGGAGCTGGCCAATCTCTACAACCGGCTCGGCACGACCATGATCTATGTGACGCATGACCAGGTCGAGGCGATGACCATGGCGACGCGGATCACGGTGCTCAATGCCGGGCATATCGAGCAGGTGGGCACGCCATACGAGCTCTACAATTTCCCGCGCAACAGATTCGTCGCGACCTTCATCGGCTCGCCGAAGATGAATCTGCTGCCGGCCTCCGGCGGGACGCTGGCGGATTTCGGCGCGGTGGATGTCGCGGCGGCGGCGACGGTGGGCATCCGGCCGGAGCATGTGGTGCTGGGCGATGCGGCGGGGATCGAGGCGAAGGTGACGCTGGTCGAGTATCTTGGCAGCGAGGTGTTCGTGCATGCCGCCCTGCCCTCGGGCCAGGCGCTGCTGGCGCAGGCCGATGGCAAGTCGCAGATCAAGATGGGCGATGTGGTGCGCGTCTCGTTCGACCCCAGAGCGGCGCATTATTTCGATGGCGAGGGCCAGCGGCTGCCGGTCTACGACGCCGCCTGAGGCGTACCGTATCCGCCTAATTGCGGCTTGCCGGGACTCTGCGCGACCCGCTACAGCAGGCGGACGCGTCGTGCCGAGGGGGAGCCGTTCGATGAAGATCACCGCCATCAAGGCTTGGCAGATTGACCTGCCGCTGGTCGAGGGCCGCTATTCGTGGTCGAACGGCAATTACATGGACGTGTTCGACACGACCGTGGTGGCGGTCGAGACCGATGCCGGGATCACCGGCTATGCCGAATGCTGCCCGCTGGGCTCGGCCTATCTGCCGTCCTATGCGCTGGGCGTGCGCAGCGGCCTCATGGAAATCGCGCCCAAGCTGATCGGGCTCGACCCGACCAATCTGGGTGAACTCAACCGGCACATGGACAGCGTGCTGCGCGGCCACCCCTATATCAAGGCGCCGATCGACATTGCCTGCTGGGACATTCTGGGCAAGTTCACGGGCCTGCCCGTCTACACGCTGCTCGGCGGCGCGGCGCAGGAGAAGGTCGCGCTCTATCGCGCCATCTCGCAGCAGGACGCGGCGACCATGGCGGGCAAGATCGCCGGCTATCGGGCCGAGGGCTATACGAAGTTCCAGCTCAAGGTGGGCGGCAATGCGGATGACGATATCGCCCGCATTCGCGCCTGCCGCGAAATCCTGCAGCCGACGGATATCCTCGTGGCCGATGCGAACACCGGCTGGACGCAGCATGAGGCGGCGCGCGTGGTGGCGGCGGTGAAGGATGTCGACGTTTATATCGAGCAGCCCTGCACGAGCTATGACGAGTGCCTGTCGGTCCGCAAGCGCACCGCCCTGCCCTTCGTCCTCGACGAGATCATCGGCGATGTCGAGGGCCTGCTGCGCGCGCTGTCGGACGACGCCATGGACGTGATCAACCTCAAGATCTCGAAGGTCGGCGGGCTGACCAAGGCCAAGCTGATCCGCGACCTCTGCGTGCAGCGGCGCATTCCGATGACGATCGAGGATACGTGGGGCGGCGATATCGTGACGGCGACGATCGCGCATCTCGCCCGCTCGACGCCGGAGGAGTTCTGCTTCTCGGCGACGGACTTCAATTCCTACGTGACGCGCGGCCTCGCCGATGGCGCACCGCGGCGCGAGGCGGGCTTCATGACGGCGGCGGATCGTCCCGGACTGGGAATTGAGCCGAAGCTCGCCGAGTTCGGCGAGCCGGCGCTGGCCATAAGCTAAGTCGCGCCGAGGGCCCCGACGGCCTCGCGCCAGGCGGCGGCATAGGCGGACCAGGACGAGCCAGGGTCGCTGATCGTTTCGCCGCCCGGCTTGAGATTGGCATCGCCTGCCAGCAAGGCGGCGCCGATGCTGGTGCCGGTGCCGGCGGCTTCGATGATGACGTCGCGGCCGGTCGCAGCGCGCAGCATGCTCGCGAATTCAGTATTGGCCGCGAACGGGCCTTCGATGATGGTCGGGCCGTCGGCACCGATGAGGTCGAGGCAGGTGGCGGCCATCAGCGCGAGGTAGAAGGACAGCGCAGCGCGCTGTTCCGCCGGCGTGCCATCGCCGGTCCAGCGGCCGGCATTGTGCGGGAACGGACCCGAGCCCTGTTGGGCGGCCGGCAGGTACATGAGGCCGCGGCCCAGCACCCGTTCGATCGCCGCCGGATTGGTGGGCGGCAGTTCCTCCCCGAGGATGGCGTTCTCGCGCCCGCCCATGAAGCGCGCCGAGGGGGTCGGCTGGCCGAGCGCATTGACGTTGATCAGCGTGTCGCGCGCCGGATCGAGCGCGATGGTCCGCGCGCCGACGGCGAGGCTGATCACCCAGGTGCCGGTGGAGAGGACGGCGAAGGGCGCCCGGCGCGCCAGCAGATGCGGCAGCAGCGAGGCGTTGGAATCATGGATGCCCACATGAACCGGCGTGGTTGCCGGCAGGCCCGTCCGTTCGGCGATTGCCGGCAGCAACGTACCGAGCCGGTCGGCGGCCTTGGCCATGGGCGGAAAGAGTCTCGTCCAGCCTAGGCGCCCGACCATGGACGAGAAGGTGCCATCGGCAGGCGCCCAGAGATCGGTGTGGCAACCGAGCGAGGTGGCTTCACTCACCTGATGGCCGGTGAGGCGGAAGCCCCAATATTGCGCATACATCAGGAGCGAGGTGACCTCCGCCCAAGCTGCGGGAAAACTCTGCTGCTGCCAGTAGAATTGCGCGCCGAGATTGAGTCCCGTGGCGAGTGGCGGCGTACCGCTCTCCGCGAAGGGCGGACGCAGCTTTTCGTAGGCAGCGCGCGTGTCCTCAATGCCGGTGTGCTCATAGTCGAGGATCGGCAGAGCGAGACTACCATCGGCCGCGAGCAGGACACCGGTGGCGCCGTGGGTGGTGATGGAGATGGCCTCGATCTGGGCTTCGCGGGCGAGGTCGCGCAGGCTGTCGAGGATGAAGGTCCAGAGGCGCTCGACATCGAAATGCGGATAGGGCGCAGCGCGCACCACCTCATTGGGCGTGCGGCGGACGGCGATCTCCGCGAGTTGCGCGAGGTCGACCAGCGCCAACTTGGCGTTGGTCTTGCCGATATCGATGACGGCGATGGCCACCGGTCAGTCCATATGAAAGAGACGGACGAGCGGCGGATTGACCGGCGAATTGTCGGCGTTCGTCTCCATGATGTCGCCCATATGCGCCCACCAGCGCTGCATGATCGGATCGAGCGGCAGCTGGTCCATCGTGTGGCCGGCCGTACGCGTCAGCACGCCGAAGAGTAAATCGGTCTCCTCGTCGAGCCAGATATCGTAGTCGCTCACCCCTGCCCGGTGCAGCAATTCGACCAGTTCAGGCCAGATCTCGTCGTGGCGCTTCTGGTACTCGGCGCGCTGGCCCGGATTGAGCCGCATGCGAAAGGCAAAGCGTTCGCTCATTTGCGCAGTCTTCTCAACCTGCCCAGCACGATGGGCAAAGCGATGACAAGGATCAAGAGGAGGCCGATGAAGATCGACTGCACGATGCCGGGAACATTGAGCAGGCCCATGCCGAAGGTAACGAGGCCCATGATGAAGGCGGCGATGACGACACCGGCGATCGAACCCGAGCCGCCGAGAATGCTGACGCCGCCCAGCACCACCATGGTGATGACTTCAAGCTCCCAGCCCTGCGCGATGGAGGGCCGGGTGGAGCCGAGGCGGCTGGTGAGCAGCACCGCCGCGATACCCGACATCAGGCCGGTGAGGCAGAACAGCAGGAACTTGATGCGTTCGACGCGTACGCCGGAGAATTGCGCGGCCGTCGCATTGTTGCCGATGACATAGACGCGGCGGCCGAAGCTCGTCCGGTGCAAGAGCACATAGTAGATCACGGCCAGCCCGAGGAAGAGCACAAACTCGAAGCTCACCACCCACCAGACATAGCCCTGCCCGAAGAAGGCAAAGCTCGCGGGATAGCCTTTGAAGGCCTGGTCGCCGAGCACGATGTAGCTGAGGCCGCGGAAGAGGCTCATGGTGCCGATGGTGACGACGATGGATGGCAGGCCGAGCCGCGTCACCAGCGCGCCGTTGAAGGCGCCGCAGAGGAGGCCCGTGCCGATGCCGATGGCGACAAGGGCGGGCGTGTCGGCGCCATATTGCAGCGCAAGGCCCATGGCGGTCGAGGCGAGCGCGATGATGGCGGCAACGGAGAGATCGATCTCACCCGAGATGATCAGCAGCGCCATGGCGAGCGCGATGATCGCCTTCTCGGTGAAGTTGAAGGTGGCGTCGCTCAGGGACCAGGGCGAGAGGAAATAGGGCGAGGCGAAGGAGTTGACGGTGAATATGATCACCGCGACGACCAGCAGCAGCGCCGGCCACGAGAGTATCGCGGCGCGCAGCGGACTGTCGAGCCGGTCGGGGATGTTGCGATGCGTCGGCGCGTCGTTACTCATGCCCCCTCCGCCTGCTTGAGGATGATGCGGCCGGTCTTGCGCTCGCTGCGGGCATTGAGCACGACGGCGAGAATGATGGCGGCGCCGGAGATGGCCAACTGCCAGAAGGGCGAGACGCCGATCACCGGCAGTGCGCGACCGATGATGCCGAGGAAGATGGCGCCGAGCACGGCGCTGCCTACCGTGCCGATGCCGCCGGCGATGGAGACGCCGCCGATGACGCAGGCGGCGATCACCTGCAGCTCATAGCCGATGGCGGTCTCGGAGGACGCGATGACGAATTTGGAGACCCACAGATAGCCGCAGAGGCCAGCAACGAAACCCGACATGCAGAAGGCGAGGAATTTCGTGCGGCCCACATCGATGCCGGCATAGACCGAGGCGGTCGGGTTGACGCCGATGGCATAGATGGCCCTGCCCCATGGCGTGCGCGTCATCACCACCCAGAAGGCAATGGCCGTCGCGATGGCGAACCAGCTCAGCAGCGGCAGGCCCAGCAGATTGAGACGCGTGATGGCGATGAAATCGGGCGTCATCTCGTCGGCATTCACCCACTGCCCGCCGGCGATGAGGAAGGTAAGGCCACGATAGATGGTGAGTGTGCCGAGCGTCACCACGATAGACGGGATATCGAGCTTCCACACGAGGAAACCGTTGATGGCGCCGAAGGCGAGGCCGAGCAGCGGCGCGGCGGCGATCAGCAGCGGCACCGGCACATCGGGCCAGGTCGAATTGATCAGCGCCAGCACCATGCCCGACAGCGCGACATTGGCGGCGATGCTCAGATCGATCGAGCGCGTCAGGATCACCACCATCTGGCCGAGCGCAAGGATCAGGAGGATCGAGGTGTCGTTGAAGATGGATGCCAGATTTTCGGGCGTCGAGAAGCCCGGCGCGCGGAAGGTAATCGCGACGAGCAGCGCGAGGATGGCAAGCCCTAGCCAGGTTTCGCGGACTTTCAGCAGCCGGTTCATGCCGCCACCTCTTCGGCACCGATGGCGAGACGCACGACGCGGTCGGCGGTGAGGTTGTTGTTATCGAGCATTTCGACCATGCGCCCTGCCCGCATCACCACGATGCGGTCGGACATGCCCATCACTTCGGGCAGTTCGGACGAGACCATGATGACGGCAAGGCCCTCGGCCACGAGTTCGGCCATGAAGGCATGCACGGCGGCCTTGGAGCCGATGTCGATGCCCTTGGTCGGCTCATCGAGAATGATGACGCGCGGCTTCGTCGCCAGCCATTTGGCGATCACCACCTTCTGCTGGTTGCCGCCCGACAGCGTGCCGGCATTCTGGCTCAGCGAGGCGGCGCGCAGGTCGAGCCGCTCCGTATATTGGCGCGTCAGCGCGAATTCCTCGGCGAGCCTGAGGAAGCCGTTGCGGCCGGTTTTCTTCAGCGAGGGCAGCGCGACGTTCTGGAAGATCGGCAGGTCGACGACGACGCCCTGCTTGCCGCGCTCCTCCGGCACATAGACAATGCCTGCCTCGATGGCGTCGGCGGGCGAGCCGAGGCTCAGCGCCTTGCCGTCGAGCGCGATGGTGCCGCGCGATGGCTTCGTCAGCCCGAACAGCGCCTGCATGATCTCGCTGCGGCCGGCGCCAACGAGCCCATAGAAGCCGAGGATCTCGCCGGCATGCAGCGTGAAGCCGATGCTGTCGAACTCGGTGGGGTGGCTCAGATCCTTCACCTCGAGCACCGGCGCACCGATGCTGGGCGTACGCGCCGGGAAGATGTGATCGACATTGCGGCCGACCATCAGCTTGATGATGTCGGACTGGCTGGTCTCCCTGATCAGCCCCTTGCCCACCATCTCGCCATCGCGGAACACGGTGAAGCGATCGGCGATGCGGTAGATCTCGTCGAATTTGTGCGAGATGAAGAGCACGGCCTTGCCGTCCTGCTTCAACAGATCGACCAGCACGAACAGATCCTCGATCTCCTTGTGCGAGAGCGAGGCGGTCGGCTCGTCCATGATGACGATCTCGGCGTCGATCGACATGGCGCGCGCCACGGCGACGAGATGCTTGTTGGCAATCGAGAGATCGCGCAGCCGCGCCTCGGCGTCGATGTGCCCGGCGCCCATGTCCTTGAGCAGTCTGCGGGCGTCGCTGCGCATCTTCGGCCAATCGATGGTGGCGAGGCGCGTGCGCGGCGCATGGCCCAGATAGATGTTTTCGGCGACGCTCAGATCGTCGAACAGCACCGTCTCCTGATGGATGGCGGTAATGCCGAGCTCGAACGCCTTGTGAGCGGAGCTCAGGCTGACGGGCTTGCCGTCGAGCGTGATGGTGCCTGCATCGGGCTGGTAGATGCCGGTGAGTGTCTTGACCAGCGTCGACTTGCCGGCGCCGTTCTCGCCGATCAGCGCGGTGACCTGGCCCGGATAGAGTTCGAGGCTCACCTCGTGCAGCGCCCGCACGCCGGGGAAGCTTTTCGAGATGCCCGACAATGTGAGCTTGGGTTGGGTCATGGCTGCCGGGAACAAGGACAAGGACGGCGCGAGATGACTCGATCGCGCGGAGACGAGGGCCCGCAGCCGAAGCTGACGGGCCCCCGCGGAGGAACGCTTAGTAGATCTTGGAGAACTCTTCGATGTTCGACTTGTCGAACTGGAACGGCGCAGCCATGGCCGCCGAGTTCGTGTCATCGAGCGTGATCGAGCCAACGCGGCCGATCGAGATGGTGGCGCCCGGCTCGGCCTTCGCCGTGCCCTTCACTAGCTGGTACGAGATCTGCACGGCCGAGTAGCCGAGGTCGATCGGGTTCCAGAGCGCCACAGCCTGCGACGCGCCGTTGTCGATGAACTTCTTGAACTCGGACGGCAGGGCCAGACCGGTGACATTGATCTTGCCGATCAGATTGTCGTCGGTCACGACCTGCGCAGCAGCAACGACACCGACGGTGGTCGGGGCGATGATGGCCTTGAGGTTCGGGTAGGAGGCGATGAGGCCCTTGGCTTCGTTGGTCGACTTCACCGAGTCATCGTCGCCATAGACGGTGGCGACCAGGTTGATGTTCGGGAACTTGGTCGGCAGGATCGCCTTGGCAGCTTCGATCCAGGCATTCTGGTTCGTCGCGGTGGACGAGGCCGAGAGGATCGCCACATCGCCGCCATCGGGCAGATAGTCGGCGGCCAGCTTGATGATGGTTTCACCGATGAGGCCGGTATCCGAGGGGTTCAAATGAACCTGACGGCCATCCTGCGCCACGCCCGAGTCCCACGAGATCACGGTGATGCCGCGTTCCATGGCCCGCTTGAGCGCCGGCGCCACGGCGTCGGGATCGTTGGCGGAGATGGCGATGGCGTTGACGTTCTGCGCGATCAGCGAGTTGATGATCTCGATCTGGCCTTCCGCGGTGGCGGTGGTCGGACCGGTGTAGATCACTTCGACGTCGCCGAGTTCGGCGGCAGCTTCCTGCGCGCCCTTGTTGGCGGCATCGAAGAAGCCGTTGCCGAGCGACTTAACGACGAGAGCAATCTTGGTCTGGGCGATAGCGGCCGGGGCCGACAGCATCACCGTGGCGAGCGCCGTGGCGAACGCCAGTTTCTTCAGCAAGCTCATGTTTTCCTCCCTGAGCGATTGCGATGTCCGGCCGCTTAGGCGACCGATTGGATAGTCCCTTGCTCACCAGCATCCGTCACAACGAGATTGACGCCAGCTTTCTCAAGCATGGTGCGATCTTCGTCGCGAATGCCGCCGTCGGTGATAACGGTGGCGATCCGGTCCAGCCCGCACAGGATCAGGCTTGAGCGTCCGGAGAATTTCGATGAATCGGCGAGGACGATCAGTTCCTCGGCCTGGTTGATGAGCGCCAGTTCGGACTGCACGACCATCGGGTCGGCCTCCATCAGGCCATGCCGGCCGAGGCCCTGGCAGCCGATGAACATGCGCTTGGCGTAGAAGTGCGAGGCGACGACGCCGCCAAAGGGCGACAGAATGACGTTCTGCTCGCGATAGACGGTGCCGCCCGGAATGACGACGCTGTTGCGCGAATTGTGCAGCAGATGCTCGGCGATGGCGAAGCTGTTGGTGAACACCGACATGCGCTTGGAGGTGAGGTAATGCACCATCTGGTAGGTGGTGGTGCCACCATTGAGAATGATCGGCTCACCGTCGCGGCACAGCTCGGCAGCGGCCTTGGCGATGGCGCGCTTGGCTTCGATGTTGATCGTCTCGTTGACGGCGAAGGTGCGGCCGACGAGACCGCCCTGCTCCGGCGGGTTGAGCGCTTCGGCGCCGCCACGCACGCGGCGCAGCCGGCCCTCGACATGCAGCGCCGAGATATCGCGCCGAATCGTCGCTTCCGACGTGCCGGTCATCTCCACGAGGTCGGAGATGGTCGCGACCGGCCGCGCCTGGACGGCGGCCAAAATCACGCGATGACGCTCGGTTTCGTGCAAATTCCTTCTCCCTATCGCTTGCATTCCACCAAAACCCATCAGTGTCAATCACGATCTGCCGGAATTTGGCAGCACTCGCTCAGACATGACGTATCTTGATCGTTTCTGATTGACAGTGACGCTCCGTTTGGAGCATGTCTGCCGCCAAAGACAACAGCATTTTCCGGGGAGGAAAACCATGTCCGATGCTGCGCCCGCGCGGCTCCTCGATCTTTGGGACGACGCCAAGGCGGCCGCGATGAACGAGGCCGAGCGCCTCGTCTATCGGTCCAACATCCTCGGCTCGGACAAGCGCGTCACCAATTACGGCGGCGGCAACACGTCCTCCAAGATCATGGAGAAGGACCCGCTCACCGGCGAGACCGTCGAAGTGCTGTGGGTGAAGGGCTCGGGCGGCGACAGTGCCTCGATCAAGCTCGATGGCTTCGCGACGCTCTATATGGACAAGCTCCGCGCGCTGAAGAAGATCTATCGGGGCGTCGCCTATGAAGACGAGATGGTGGGCTACCTCCCCCACGCGACGTTCAATCTGAACCCGCGCGCTGCCTCGATCGATACACCGCTGCACGCCTTCGTGCCGCATGCCTATGTCGATCACATGCATCCCGACGCGATCATCGCCATTGCCGCGTCGAAGGATTCGAAGGCGCTGACCAAGGAGATTTTCGGCGACGAGATCGGCTGGCTGCCATGGAAGAAGCCGGGCTTCGAGCTTGGCCTGTGGCTAGGCAAGTTCTGCGAAGAGAACCCGAGCGCCAAGGGCGTGGTGCTCGAGAGCCACGGTCTCTTCACCTGGGGCGACACGCCCAAGGAATGCTACGAGCAGACCATCGCGACCATCAACAAGGCTATTGCCTGGTTCGAGCAGAAGACCGCCGGCAAGGCGATCTTCGGCGGCCCGGCCGTGACGCCGCTGGCGCCGGCCGAACGCCGCGCCATCGCGACAAGGCTGATGCCGGCGATCCGCGGCCTCATCGGCAAGGATTCGCTGAAGCTCGGGCATTTCGACGACAGCCCGGCCGTCCTTGAATTCGTGTCGAACAAGAGCCTCCGGCCGCTGGCCGCGCTCGGCACCTCCTGTCCCGACCATTTCCTGCGCACCAAGATCAGGCCCCTGGTGGTCGAGTTCGACCCGGCCAAGCCTGATGTGGACGCCGTGGTTGCCGGGCTGGCCGACGCCACCGCAGCCTATCGCGAGGACTATGCGGGCTACTACAACCGCTGCAAGCATCCGGACTCGCCGGCCATGCGCGACAGCAATGCGGTGGTCTATCTCGTCCCCGGCGTCGGCATGCTGACCTTTGCCAAGGACAAGGCCACCGCGCGTATCTCGGGCGAGTTCTACGTCAACGCCATCAATGTGATGCGCGGCTCCTCGACAGTCTCCGAATATCAGGGCCTCGACGAGCAGGAAGCGTTCGACATCGAGTACTGGCTGCTCGAAGAGGCGAAACTCTCGCGCATGCCCAAGCCGAAATCGCTGGCCGGCCACATTGCGCTGGTCACCGGCGGCGCCGGTGGCATCGGCCGCGCCACCGCAAGGCGGCTGCTGGGCGAAGGCGCCTGCGTGGTGCTGGCCGATTATGACGAGACCGCGCTCGGCAGCGCCAATGATGAACTGACCAAGGCCTATGGCAAGGACTTCGTCCGCCCGGTCAGGATCGACGTCACGAGGGAAGACCAGGTCATCCACGCCTTCGCCGAAGCCGCGGTGGAATTCGGCGGCGTCGACATTCTCGTATCGAATGCCGGCCTCGCCTCCTCTGCGCCGATCGAGGAAACCTCGCTTGAGCTCTGGAACAAGAACATCGACGTGCTGACGACGGGCTATTTCCTCGTCAGCCGCGAGGCGTTCAAGATTTTCCGCGTGCAGAAGACCGGCGGCAATGTTGTGTTCGTCGCGAGCAAGAACGCGCTCGCGGCCTCGCCCAATGCTGCTGCCTATTGCACGGCGAAGGCGGCGGAACTGCATCTCGCCCGCTGCCTTGCGCTTGAGGGCGCGGAAGCGCAGATCCGCGTCAACACGGTGAACCCTGACGCGGTGCTGCGCGGCTCGAAGATCTGGGCCGGCGAGTGGCTGGAGCAGCGCGCCTCGACCTACAAGACCGACAAGGAAGGGCTGGAGGAAATGTACCGCCAGCGCTCGCTGCTCAAGCGCAGCGTCTTCCCCGAGGACATCGCCGAGGCGATCTATTTCTTCGCCTCCGACATGTCGGCCAAATCCACCGGCAACATCATCAATGTCGATGCCGGCAACGCGCAGAGTTTCACGCGATGAGCGACACGCTGATTTCCGCCGATGTGCTCGGCAGCGACAACAAGAAGCGCGAAGCAGCGCTGACCTCTGACTACGCGCATCTGGGCGAACAGCTCAGCCGGCGCGGCATCGACATCGACGCCATCCGCGACAAGGTGGCGGCGTTTCATGTCGCCGTGCCGAGCTGGGGCGTCGGCACGGGCGGCACCCGCTTTGCCCGCTTCCCCGGCGCGGGCGAGCCGCGCGACATCTTCGACAAGATCGAGGATTGCGCCGTCATCAACGAGCTGACGCGCGCAACGCCTACCGTGTCGCTGCATATCCCGTGGGACAAGGCCGATCCCAACCGCCTCAAGCAGGCGGCGTCGCGCTTCGGACTTAGCTTCGATGCGATGAACTCGAATACGTTCTCCGACGCCAAGGGCCAGGCGAACTCCTACAAATTCGGGTCGCTCTCCCATGCCGACAAGGGTACGCGGGCGCAGGCGGTCGAGCACAATCTTGAATGCATCGAGATCGGCGAGACCATTGGCAGCAAGGCGCTGACCGTGTGGATCGGCGATGGCACCAATTTCCCCGGACAGGCCGATTTCACCAAGAGCTTCGAGCGCTATCTCGACGCGATGCGCGAAATCTACGCCGCCCTTCCCGCCGACTGGAAGCTCTTCACCGAGCACAAGATGTATGAACCGGCGTTCTATTCGACGGTGGTGCAGGACTGGGGCACCAATTACATGATCGCCAAGGAGCTCGGCGACAAGGCGTACTGCCTCGTCGATCTCGGCCATCATGCGCCCAACGTGAACATCGAGATGATCGTGGCGCGGCTGATCCAGTTCGAAAAGCTGGGCGGCTTCCATTTCAACGACAGCAAATATGGCGACGACGACCTCGACGCCGGCTCGATCGATCCGTTCCGGCTGTTCCTCGTGTTCAACGAGCTGGTCGATGCGGAACTCCGCCGCGCCAAGGGCTTTGCGCCTGCGCATATGCTCGACCAGAGCCACAATGTGACCGATCCGATCGAGAGCCTGATGCGCTCGGCCAACGAGATCCGCCGCTGCTACGCGATGGCGCTGCTGGTCGATCGCAAGGCGCTGGCGGCTTATCAGGACGACAATGACGCCCTGATGGCATCGGAAACGCTGAAGACCGCCTTCCGTACGGATGTCGAGCCGATCCTCGCCATGGCGCGCCTCAAGGACAATGGCGCGATTGATCCGATCGGGGCGTATCGTGCCGCCGGTTACCGCCAGAAAGTGGCGCTGGACCGTCCGGCTGTCGAGTCAGGTGGCGGCGGCATCGTCTAGGCGCCGCCCGGCTTTCCTCACCACCGCACTTTTTCTTCGGGCGCACGCGTCCGAAGCGATTTGTGTTGCGTTTCAGGTGCAACACCGGTCGAACTAGTAACGAGCTACGCGCCATATATTTGCGCGAATCGGGCGCAGTGATGTGCTCTTGGCGACGTTGCGTTGCGGCTGGAGCGACCGGCGAGAGGTGGATTAAGTGCGGCTTCTTAATAAGGCGATTGCCATAGCAGCGTTGGCGCTTTGCGCTGGGTTTTCCGGCGGCACGCAGGCACAGACCGCGGCCGCGATAACGCCGGTGGTGCCAACAGTGCCGGCAGCGCCGATTGAAGGCACCTGGAAGACACTCAATGGCTCCGAGATCACGGTGGCGCCCTGCGCCACCGGGTTCTGCGGCACGCTGAGCTGGATCGTCATCCCGCCCCAGCAGGTGTCGATGTGCCAGTCGATGCCGAAGGAGGATTTTGCGTCGCTGATCCTCGACTACAACAATGTAGACCGGGCCCTGCAGACGCGGCCGCTGATGGGCGTGCCGATGCTCGCGATCAAGCCGACCAAGGACCCCTATGCGTACACGGCCTCGATCTACAATGCCGAAGACGGCAAGACCTATGACGGGCTGTTCTGGGTGGTGAACGGCACGCAGACCTTGCGCCTCGGCGGTGGCTGCCTGGGCAGCCTGTGCGCCGTGACGCAGGATTGGCCGAAGGTGCCGGATCGCGCGGACGCGCCCGGCTTCAGCTGCGACGGTGCCTGATCAGCGCTGGCCGAAAAGGATTTTCTGCGCGTCGTCGTCCTTTGACAGGTCGACCGGCTTTTCCGGCGTCTTGAACGCCAGCGCCTTGGCGACGGCCGGGCGCGCCTTCATGCGCGTGTGCCACTGCTTCCAGAACGGGAACTCGGCCTCGTCGATGGCATAGTTGGCATAGCCGTTCGACCAGTCGAAGATCGCGAAATCGGCGATCGAGAGGTCGTCACCGGCAATGAAATCCTTGCCGGCCTGCGCCTGCTTTTCGAGCTGGGTGTTCAGCACGCGGTAAAGCCGGTGCGTCTCGTTGATATAGCGGTCGATGGCGTAGGGGATCTTTTCCTTGGCATAGACGGCGAAGTGGTTCGCCTGCCCCAGCATCGGGCCGAAACCGCCGACCTGCCAGAACAGCCACTCGTCGATCTTGACGCGTTCGCTCCAGCTCTTGCCGTAGAAACGGCCGAACTTTTCCGCGAGATATTTGAGGATCGCGCCGGATTCGAAGATCGAGATCGGCTTGCCGTCCGGACCTTCCGGATCGACGATCGCCGGGATCTTGTTGTTGGGCGAAATTTCGAGGAATTCGGGCTTGAACTGGTCGCCCTTCGAGATGCTGATCGGGTGCACGGTGAAGGGCACATCGCCCAGTTCCTCGAGCATGATGGTGATCTTCCGGCCGTTCGGCGTGCCGGTGTAGTAAAGGTCAATCGGCTTGGTCTGCGTGGTCATTGTTCTGTCTGCTGCTCAAAAAGAAGCGGCGCGTCAGGGTGGTGACGCGCCGCAAGGGAGGTCTGCCCTCTTATATCGGCATTTACCGATGTTTAGCAACCTAAGCACGGCGGATGCGCATATGGGGCTCGCCGTCCGAGGTGCGCGACAGCGAGACGCCATCGATGCCGAGGGTCGCCCGCACCCGCTGGCGGTTGTGCACCATCGAGTCGAACTTGCTCACATTGACCGGCTTGTCGAACTTCACGGTCACCTCATAGTGCCGCATGTCGGCCAGCAACTGCATGCCCAGCACGAGGCCGGCAAACGGCCGCCCCAGATAGGTGCCGGTGACGCGCTGCCCGACCTGCACCGGAATGTGCACGCGCTCGGGCAGGCTCGCGCTGGCGGTGTTCCAGTCGCGATAGCCGTGCTTGCGGGAGATTTCTTCCAGCGCCTGGCCTTGGCCGAGGGGAGTTCCGGCGCGGGCGCGCTCGTCGCGCAGCGCCTTGGCCTCGGATTTGAGGGTCTGGATGGACAGGGTGTCGAGAGAATAGCTCATGGATCGATCCTTCAGATCGAGGCGTCAGTTCATGGGAGTTCGCCTTGCCATGAGCGCCCCGAAGGAAACGTCCATGTAGATCGGGTCCGCGCGGATCGCGGGCTGGCTTCACCATCGGGTCTCCCCGGCGAACGGCTGGCGCCAGCAGCCATGGCGTAGATGGGGCGCGGCAGCCGCCTTGTCAATCGCGGCGGGTGATGGGCCTGATCACACAATTGCGTTTGCCTCTTGCCCCGGACCGGGGTAGCCCGCTCGGCGTGAACGAACTTCTCCTCCTTGTCGCGGGCCTGTTGGGTGGCGCGGTCAACACGCTGGCCGGCGGCGGCAGCTTCATTGTGTTTCCGGCCCTGCTCGCCGTAGGCGTGCCGCCGGTCCTCGCGAACGCCTCCAACACCTATGCCGCCCTGCCCGGCTATGTCTCCGGCGCCTACGGCCTGCGCGCGCAGATGATGGCGCAGAAGCACCTGTTCCTGCCCTACGGGCTGGTCGCCGTGATCTTCGGCTATATCGGCGCCGAACTGCTGCTCCGCGTCTCGGATGCGCAGTTCTCGCTGGTCGTCCCCTGGCTGATGCTGTTCGCCGTGGTGCTGTTCGCCTTTGGCGGCCAGCTCAACGCCTTCGTTGCCGCCCGGGCCGGGGGTAGTCGCGGGGCCAAGGCGGCCGGCGCGATCCTGCTCTATCTGCTGCTGGCCGGTGTCTCGATCTATGGCGGCTTCTTCAATGCCGGGCTCGGCGTGCTGCTGCTCGCCTTCCTGACCCTGGCCGGGATCGCCAACATCCACGCCGCCAATGGGCTGAAACTCTACATCTCGGCGCTGATTGCGCTGGTCGCGGTGATCCGCTTCGCGATCGCTGGCTCGATCGACTGGTATCACGGCAGCATCGCGCTGATCGGCGTCACCACCGGCGCCTATGTTGCCGCGCGGCTCGCCACGCGCATCCCGACGAAGATCATTCGCGCGCTGGTGCTCGTTTATGGCGCCGGGCTGACGCTGTACTTCTTCTGGCAGACCTACGCGGCCTGAGCCGGCCTGATCCAGACGGTCGCGTCGTGGAACGCCACGCCGCCGAAGGGCGGCACCTGATCCGAGCCGATCAGCGTGTTGATGCCGTTGCCATTGCCATGCGAGCGGTTCATGTGGATGCCTTCGGCAATCAGCACGCCCTGCCGCAGGCCCTCGAAGATTTCGGCGGTCAGCTCGACCATGCCGCGATGATTGCCCAGCACCACCTTCATGCCATCGGCAATGCCGTGCGCGGCCGCATCGTCGGCGCGGATGAGTACCGTCGGCCGGGGCTGGCGCTTCTGTGAGCCCGCCGTCTCGCTGAAGGATGAATTGAGGAAGCCGCGCGATGGGCTGGTGGCGAGGCGGAACGGCACGTCCGCGCCGGTCTTCTCGTTGATGTCCCAATAGTCGACCATTTCGGGCATCGCCGCGCGGTCGATGGTCCACAGGTACCCGTCGCGCGCCGCGATCTCGTCCCAGGCTGGCCGGAAGCGGAATTTGCCGTCGGCGAAGCGGAAGCCATCGGCGAAGCGCGCCTTCTCGTCGGGCGGGTTGTTC
The DNA here is from genome assembly GCA_004144345.1 of Hyphomicrobiales bacterium. GTDB lineage: Bacteria > Pseudomonadota > Alphaproteobacteria > Rhizobiales > Devosiaceae > Devosia_A. The sequence continues at coordinate 100,337 of SEEL01000001.1, forward strand.
TCGATGAAGCCGATCTTCTCGATCTCGTCGAGCTCGCCATAGTTGGATCGCTTCAGTGTCTCGGCCACCATCTGGCGGTCGGTCAAGTGCAGCGATTCATCCTCGACGCCAAGCCGGCGCAGCAGCTCGTTGACGACGTCGAAATTGGAACGGCATTCGCCGGGCGCCTCGACCAGCTTGGGGCCGATCAGCAGGCGGGTGTGGCCGCCGCGCCGGTAATAGTCGTTGTGCTCGAGGAACATCGTCGCGGGCAGCACGATATCGGCCATCTGCGCCGTCTCGGTCATGAACTGCTCATGGACGACCGTGAACAGATCCTCGCGTGCGAAACCGGCGCGGACGAGCCCCTGCTCCGGCGCGACATTGACTGGGTTGGTGTTCTGGATGAACAGCGCCTTGACGGGAGTTGGTCCCTTCAGTGCCGTCGCATCGCCGGTCAGGATCTTGCCGATCTCGGACATATCGAGCTCGCGGCCGGCCTTGCCCATCGCCTTGCCTGTTATCAGCGACTTGTCGAGATGCCAGGTGCCCGAGTTTGAGTGGAATGCGCCCCCTGCCCGGTGCTGCCACGCGCCGGTGACAGCCGGAATGCAGAGCGCGGCATGCATGTTGGTCGAGCCGTTGCGCTGGCGCGTGAAGCCATAGCCCAAGCGGAAATAGGTTTTCGGCGTCGTGCCGACGAGCCGCGCGAAAGCTTCGATCTCGGCGACGGACACGCCCGTGATACCGGCTGCCCATTCGGGCGTCCGGCTCATGATGTGCGCCTCGACCGCCGCGTCGAAATCGGTCAGGCGGGCCAGATAGGCGCGGTCGGCCAGCCCGTCGCGCAGCAGCACATGCATTACCGCCAGTGCGAACGCGCCATCCGAGCCCGGGCGCAGCAGGATCGGCATGTCCGCCTGATCCATGGTGGCGTTCTGGTAGATGTCGATGGCGACGATCTTGGCGCCATGTTCCTTCCGCGCGCGCATCGCATGGGTCATCACATTGACCTGCGTGTTCACCGCATTGGTGCCCCAGATCACCACGCAATCGGCCTCGGCCATCAGCTCGGGATTGGGTCCACCCAACAGGCCCGTGCCGGCTAGATAGCCCGGCCATGCCGCACCGGTGCAGATCGTGTCATACTGGTCCGAATAGCCGCGCGCATGGCGCAGCCGGTTGATGCCGTCGCGATGCACATGGCCCATCGTGCCGGCATAGAAATAGGGCCAGATCGCCTCGGGCCCGAACTCGGCCTCGATGCCCGTCCAGCGCGCGACGATCTCGTCGAACGCCTCGTCCCACGAAATGCGCTGCCACTCGCCGCTGCCCTTCTTACCCACCCGCCGCATTGGATAGGTCAGCCGGTCGGCGTGGTGGATGCGTTCGGCATAGCGCGCCACCTTCTCGCAGATCACGCCGGCCGTGTAGGGATCGTCCTTCGCCCCGCGGACGCGGCCAATCGTGTGCGCATCGATGATCTCGACATCGAGCGCACAGGTCGACGGACAATCATGCGGGCAGACCGATCGGGCGACCCTGCTGACGACGGGCTTGTTCATGGCTCAGGCGTAGCGCCGCGCCGGACGGCGCGCAAGCCTGGGTAGAGACTAGGCCTTGGCGGCCAGGCGCTCGCGCTCGGCCTCGACCCGCCGGATCATCAGGTCCTTGCGGAGCATGCGCAGCCCCCGGGCGATACCCCTTCCCAGCGCGCTCCAGATCGAGTGCTCACGCTTGGGACGGCTCTGCAACAGGGCGCTGGCGCGCTGCAGCGGGTGCCAGCGCGACGCCGAAATCAGCCTAGCAAGCGGCTCCTTCGGCACCGGCACTTCCAGCGGGCCGGCCAGATAAGACAGTGCGATTGCCGCGTGGGACGACGTGCCCCGCTGCCGGGCAAGCTCGATGAACAGCGGCCAGTCCACTTCCCCGCCCTGCACCAGCAGCGCGCTATCGACCAGCCAGTCGCTGTTTTCGTGCCCGCCAATGCCGCCATGGGCAATCGCCATCAGCAGGCGGTCGGTGGCCGAGGGAACGAAGACGTCGTGACCGAAAAATCTGTGCTTGGTGGCCCGGGCCCACAGCCCGTCCGGCGTCACGTCGGACAGCAGCAATTGGTGATAGGGGTACTTATGGAGGTCGAGTTCGTCCTCCTTGCCACGCGTCAGATTGGCGCCGATGAGGCGACCGAGGTTGGGCCGGAAGCCCACCACATATTTCCAGCCGGCCGCCTCGATGGCGTCCCAGGTCCGCACATATTCCTGCGGCCGCACCAGCAGGTCGAGTTCCGCCGCATAGCGTCCGCGCAAATCGGAGATGTCGAGCGCCGATCGTGCCGCGCCCTTGAACACCATCACATCGACGCCGGCTTGCTCGATCGCGGCCAGTGCCGGTTCGGCGGCTTTGAGCGCCACCATGCACTGGCTCCAAAGCTTGCGCTCGACGCCCTTCAACCGCGCCCGGTCCACCGCCGGCAAAATGCTCTCCGGCATGCGATAGGAAATGGCCACCAGCAGGCGCTGCGTCGCCATATAGGCATTCTCGAATGGAACGGTCTTCTGCCACTCATCATAGGCTGCGGCGGCCTTGGCGAGATCCGGCATGATCGCCGCGCGGAGCAGCAGGTCGCGCTCGCCCGTCGGCCATGCCCAGGCGAGTGTGGGGAACGGCCCGCGCGGCGTTGTCGGCTTCAGCTTGGCAAGCTGCTCGCGGATCGTCATTTCTCATCCTTCGCGGCCGCGCGCCGCCGCAACAGGGCAGCACGGGCAACGCTCAGATATCCAGCCGCCACATTGCTCGCGCCCTTGGCGGTCATGCTCGCGGCGTGCGCCCGGCGCAGGGTAACGAGCTCTGGCAGGACGATCATGCGATGCCCACCCTCGCGCACGCGCGCCAGCCAATCCACCATGTCGCCAGCGCCGGGCGGATCGATGATCGGTCCCGTCGCAAGGGCCACCGCCGTGCGGATCACCATGGTCGAGCGGCTCAGCCCGTCATAGGCCGCCGCAGGGTCCGCGTTCGCGGGATCGTCGCGGAAGTTGGTCATGCGCCCGAACAGGCCGGCGATATCCGCCGTCATCGCGGCGAGCTGGCGTTCCACCTTATCGGCGAGCCAGAGGTCGTCGGCGTCGAGCGTCGCGATGATCCCGTTCCTTACGGCAGCAAATCCTGTCGTCGTTGCCTTGCCCGGACCGCCATTGGCCTGCCGGATCACCTCGACGCCAGCAATGCTCCCGGCGATTTCGGCCGTGTCGTCGGACGAGCCGTCGTCCACCACAATGATCTGCGACGGCGGCAGGGTCTGCGCCATGACGGAGGCAAGCGTTTCGCGAATAAAGGCCGCCGCATTGTAGGCGGGAATGACGACGGAATAGGCTTCAGTCATCGCCATGCCACCAGTCTATGCCCCCGAGCGTTTCGCTCCCGTCGAAGAAGCCAGCGGGGACGCCCGGTGCATTCGTGGCGCGCCGCCGACGGATCGACATCAGCGTCGCACGCGCAAAATCACGACGCGCGGTCGCGGTGTCGCGGCTGATATTGCCGTTGTGCCGACGATAGAAATAGCACAGGTCATCGACGAGCTTCACGTTCGGCGACAGTTCCAGGGCACGGAAGATGTAGTCGGTGTCTTCGGCCTGGGCGAAGGCATCGTCGAATTTACCAATGCGCTGGACGAGCGGCAGGCGGGCGAGCAGCGTCCCCAGATGGATGCCACGTACTCTGGCCGTCAACGCCGATGCTACCGGCGCCAGGTCATCGCCAATCGCTCCCCGGAACACCTGCATGTAGCCGTAATGCATGTCGAGGTCCGGATCCTCCGCGAACCATCGTATGTCCCGAGCGAAGCGCCCTGCCGGTGAGAGGTCGTCGGAGTCGAGCGTCGTCACGAGATCAGTATCCGGCGCCAAGGCATCGAGCAGCATGTTGCGCGTGCGCGTGATGCCCTGGTTAGGCGTCTCGATGAGCCTGATCTCCGGCGCCTCGGCGGCAATGCGTCGGACCACATCGCCGGTGCCATCGGTCGAGCCGTCATTGACGACGATAATATCGAGCTTGGCGTCGCCGCGCTGCCGCAACAGCGAGCCGAGCGAATAGTCGAGCGTCGCTGCCGCGTTGTAGGCGGCCATCATCACCGCGACTTTCATGACCGGGGCTCCGCGATGAACGTAGCAATAGCGTCGGCGATCTCTGACGGGTCGGTGCTGAGATCGAGGTAATAGGCCGGCAAGCGGCGGGCGATTTCGGCGGTGAAGCCGAGCCCCTCGCGCCAGCCACCTGGCAATTGCTGCAGATTGCTCGGCGCCAGACCGATCATGGCAGCGCGCGCCGGCGCCCTGGTGAAGGTCGAGCGCGCTTGGTGCGCGATACGGGGCAAGAGGATCGCCTGCAGATCGATCTGCCGGGCACGGCGGCCACGTTCCAGCACTTCAAAATCGAACTCGTACTTGTTCTGCCAATTGGGCTCGCCAAGCCCGAATTTCGCGGCATCGATCCCGGTGCGGGCTAGCCCTTTGGCGTCCTGCTTCATCAGCTTGATGACGGGGTAAGCGCGCACGCCCGCCTCGGTCAGTTGCATGGCCACGTAGTCGTCGCCGACGCTCTCGAGCCCACCCATGACGCCCGCCAATGATGTGCCCGATTTTCCCGAGCCGCCCGCGCCGATCAGCATGATGCCGCGGCCGTCGACGGCCAGGGTGCCGGCATGGATCAGGCGCCAGCCCAGCCGCTGGTATCCCCAATGGGCGAAATTGCGCAGCGGGAACGACGCCACCCAGGGCGGAAAGGCGCCGGGGCGCTTCTGTGCTTCGACGCCCTCGCCCGTTGCCGGGTCGAAGAACTGCCACAGGTAGTTGTCGACGTCGAAGGCGCCCTCGATGCCGCCGGGCGCGAGGCCAGTGGCCAGCGGCGCAATGCCAAAATCGGTTTCGGCCCACATAGCGCGCGGCACGTCGGGGCGCGTCTCGTGGTCGAAAATGGAGACGGCCAGCGATTGCTGCTGGCCATCCGCGTAAGCCGGATCATTGACGACTGCGCGCCTGCACAGATCGGCATAGCCCGGCGTCAGGAAGCTGGCGTCGATGCGGATGCCCGGCAGGCTGAAGGCGATCATCTCACCCTGCCCGCGCAGGGCCCGCCCACGCGCGATGAGGTCGCGCGCGACAATGTGGGCATTGCTGCTGTCGAGGCTGGCGGTGTCGCCCACCGATCAGTCGTCCTGCGGCCGGCGCGGCCAACCGGCCCCCTGGTCCACATCGTGGATCGGGTCGGCAACCAGCAGATCGGCAAGGTCGTCGTAGACTTCGACCGTAAACGGACCACCCGACGCGGCCACCGCCTGCGCCGTGGCCTCCGACGGCGTCGCCGCCGTCGCTTCGGCAACGATCAGCGTGTGCGCCACCAGTGCGCCAACGAGGCTTTCGATCGTTCCCCGGCGCGTGTCGCCCGCGGGAAGGCCGGCGGTCATCGACTCGATGGAATGTCCGTCCTGCAGCGCACGCCACACGACGCCGGCGCCATCCGCCAGGCTGAAATACTTGCCGCTCTCGAGATCCAGAACGACGAACTCGCCGTCAAAGTCCTCGGAAGCGACGTTGCTGTCGCGGGGCCGGAAGGTGTCGGTCAGTTGCATGGATTCTGCCAAAGCGAGTGATTTCCCGCTTCAAACACGAACTGGCGACACCGTTCAACCGAATACTCGGCTTGTTGCCCTATTCCGCGCGAATGCGGGCGAGTTCGAAGTTGAACAGCCGCAGCGACAGATAGATGGCGAAGGCGAAGGAGGTGATCCCCATGATGCTGTTGACCGGCAGCAGGGCGAAGAACGGCAACTGCTTGGCAATGAGGAGAAGGAGGAGAAGCGCAAGAACTGAGGCGACTTCGGACACACGAACGGGCATGGTTTGCCTTTCAACAAACCGCTTTGGCCGACGCTCCGCCATTGCGAGGGGTTGCTCCTGGAGGCGCGAAAATCATTCGCGCCCGCTTATGCTTAAGCGAAAGCCCAAAAGGTTCCATGAAGATTTTCGGCAGGAGCAAAAATGTCGCGGCGCCGTTGCCGCCCGGCAACATCGGGGTTGCGCTTCAGCTCAGGAGAACAGCTTGAGGCCGATGATCCCCGCCACAATCAGGCCGATACAGCCGATGCGGAGCGCCGTTGCCGGCTCGTCGAAGAGGATCATCCCGAGGATCGCGGCGCCGACCGTGCCGATGCCGGTCCAGATCGCGTAGCCGGTGCCGACCGGCATCTCGCGCAGCGCGAGGCCGAGCAGGATCACGCTGAGGATCATGCCGACAACGGTGATGGCGGAGGGGACGAGCTTGGTGAAACCCTCGGCGTATTTGAGACCGATCGCCCAGGTGATTTCAAACAGGCCCGCGAGCACGAGATAGACCCAAGCCATTGGGATTTCTCCTTAAATGGCGGGTCGTCCCGACCGAACAGAGTGGCAGCGCAGGGCCGTCCCCGCGCCAAGGCATTAGCGTATCAGCCGCGGCGCGGCAAATGCCGGAAGCGGCCGCGGTCGATTTCGCGCTGGCGCATTTCGAGGTCTGCGACCGACATCGACTCGTTCAGATAATCCAGTTCGGCGTCGCCACGCGAGCGGGGGCGCACCACCGATTTGAGGCTATCGATAAATCCCATGATCCTTTTCTCCTTTCATATCCGTGAGATGGGGCATGAAAGGTGATCCGGCAACCGCCGGGCGTGCATGTCTGCTACCCGCCAAGGCGCCGGGTGACTGGCGGCGTCAGTGCCGGCGGAGCTTGGCAGCCTCGCGCTCGAGGGCGTCGCGGTCATTGCCGATCCGCTCGATCATCTCGATCACCTCGTCGGGGCTCATGCCATGCCGACGGGCGAAGGCCGCCACTTGATATTCTTCCTCGGCTGCCACGCGGGCGCGGTCCTGCCCGGCAACAAAGGTCTTGTCGTCCGCCATCTGGCTCTCCTTCTGCGCTCTGGGGGGCAAACCCCTACTTGGCCCGCTGGTTCCCGAGCCGCCCATCAACGCGCCTGATGGCTGATCGCACCCGAATTTGTTGGCATCACCCGAGGCGGTCCGCTATCGCCGATTCCGGAGGCTCCGATGACATCCCCTGCCCGCTCCGGCCTGCGCGTCACCCTGTTGCTCGCCGCGAACGCGTTCGCCATGGGCTGCATCTTCGCCTCGACCGTCAATTACGGCTCGATCGTCGCCATCGAGGCGCTGGGCCTGCCCAATGCCGCCTATTCGCTGATCCTGTCGGTATCGTCGCTGGTCGGTGCCGCGGCAGCGCTGGCGCTGGGTTATCTCTCGGACCGGATGCCCGACCGGCGCCTGCTCGTGATCGGCTGCGCCTTGACCGGGGCCGTGGGACTTGGGCTGATCCTGCTGTTCCGGACGCAATTGGCCTTCATTGCCGCCATGTGCGTCCTCCTGCCCTTCGGCATGGCGGTGTTCTCGCAGTCCTTCGCCTATGCGCGGGCCTACTACAATCGCGAGGCGCCAGCCCGCGCCGAGTTCATGAACTCGGTGATGCGGACCATCTTCGCCGTCGCCTGGACCGTCTTGCCGCCCATCGTCGGGTGGGTTGCGGTCAGCAATGGCGTGTTCAGCGTCTATGGTATCGCCATCGCCGCCTACCTCGCCAGCGCGGCGATCTTCACGCTGATCCTGATGACGCCCGAGGGCCGGGTCGCCGGCGCGCCGAAGGCCGCCGATGGTCGGAGTACTGCGCCGGCTGCGGCGATCGATCCCGCCATCATGGTCGGCATTGGCGGGCTGTTCCTCATCATGATGGCGACGCAGATCACCATGGTCTCGACGCCGCTGCTCGTCACCATCACGCTCGGCGGCAGCTATGCCGATCTCGGCCTCTATGCCGGGCTCGCCGCGGGCGTCGAGCTGCCCTTCATGCTGCTCTGGGGCTATCTGCTCCGCTGGGTGCCCAAATATGCGATCATCGCCGCGGCGGCGCTGCTCTACGGCCTCTATCTCTATTTCCTGAGCCGCGCCGGTTCGGTGACCGAGATCCTGTGGCTGCAATTGCTCAACGGGCCGGCGACGGCGGCGCTGGTCAGCATACCCATCAGCTACATGCAGGACGCCATCCGCAACCGCGTCGGCCTCTCGACCTCGCTGCTCGACGTGACCCGCGTGGCGGCGGTGATCGCCTCGGCAGGCCTCTTCGGCCTGCTCACCTCGGCCAGCCCCGACTATCCGCTGATGTTCGTGGTGGCGGCCGGGCTGGCCGCCGGCGGCGCGGTGATCCTGGTCGCGGCGCACCTGTTCGTCGGCGCGCGGCCCGCTACAGCTCGCTGAAGGGCACGCCGCCGCGGGACTTGTTGTCCTTGGACGATTCGACGATCTGGACGACCACGCGCTCCGCAGCGACGCCGAAATTCTTCACCACGGCGTCGGTGATGTCCTTCATAAGCGCCTTCTTGGACTCCGGCGTCCGGCCCTCGGCGATGTGGACGAGGATTTCGGGCATCAGGCTTGGCGCGTCGCGGCCTTCTTTGCCGGCGCCTTCTTCGCGGTCGCCTTAGTGGCAGCGGCCTTGGCGGCGCGCAGCTTGGTCACCGTCGTGCTGCGGTGGCCCCAATTGTCGGTCGGGACTTCGTCGATGACGACGAAAGTGGTCGCCGGGTCCTTGCCCAGTTCCTCGACCAGCACCTGGGTAATGCGCTGGATGACGCGCTCTTTCTGTGCCGCCGTGTTGTTATCGGCGGTAATGCGGACGTTGACATACGGCATTTGGGTTCCCCTCCCCCTCAAATGAAAAGGGCCGGCATCGCTGCCGGCCCTCAAATCTTAGCCGACGATCTCGGCGTCGGTGAAGAAGAACTTGATCTCCTGCGCCGCGGTCTCCGGCGCGTCGGAACCGTGCACCGAGTTCTCGCCCACGGACAGGGCGAAATCCTTGCGGATGGTGCCCGGCGCGGCATTGGCCGGGTTGGTGGCGCCCATCACTTCACGGTACTTGAGGATCGCGTTCTCGCCTTCGAGAACCTGCACGACCACCGGAGCGGCGCTCATCTGCTCGACCAGCTCGCCATAGAACGGGCGTTCCTTGTGGACGGCGTAGAAACCGCCGGCCTGGTCCTTGGTCATGTGGATGCGCTTGGAAGCGACGACGCGGAGGCCAGCCTCCTCGATCTTGGCAATGATCTTGCCGGTGAGGTTGCGACGGGTCGCATCGGGCTTGATGATCGAGAAGGTGCGCTCGAGAGCCATGTGAAATGTCCTGAAAGGTGCGGAAAAGGTCGCGCCTTTTATCCGCGACGGGTGACGGTGGCAAGTCCGGTCCGGTTGCCAAGACTCCCGCAAATCCTTATGTGACCGCCCTTATGCTTAGTGTTTCCAGCCTCACATACCGCATTCAGGGCCGCCCGCTGTTCGAGGGGGCGTCAATCGTGCTGCCAGACGGGGCGAAAGCCGGGTTTGTCGGCAAGAATGGCAGCGGCAAGACCACGCTGTTCAAGCTGATCCTTGGGCAGATTGCCGTCGATTCCGGTTCGATCGAGGTCAACCGGCGCGCCCGGATCGGCGCCGTGGCCCAGGAAGCGCCGGCCACCTCGCTGTCGGTGCTGGAAACGGTGATGGCCGCCGATACCGAGCGTGCCGCCCTCCTGGCCGAGGCGGAAACGGCGCATGACGCCCACCGCATCGCCGACATCCACATGCGTCTCGCCGATATCGACGCGCACACCGCCGAAGCGCGCGCCGCGACCATTTTGAAGGGCCTCGGCTTCGAGCAGGACCGGCAACTCGGCCCGACGTCGGAGCTGTCGGGCGGCTGGCGCATGCGCGTGGCGCTCGCCGGCGTGCTGTTCAGCCAGCCCGATCTGCTGCTGCTCGACGAGCCGACCAACTATCTCGATCTCGAAGGCACGCTGTGGCTCGAGAAATATCTCGCGACCTATCCCTACACCGTGTTCATGATCAGCCACGACCGTGACCTGCTGAACAAGGCGGTGACGTCGATCGTCCATCTCGAGCACGGCAAGCTCACCTACTACAAGGGTGGCTACGACACGTTCGAAGAAACGCGCCGCATGCAGATGGAGCTCAACAACAAGAGTCGTGAGCGCACGCTGGAGCAGATCGCGCATCTGCAGAGCTTCGTCGACCGCTTCAAGGCCAAGGCCACCAAGGCCAAGCAGGCGCAGGCCCGCGTCAAGATGATCCAGAAGCTGAAGCCGCCGGCCGCGATGTTCGACGAATATGCGGCGCCGTTCCAGTTCCAGAATCCGAAGAAGATCCCGGCCGCGCCGATGATGACCTTCGACAATGTGTCGGTGGGCTATGGCGACAAGGTGATCCTGCGCCACATCAACAACCGCATCGACCCCGACGACCGCATCGCGCTCGTCGGCGTCAATGGAAATGGCAAGTCGACCTTCGCCAAGCTCCTCGCTGGCGGCCTCAAGCCGATGGGCGGCGAGATGCGGCGCTCGAAGGGGCTCGATATCGCCTATTTCGCGCAGCACCAGATGGACAGCCTGAAGCCCGAGCAGACGCCGCTCGAGCATGTCATCGACATGATGCCGTATGACAGCGAGGCCAAGCGCCGCAGCCGCATCGCGCAGATGGGCCTCACCACCTCGCGCATGGACACGCCGGTCAAGAATCTGAGCGGCGGCGAGCGCGCACGCCTGTTGCTCGGCCTCATCACCTTCGGCGGCCCCGGCATGCTGATCCTCGACGAGCCGACCAACCATCTCGATATCGACAGCCGCGACGCATTGGTCGAAGCGCTGAACGATTACACCGGCGCCGTGCTGATCATCTCGCATGACCGGCATCTGATCGAGGCGACCGTCGACAAGCTCTGGATCGCGCAGAACGGCACGATCGAGGAATTCGACGAAGATCTCGACAGCTACCAGCGCATGCTGACCTCGGGGAAAGACAAGCAGAAGGTCGCCCCCGCGCTCCAGCCGGCCGCGATCGTCGACAAGAAGGCGGCCCGGCAGGACAGCGCCGCGCGCCGCGCCGAAGTCGCGCCCCTGCGCAAATCCATCAAGGAGACCGAGCAGAAGCTCGCCCGCCTCAAGGTCGAGCTCGAAAAGGTCGATGCCCTCCTCGCCGACCCCAAGCTCTATGACGGCGCCCCCGCCCGCATCGCCCTCCTCGGCAAGGACAAGGCCCGCTTCACCGCCGACCTCGCCGCCGCCGAAGAACGCTGGCTGACGCTCAGCGGCGAGTTGGAAGAAGCGGAGCGGGCATGAGCTGGGACCCGGCCCGCCGCGAACATGCGGCATGGATCTGGATCTACCGGCTCGTCGTTCTCTATTTCATCGGCCTGCGTCTATGGTTCGATTTCGCCGTCAACCCGATGGGCGACGAAGCCTACTACTGGATCTGGGGGCAGCATCCGCAATGGTCCTTTTTCGACCATCCGCCGCTGCATGCCTGGCTGCTGGGCATCGTCGCCTCTGTACTGGGCTGGTCGCCCTTCGCGTTGCGCATCCTGACGCTCTTCACGCTGGCCGGGTCGCTGGGCATTCTGTGGGGCTTCGCGCGACGTCTCGCCCCCGACAACACCGAGCAGTGGTTCTGGAAGTCGGCGGCAATCTTCATGACGATGCCGGTAGTCTTCATCTTCACGACACCGGCCTTTCACGACCATTTGCTGGCGTTCCTGATGCTGGCGTCCTGCTTCTGCGCGCTGGAGTTTGCCTTACGGATGGAGGCGGACCGGCGGGTGGCCCTGCGCTGGTTCTATGCTGCCGCGGTTCTCGCTGGGCTCGCCACGCTCACCAAATATAACGGCATTCTCCTTGCCTTCGGGCTGGCGGCCTTCCTCGTCATACATCCGCGGCTCCGGCGCCTGTGGGCCACTCCGCACCCCTACCTCGCGGTGCTGGTTATCGCGGCGATCCAGCTGCCAGTGCTGATCTGGAACGTGCAGGAACAGTTCGCCACGCTGACCTTCCACTTCATCGAACGCCCGGACAGCAATTGGAGCCGCATCGACTGGCTCGGGCCGGTCAAATTCCTGCTGCTGATGGCGATCCCGCTTGGGCCGTTCTTCCTGATCGGCGCGGTCATCATGCTGTTCCGCCGCCCTGTCCCCGAAGCGCAACGCACCGCCCGCGTGCTGGCAATCAGCATTTTCGCGATCTCGACCTTGTGCCTCGCGACGGTCGCGCTCTACCGCGATATCTTTCTGCACTGGAATATCGCGGCCTTCATGGCGCTGGCGGCGATCGGCCCAATGGTCATTGGCCGCAAATGGCTGCTGCTCCCGCAGATCGCGCTTGCCCTCTACATGGGCAGCGTCGCGGGCTGGAACTATGCCGTCGTGCCGATGCGCTCGCCTATCTTCTACGATCCCGGCACCGCGGCGAACTATGGATGGCCCGAGGTCGGCGAGGCCGTCCGCGAGGCGACGGCCGCACATCCCGGTTCGATACTCGCCGCAACGCGCTACACCTACGCTGCACAGTTGGCGTTTGCCCTCCACGATCCCCAGGTAACGGCCTTCAACCCGCTGCCATCACAATATGACTTCTGGTGGAATGCCGACGCCAATCGCGGCCGGGATGCCATAGTTGTGGCCGACAGGCTGTTCAACATAGACTTCACCGCAAGCCAGTTTGCCAAGGTCACCAAGCTCGATGAAGTGCAGGTGATGCGCGCGGACCGGCATGTCTGGACGTTCGATATCTACCTCGCCGAGGATTATGACCCTGCTCAACCGGATTGACTCGATCGTCCTGCGCCGCGTGCTGGCGCGCGTCGGCACTGTGGTCGTAGTCTTTCTCGGGCTGATGATCCTGGTCGAGTCCCTCAACACCTCACGCTTCGCCACGCTCTCGGCCGTCGGCGGTCTGCCACTGGCGGTACTGGGCATGGTGGTACCGGCGATCCGCTGGTCCATCGGTTCGCTGCCAATCACGGTGCTGATCGGCACCATGGCGGCGGTGCTCGATCTGCAGGGCCGGCAGGAGCTCACCATCCTCAAGGCGGTCGGCTACTCGCTGTGGCGGCTTATCCGCGTGCCGGTTGCCGTCCTGTTCGTGCTCACCGCCGGGGCCTCGCTGCTGGGCGAATCGTGGACGGTCAGCACAGACCGCTCGCTGTCCGGTGGCACCAGCCGCAGCACGCGCGACATCTGGCTCGAGCAGACGGGCAGCAGTGGCCCTTACATCCTCCACGCCGACCGGGCCCGCGCCACGGCACCCCCGCACCTCGAAGGCGTGCGCATCTTCGAGACCTCGGCCTCCCCCCGAGCGCAATACGTCGCCGCCACAGCCGTGCTGTCGCTGGGTCACTGGACGCTCAGCGACGGTGCGATCCACCGCCCGGACCGGGCGCCCGAACCCTTCTCAAGCCTGGACATATCGACGACGACCACGCTGGCAGACCTCGATCTTGCCGTGTCGAAGGCGCGCGATCTCACCGTGGCCGAGCTGCTATCCGCTGCGGTGGCCGACGTTACCAGCCCTGAACTGAGGGCCGTGTCCCTGACGAGCCTTTACCGCGCCTTCGCCCTGCCCGTGATGGTGGTGGGCGCCATGTTGGTCGCCTTCGCGCTGACGGCGCGCTATCGGCGCCGCGCCAATTATGGCGGGGCGATGATGCAGGGTCTGGTCGTGGGCTTCGTGCTCTTCACGCTCAACGAGATGGCGATCCGCGCCGGCAATGCGCAGGTCATCACGCCACTCGCCGCAACGGGTGGTCCGGCCGTCGTCGCTGTCCTGGTCGGGCTGACGGCGCTGCTGTTCCTTGAGGACGGCTACGTCTAGAACTGCGACGTAAACCCCGCCCTGAGCGCGCCGCTTGCCACCAGCGCATCGACGGCCTCGAGATCGTGCCCGGGCACGATTGCCAAATCCGGCTCCGCTTCGTGCAGGGCCTTCAGCCAGGCGAGTTCGGCGAACACCGCGTCGCGGTCCTCGTTGAGGATGAACTGCGACACCAGTCGCGGGCGGCCCTTGCCCGTCTCGATATTGCGCTCGGTCCAGCCGATGTCGCCGATGAACAGCAATTCGCGGCCGTCCTCGCGCTTCACATAAACCAGCTGGCTGCCCGGGGTGTGGCCGGGCGCCCGAACCAGCACGACGCCGGGCGCCAGCGCGATCATGTCGGCATAGTCGAGCGGCATGTAGTCGCTCAGCGCGGTTGGCAGCGCGAGGCCATAGCTCGGCAGACTGGCGACCTGTTCGCTGGTGAGGCGCAGCGCCTTCTGCAGGCGCGCCGGATCGTCATTGGCGACGATGCCGCCAATATGGTCGGCATGCTCATGGGTGACCACGATCTGCGTCGCGTCGGCCATCGCCTGGTCCATACGGGCATAGGCCGCCGCGTCGATATCGGCATCGATGCCGGTCACGAGATCCGCCGGAAACGCCGTATCAACGACGATCGTGTCGGTGGGCAGCACGATCTGGTACGAGAACACGCCCAAGGGCTTCCCCTCCCAGCCATCGCCCCCCACGGCCGCCACGGCCGGAAAACTGAAGCGGGCAATTGTCTCGACTTCGATGGCGCTCGCCTTGCCGCCCGGCAATTCCTCCGCCTTGGCGCGCACGGCTTCAAGGTCGAGACGATAGGCTTGCAGCGTCCCCGGCGGGTTGCCGTCGCCGATCAGCCAGTAATAGGCACCGCCGCCCGTCACCAGCAGCAGAACGAGAATGATCAGCGTGATCCGCAACCAACGCGGCATTGAGTGTCTCCAGTCAGTTCAGTGGCGCCGGCGTCAGGCCATCTTGGCCCAGCGGCCGCCTTCGTCCTGCTGCCAATAGGTCAGCGTGTTGCCGTCCTTGAGCGTGCGCCACGCGGCGCGCGCTTCGGTCACCGCGTCGGGGTCATGCCCCGAGAACATGAACACGATACGCTCATAGCCCTCGCCCGATTGCGGCACGGCTCGATCGACATAGAAGCGCACATTGGCGCCGTTGGCGTTGCCCTCATTGGCGACGATGATCACCGGCTGCTCCGGATCGTGCTCGCTGCCGGCCATGCCGTGCGGCAGGAAGCTGTCGTCGCGAAAGGTCCAGAGCATCGCGTCGATCGCCGCCGCGCGCTCGATGCTCGAGGTCTCGACCACCGCCCGCCAGCCGCGCTCCAGCGTCTTTTCGAGCAACACCGGCAGCACCCGCTCAAGCGGCTGCACTTCCAGATGGTAGAAGAGGATGTCGGTCATTGCTCTTCGTAGCCGTCGCGGAGGAAGCGGTCGAGCAGCGCTACGCCGAATCCCGGTCCCCACGACACATTGGTCTCGCTGTGCGGCGAACCCAGCGCCACGCCAGCAATGTCGAGATGCGCCCATGCCGTGCCATTGGCGATGAAGCGCGCGAGGAACTGCGCGGCGGTGATCGACCCCGCCGGCCGGCCGCCGGAGTTCTTGATGTCGGCAAAGCGGCTCTCGATGATCTTGTCATAGGCCGGCGCGAGCGGCATGCGCCACAGCTTCTCCCCGGTCGCAAGACCCGCCGCGAGCAACTGGCCCGACAATTCGTCGCTGTTGGAAAAGAGGCCCGCATGATCATTGCCCAGCGCCACCACGATGGCGCCGGTGAGCGTTGCAAGGTCGATGATGGCGCGCGGCTTGTAGCGCTGCTGCGCGAACCACAGCGCATCGGCCAAAACCAGCCGCCCCTCGGCGTCGGTGTTCACCACTTCGATGGTCGTGCCCGACATGGCGGTGAGGATATCGCCCGGCCGCATCGCGGTGCCGCTGGGCATGTTCTCGACCAGCCCGACGATCCCCACGACGTTGACCTTGGCCCGGCGCGACGCCAGCGCCTGCATCGTGCCGACCACGGCGGCCGCGCCGCCCATGTCGCCCTTCATGTCCTCCATGCCCAGCCCGGGCTTGATCGAGATGCCGCCGGAGTCGAACACCACGCCCTTGCCCACCAGCGCCACCGGCGCCGTGTCCGCTGCGCCGCCGTTCCAGCGCATGACGATGAGCCGCGGCGGGCGCGCCGAACCCTGCGCCACCGCCAGCAGCGCATTCATACCGAGCGCCCGCATTTCGGGCTCGCCCAGCACCTCGATCTCGACGCCCAGCGCGGCGAGCTTCTGTGCTTCGGCGGTGAACTCCTCGGTGCCCAGCACATTGGCCGGCTCGTTGACGAGGTTGCGTGCCAACAGCGTCCCCTCGGCCACCGCCATCCGCATGGCGATGGCCGCGTCGGTGAGCGCCTGTTCATTGACGTGCAGCGTGAGGGTGAGCGTCGCGGGCGACTCGTCGTCCTTGCGGCGGGTCTTGTATCGGTCGAATTTGTAGTGCCGCAGCCGGATGCCGGCAGCCAGTTCCGCCACCGCCGCGGGCATCGCCTCGTGCCCATCGAGCAGCACCGATACGCTGCTCACCTCGGCCGGCAGCTTCGCCATCAGCGACCCGCCCCGGTCCGACCACGCCGTCGCACTCGCCGGCTTGTCGGGATCGAGCTTGCCCGCGCCGAGCACCAGCAAGCGCTTCGCGGCGAGTCCTGCCGGCGCGTGAAACAGCATCATCTGCCCGGGCTTGCCGGTGAAGCGCGCGGCACCCGCCACCTGCTCGAAATCGAGCCCGGTGGCGGCCCACGCTTCGGCCGCGGCAGCGCGAGGCGCCATGCCCTCACCGGCATAGATGACAAGGACATCTGCCGGAATAAGCGGCAGGGCGGCGGTACGGATCACGAGAGTCTGGGACATGCAGCGAAGCAACAGGTCTTGCCCTATCGCGTCAATAGCGGCGCCCTCGCCTTGCCTTCGCCGCCGAACCTCCCCAGACTCCGCCACGGGGGACGAACAACGGGGTTTTGGCGATATTCGGCCTTAAGTGCGGCGGCATAATATGCGCCTAAGTCGCTATCTTCTCAGGCTTTTTTCGATCGAAGCGATGGCCCTGTTCGGCATCGCGGCGTTTCTGCTGTTCCTGATTCAGTGCCTGAGATTGTTCGACGTGGTGGCCACCCGTGGCCAGAGCCTGTGGACATTGCTGGGCCAGGCACTGCTCGGCATGCCTTCGCTCGGCATCGTCTTCCTCTACGTCTGCATCGGCATCGGCCTCGGCCGCGCCCTGCGCAGCCTGCAGGACCGCAGCGAGCTGCAAATCATCCACGTCAGCGCCCTCGTCCCCTCGCTGATGCGGGCGATCGCCGGCTACGCACTAGGTGGCGCGGCGGCCCTGCTGCTGCTGACCCATGTGATCGAGCCGCTCGCCAACCGCTCGATCACCAACTGGTCGGCCAGCATCGCGGCCGATCTTGTGTCGCGCAGCATGGTGCCGCACCGCTTCACCGAAATCGCAGACGGCGTGTCGCTGGTTATCGGTTCGCGTGATTCTGAGGGCCGCATTGTCGATTTCTTCGCCGACGATTCGCGAGGCGAGCCGCGACGGACCTACTTTGCCAAATCGGCGATCATCACACGCGACGAGCAAGGCTTCGTGCTGCGCATGCAGGACGGCGCAATGCAGCAGATGACCTCTGAGGGCCGCTTCTCCGAGATTTCCTTTGCCCGCTACGACCTCGAACTCAGTTCGCTGACCGGGCAAGACGGTAGCGGCACGAGCCTCGATTCGACCCCGAGCTACGAGTTCTTCGCCCAACCCGTCGGCGAGGGCGAAATGCGGTCGCTGCAGCGCCGTACAGCCGAGGCTATGCGCGTCATGGCAATCTGCCTGTTCGTGGCCGCGCTGGCAGCCTTTCCCTCCGGCAAGCGCAGGCGCGCGGGGCTGCCGATCGAACTGAGCGTGCTTGGGGCTGCTTTTTTCGAACGGAGCCTGACGACCTTCCTGCCAGGACCCATGGCGCTCAGCGGGGCCGGCGGCAGCATGGTTCTCGCGGCTTTGTCGTTGCTGGTGCTGCTGGTTCGCCTGCGGCCGCGGTCGCCTCTCAGGCTACGGAGGGCCGTCGCATGAGCGCCTCAGGCGGGTCGTTTACCTCAACTTATCAAAGGACAAATAAGTATGGTGGGGCAGTCCTTTATGGCGTCGTTCTTGGTTTTGTGGTTTATGTGGTGACTGAACTGGCGAACCGCTCAGGGTTCGCCGGGGTGTTGGATCCCGCATTTGCCGCCCTCGGGCCGGCATTCGTGGCCGTGGTGATTGGGTCGACGGTACTGCTGTACAAGGAAGACGGGCGAGCGTGATGGTATTCCGCCCCAGCATTGATGCCGCCTTCCTGTCGCGCACCACCCTGGTCCGCGCTGCGCTTACCGGATTCCTGCTTTTCGGCAGCACCGCGCTGCCTGCCCAGGCGGCCCTGCTGCCCGAAGGCTTCTTCGACATGCAGATCAGCCCGGGCGAAGGCCCGGCGGCGGTCGAGGCCGACCGGCTGAACTACGACGCCCGCCGCGACCTGATCTCGGCCGAAGGCGATGTGCTGTTCTCCTACCAAGGCTACACCATCCGCGCCGACCGGCTGGAGTACAACCAGCAGACCGGCGACCTCCTCGCCATCGGCGGCGTGGTGATGCGCGATCCCGCTGGCTCGGTCTATGAGACCGAACGGATCGAAGTGACGGGCGAGATGAAGGAAGCCTTCTTCGACACCCTCACCCTCACCACCGCGCAGGGTGCCGTCATCACGGCGCGCGACGTCCGCTATGCGGCCGAACTCGAAACCGTGCTGACCGAGGCGAGCTATTCGCCCTGTGGCCTGTGCGTCGACGAAAAGGGCCGCCGCATCGGCTGGCAGGTCAAATCGGCCCGGCTGATCTATGACCGCGACCGCGCCTCGGTCACGCTCGAACAGCCCTCGCTTGAACTGTTGGGCATTCCGGTCGCGTGGTTGCCCTGGTTCTGGGTGCCCGATCCGACGCAGCCGCGCGCCACGGGGCTGCGCATGCCGTCGGTCAATTATTCGCAGGAGCATGGCGCCGAGCTCACCGTGCCGTTCTTCGTGCCGGTGGGCGAAGACGCGGACATCATTCTCAGCCCGACGCTGATGAGCCGGCAGGGCTTTCTCGCCCGCGCCGACGGCACCTGGCGGTTCCCGGGCTATGGCCAGATCGATATCAAGGCGTCGGGTATCTATCAGCTCGATCCCAGCGCCTATGCCGGCCTGCCGGGCGACCGGAACTGGCGCGGCGCCATCCAGACGGCGGGCGAGTTCACGCCGGTCGAGGACTGGAAGGCCGGCTGGTCCTATTCGGTGTTCACCGACAATGCCTATTTGCCCGATTATGCCCTCTCGGATGAGGACAGTTCGGTCAACCAGGTCTATGCCACGCACCTGACCGACCAGACCTGGATCGACGCGCGCATCCAGCGCTTCAACCGGCTCGGCAATTTCGACGCCAGCGACGACCAGAAGCAGGGCATGAACCTGCCCAAGGTCACGGCCAGCCATGTGCAGGATCTCGAGCCCGGCTGGGGCCGCTTGAACTTCAATGGCGAGTTGCTGGGCGTCCACCGCGAAGCCGACCACACTGGCGCCGGCTACGACTGGGGCTATGAGGGCAACAAGGTCCACGCCATGGTCGAAGGCGCGTGGGAAAACCAGCTCATCGCGCCCGGTGGCCTCGCCTTCACGCCCTATCTCGGCCTCCGGCTCGACGGCGCCTTCTATGACGGCGCCAGCGGCCTCGGCCCGCCGCCCACCTCGCTGCTCTCCGCCACGCCGATCGCGGCGATGGACGTGCGCTGGCCGCTCATGGGCCAGGGCCTCGGCGGCACGCATCTGGTCGAACCCATCGCGCAGCTGGTGTATCGCGGCTCGTCAGAAACTCATGTCGGCATCAACAATGACGATGCCCACAGCTTCGTCTTCGATACGTCGAACCTTTTCTCCTACAACCGCTTCTCCGGCATCGACCGGCAGGAAACCGGGCTCCGCGCCAATATCGGCGGCCATTATCTCGGCAGCTTCGATGATGGCAGCTGGCTCGATCTGGTGGCCGGGCAGTCCTTCCACCTCGCGGGCCTCAACGCGCTCGGCGTGACCGATCAGGTCAATATCGGCGCGGCGACCGGGCTCGGCACCGATGCCTCCTACATCGTCGCGAGCGCCCGTGGCGGCTTCAGTGGCGGCCTGTCGGGTGGCGCCAAGGTGCAGGTCGATCCGGCGCTCTGGCGCATCACCCGCGCCGGCGTCGGCGTCAGCTACGCCCCGCCCTCCTGGTTCAGCGTCGGGATGGATTACATCTACGTCGCCGCCGTTCCCGCCATCGGGATCGTCGACGATCAGCATGAGATTGCCGGCCGTGCCAAGGTCACGATGTGGGACTATTGGTCGGTCAATGGCGCCCTGACCTGGGATCTCAGAACCAATGCTTGGTCCAGCGCCAAGACCGGCATCGACTATGACGACGGCTACCTCGCTTTGGGCGGCTCGGCCAATTTCACCCCCAGCAGCTGGGGCTTCGGCTTCAACTTCAAATTGAAGGGACCGGACGGCGAGCTTGCCTTCTGACACGAGATTTCGCCGCAATTAGCGGCGACAAGGCAAGCGGGCGTTCCAAGATAGGCAAACTATGAAGATGCACCGCGTTCTCAGCGCCATGCTTTTGGCCATGATCCTTCTGGCAGCAGGCCCGGCCATCGCGGCCTCGGTGAAGGTCACCGTCAATGGCGAACCCATTACTGACGTGCAGATCTCGCAGCGTGTCGCGCTGCTCAAGCTCGAGGGCGGCGGCGGTTCGGCCAAGGCCACGCAGCAGCTGATCGAGGATCTGGTCCAGATCCAGGAAGCGGCGCGCCAGGGCATCGAGGTCAGCGAGGCCGATGTCGATTCCGGCTTCCTCGACGTCGCCCGCAACATCAAGGTGTCGGCGACCAACCTCAGGACGCTCCTCACCAATAATGGCGTCCCCGTCGAAGCCCTGCGCGCCCGCATCAAGGCCAGCATCGCCTGGAACCGCCTCGTCGGTCGCGTCATCAGCGCCCGCGTACAGGTTTCCGAAGCCGATATTGACGCCAAGGCGAAGACCGAACTGACGGCCGCCAACAGCTTCGACTACATCCTCAAGGAAGTGCTGTTTATCGGCAGCAATGCCAGCAAGCGCACCGCCGACGCCAACCGCTACAAGAAGGCTTTCAACGGCTGCGACAATGCCGTGAACCTCTCGCTCAGCTACACCGACGCCGCCGTGCGCGACCTTGGCCGCCGGCATGCGACGCAGTTCCCCGATGCGCTGTCCAACGAGTTGAGCAAGCTCAATGTCGGCGGCATCACCAAGCCGCGCGTGGTCGAGAATGGCGTGTCGATGCTGGCCATCTGCGCCAAGTCGGTGTCGCAGGACACCACCTTCATTGCCAACAACATCCGGCAGGACGCCGGCAATAACGGCCTCAAGCAGGAAGCCGAGAAGTACCTCGCCGAGCTTCTGGCGAAAGCCCAGATCATCAGGAAGTAGCCATGGCGGCGCTCGCTCCCATCGCCGTCAGCATGGGCGAGCCGGCCGGCATCGGCCCCGACCTCATTCTGAGGCTCTACGAACAAAGGGCGGAGCTCCAGCTTCCGCCCTTCATCGTCTTCGGCAGCGTGGCCTTCCTCGCGGCCCGCGCCCGCCGGCTCGGCCTCAACATCAATTTCGCACAGACCACGGTAGGCGAGGCCAATGGCCAGTTCCCGGTTGCGCTGCCCGTCGCGCATGTCGAGGGCCTCGTGCCTGACAAGCCGGGCGACACCAGCCCGCTCTCGGGCAAGGTGGTGATGGAATCGATCAGCCGCGCCGTGGGCGAGACGCTGGCCGGCCATTGCCGCGCGCTGGTCACCGCGCCCATCCACAAGGCGGCGCTCTACAATGCCGGCTTCAAATATCCGGGCCACACCGAATATCTCGCCGCGCTCTGCGCCAATGGCGAGGGCACGCCCCTCCCCGTGATGATGCTGCTGCATGACGATCTGCGTGTCGTGCCGCTGACGGTCCATGTCCCCCTGCGCGACGTGCCCGGGCTCATCACGCCGCGGCTGGTCCGCGAAACGGCGATGATCGTCGAGCATGACCTCCGCACCCGCTTCGGCATCGAGGAGCCCCGGCTCTGCGTCACCGGTCTCAATCCGCATGCGGGCGAGAGTGGCTCCATCGGCACCGAGGATCGCGACATCATCCTGCCGACCGTGCTCGACCTGCAGCGCAACGGCATCAACATCGAAGGCCCGGTCTCGGCCGATACGATCTTCTATCTGCCCAATTGGCGCCGGTACGATGCGATCATCGCAATGTATCACGACCAGGCCCTGATCCCGATCAAGACCGTCGCGTTCGACGAAGGCGTCAACATCACGCTTGGCCTGCCGATCGTGCGAACCTCGCCCGACCATGGCACGGCGTTCGATCTCGCCGGCAGCGGCAATGGCTCGATGAACTCGATGCTCGCCTCGATCCGCCTCGCGGACCGGCTGACCGCGTGAGCCAGATCGACAGCCTGCCGCCGCTGCGCGAAGTGATCGCGCGGCATGGGCTCAGCGCCAAAAAGCAGCTGGGCCAGAATTTCCTGCTCGACCTCAATCTGACGGCACGCATCGCCCGCACGGCTGGACCGCTCGAGGGCGTCACCGTGATCGAGGTCGGCCCCGGCCCCGGCGGCCTCACCCGCGCACTGCTTGCGGAGGGCGCGAGGAAGGTCATCGCCATCGAGCGGGACGACCGCGCCCTGCCCGCCCTCGCCGAGATCGCGGCGGCCTATCCCGGCCGGCTGGAGATCATCTCCGGCGACGCGATGGAAACCGACTACGCCGCGCTCGCCGATGGCCCGACGCGCATCGTTGCGAACCTGCCCTACAATATCGGCACCGAGCTCCTCATCGGCTGGCTCACCACCGATCCGTGGCCGCCCTTCTTCCAGTCGCTGACCCTGATGTTCCAGCGCGAGGTGGCCGAGCGCATCGTGGCGAAGCCCAATGACGACCAGTATGGCCGCCTTGGCGTCCTCTGCGGCTGGCGCACCGATGCCCGCATCGCCTTCAATGTCGGCCGCGAGAATTTCACCCCGCCGCCCAACGTCACCTCGGCCGTGGTGCATCTCGTGCCCAAGCCGGTGACCGGCGATGTGCGCGTCAAGGACCTCGAACAGGTAACGCGAGCCGCCTTCGGCCAGCGGCGTAAAATGGTGCGCCAGAGCCTCAAGGCGACGGGCGTGCCGGTAGAAAAGCTGCTGACCGCCGCCAGCCTCAAGGGCGACGAACGCGCCGAGACCCTGCCGGTCGAAGCCTTCCTCGAAATGGCGAAGGCGCTGCGGGCGTAGCACAAGCGGCACCACCCTCATCCGCCCTTCGGGTACCTTCTCCCATCAAGGGAGAAGGGAGAGCGGCAGCCATCGAGATTCTGTCCGTCCTGAAGCTGGCGCCACGGTTCTATTGCCTTCTCCCTTGATGGGAGAAGGTGGCGAAGCCGGATGAGGGTGGGGAAGCTTGCACAGTGCCTGTTGCCGCCCCGCCACCGCTTCTCGGGGGAGAGATATGGGTACCTGCGCCGCTTTGGCCCTGGCTGCCGACAGTGCTACGCTGCCCTTTGCTGGGGGGCGGGAATGGAAACATTCGAGATCATCACACTGGCGCTGATGGCTCTTGGGTTCTTCCCGTTGCAGGCTCTGCGATCGCGGCGGGTCATCGCAATCGTTGGCGCCATGGCGGTCGCGGCATTGGCAGCAACGTTGGTCTTTATGCACCTGGTAACGACGTCCACGAATGAGCCCCAGCACATGAGCACTATCGGTGGCACAGTCATTTTGGCCACATTGGCCGTGTGCGTCATCTATGGTTGCGTGTGCGGCGCGCTCACCCGCTACCTCGTGCTGTGGCAGGCGTCGATGACGCTGATCCAAAGTATGGCGGTCACAGTTGCGGCGTTCGCGTTGTTTGCCTATGTCGGCTGGGCTGGCTGGCTCAACGTGTAGCGCCTAGAGGCTGTCGATCTGCTTCTGCAGATCCTTCACGAACCCATCGAGGCCGCTCTGGCGTTCGCGCCTCAGGCGGGCAGACACGAGGATGCTGCGCACCCAGGCCGTCGATTGCTCGAGGTCTTCGTTGACGAGGACGTAGTCGTACTCGTCATAGTGCTCCATCTCGATGCGCGCATTCTTGAGGCGCTTCTCGATCGTGCCCGCCGAATCCGAGGCCCGGCGCTCAAGGCGCGACTTCAGTTCCGTGATCGAGGGCGGCAGGATGAACACCGTCACCATGTCCGGGCGGCACTTCTCATAGAGCTGCAGCGTGCCCTGATAGTCGATGTCGAATAGAATGTCGTTCCCCTGCGACAGCTGTTCCTCGACCTGGGCGCGCGGTGTGCCGTAGTAATTGTCGTGCACCTTGGCCCATTCGAGCAGCTCATCATTGTCGCGCATCCGCTCGAAGGTCTTTATGTCGCGGAAGTAATAGTGCGTGCCCTCGATCTCGTCGGTGCGGCGAGCGCGGGTCGTCACTGAGACCGAGAGGCGGATATTGGTGTCCTGCGCGAACAGGGCGCGGGTAATGGAGGATTTGCCGGCGCCGGATGGCGACGCCAGAACCAGCATGACCCCCCGGCGAGCGAATTCGACCATCGTTCTACTCCAGATTCTGCACTTGCTCGCGGAACTGGTCGATCACGGCCTTGAGGTCAAGGCCGATGGCTGTCAGGTCCACGGCGTTGGATTTGCTGCAAAGCGTATTCGCCTCGCGGTTAAATTCCTGTGACAGGAAATCGAGCTTGCGGCCCACCGGCCCGCCCTCCTTGAGCAGCGAGCGCGCCGAGGCGACATGGGCGTTCAGCCGGTCGAGCTCCTCGCGGATATCGGCCTTGGTGGCGAGCAGCAGCGCTTCCTGCGCCAGCCGCTCCTCGGAAAAGCCCGTACTCGAACTGACGAGGTCGGCGATGTTTTCCTTCAACCGCGCGAGGATCGCGTCGCGGCTGCGTCCGGGATGCACCGCCGCGAGGTCGCGTAGCCGCGCAATCTCGTCCACCTGCGAATTGAGGATCGCCGCGAGGTGCACGCCTTCGGCGCGGCGCGCATTCTGCAGATCGCTCAGCGCGCCATCGAGCGCCGCGTAGATCGCGGCGTGGAGCTTGTCCTCGGTGTCGGCAGCGAGCGGCGCGTCATGCTGTTCCAGCACGCCCTTGAGGCCGAGAATGCCATCCAGCGTCGGCTTCTGTGCCTCGACCTTGCCGGAGATTTCGCCGAGCGCGGCCAGCACCGCGTTCAGCGCCTCGTGGTTCACCACGACGCGGCCGCCCTCGCCTTCCCGCTCGACATTGAGGTTCACCGTCACCGAGCCGCGCGACAGCGCCTTGCCGATGCGGCGGCGGATCTCCGCCTCCAGCGCGTCATAGCCCGGCGACATCCGCATGCGGATATCGAGGCCGCGCGCATTGACGGTCTTGATCTCGATGGAGAACGAAATGCCGGGCACGCCCCCTTGGGCGCGTGCGTAGCCGGTCATGCTCGACAGGGCGTTGGCCATGCGAGCGGCGTACACGAATTATTGGGTCGTGTCTCCGGCTTCCGACGCTTCCTGCGCTTCCAGTTCCTCGCGGGCAGCCTCGTCCTCGGCCTTGCGGTAGAGAGCGACGTTCTTGCGGTGCTCGGCATAGGTCGCGGCGAACAGGTGGCCGTCGGAGGGGTTGGTGCCCTTGGCGACGAAATAGAGGTAGTTCGTCTCGGCCGGGTGGGCGACTGCTTCGAGCGCCGCCGTGCCCGGATTGGCGATCGGCGTCGGCGGCAGGCCGTCGATCTGGTACGTGTTGTACGGCGTCTTGGCGTTGAGTTCCGACCGGGTCAGGCCGCGGCCCAGCGGCCCCTGCCCGTTGGTGATGCCATAGATCACGGTCGGGTCGGTCTGCAGCCGCATCGACTTCTTGAGCCGGTTGATGAACACGGCGGCCACCAGCGGACGCTCGGTCTCGACGCCGGTTTCCTTTTCCACCAGCGAGGCCATGATCACCATTTCCTCGGGCGTCTTGATGACGTCGTTGATGGCCGGATCGCGCGCCGCCCAGACGCGGGCGATCTCGTCCTTCATCTTCTGCTGCATGCTCTCGAGCAGCGTGGCGCGGGTGTCGCCGGGGAAGAAGTCGTGGCGCTCGGCCAGCAGCGTGCCCTCGGCAGGCACTTCGACCGTTTCGCCGGCAAGGCTCTGCGCCGGATCGTTGAGGCGCTGCACGACCTGCCAGGACGTCTCGCCCGGGATCACGTTGAGGAAGAATTCCTGCGGCTTGGTCGTGGTGATGATTTCGAGGATGTCGGCCATCGAGGCCTTGGCCGGGATCACATACTGGCCGGGCAGCAGATTGGCCTCGGTCGAGCCGAGCCGGATGGCCGCCTGCATGACCAGCGCGTTGTCGATGAAGCCCTGCTCTTCGAGCGGCGTCACGAGGCCGCGCAGCGTCGCGCCCTTGGGGATCAGGAAGGCCGCCTCGGTGTCCCGGGGGCCCTCGGCGTAATATTGCGTCATGCCCCAATAGGCGATGCCGCCCGCCGCGATGATGCCGATGACGATGAGGGTCAGGAGCCCGTTGAGGAGGGCGAGCGCACTGCTCTTGCGCTTCTTTCTGGCCATGGATCGCGTCCCCCTTCGAGCGGCTGATGGTCAGCCATTTGCCTCAATGAAGCCGGCAAAACAAGGACGAGGGTGTCGCGGAAAGGTGGGGATTTCGCGGAAGTAGGCGTAGTTCGGCGCCTGTCGCCCGCCCCACCCACCGGCTTCGCCGGTCCCCCCTCCCCGATGGGGAGGGAGTCGCCAGATTAATGATCTCGCAGTCGGGTCTCCCTCCTCGGCGCGCAGCGCTGGGGGGGGGGACCACGCGTCAGCGTGGTGGGTGGGGCCGGCGAGCCACAGAAAAACAAAAGGCCCGCCGAAGCCGGCCTCGAAACTTCACTGCAGGCCGGCCTACGCGACCTTGCGGAAGATCAGCGAGGCGTTGGTGCCGCCGAAGCCGAAGGAGTTCGACAACGCGATGTTGATCTCCTTCTTGAGCGGCACTTTGGGCACCAGATTGATGACGCTCTCGACCGACGGATTGTCGAGGTTCAGCGTCGGCGGGGCGATGCCGTCGCGCATCGCGAGCAGCGAGAAGATCGCTTCCACGGAACCCGCGGCGCCCAGCAGATGGCCGATGGCCGATTTGGTCGAGCTCATCGCCGCCTTGGGCGCGGCGTCGCCGAGCAGGCGCGTCACGGCGCCGAGTTCGATTTCGTCACCGAGCGGCGTCGAGGTGCCGTGGGCATTGATGTAGTCGATGTCGGCGGGCGAAATGCCGGCGCGCTTGACCGCGGCCTGCATGGCGCGGAAACCGCCATCGCCATCCTCGGACGGGGCGGTGATGTGGTAGGCGTCGCCGGACATGCCGTAGCCCACGACCTCGCCATAGATCTTGGCGCCACGCGCCTTGGCCCGCTCATACTCTTCGAGCACGACGACCCCGGCACCCTCGCCCATCACGAAACCATCGCGGTCCTTGTCATAGGGACGCGAGCCTTCGGTCGGGCGGTCGTTGAAATTGGTGGAAAGCGCGCGGCAGGCGGCAAAGCCAGCCAGCGCGATGCGGTTGACGCAGCCTTCGGCGCCGCCCGCAACCATCACGTCGGCATCGCCCATGGCGATCAGGCGCCAGGAATCGCCGATGGCGTGGGCGCCCGTCGAGCAGGCGGTCACCACCGAATGGTTCGGCCCCTTGAGGCCGAAGCGGATCGAGACGTAGCCCGAGGCGAGATTGATCAGGCGGCCTGGAATGAAGAACGGGCTGACGCGGCGCGGGCCCTTCTCATAAAGGATCACCGAGGTTTCGTAGATGCCGCCGAGGCCGCCGATGCCCGACCCGATGAGGACGCCGGTACGTTCGGCGTCTTCCTTGGTCTTGGGCTCGACGCCGGCCTCATCGATGGCCTGCTTGGCTGCGGCCATCGCGTAGACGATGAAAGGATCAACCTTGCGTTGATCCTTCACATCCATCCACTCGTCGGGGTTGAACTTCCCCTCCGAGGAATCGCCCAGCGGAATGCGGTGGGCGATCTGGCAGGCGATGTCATCGACCTGGAAGTCTTCGATCTTCTGGGCGCCGCTCTTGGACGCGAGAATGTTCGACCAGGTGGTTTCCACGCCGCATCCGAGCGGAGAAACCATCCCCATACCCGTTACGACGACACGGCGCAGTTCCATCGATGAATACCGTTCCGAAGAGGCTAGGTGGCCAGCGGCCGCTTAGCCAACGGCCTTGGTGAGGTAGCTGACGGCATCGCCGAAGGTCTGGATCGACTCGGCAGCGTCATCGGGGATCTCGACAGAGAATTCTTCTTCGAAGGCCATGACCAGCTCGACCTGGTCGAGCGAGTCGGCGCCAAGGTCATCGATGAAGCTGGCCTTGTCGACAACCTTCTCCGCATCGACGTTGAGGTGCTCGACGACGATTTTGCGGACGCGGTCAGCGATATCGCTCATGTTTTGACTTCCCTTTTAGATAGTCTGGTTCGGTTCGTTCTTTGTCGCGACCGACGGTTTTTGTGCAGTCGGACGAGACTTTAGGCGGGCTTCACAAAGCCCGCAAGTGAGCCGTGGTCCCCTAAATCAGCGCGGCCAACTAACACACTCGTTCGGCTTTGACCATATTTCCGAAGCGGCCGCCCACAGCGGCCCGTTCGGTCAAATCATCAGCATGCCGCCATTCACGTTCAGCGTATGGCCGGTGACATAGGCTGCCGCGTCAGAGGCGAGGAAAACCGTACAAGCCGCCACTTCCTCGGCGGTTCCAAGCCGGCCGGCCGGAACTTTGGCGAGGATCGCGTCGCGCTGCTTGTCGTTGAGCTCATCGGTCATGGCCGAGGAAATGAAGCCCGGCGCCACGGTATTGACCGTGATGTTGCGCGAGGCGACTTCCTGCGCCAGCGACTTCGACATGCCGATCAGGCCCGCCTTCGAGGCGGCGTAATTGCCCTGCCCGGCATTGCCGCCCACGCCCACCACCGAGGTGATGCCGATGATGCGGCCATAGCGCTGCTTCATCATCCCGCGCAGCACGGCGCGGGTCAGATGGAACGCCGCCGTCAGATTGACCGCCAGCACCTCGTCCCACTCCTCGTTCTTCATGCGCATGAAGAGGTTGTCGCGGGTCATGCCGGCATTGTTGACGAGGATATCGAGCCCGCCCAGCGCCGCTTCTGCCGCCGGCACGAGCTTGTCCACGGCGTCCAGGTCCGAAAGGTTTGCCGGCAGGATCGGGTGATTGCCCTTGCGCAGTTCCTTGGCCGTATCCTCGAGCGCCGCAATGCGCGTGCCGCTCAGCGCCACGGTCGCACCCGCCGCCGCCAGCGCCTTGGCAATCTCGCGGCCAATACCGCCCGACGCGCCGGTCACCAGCGCGCGTTTGCCGGTCAAATCAAACATTTACGCGAAACCTTTCCGATATTGATTCCAGTACTTCACACAGAGGCGGTGAAGCTCGTCTCCGTTTATTGTGGTTCCGCCCGCGAGGATCGTCACGCTACCACGACCAAGGCCGGGCCAGCCAATCAGCACAGCGAGCCGATGCCAATCATGCTTCTTCGCAAACTCCCGGTCGGCGTCGAGAATTGAACCCCGGACCCTACCCCCTAGCTTGGATGGCCGGACCGCGGTGATCGCGCTCCAGGGTATTGGAGCGTCGGACAAACGTACATCAAGGATGCCTGACCGTCGCAGCGATATGACGGGTCTGGATTGTCGACGCAACCTCTGGATCACTTGTACTATGGCCAAGCCGAGGAATGGCAGGGCGACATAAGAGCCGACCAGGATGGCACCACCCCGGCGGTCTTCCGAAAGTGCGGGAAATGCTCCGAAGATAACCGCCAAAGCGCCCGCGGCCATGATCAGAGTTGCGAGCAGCATCACATTCAGAGCTGTCTGGGAGTCGTAGACGTCGAGCTCAGGGTCTCGTTCGCCCACTTCTACGTCACCCGATCGCCGCGACCAGCGCGTCGATGTCGGCGGGAGAATTGATGGCCGTGGCCGGGGTTTCGGCGGCGATGCGCTTGGCGAGGCCGGTCAACACCTTGCCGCTGCCCAGTTCGTAGAGTTCGGTCACGCCGCCCTCGCCCGCCAGCCAGCCGACGCTTTCGGTCCAGCGCACCATGCCGGTGACCTGCTCGACCAGATGCTTGCGGATGGCGTCGACATCGGAGGTCGGGCGGGCGGTGACGTTCACCACCACCGGCACGGCCGGCGCGTTGATCGTCACATTGGCCAGCGCATGTTCCATGGCGTCGGCCGCCGGGCGCATCAGGGCGCAGTGGAAGGGCGCGCTCACCGGCAGCGGCAGCGCACGCTTGGCGCCCGCCGCCTTCAGCAGCTCGATTGCCCGGTTCACGGCGCCGGCATGGCCCGAAATCACCACCTGGCCGGGCGCATTGTCATTGGCGACGCCGCAGACTTCGCCGTCCTCGGCATCGTTCACCGCGCGCAGCACGGTTTCGAGGTCGAGGCCAAGGATCGCTGCCATGGCGCCCTGCCCGACCGGCACGGCCTGCTGCATCGCCTGGCCACGAATTTTCAGCAGTTTTGCCGTATCGGCGAGCGAGAACACGCCTGCCGCCGCCAGCGCCGAATATTCGCCGAGCGAATGGCCGGCGACATAGGCGGCGTGCGATTTGACCGAGATACCCCGGGCTTCAAGCACCCGGACTACCGCCATCGACACCGCCATCAGCGCCGGCTGGGCGTTCTCGGTGAGCTGCAGCGTCTCGGCCGGCCCCTCGAACATGATCTGGCTCAGCTTCTGGCCGAGTGCCCCATCGACCTCGTCGAACACCGCGCGGGCTTCCGGAAAGGCTTCCGCCAGCTCCTTGCCCATGCCGACAGTCTGGCTGCCCTGCCCCGGAAAGGTGAATGCGCGCTTGGTCATGCTCTGCGCCTCTCATGTTTTGAGTCAGCCTAGGACCGGCTCACCGCCGCTTCAAGTTGGCGGCGTGTGGCGGAGTGGGAGAATAGAGTCAAGGCGCCTGCGTTGAAGGGCGCATCAAATGATGCTATTTTTGATGCGGAGGTGTGGCATGCGCACGACTGTAACCATCGATGATGATCTTCTGGACGATGCCAAGGAGCTGACAGGGATAAAGGAGACCTCGCGGCTGATGCGCGAGGCTCTGCAGGTCCTTGTCGCCCGTGAAGCCGGCCGGCGGTTGGCCGCCATGGGTGGTAGCCAGCCGGACCTCGCCTATGTT
The DNA here is from genome assembly GCA_004144345.1 of Hyphomicrobiales bacterium. GTDB lineage: Bacteria > Pseudomonadota > Alphaproteobacteria > Rhizobiales > Devosiaceae > Devosia_A. The sequence goes on from SEEL01000001.1 coordinate 131,354, forward strand.
CCCCGTCGCAGGCCGCCGAATTTCGTCAACGAGGAGTCGGACTATCCCGCGCCCGCCAACGCCGAGCCCGCTCGAAAGAAGCGGTCGGGCCAATGATCCTTGCGGATACGTCCGTCTGGATCGACCATTTCCGATCACCTGAGCCGATGCTTATGCAACTGGCTCAGACCTCCGAGCTTCTCCTGCATCCCTTCGTCATCGGCGAACTGGCGATGGGCTCGTTGGCCGAACGCAAGCTGCGCCTGCGGCTCTGGGCCATGATGCCAAGCCTGCCGGCCGCTCCGCTCGATGATGTGCTGGCGCTGGTCGAGACACGACGCCTCTATTCGCGCGGCATCGGGTATGCCGATGCCAATCTTCTGGCGTCGAGCCTCGTCGCGGCGGGCTCGCTACTTTGGACTCGTGACCGGCGATTGCAGGACATCGCGCGCGAATTGGGCGTTCTCGCCGATCTGGATGGCTAGCGCACTTGCCTTTCCCGCCGTTTTCCCCTATTCCGCCCTCGAATTCGTTCGGCCGGGGGCTGAACGGAGGGTTCGGCTATTTGCCGGATAGGGCTTGTCCCGGCCTCCCGTGTTCCCGCTCTTTAGAAGACTGCTTTGTCGCCTTTCCGGCTTCAAGGGGGCTCCGCGCCGAGGGGATTTGTGTTTGAACACGAGAAGGAAGGCGCTTCATGGCCCTTTATGAGCATATCTATCTCGCCCGCCAGGACGTTTCGCCCCAGCAGGTCGAAGAACTGACCAACGCCCTCACCGAGGTGCTGGTCGCCGGTGGCGGCAAGGTCACCAAGAACGAGTATTGGGGCCTCAAGTCCCTCTCCTACCGCATCAAGAAGAACCGCAAGGCCCATTACAGCCTGCTCAACATCGACGCCCCGGCCCCGGCCGTTGCCGAGATGGAGCGCCAGATGCGCATCAATGAAGACATCCTGCGCTTCATGACCGTGCGCGTGGACGAGCTGGAAGAAGGCCCGTCGGCCATGCTGCAGAAGCGTGACCGTGACGACGATCGTCCGGGCGGTCGTCCGGGTGGCGGCGGCTTCGGCCGTGGCGACCGTGACTCGCGCCCGCCGCGTCGGTTCTAATCGAAGGGACACCCAGTAAATGGCAATCAAAGACCTCACTACCTCGCAGGCCCGCCGTCCTTTCCAGCGCCGCCGCAAGACCTGCCCGTTCTCGGGCCCGAACGCGCCCAAGATCGACTACAAGGACGTGCGCCTCCTGCAGCGCTACGTTTCCGAGCGCGGCAAGATCGTGCCGTCGCGCATCACCGCCGTCTCGGCGCTGAAGCAGCGTGAACTGGCCCGCGCCATCAAGCGCGCCCGCTTCATCGGCATCATGCCCTACGCCGTCTCGTAAGAGACGCTCTTGAATGTTGGGGTGGCGGATGGTCCGCCGCCTCTAACCGGCCCCTGAGCCGGGACAGCCAAAGGTACATCTCATGAAAGTCATTCTGCTCGAGCGCGTCGGCAAGGCCGGCCACATCGGCGACGAAGTCACCGTCAAGGACGGCTTCGCCCGTAACTTCCTCCTGCCGCAGGGCAAGGCGCTGCGCGCCAGCGAAGCCAACCGCAAGCGGTTCGAGAACGAGCGCGCCTCGATCGAGAAGCGCAACGCCGACCGTCGCGAAGCCGCTGCCGGCATCGCTTCGGGCCTCAACGGCCAGACCGTCGTCATGATCCGCCAGGCGGGTGAGACCGGTCAGCTCTATGGTTCGGTCAGCTCGCGCGACGTCGCCGATGCGCTGGTCAATGCCGGCTTCACCGTCGCCCGTTCGCAGGTCGATCTCGCGGACCCGATCAAGACCGTCGGCCTCCACTCGGTGGCGCTGCACCTGCACGCCGAAGTCGCCGTGTCGGTCAACGTCAACGTGGCCCGTTCGGAAGACGAAGCCGCTCGCCAGGCCGCGGGTGAAGACCTCAGCGTCAACACCTTCGACGACGAAGCCGCCAGCGAATTCGCCGCCGGCCAGGCCGAAGCGGGTTCGGCTGCCGCCGACGCCTACGAAGAATAAGCTCCCTTACCGGGAACAGTCCAAAGGGCCGGGAGCAATCCCGGCCCTTTTGCTTTGGGAGGAGCGGATGACTGATTTCGAGGACGTCCCGCCTGATCTTCAGATCGGTCCGTTGTCGCTGTGGACGGAGGGGCGCCTGCCGACGCCAACGTCCGACCCATGGTGGGTCGATGAGATTGTCTGCCGGTTGGTGATTGCGGACAGCGACAACAGCGCGCGGCTGCGCGGCGAGATCCCGAGCCGGCATTTCGATGCCTTCCTGACCGCGCTGAGGCGCGCTCACGCCGACCTCTCCGGCGAGGCAATCCTCGATGGCAGCGATATGGGACTGATCCTGTCGGTCCGGACCGTCGCGACGGGGCACGCGACGATCGAGATGACGGTTCTCTTCACATCGCTGTGGCGCACGCCCCTCGTGGCCCGTGTCGACGCCGACCAGAGCTATCTGCCGACCATGATCGCTTCCTGTCGCTCAATCCTCGAGCGCTTCCCTGTTCTGGCGCACCACGACCTGCTCTAACCCCGGGGCTAAGCCCGCCCTACCCCCATCCGCGCCAGCAGCTGGTCGCGGCGGACGAACTGGTGGTAGAGCGCGGCGCCGACATGCAGCACGAACAGCAGCAGCAGGATGCGGCTCATGATGCCATGGGCGACGCGCGGGATGAGGCCGTTGAAATCGGGCAGCGGCGCGCCGGCTAGCAGCGCCGGGATGGCGCCCGACAGAAGGATCGTCGTGATGCCGCTCGTCGCCATCAGGATGATGATCACATAGAACGCGGCATGGACGGCATGCGCCGCCAGTTGCTGCCAGCGCGGCTGGTCGGCAGGGAGCGCCGGGCGCTTGTCGGCCACCCACCACCAGACGAGGCGCAGCAGCGTCAGCAGGAAAACCAGATCGCCCAAGACGATGTGGGCGATCAAGAGGCCCGGGCTGGGCCCGGTATTGGCAAGCGTCAGTCCCGCCGCGAAGGTGAGGATCACCGCCAGCGCCGTCGTCCAGTGAATGGCAATCGCCATCGTGCCATAGCGTGTCGAACTGCTCTTCAAGCTCATGTCGAAACTCCTTGCCTTCACGGCCCTTAGCGACATACATAGCTCACTATGCATCTCGATAGCAAGCTATGCAAATGACCTATGAGCGTGGACGATCGGCGGGCTACCTCACCAATTGGGCAGCGCGGCTGTTCGTGCGCGCCATCGAGCGGCGGCTCACCGGCGGCAGTGCCGGGCCGATGCCGGTGTTCTTCGCCCTGCTCAGCAGCGAGACAATGTCGCAGAAGGAGCTGGCGAATTGGGCCTCGGTCGAGCAGCCCACCATGGCCAACACGCTCAACCGCATGGAGCGCGACGGCCTGATCGAGCGCACGCCCGATCCCCATGACGGCCGCAGCGCCCTCATCACCCTCAGCCGTGTTGGCCGCCAGCGCGCCGAACAGGCGATGGCGGCGGCGGCCGAGGTGAATGGCCTCGCTCTCTCCGGGCTTACCCCCGCCGAGCGCGAGCTCTATTTCCAGTTGATCTACAAGGTCATCGGCAAGCTCGAAACCGACGAGCGCTAGCCGATCGCGGCCGACAGCGCCGCCACCCGCGCGCTCGGGCTGCCGCGCAATTCGAGCACCCGCGGTCCCGCTTCGAGCAGCCCGGTCGAATCATCGCGCAGCATGCTCTTCAGCCGCGCATCGACGCGGGCGCGCAGCTTTGGGAACTCGATCGTCGCGGCAATCTCGTCGGGCCGATGCAGCGGCAGGAACACCAGCAGGTCGAGCGCCGCCAGCGCCTGTTCGATGCGGCCCAGTTGGCGGCCCGTCGGCGACCAGTCGAAGCCCTGCCCCTCCGCCACCACTTCGAGATAGGCGATGAAGTCGAGCGGGCAGCGATCGAAGATCACATCGCCGTCGGTGGCGCGGGCCAGGATCATGCCGATGCTCGCCTCGAGCTGCTCTTCGAGATCGGGCACCGACACGCCATCGGCAAAGGGCACGCCGTTCTGCGCCAGCGCCCAATAGGGCTCGAGCTCGCGCTCATAGTGGCGGTGCCGGTCGACGAAATCGTCGATCAGCGTGGTTTTGCCGCTGCCATGCGTGCCGGTCACTGCGATGCGCATGTCGCCTTCTGCGACTCAGGCGAAAGAGGGCAAGGTCTGCCGCGACACATATGGCCACTGTTCAACAATTATCCACGCTATTATCGAGACCGCACAAGCGTCGATGCCGAGTCGCGCCAGCAGCCTTGCGGCGGAGGCGGCCTGGGTTAATGAACGCTTAATTAAGGGACGGGGCAGAGACTCACAGGCATGGCTGATTCCAATGTCGCGCGCATTCGTCCAGCGGACGAAAAGAGCTTCCGGCTCGCGCCGCACAACATCGAGGCCGAGCAGGCGCTGCTGGGCGCTATCCTCGTCAACAACGAGGCGTTTTATCGTGTCTCCGACTTCCTGAGCCCCGAGCATTTCTACGAGCCCGTACATCGCGAGATCTATGAGGTCGCCGGCAAGTTCATCCGCGCCGGCAAGGCCGCGACGCCGATCACCGTCAAGGGCTATCTGCCCGACCAGCTGACGGCCGAAATGACGATGCCGCAATATCTCGCGCGTCTCGCGGCCGAAGCCACCACCGTCATCAATGCCGGCGACTATGGCCAGGCCGTCTACGATCTCGCCATCCGCCGCTCGCTGATTCAGATCGGCGAGGAGATGACCTCGGTTGCCTATGAATCCGATGTCGAGATGACCGCCCCCAAGCAGATCGAGGAAGCGGAAAAGTCGCTCTTCGATCTCGCCGAAAAGGGCCGCTATGATGGCGGCTTCCAGGGCTTCAACCAGGCGCTCACCGAAGCCATCAAGATGGCCGGCGAAGCGTATCAGCGTGACGGTTCGCTGTCGGGCGCCGCCACCGGCCTCCACGATCTCGACCGCCTGATGGGCGGCCTGCAGCGCTCCGACTTGATCATCCTCGCGGCGCGTCCCGCCATGGGCAAGACCTCGCTCGCCACCAACGTCGCCTTCCATGTCGCGCGCAACTGGAAGGGCGAAGTGACGCCCGACGGCCACCGCAAGACCACCGATGGCGGACAGGTCGCGTTCTTCTCGCTCGAAATGAGCGCCGAACAGCTGGCGACGCGTATCCTCGCCGAGCAGGCCGAGATCTCGTCGTCCGACATCCGGCGCGGCAACATCCATGAGAGCCAGTTCGCGCGGCTGGTCGATGTGAGCAACATGCTCTCGAGCGTACCGCTCTATATCGACGACACCGGCGGCCTCGCCGTCAGCCAGCTCGCCGCCCGCGCCCGCCGCCTCAAGCGGCAGAAGGGGCTCGACCTGATCATCGTCGACTACCTCCAGCTGCTCTCGGGCTCGGCCAAGAAGGCGAGCGAGAACCGCGTGCAGGAACTCACCGAGATCACCACCACGCTCAAGGCGCTGGCCAAGGAACTCGAAGTCCCCATCATCGCCCTTTCCCAGCTCTCCCGTCAGGTCGAAAACCGCGACGACAAACATCCGCAGCTTGCCGACCTTCGCGAATCCGGCTCCATCGAGCAGGATGCCGACGTGGTGCTCTTCGTGTATCGCGAAGAATACTACCTCAAGAACAAGGAGCCGAAGGAAGGCACGCCCGAACACATGAAGTGGCAGGAGGAGATGGACCTCGTGCATGGCCGCGCCGAAGTGATCATCGGCAAGCAGCGCCATGGTCCCACCGGCACCGTGCAGCTGAGCTTTGAGGCGCAGTTCACGCGGTTCGGCAATCTTGCCCGCGATGCCTATCTGCCGGAAAGAATGGAATGATGAACTCGCCCGCGATCGTCACCGGTTACGGCCCACGGCTCACCATCGATCTCGGGGCGATCGTTCGCAATTGGCAGGCCCTCGACAAGGTCTCGCAGGGCGCCCTCACCGGCGCGGCGGTCAAGGCCGATGCCTATGGCACGGGCGCCATCGCGGTCAGCAAGGCGCTGTTCGCGGCGGGCACCCGCTTCTTCTTCGTTGCGACACCCGATGAGGGCCTCGCCCTCCGCGCCGCCCTGCCCGAGAGCTACATCTTCGTGCTCAACGGCCTGCCGCCCGGCTCCGCCCCGCTCTATGCCGCCGAACGGCTGATGCCGGTGCTCAATTCGCTGCCCATGCTCGAGGAATGGCTCGTCGCCTGCCTCGAAAAGAACGAGGCGCTGCCGGCGGCCCTCCATTTCGACACCGGCATGAACCGGCTCGGCTTCCGCATGGGCGAAGCCTCCATCGTCAAGCGCATGTGCGATGAAGTCGGCTACGCGCCGCAGATGGTGATGAGCCACCTCGCCTGCGCCGACCAGCCGCAGCATGAAAAGAACCGCGCGCAGCTGGCGCTGTTCAGCTCGATCACCGCGCAATTCCCCGGCATCCCGGCCTCGCTCGCCAATTCCGCCGCGACCATGACCAGCCGCGAGATGCACTTCCAGATGGTGCGCCCTGGAATCGCGCTCTATGGCGGCCGCGCCGTCAATGGCCGCAAGAATCCGATGGTCCCCGCCGTCATGCTCGAAGCACCGATCCTGCAGGTGCGCGAGTGCAAGACCGGCGAGAGCGTCGGCTATGGCGCCACCTACACCCTGTCGCGCGACAGCCGCATCGCCATCGTCGCCCTCGGCTATGCCGACGGGTTCCTGCGCGCCGCCAGTTCGACCAACCAGCGTGGCGGCGGCCGCGTCTTCGTGCGCGGCCATTACGCGCCCATCGTCGGACGTGTCTCGATGGACATGTTCGAGGTCGACATCACCGACCTCCACCATGACATTCCGGTCCCCGGCGAAATGGTCGAAGTGCTCGGCCCGCATGTCTCGGTCGACGACCAGGCCGACCCCGCCGGCACCATCGGCTACGAGTTCCTCACCAGCCTCAAGGGCCGCTACCCGCGCAGCTATGTGAACAGCGCCGAGGGCTGACGCCTCCCCTCCAGCCTGGCCGTCCTCGCCATCGACTGCGACGTTGTTCTCTTTTTGTTCTTGATCGGCCGATGCCCGCCGGGTAGAGATTCGCGCGTCCCATGGGAGGCGAGGAATGGAGCAGCTGGCGCTCTTCGGCGATGCGGTGGGTCGCCCACCCCTGCCGCCGCCGCTGCTTGAGCGGGACGTGCTGTTCTACGCCCTGCTGCTCGGCCCGCAGCTCTGGCACCCCGCCTCGCGGCTGGTCACCGGCCTCCGCGACAAACACGGCCTCACTGGCCGCATGCGGCCGACCGACACCTTCCACATCTCGGTGCTGGGCTTTGGCTTCGCCGATGAGATCGCGCCGCAGGATGTTGAGCTTGCCATCAGCATTGCCGAGCGGACGCGCTTTGCGCCCTTCGAGCTCGCCTTCGACCGGATCGAAAGCTTGGCCCGTCGCCGCCGGAAGGCCGATGCCGTGCCACTGCTGCTTGCCGCCGGCGCCGGCAGCCAGGAGATCACCGCCCTCGCCGCCCGCCTCACCAATTCGATGATCGGCCATGGCATGCGGCCGCGCCGGCTCAAGCCGAGCCCGCCAAATCTCGCCTTGCTCGATGATGTCGTCCGCGTGCCGCCCACCCTCCTCGATCCATCGCTGCGTATCGAAGTGGCCGGCTTCTCGCTTATCCGCGCGCATGCCGGCGCGGGTCGCTACACGGTCCTGTGGTCGCCCGATGCCCCTAGGCCGGACGATCGCCCAGCCGTTCGTTCCGCCACACCGGCACGCGCTTGATGTGACTGAGGCGCCGGATCACGAGACGGCCCACGGCGGCCTCCTCCTGCGGGCGCAGCTTCACCTCGATGGCGTCGCTGTCGCCGCATTTCGAGCAGGGAAAGGGCGGCGGGATGAAGCAGTCGCGTCCCGGATCGAGCACCTGCAGCAGGTCGGACGCGAGAAACAGCACCGGCGGCCGGAAGCAGCGCAGGCAGCGCAGGCTGAGGATCTGGCCCTGGCTCGCCGCCTCCCGCAGCGTGTAGCGGTTCGACGGAATGGCGAGATTCTTGAGATGATGCGGCGTCGGCATGATCGCCCACAATGTTCACTATTCGTTCTTGCCTGCAAGCCTATCATCGCCTAAGCATATTCATCGCTCCCGGAACATCCTCATGGCCAAGCTCAAGACCGCCTATGTCTGCCAGTCCTGCGGCACCACCCATGTGCGCTGGCAGGGGCGGTGCGAGGGTTGCGGCGAGTGGAACTCGATCGTCGAGGAGACCGTCGATTCCGGCGTCGGCGCCGGCCCCAAGGCGGCCACCGCCAATGGCCGGCCGGTCGCCCTCGTGCCGCTGAGCGGCGAAACCGAAATGGCGGCGCGCATCACTACCGGGCTCGGCGAACTCGACCGCGTGACCGGCGGCGGCTTCGTCATGGGCTCGGCCGTGCTGGTCGGCGGCGATCCGGGCATCGGCAAGTCGACGCTGCTGCTGCAGGGCGCGGCGGCGGCGGCCAATGAGGGCAAGCGGGTCATCTATGTGTCGGGCGAAGAAGCCGTGGCGCAAGTGCGCCTCAGGGCCCAGCGGCTCGGCCTCGGCCAGGCCAATGTGCAACTCGCCAGCGAGACCAATGTCGAGATCATCCTCTCGACCCTGCAGTCAGGCCCCGCCCCGCATCTCGTCATCATCGATTCGATCCAGACGCTGTGGACCGACCGGGTCGACTCGGCCCCCGGTACCGTCACCCAGGTCCGCACCTCGGCGCAGGCACTCACCCGCTTCGCCAAGAAATCCGGCGCCGCCGTGGTGCTCGTCGGCCATGTCACCAAGGACGGGCAGATCGCCGGCCCGCGCGTCGTCGAGCACATGGTCGATGCCGTGCTCTATTTCGAGGGCGACGCCAGCCACACCTTCCGCATCCTGCGCGGCGTCAAGAACCGCTATGGCGCGACCGACGAGATCGGCGTGTTCGAGATGTCGACGCTGGGCCTGCGCGAAGTCACCAATCCCTCGGCCATGTTCCTCGACCAGCGCGACAAGGATTCGGCCGGCTCGGCCGTCTTTGCCGGCATGGAGGGCACGCGGCCCGTGCTCTGCGAGATCCAGGCGCTCGTCGCCCCCTCGCCGCTCGGCACGCCGCGCCGCGCCGTGGTCGGCTGGGATTCTTCGCGCCTTTCTATGGTGCTGGCGGTGCTCGAAACCCGTTGCGGCGTGCGCATCGGGGCGAACGACATCTACCTCAACGTCGCGGGCGGGCTGAAGGTCAACGAGCCGGCGGCCGACCTCGCCGTGGCGGCGGCGCTGATCTCGTCGCTCACCAATTCCCCCCTGCCCGCCGATGCCGTGTTCTTCGGCGAAATCTCGCTCGCCGGGGGCGTGCGCCCGGTTGTCCACGCCTCGCTTCGCCTGCGCGAGGCGCAGAAGCTTGGCTTCAAATCGGCCGTCACCGGCAAGCTCGGGGCCGGCGATTCCGCCAATGGCCTCGCCGTCAGCGAATATTCAGAACTCGCCGAACTCATCGGGCGCATCGCCGCCAAGGGCAAAAAGGTGGCAGCCGAAGAGGACTGACGCCGCAATTTCCTCATGCTTTCCGTGCACATCCGCCCTGCCGGGCGCCACGCGGCTTGGCATCGTTGGCATTAGCGGCTAAACGGTCACGCAAAGCGGCTCTGGGATCGGTCAAGCATGAGTTTCACTGGTGTGGACGTCGGCGTTGCCGTCCTCGTTCTGATTTCGGCGATCCTGGCGACTGCGCGCGGTTTCACCCGCGAAGTCCTGTCGCTGGCGACCTGGGCCGGTTCGGCCGCTATCGCGGCCTACATGTATTTCAACCACTCCGACATCGCGGCGCAGTATTTCAGCGAGCCGCTGGTCGCGACGGGTGTCACGGTGATCGGCAGCTTCCTCGTGGCGCTGATCATCCTCCATCTGCTGACCATGTGGATCGGCGACCTCGTGGTGGATTCGCGCGTCGGCCCGCTCGACCGCACCCTCGGCTTCGTCTTCGGCGCCGCCCGCGGCATCCTGATCTGCGTCGTCGCCGCGGTGTTCGCCAATTTCCTCCTCGGCCCCGATGAGCGCCTGCCGCCGATGCTGCGCGACGCCAAGAGCCTGCCGCCGCTGATGAGCGCGGGCGACTACATCATCGGCCTGCTCCCCGAGGATATCGAGAAGCAGTTCACCGATTTCCTCGATCGCCGCGGCCAGGTCGACACCGGCCCCGATGACACCAACCCGGAGGACGGCACGACGCCGCCCGCCGACATCTCCTCGAGTGAGCCCGCGCCCAGCGCGTGACCTGAAAGGCAGGAGCGTGAGTAAACCCGATCCGCTCGATATCTACGGCGACACGCTGCATGAAGAGTGCGGCGTGTTCGGCATTTTGGGGCACTCCGAAGCCGCTACGCTCACCGCGCTCGGCCTCCATGCCCTGCAGCATCGCGGCCAGGAAGCGGCGGGCATCGTCAGCTTTGACGGCCGCCAGTTCCATTCCGAGCGCCATCTCGGCCTCGTCGGCGATCACTTCACCGACCCGGCCGTGGTCAAGCAGCTGCCCGGCCACATGGCGATGGGCCATGTGCGCTATTCGACCACCGGCGAGACGATCCTGCGCAACGTGCAGCCGCTATTTGCCGAACTCGAAGTCGGCGGCATCGCCATCGGCCACAATGGCAATTTCACCAACGGCCTGACGCTGCGTCGCGAGCTGATCGCCAATGGCGCGATCATGCAGTCGACGTCGGACACCGAAGTGGTGCTCCATCTCATCGCCCGCTCGCGCAAGAAGGGCTCGGACGAGCGCTTCATCGACGCGCTGTCGCAGGTCGAGGGCGCCTATGCGATGGTCGCGGTCACCCGCACCAAGCTGATCGGCGCGCGCGATCCCAACGGCATCCGCCCGCTGGTGCTGGGCGATCTCGACGGCCGGCCGATCTTCGCGTCGGAAACCTGTGCCCTCGACATCATCGGCGCCAAATTCGTGCGCGACGTGAAGAATGGCGAAGTGATCGTCGCCGAGATCCAGGCCGATGGCCGCATCTCCATGACCTCGTCCATGCCGTTCGGGCCGAAGCCGGAGCGCCTCTGCCTGTTCGAGTATGTTTACTTCGCCCGTCCCGATTCCGTCGTCGGCGGCCGCTCGGTCTATGCCGCGCGCAAGAAGGCCGGCATGAACCTCGCGCGCGAGCATGCGATCGATGCCGATGTCGTGGTCCCCGTCCCCGATGGCGGCACGCCCGCGGCCATCGGCTATGCGCAGGCGAGCGGCATCCCGTTCGAACTGGGCATCATTCGCAACCATTATGTGGGCCGCACCTTCATCGAGCCGACGCAGTCGATCCGCGCCTTCGGCGTCAAGCTGAAGCACTCGGCCAACCGCGCCGAGATCGACGGCAAGCGCGTCGTGCTGGTGGACGATTCCATCGTGCGCGGCACCACCTCGATCAAGATCGTGCAGATGATCCGCGAGGCCGGGGCCAAGGAAGTGCACATCCGCGTCGCCTCGCCGATGATCTTCCATCCGGACTATTACGGCATCGACACGCCCGACCATGACAGCCTGCTCGCCAATCAATATGCCGATGTCGAGGCCATGGCCCGCTACATCGGCGTGGATTCGCTGCAGTTCCTGTCGATCGACGGGCTCTATGACGCGGTGGGCGGCGAGAAGCGCAACAATGCGGCGCCGCAGTTCACCGACCATTATTTCACCGGTGAGTATCCGACGACGCTCACCGATCTGACGGGACGCGGCAAGACCGATCCCAAAACCATCTCGCTGATGCGCGAGGCGAGCTGAGTTCTATGACTGATCTGACTGGTAAGATTGTCCTCGTCACCGGGGCGAGCCGTGGCATTGGCTATCAGGCGGCCATCGAGGCCGGACGGCGTGGCGCCCATGTCATCGCCGTGGCCCGTACCGTGGGCGGGCTCGAGGATCTCGACGACGCCATCAAGCAGCTCGGCAGCGAGACCACCCTCGTGCCGCTCGATATCCGCGATGGCGATGCCATCGACCGGCTGGGCGCGGCGATCTACGAACGCTGGGGCAAGCTCGACGGGCTCGTCGCCAATGCCGGCGTGCTCGGCACGATCACGCCGCTGTCGCATCTCGACGTCAAGGATTTCGATCAGGCCTTCGCCGTCAACGTCACGGCGAACTATCGCCTGATCCGCTCGCTCGATCTGCTGCTGCGCCAGTCGGACGCCGGCCGCGCCGTCTTCGTCTCTTCCTCCGCCTCGCAATCGGGACACCCCTTCTGGGGCCTTTATTCGGCGACCAAGGCGGCGCTCGAAGCGATGGTGCGGAGCTATGCGGGCGAACTCAGCGTCAGCAAGGTCAAGGCCAACGTCTTCTGGCCCGGTGCCGTCCGCACCGCGATGCGCGCCAAGGCCATGCCGGGCGAAGATCCGGCAACGCTGCCGATGCCGGCCGAGATCGCCCCCAAGCTCATCGACATGATCGCCCCCGCCTTCACCGAGACGGGCATGATCTACGATTTCAAGACCAGCGAGCTGCGGCCGCTCTAGGCTTCGCGCCAGCGACACCCCCCTCATCCGGCTTCGCCACCTTCTCCCATCAAGGGAGAAGGCGATGGAGCTGTGAGCTCTCGGTAGGGGAAAGCAGGGGTCTCAGTCAGGCCTTCTCCCTCGATGGGAGGAAAGTGCCCGAAGGGCGGATGAGGGTGGTGCCCCACCCGCCGAAGCCCCTACTCCGTCTTCGTCACCAGCACCTTGTCGATGCGGCGGCCGTCGAGGTCGAGCACTTCGAACTTCCACGGCTCGCGCGTGAACGTCTCGCCCACGGCCGGCAGATGGTTGAGCTCGCTCAGCACATAGCCGGCGACCGTTTCGTAGGGCGGGTCCTTGGGGATTGGAACGCCGATCTTGTCGGCGAACTCGTCCACCGGCATCCAGCCCGACACGAGCCAGCTGCCGTCTTCGCGGCGGGTGAAGGCGGTGTCGCCACCCTCCTCTTCCTGGAAGTCGCCGATGATGGCGCCCAGGATGTCGCCCGGCGTCACCACGCCCTCGAAGTGTCCGTACTCGTCGAACACCAGCGCCATGTGCACCACCGAAGCGCGGATCGCCGACAGCACCGAGATCGCATCGGCACGGTCGAGCACCACCGGCGCCGGCTTGACCAGCGAGCGGATATCGAGCGGCGCCCCCGAGGCGAAAATGTCGATCAGATCCTTGCGCAGCAGCACGCCAATGATGCGGTCGGGCTCGCCCTCATGCACCGGCAGCATCGAGCGATGCGAATTGCGCAGCATGGTGATCGTCTCGTCGAGCGGCTCGCTCAGATCGACCAGTTCGACATCGAGACGCGACGTCATCAGGCCGCGCGCCGAGCGATCGGCAAGACGCATGACGCCCGAGATCATGGCGCGTTCTTCGGTCTCCATCACGCCCTGGCTCTCGGCCTCGGCGATGATGGTGCGCACTTCCTCGTCGGTAACCCGCTCCTCGCTGGCGCCGCTCTGGCCGAGCAGGCGCAGCACGGTGCGGCCGGAGATATCGAGCACGAAGACGACCGGCGCACCAACCTTGGCGATGATCCGCATCGCCGGAGCGACACGGGCAGCGATGCCCTCGGCATCGCGCAGCGCGATCTGCTTGGGCACCAGTTCGCCCAGGATCAGCGACAGATAGGTGATGCACACCACCACCGAGCCAACGCCCAGCGCATTGGCGAGGCCCACATCGAGGCCGCTGCCGATCAGGAAGTCGCTCAGGCGCTCGCCCAGCGTCGCGCCGGAGAAGGCGCCCGACAGCACGCCGACCAGCGTAATGCCGATCTGCACCGATGACAGGAACTTGCCGGGATCCTCGGCCAGTTGCAGGGCCACGGCGGCGCCCTTATTGCCGTCGGCGGCCATCACCTTGAGGCGCGCTGGTCGCGCGGACACCACCGCCAGTTCGGACATGGCAAGCAGGCCGTTCACCAGCGTGAGAACGACAACGATGAGGATCTCGACGTACACTTTTTTCCCTTGAGCAGTGGACAGGGAATAGAAAACAGCGGCGTCAGCCGCGGCGTTTCCTATTCTCTATACGCTGCCAGCATGCCTCAGCTGCTCACTCCGCCTTGGCGTAGGGGTTCTTGGTCGAGCGCAGCCACAGCCGGATCGGCGTGCCGGGCATGTCGAATGCCTCGCGCATCGAATTGACCAGATAGCGTTGATACGACATCGGCACCGATTCAGAGCGCGAGCCGAAAATGATGAAGCTCGGCGGCCGCATCTTGGCCTGCGTCATGTAGCGCAGCTTGAGGCGGCGGCCCGACACGGCCGGCGGCGGATGCTTCTCGACCACGGCGCCCAGCCAGCGGTTGAGCTTGGCCGTCGACAGATGGGTGTTCCACTTTTCCTCGATGGCGAAGATGGCGCTCATCAGCCGGTCGATGTTGCGGCCCTGGAGGCCCGAGATCGTCACCAGCGGAATGCCGCGCACCTGCGGCAGCAGCCGCTCGCATTCCTCGCGCAGCATGACCAGCGTCGCCTGCTTGTCCTCGATGAGGTCCCATTTGTTGAGCGCGATCACCATCGCCCGCCCCTCGCGATGCACGAGGTCGGCCAGCGCCAGGTCCTGCTTTTCGAACGGGATCGTCGCATCGAGCAGCAGCACGACCACTTCGGCGTACTGGATCGAGCGCAGCGAATCCCCGACGGCCAGCCGTTCGAGCTTGGTGTCGACGCGCGATTTCTTGCGCATGCCGGCCGTGTCGACGAGGTTGATCGTCCGCCCTTCCCACTCCCACGGCACCATGATGGAGTCGCGGGTGATGCCGGCCTCGGGGCCGGTCAGCAGGCGGTCCTCGCCGATCATCGTATTGATCAGCGTTGACTTGCCGGCATTAGGGCGGCCGACGATCGCGATATTGAGATAGCGCTTGGGGTTCCAGCGCAGCGCCGGGCCCTCTTCGGTCGAGCCGTCATCCTCGGGCAGGTCGATGTCGACTTCCGGCAGCAATTCGTCCGGCAGCACCGGCGGCGGGTCCCGCTCGTCGACGGCCTTCGAGATGATGGCATGGAGGTCCGCCAGCCCGAGGCCATGCTCGGCCGACAGCGGCACCGGCTCGCCGAAGCCCAGCGAATAGGCTTCCATCAGCCCGGCATCGGCCGCCTTGCCTTCCGCCTTGTTGGCGATCAGATGGACTTCCTTGTTGGCCTTGCGCAGCACCTGCGCAAACCGCTCGTCGAGCGGCGTCACGCCAGCCCGCGCGTCGATCATGAACAGGATGACGTCGGCTTCCTTGATCGCCAGTTCCGTGCCCTGGCGCATGCGGTCTTCGAGCGAGCCGTCGAAACGGTCCTCATAGCCGGCGGTGTCGAGGATGCGGAACTTGAGGTCGGCGATGCGGCCCTCGGCCTCGCGGCGATCGCGCGTGACGCCCGGCGTGTCATCGACGAGCGCGATTTTCCGGCCGACAAGCCGGTTGAAAAGGGTCGACTTGCCCACATTGGGGCGGCCGACAATGGCAACGATCGCACTCATAATGGTTCCCCCAGCGCTCAGGGCGCCGAGGACGAAGCTTCCGCCGACGACGCGGGGGCTGAAACATCGAGTTCGGCGCTCGGATCAACCGCCACCGACGGTTCGGCCGAGGCATCCGCCGGCACATCCACGGGCGCGCTCACCACCGGCGCGGTCGCGCCTTCGGCCAGCAGCTGCTGGATGTAGATCTGCACGCGGCCGGTCAGGTCGCGCGCCGCCAGCGGGTCGTCGACAATCGCCGTAAACGTCGTCATCGCGGCATCGAGCTGGCCCGCCTTGTACTGGGCGAGGCCCAGCACTTCGCGCGCCGCGTTGCGCAGCGGCGAATCCGGGGCGATCGAGCCGCCAACGCGATTCTCCACCGCGGCGACATCGCCGCCATCGACCAGCAGATTGCCGGCCATCACCAGTGCCAGTTCGCGCAGATGGCCATCGCTCAGCGAGGTCGAGAGCGAATCGTAGGCAGCCACGGCTTCATCGGTCCGGCCGGCCTGGGCCAGCAGCGAGGCTTCACGGAACTGCGCCAGCGCCGGGTAAGCGCCCGAACCCGTCGCAATCACCCCGTCCAGCGCCGTCTTGGCAGCTTCGAAGTCCGTGCCGTCGGCAATCGCCGCGGCCGCGTAGAACTGGTCGGACGACCGTGCGGAATTGCCCTGATGGTACCAGTTCCAGCCCTCATAGCCGGCAACGAGCAGCACCACGCCAACGGCGGCGCCGATGATGAAGGGCGCGCCCTGGCGCCAGAGCTTGCGCATACGGTCGCGGCGCAGCTCCTCATCGACTTCACGGAGCAGTGTATCGTTGGACATGAGACCCTTGGTGGAAACCCGGAAAATAGCGCGGCAACATAGTCAGACAGCCCCCCGAATGCAATGTGACCCGTCATGCATCCATGCCGCATGCCGCATGCATCGCGCCGGGTGGTTTATGGCCAACGAGACCGCCCGTTACTGCGCGCCGTCATTATTGCGGAAAATCCGGGACTGCCGGGTAAGCATTGCGGGCTGAACGCCCGACTTATGCCTCGAAAAGCCTAGATCTCGCCGCGCTCGGCCAGCTTGGCCTCTTCGACATCGAGCCAGTTTTCGATGTCCTCGAGCGTCGCCGAGAATTCGTAGCCCTCTTCGCCGAAGACGATCTTGCTGGAGCGCGCGTCGCGCAGCTTGTAGCCGCCATGCGCCTTGACCTGGGCGGTCGGCTTCTGCGCCTTCAGCAGATCGACCAGATATTTCGCCAGCCGGCGTTTGACCCGCCGCTCCTGCGACGCCAGTCCGTCCTTGCGCATGCTCATGAGCGGCCTCCTTGGTCGCGAGTGACAGGCCCGCACTGCCATTTATGCAGGGCCTTGGCAACCGTCAGGCTAGGTCCGCCGCCGCAGCAGATAGGTGTCCATGATCCAGCCATGCTGTTCGCGCCCGGCCTTGCGGGCGGCCGCGATCGCATCGGCCGTCTCATCCAGCGGCCCGGCGATCAGCACCTCGCCCGGCATGCCGAGATAGGCGCCCCAGAAAATCTCCGCATCACCCCCGGCGCGATGTGCGTCGGCGGTATCGAGCATCACCACCACATTGGGGATATCGGCGCCCTCGCCTGCCGCCAGCCGCCGGCCGGTCGTCACCAGCACCGGCTCGCCGACGCGGTTGAGCGCCACGCGATGCCGCGCCGCCAGCGCCTGCGGCGCGCTGATGCCGGGGATCACTTCATACTCGATGCCGATGCCACGCCCGTTGAGCGCATCAAGCACCCGCATCGTGCCGTCATAGAGGCTGGGGTCGCCCCAGACGAGGAAGCCGCCGACCTGCCCCGGCTGCAATTCGCGCTCGAGCAGCGCCGCACAGACGTCCTCGACCTGCTGCCGCCAGTGATCCACCGAGCCGGTGTAATCGGTGTCGCTGATCCTTCGCGCCGGCACGTCGAACTCGACCGTCCGGAAGTCCGGCGCCTCGATGAAGCGCGCGCAGATCTCCTCGCGCAGCGCCCGCAGTTCGCTTTTCTCCGCGCCCTTGTCGGGGATGAAGAACACATCCACCCGGTTCAGCGCCTTGACCGCCTGCAGCGTCAGATAGTCCGGATTGCCGGCGCCGATGCCGATGACGAGGATCTTGTGCACGGCGAGCTCCATCCGTAGCGCCGGCAAGTCTGCACCGGCGCCGGGACTTTCACTGCAAATCGGCGGCTTCGTAAAGCGGGCGGATTTCGATCGCGCTCGGCCCCGGCAGCGGGTTCGGATTGGGGCAGTGCTTTGCCCAGGCAATCGCCTCGGCCATGTCCTTGACGTCCCACAGCCAGAAGCCGGCAATTAGCTCCTTGGCTTCGGTGAACGGCCCGTCGGTGACGATGCGCTCCTCGCCATCGAGCGACACGCGCGCCCCGGCCGAGGACGGCTTCAGCCCCGCCGCCATGACGCGGATACCGGCGGCCTGCAATTCCTCGTTGAAGCGGCTCATCTTCTCGCGCGCCCTGAGTTCGGCAGGCGTATTGATCTCGCCCTTCTCGCTGTCCGGCGTCGCCTTCACCAGCACCATCACGCGCATGATCGTCTCCTCGCGGCGGGCCGCAGCGGCCCTTCACAGACACAACGAACGAGCCCCGCCGGAATCGACAATGCCGGGCAAAAAATCGTGCTCCGGCCTATTCGGCGGGCACCCTGCCAAGGCCGATCTCATTGCCGTCGGGGTCGTAATACATGACCTTGCGGACGCCCTCGGCGGGCAGTTCCTCGCCGCCGAAATTGATGCCGCGCGCCGCAATCTCATCGATCAGCCGCTCGAGCTCGGTGGTCATGATGGTCTGCACCGCGCCACCGGCGCGGGTCGCATCGGTGATGAGGTAGAGCCAGCGTTGCGCGCCGAGCGCCCACACCGCTTCATGGTCATTGGGAAAGAAGCTCGGCTCGGCGCCGAGCAGGCGCCGGTACCAGTCGAGGGCGCGCTGGAAATCGCTGACGGGAATGCCCGCGAAGAGTTCGGTTGCCGTTCCGCCTAGCGCTACTGCATCCGAACTCATTTCAGGCTCCCTCGCCTATTCCCACTCGATCGTGCCGGGGGGCTTTGACGTGATGTCGTAGACCACGCGGTTGATGCCGCGCACTTCGTTGATGATGCGCGTCGCAACCTGGCCGATGAAGGCCATGTCGAACGGATAGAAATCCGCCGTCATGCCATCGACCGAGGTCACCGCACGCAGGGCGCAGACGAACTCATAGGTCCGCCCGTCGCCCATCACGCCCACGGTCTGCACCGGCAGCAGCACGGCAAAAGCCTGCCAGATCTTGTCGTAGAGCCCGGCCTTGCGGATCTCGTCGAGATAGATCGCGTCGGCCTTCCTGAGGATGTCGAGCTTGTCCGGCGACACGCCGCCCGGCAGGCGGATGGCGAGGCCCGGCCCCGGGAACGGGTGGCGGCCGACGAATTTCTCCGGCAGGCCGAGTTCACGCCCGAGGGCGCGCACTTCGTCCTTGAACAATTCGCGCAGCGGCTCGACCAGCTGCATGTTCATGCGGTCCGGCAGGCCGCCGACATTGTGGTGCGACTTGATCACCACGGACGGGCCGCCCGAGAAGCTGACGCTCTCGATCACGTCGGGATAGAGCGTGCCCTGCGCGAGGAACTGCGCGCCGCCGATCTTCTTGGCCTCGGCCTCGAAGGTCTCGATGAACAGCCGCCCGATGGTCTTGCGCTTCTTTTCCGGGTCGGTCTCGCCGGCCAGCGCGCCCAGGAATTCCTTCGACGCATCAACGTGGACGAGTGGAATGTTGTAGTGGTCGCGGAACATCGTCACGACCTCTTCGGACTCGTTGAGCCGCATCAGGCCGTGGTCGACATAGATGCAGGTCAGCTGCTCGCCGATCGCTTCATGGATCAGCACCGCCGCAACCGAACTGTCGACGCCACCGGAGAGGCCGCAGATCACCCTGCCCTTGCCCACCTGCGCGCGGATCTTTTCGATCATGCGCGAGCGATAGGCCGACATGGTCCAGTCGGATTTGAGCCCGACGATATTGTGGACGAAGTTGGCGAGGAGCTTCCCGCCATCGGGCGTATGCACCACTTCGGGGTGGAACATCGTGGTGTAGCGGGCGCGCTTTTCGTCCACCGCAATGGCAAAGGGCGCGTTGGGCGAGGTCGCGACGACCTTGAAGCCCGCCGGCAGTTCGGTGACGCGGTCGCCATGGCTCATCCACACCGGATAGCGCCCGCCGATTTCCCACACGCCCTCATAGAGCCGGCTCGGCTCCAGAACCTCGACATCGGCGCGGCCGAATTCGCGGGCATGGCCGCCCTCGACCGTCCCGCCCATCTGCGTGACCAGCGTCTGCTGGCCGTAGCAGATCCCGAGGATCGGCACGTTCGACTCGATGATCGCCTGCGGCGCCCGCGGGCTGCCCGCGTCCAGCACGGAGGCCGGGCCGCCCGAAAAGATCACGCCTTTCGGGTGCATCGCCGCGAAGGCTTCCGCCGCCTTGTTGAAGGGGTGGATTTCGCAATAAACGCCGGTCTCGCGCAGGCGGCGCGCGATCAGCTGGGTCACTTGCGACCCGAAATCGATGATGAGGATGGAGTCGACGGGCGGCTTGGCTGGCTCTGTCATGGCGGCGGAATAAAGCCCCGGCGGGGATTCCGCAAGACCGGCACCCCTGCGGCCGGCGGGCGCGTCATGCGGTGGGCGCAGGCCTCGCCGCATCGTTCGCCCGCACCAGCTTTTCCGCGAGATTGCGGCTCAGCGCCGCCTCCAGCGTCCGCCGGAGCGCCGTGTCGCCGTCGATCGCGGCCCGCAGCTTCTGGCGCTCGAAGGCCAGCAGCAACGCCCCGGTGCCGGCCCTCGCCGTCGCACTGGCCGGATTGCCGGTCAGAAAGCTCATTTCGCCCACATAATCGCCCGGCTTGCAGGTCGCCACCAGCCGCTCGCCATGGACGATCCGCACCTCGCCCTCGGCCACATAGAGCAATTGCTCGACCGGCTGCCCCTCGCTGGTCAGCTCGTCGCCGGCCGCCACCTGCCGCGATTTCGAAAAGCCCAGCAGCCGCTTGATCGTCGCCCGGTCCATGCCCGGCGGCATGTTGTCGGCAAAATGCCGCTCGGCGCCCGAAAAGCGGTGGTGCCGCTCATAGTACCAGATGATCAGCAGCTGCCCGATGTTGACGAGCACGAAGATCGTCTCCCACAGCACGCTCACCGGGTCGAACACGAAGAACGCCCGGTAGACGATCTTGGTCACTCCCGAGGCCACGGCGAAGGCCCGCAGCCACACCATACGGCGCATCAGCATCGATACGATCAGCAGGAAATAGGTGAAATGGCCGAACAGGATCGCCGGGTCGGTCAGGCCCGCTAGCAACTCACTCATCATCTCGACTTTCCCTCACGGCGCGGCGCGTGAGTGATTCCCATGACGATCCAGTGACAGCGCCAATTCGGCCGGAAGTCAGGCGGTGGCGGCGGGCCCCGCATTGGCGCGGCTCAGCTTGCCGATGAGGTTGCGGTTGAAGCTCGCTTCGAGCGCGTGCCGGAGGTCCGGATGGTCGGCGAGGCTCGCCTTGAGCGTGGCACTGTCGAAGCTCGCGAGCCGCATCGGCCGGTCGGCGATCACCGTCGCCGTCGCCGGATTGCCCGACACGAACCCCATCTCGCCAACGAAATCGCCGCGCGAGCAGATCGCCACCAGCGCGCCGTGCTTTTCGATCCGCGCCGCGCCGTCGGTGACGAACAGCAGATGGTCGATCCGCTGCCCTTCCGAGATCAGCGTCTCCCCCGGCTCGACCTGGCGCCATTGCGCCAGCTTCAGCAGCTTGCGGCTCGCCCGGCCCGGCTGCCCCGGCAGCACGGTCGTTGCCAGCAGCGCCTCGTCCTCATTGGCATGCGACTGGCCGCGGTCCCACCAGATCAGCAGCAGCTGGCCGACATTGATCAGCACCAGCGCCGTCTCCCACGCCACCGTCACCGGGTCGTAGAGGATCATCGAGCGGATCAGGATGCGCGACACGCCGGCAAAGATGGCGATGGCGCGCAGCCACACGATGTTGCGCATCAGCATCGAGACGACGAGCAGCGCGTAGGGAAAATGTGCCCAGGAATAAAGCGGACTGACCAGATCGGGCAAAAACGGAAAAGTCGCGAGCGCCCACTCGCCAAAAGACGAAAAGTCCATAGAGCCCCACCCACAGTATACCGGGCGAGTGTTGGCTATGGGCCGGGGCCGGTCAACTGGTAAGCTAGGCTACAGGTGTATCCGGCGGCCGCTGCACATCCTTGGGAAGCCCGATGCCGAAGACGAAACGGGCATAGGCCCAGGAGATGCCGAGGAAGCTCAGCCCCATCAACAGGAAGCTCAGCACGCGCCACAGGCCCTCCAGTTCCGACGCGTCGAACAGGAACACTTTTACTGTCGCCGCCAACACGAAGACAAAGCTCGTGGCCCGGGCGCCGCGATGTTTGAACACCACGCCGCCGATCAGCAGCAGCAGGCCGAAGGCGAGCGTGCCGATCGAATAGGCATAGAACTCGGATTGCGAGATATCGCCCTCGATGGTCGGCGCGCCGAGGTGCCAGGCCTGCCGGATATCGACCATCAGCATGGCGTAGGTCACCAGCACGGCAAACAGGGACACGCCGATGCCGAAATAATGGAGCCCCGGCCGCTCGTCCTTCCGCAGATGCCAGCCGATGAAATAGAGCAGCGCGGCCGGCAGCCCATAGGCGAGCAGCGTGATGTTGAACACGATCGTCCCCGGCACCTCGAAAGGCGGCCAGAACTGCAGCAGCGGCAGGAGCTGCGTGCCCAGCATCGCCAGCCCCATCAGCCCGGTGAGGATGATGCCGCCGACATAGGCGGCAGGCCGGTGGAAGCGGCGGCCCAGATAGATCGCGGCGGCGGCGAGCAGCAGCTCGGGCCCGGCAATGCGCGCCGCGACCAGCAGCGTGCCGTCCCAGCTCCAGGAGATGTGCGACCACGCCAGCAGATAGAACAGCCCGATCACTTCGATGATCATGCCGGCGATATCGAGCAGCGTCACCAGCAGGCGGCTCTCCTTCGGCCGGCTCAACTGGAACAGCGTTGCACCCGCCAGCATCGCGAGGCCCGGCAGCACCAGCAGCACGAGCGCATGTTGGGTGATGTCGCGCGCGAACAGATAGGTGAAATGCCCCGGCACGCGGACGCCCGGATCGAGATAGGAGAAGGCGCCGAGGATCAGGATGGCATAGACCAGCAGATACAGCGCCGCGAGGATGCGGAGGCCGCGTACCGGCGCCCGCATATGCACCGCGCCGAGCCCGAGAATGGCAATCGCGGCCGCCGCTGGGAAATATAGCGGGTAGAGTTCCAGCACCACGGCGAGCGACACCAGCGTCGTCACCGCCCCGCCCCACGCTGCATAGACCTGGCTGCGCTGCGTCTCATCGGCAAGGCGCGGCGCGAACACGCGCAGCAGCACGACAAAGCCCGTCGCCAGGAGCAGCGCCGACGCCGCCCACAGATGTTTGTTGTCGAGCGCGCCTTGCCAGCCGGTGATCTTGAACAGCGCGATCACGAACATGAAGACGATGGTGAAGGCGAACACGCCGGCCCACAGCCCCGGCTCGCGCAGCCGCCGGAACTGGTCCAGTGCGCCATAGCCGAGAACGATGGCGAAGAGGCCCGTGACGAGGAAGGCGCTGGTCTGGTCGGCTGTGTCCCACAGCAGCAGCGCCACGGACGCCGCGATCAGGATCGGCAGTTGCAGCGCCCGATGCGGCGGCGAGACGTAGCCGAGGCCCACCGCCAGCGCCGCGAACACGACGAGGCCCTGCCAATAGCCGATGTTGAAATCGGTCGCCCCGAGGCAGACGATGAAGCCGATGGCGGCGAGGATCACCGCCGCCGACAGGGCGCGCCGCTCGGCCGTCGCAAAGCCGGTGATACCGCGCAGGCTCACTCCATCGCTGTCCTCGCGCCAGCCCGGCCATGAGGCGATGGCCGCGATGACCGGCAGCGCGATGATCATCACGCTGCCCCACACCGTCTCGCGCGCCAATTGCCAGCTGAAGGCCCAGGCGACGAACCACAGCGCCGGTCCGGCCAGCCCGACAATGCTGAGCCGCCACCAGCCACGGAAGCGGATCACCGCGAAGCTCACCGCCGTCAGCGCCACCACATAGAGCGCGAGGAACGCCGCATTGGCGTCGTCACCGCCATAGACGAGCGGCGCGACATAGCCGCCGACGATGCCGACCAGCGCCACCACCTGCCCATAGGCGAGCGCGATGGCGATGGCGGCGAGGCTTACCGCGACGGTCGCGATGAAGCCCGCCCCCGATGGCACGAGGCCATAGGTCTTGGTGGCGAGATAGGCCGTCGCATAGGCGGTGGCGATGGCCGCCGCGCCCAGCGCCGAGGCGATCGCGGCGACATTGCCGCCCTTCACCCGCCGCCGCACGAATTCGGCGCCCGCGAGGAAGGCGAGCGAGGCGGCGGCCGCCGACAGCACCCGCATCTCGGGGCCGAAGAAGCCGCTCTCGATGGCGTAGCTGACGAAGAAGAAGCCGGCGACCGAGAGCGCAATCGCCCCCAGCCACACCGGCAGGCGCAGGCCGATGAAGCGTTCCCAGTCGAAGCGCTTGGGCGCCGTGACTTGCGGCGGCACCGGTGTCCACGGCCCATCCGTCGCCGGCGGCTTATCCTCGTCTGCCGCTGCCGCGGCGCCCGCTTCTGAAGGCGCCTCCTCCGGGCTGGGCATCATCGAGGCGGCCGGCACCGGGGGCGCCTTCGCGGTTTCCGGCGCCGCCTCACCACGCAGCTCCGACAGAACCTCGGCGCCGCGATCGGGGCCGCTTTCGAGCCGCTGCAGCCTGGCGCCAAAACTCTCGTTCAACTTGGTCAGCCGCCGCTCGAGCCCGCTGATGCGCCCGCCCAGCACGAACACGGTCACGACAAGCGCAATGATCGCCAGCAACTCGCCCATGCGATTTCAACCCTCAATGCCCGCGGCGAGAGGGCCATGCTGCCCGCGCCGCGTCAAGCCGAGGGTTGCGCCCGCGCGGTGCAGATGTAATGGATTACATCTGCGCCGGGAGGGGAAGCGGCTGGGCCAGCGGCTGGAGCGCGTTCCGCGCGAAACCGCTGGACCAGAGCACATAAAGAGCCAGCGCCGAGGGAGGTTCATTTGTCCGATAGCCGTCTGGCCGGGGCCGATTTCGTGCGCGCCGCCGCCTGTCTCATGGTCGTGGCCCATCACGTGGCGCAACGCATCTCGCCCGATATCCTGACGCCCGGCCAGCAGGGCCTCGCCATGGGCGTCCAGATGTTCGCCTTCGGCGTCGCGGCATTCTTCGTGCTCTCGGGCTATCTGCTCGCCCGCCCGTTCTGGGTGGCGCTCGACAAGGGCGACCCGATGCCGTCGCTGCGCACCTACGCCATCCGGCGCGGCGCCCGCATCCTGCCCGCCTTCTGGCTCAACCTCACCATCGTCTTCGTGCTGAGCTTTACCCTGCTCGGCACGCCCTTCGATGGCCCGCTGCTGCTGCGCTATCTGAGCGGCATGTTCCTCGTCGCCGATTTCCACTGGCTCACCTGGTTCCCGGTCGAGTTCAACGGCCCGCTCTGGTCGATCGGCGCCGAAATCACCTCCTATGCGCTGCTGCCGCTCTGCCTCTGGCTGCTGTTCAAGCTGCCGTTCACGCGCGGCTGGCTCGCCCGCCTCGGCTGGGTCGCCATCATCGGTGCGCTGCTCGGCCTGCAATTGCTGGCGCTGCGTTACCTCATGCCCGATGCCAATCTGCGCGGCTGGGAATATGGCATGGTGGGCGGCGCGAAATTCTGGTGGCCCAATTACAACCCCATCGCCTTCTACGCGATCTTCGCCGTCGGGGCGCTCGCCGCCGGCGTGCAGGTCAAGCTCGCAACGCTGCGCTCAGGCTGGTTCGATCTCGTGGCGCTGGGCGGCCTCGGCCTCGCCATCTGGGCGCTGTGGGCGGGCTTCCCCTACCCCGATGCCTATGGCTGGGCCGGCATCCCCTATGGCTATCCGTGGTTCCCGCTCGGCGTCGCGCTCATCCTCGTCGGCACGCCCTCCTCGGTCGTGCTGCACAAGCTCACTGAGCTCTCGCCCATCGCCTATGTCGCGCGCGTCTCGTTCGGTGTCTACATCTGGCACTACATGCTGATGGAGATCGTCCGCGTCCTCTGGCAGCCGCGCTACATCTATGCCGGCATGATCAATGCCGGCGCCTGGGCGTGGATCAGCCTCGCCGTCGTGGTGATGAGCTTCTTCATCGCGACGCTCTCCTATGCGCTGCTCGAAGAGCCAATCATCCGCTGGGCCCGTGGCCTCGAAAAGCGCGCGACCCCCGCCAACCCCACCCTCTCTCCTGCCGCAGGCTGACATGCCCGAAACTGGAACGCCGTACTGGATCAACGAACCGCCGGCCCATCGCGAGGCCGGCGGCGTGCTCCATGTCACCACCGGCAAAGACACCGACTGGTGGAACAACACCTTCTATGGCTTCAAGCATCTGAGTGGCCATTTCCGCGCCACGCCGGTCAGCGGCGACTTCAGCCTCACCGTCAGCTTTGCCGCGCCCTATGCCAATCTCTACGACCAGGCCGGGGCGATGCTGCGCGTCGATGACAATAACTGGCTTAAATGCGGCGTCGAATTTACCGATGGCCGCAAGAACTTCTCCGTCGTCGTCACCCGCGACGACCAGTCCGACTGGTCGGTGATGCCGCTCGATGGCGATGTCGAAGCGCCCGTCACCTTGCGCCTCACCCGCCACGCCGAGGCGCTGCGCGTGCAGATCGAGCGCGACGGCAAGTTCCACCTCGTCCGCCTCGCCTTCCTCAACATGCCGGAAACTATCGAGGCCGGACCGATGTGCTGCTCACCGCTGGGCGAGGGGCTCGCCGTCGCCTTCCAGCGCCTCAGCTTCGAGGCGCCCATCGACCGCGAGCTGCACGATTAGTTGAGGATCGCGATCGACAGATTCAGCGTCGAGGCAAACGCCACCCACGCCGCATAGGGCACGAACATCAGCGCCGAAGCGCGGTCGCGGTTCCAGTTCACCACGATGAAGGCGAGGATCAGCGCGAGGATCGTGATGATGATGGCGAAAGCCGGCCACAGCAGATGCAGCGTGAACCAGGTCGGCGACCAGGCCCAGTTGAGCAGCATCTGCGCGCCCCACAGGAACATCGCCGGGCTCGACGCATCGCGGAGGAAGACGCGCGCCCCGGCAATGCCGATCAGCACGTAGAGCGTGAACCACATCGGCGCGAACAGCCAGTTCGGCGGATTGAACGGCGGCTTGTTCAGTGACTCATACCAGGCATCGGGCCCGGTGCTGATGCCGATCACGGCACCCACGCCGACGACGAGGGCAATGAAGATCGCGGTGACGACCAGCGTCCGCGGGCTGCGATAATCGAGGGTCATTGTGCTCATGGGGGTCCTAACGCGCGTAACGCGCTTTAGGTTCACCCGCACTAGCCCCGGTGGCGCAGCACCATGGCGAAAAAGCCGTCGGTCCCGGTCTTGAGCGGCGTCAGCAGTGCCCCGCCTTCCGGCGTCAGATGCACCTGCGCCGACGCCCCCGGCGCCATCGCCTCGAGCAGCGGCCCGGCTGGCACCGCCTCGAATTCGGGATGCGCGGCAAGGAAGCGCCGCATCTGCCCGCTGTTCTCCTCATCGAGGATCGAGCAGGTGATGTAGACCAGCTCGCCGCCCGGCTTCACATAGCGCACGCCCGCTTCGAGGATCGCCGCCTGTTCGTCGACGCGCAGCGCCAATTGCTCGGCGCTCAGCTTCCACTTCGCATGCGGCTGCCGCCGCCAGGTGCCCGAGCCGGTGCATGGCGCATCGAGCACCACGCGGTCCATCTTGCCCACCAGATCGTCCAGCGCACCCTCGCCCGGCGCGCGCACCTGCACATTGCGCGCGCCATTGCGCTTCAGCCGGTCATAGATCGGCGCCAGCCGGTGGCGGTCGCTGTCATAGGCGAAGATCTGGCCCTTGTTGCCCATCGACGCGGCCATCGCCAGCGTCTTGCCGCCGGCCCCGGCGCAGAGGTCGAGCACCTGCTCGCCGGGCTTGGCGCCCGCCAGCAGCGCCACGATCTGGCTGCCCTGGTCCTGCACTTCGAACCAGCCCTTGAGATAGCCCTCGTCGGCCTGCACGTTCGGCGTGCGGCTGTCGCGCTCGCCCCCGGCGATGCGGACACCCACCGGCGAAAGCGCCGCCGGCTGCGCCGCGACACGCTCCAGCGATTTCAGCACCCGCGCGCGGTCCGCCTTCAGCGTGTTGACGCGCAAATCCAGCGCCGGCCGCCCGGCCATGGCCCTGCCCTCGTCGCGCCAGAACGGCCCGAGGCTCGCCTTCAGCGACGGCACCACCCATTCGGGGAAATCGGCGCGAACGTATTCGGGCGCGTCTTCCAGCGGATCGGCGCTGCTCAGCCGCTGCACTTCGTCGGCGCTGAGCACTTCGGGCGCATGGGTGTCGGCGGCGAACAGATCGTTGAGCTCTTCCGGCGTCGCGCCCCAGTCGCGCACCGCGACGGCCAGCACCAGCGCCCGCGCGCTGTCGCTGCCCATCGCAAAGCCATGGCTCGCGCGCTTGCGCAGCGCGTCATAGACAATGTTGCCGATGGCGGCGCGGTCGCCCGCCCCCGCAAAGCGGTTGTTGATCCCCCACGCCTTCAGCGCCTCGGCCACCGGCCGGTGACGCTGTGCAATATCCTCGAGGATTTCGATGGCGGCGGAGAGACGGCCAGGCAATTTCATACGCGGTTCCAGACCCAGATGAAGAACAGCCGGGCGATAAGCTCCAGCCAGAAGAAACTCAACAGGCCGAGGCCCACCACATAGGCGGCAAAACGCGACGGCACATGATTGCGCGCCGCGAACACCGCAGCATGGACGATCCGGCTCAGCACGAACAGCCAGGCCAGCAGCGCCTCGATCCAGATCGAGCCGAAAAACAGCGACAGGCCGCAGGCCACGTAGAACAGCACCGGCAGCTGGAACTGGTTGTCGAACGCATTCGACACCCGCTTCTCATGCTCCGGCCACGGCTCGCGCGACAGCGCCATGTCGCGCAGCTTCATCTCGCCGCGCGCCACCATGGGCACGCGGATGGCGCCCATCACCAGCAGCAGCACCAGCGCAATCGCCCCCTGCGCCAGCACCGCGCCGGCGACCCACAGCGAGAATTCGGTCATCATGCGCCCTGCCCGCGCCGGCGGAACAGCTTTGCGACGAAAGGTCCAAGCGCCAGCACGAGCAGCGCCGTATAGGCGAGCGACGACAGCACGCTCTTGGTCAGGGTCAGGCCCGAGGCCAGTCCGACCTGCGCGTCGGTCAAGGCGTCGGCCGGGGTCGCGAGCATGCCCGATACCGCGGCGTTCTCGCCGAGATCGCACGCCACCGCCGCAACGATCAGGGCCACCAGCAGCGGCGGCAGCCACGCGGGCAGCGGCAGGCCGTGGCGGCGCCAGCGCGCCGACGCGGCCACCAGCCAATAGCCCACCGTGAGCCCGAGCAGGATCGGGAACGCCATGTCCCAGCGATGCTGGACGTTTTCGTAATAGTCGATGCCCGCCGGCCCCAGCGCCGTCACGATGGCCGCGGCGACCGGGCGGTCATAGCCGCCGGGCCGCAGGTCGAAGACGGCGAGGCCGCCGGTGAGTTGCGCCAGATGCGGCAGCGTCGTGGTGAGCATCACGGCGTAGACCACCACGGTCGCCGCCGTTACCACCCACGCCGCTATCCGCCAGCGGCTCATCAGATGCCGCCGCGATAGTTCGGCGGCTCGCGCGTGATGGTCACGTCGTGCACATGGCTTTCGCTCAGCGCCGCGCCCGAGATTTTGACGAACGTCGCGTTGTCGCGGAAGTCCCGCAGATCGCGGGCGCCGGTGTAGCCCATCGCGGCGCGGAGGCCGCCTGCCAGCTGGTGCAGCACATTGCCCGCCGGGCCCTTATACGGCACCTGCCCCTCAATGCCCTCGGGCACGAGTTTCAGCTGGTCGCGCACTTCCTGCTGGAAATAGCGGTCGGCCGAGCCGCGCGCCATGGCGCCCACCGAGCCCATGCCGCGATAGGCTTTGTAGCTGCGGCCCTGGTAGAGATAGACCTCGCCCGGGCTTTCGTCGGTACCGGCGAGGAGCGAGCCGACCATCGCGACCGACGCGCCGCCCGCGAGGGCCTTGGCGAGATCGCCCGAGAATTTGATGCCGCCATCGGCGATCACTGGAACGCCGCTCTTGTCGGCTTCCTCGGCACAGGCCATCACCGCCGCAAGTTGCGGCACACCCACACCGGCGACGATGCGTGTGGTGCAGATCGAGCCCGGGCCGATGCCCACCTTGATCGAATCCGCGCCCGCATCGATCAGCGCGCGCGTCGCTTCCGCCGTCGCCACATTGCCGGCGACAATGCGGGTCGAATTGCTCTCGCGCTTGACGCGCTCCACCGCCTCGGCGACGCGCACCGAATGGCCATGCGCCGTGTCGATCACGAGGAGATCGACGCCGGCATCGATCAGCGCCATCGAGCGCTCAAAGCCCTTGTCGCCCACCGTCGAAGCCGCCGCGACGCGGAGGCGCCCCTGCGCATCCTTGACCGCCATCGGGTTGAGCTGGGCCTTCTCGATGTCCTTGACGGTCACGAGGCCGACGAGGTTGCCCTCATCGTCCACCACCAGCAGCTTTTCGATGCGGTGGCGATGCAGCAGCGACTTCGCCTCATCCTTGCCGACGCCATCGCGCACGGTGATGAGGTTCTCATGCGTCATGAGCTCGGAAATCTTCTGCCGCTCATTGGTGGCAAAGCGCACGTCGCGGTTGGTCAGGATGCCGATCAGCTTGCCGGTCACGCGCCCGCCCATGCCGCCATTGGCGACCACCGGAATGCCGGAGATGCGGTTGGCGCGCATCAGGGCCAGCGCCTCGGCCAGCGTCGCGTCCGGGCCGATGGTGATGGGGTTCACCACCATGCCGCTCTCGAACGATTTTACCTGCCGCACCTGCTCGGCCTGCTGCTCGGGCTCGAGGTTGCGATGGATGACGCCGAGGCCACCGGCCTGCGCCATGGCAATCGCCATCTCATATTCGGTCACGGTGTCCATGGCCGCCGACAGCAGCGGCAGGTTCAGCTCGATGTCTTTGGTCACGCGGGAGCGGACGCTGACTTCGGTCGGCAGCACCTCGGAGCGCGCCGGCTGCAGCAGCACGTCGTCGAAGGTCAGGGCGGAATCGCCGGTAATAGAGGTGATGATCTTCGCCAAGGGGAAGCCCTTCCGTTTCGCGACTAGAGAATACAGGAAGCCCGCGCCGGCGACTCAAGCGCCTTCGCGGGTTGGCGAGGGTGATTATCACCGGCCCCGGCAAATGCAAAGGCCGATGGAGCATGCCAGCCGCGCGTGCTACACTTACCCACGAAGGTAGTATTCCCATAGTCTTTGTAAGGACTTGATGGATTCACCTATCGAATGGCCAGTAAAACAGCGTGAACTTATCAAATGGGTCACGGATTCCCGTGTCTGGAATGACTTCGTCATGCGTGACGACGACATCGTCATCTGCACCTGGTCGAAGTCAGGCACCACCTGGACCCAGCAGATCGTCGGACAACTTATCTTCGGCGGCCGCCCGGGGCTCTATCACGGCGCCGAGGCATCCCCCTGGATCGACTTTCGCCTCCGTCCAGAGGCCCGCGCGATCGCCGACGCGCAGACACATCGGCGATTCCTCAAGACCCATCTGCCACTCGACGCCCTGAGCTATTCGCCCAAGGCGAAATACATCTACATCGGCCGGGACGGCCGTGACGTGTTCTGGAGCTGGCACAAGCACTGGTCGAGCTTCAAGCCCGAGGCTCTGGCGCACATCAACAGCTTCTATCCGGATCAGCCCACGATCCCCTACCCGGACCCGGACATCAGGCGCGCCTTCCTCGACTGGCTCGACAGTGACGCCTACCCTAACTGGCCGTTCTGGTCACACGTGCAGGGCTGGTTCGATGCGCGGCGATTGCCCAATCTGCATCTGCTCCATTTCGCCAATCTGAAGGCAGATTTCGAGAACGAGGTGCGGCGCCTGGCCGGCTTCCTCGACATCGCGATCGCGCCCGAGACCTGGCCGAAAATCGTCGAGCAATGCAGCTTTGACTACGTGCGCGGGCTTGCGGCCCCCGATCCCACGCAGGCTGTCTTCCTTGTGGGCGGCGGCGCCACCTTCATCAACAAGGGCACCAATGGCCGCTGGCGCGACGTCCTGACTGAAGCAGACGTCGCCCGCTATCTAGCGGAGGCGGCGCGCCATCTGACGCCAGATTGCGCCAGGTGGCTCGCCACCGGAGAACTGCCCGCTTAGGCCAGTTCCATCTCGGCGATCAGCTTTTCGACGCGATCGATGCTGGGCAGATGGTGCTCTTCGACCACGAAGTTCAGCGTCATGAATTCGCGGCCGGGGCAGAAGGTCACGATGTTGGTCGACTGGTGGAAGGCGCCGCAATAGATCGGCTCCACCATCCAGTCGGTCAGCGGGCCCATGGTGCGGTGCGGCGGCACCAGCGTCAGCACCAGATCGGCGGTCTTGCCCTGCAGGCGCCAGAATTTCTGCGTCATCAGGAAGGGCGTGTATTTGCTCATGGTGCGCATGGCGCGCATCATGGCGAGGATCATGAGCTGGAACTTGCTCATGTCTTTGCCCTCATTCTCTTCCATCGCCGCGTCCACGGCCTTGGCGTAGGCCGCGAAATCGGGGGTGAAGAGGAATTTTGCGGCCAGCGCGCGGACGCGGAAGAAGTCGTCGTCCGACGCCGTGCGCTTGGTATCGAGCATGGTGTAGGCGGCGGTGATCACCTTGTCGTTGACCCGCGTGCTCTTGTCCGAATGGAGCGCGTAAGTGGTCAGCGCGAAATACAGCGAACGCTGGCGCACGCCGAGCTTGGTGGCTAGCGCGCGGATGCGCTGGCGCGGCAGGGCCAGCGTCTTGAAGTGCAGCGGCCGTTCCGGCGGATTGACGATCACGGCGGCCAGCGCCGACATCGTGGCCATCAGATAACCGCCGACGGCGCCGCGGGCGCGCTTCAGCCAGGCGAGCTTGTTGCCCTTGTCGGACTGGATGCCGTGATTGGCGGTCTGCGAGCGGGTCAGCAGCGCGGCGTCGGAGCCTTCCATCAGGCAGTGCGCCGAGCGCACCTGGATGATCGACATGCGGCCGTGCTCGTCGGGGCCATTGCGGCGATTGGCGGCCATGACGCGGAACAGCGGCAGTTCCGGAAAGTCGAACACGTCCTGGCTGTGCGACAGGAACTTGTCCGGATAGCCGTCAAAGCTGTCGACCTCCTCCACCGAGGTGATCGCCTCGAGCAGATGCTCGGGGAACGGCCGGCCGGGCACGGCGCCCTTGAAGCCATGCGTCAGCTGCGGTGCCAGCGACACCATCTGCTCGACGATGCCCTTGAGCGATTCCTTGGTGAAGCTCGATTTCGAGAACGCCGTGAAGAACACGGTGTCCCGGCCTTCGAGCAGGAACCACTGGAAGTCGGTGAACAGCGCGTACGGATCCTTCTTGACCGCTTCTGCAGCGAGCTCGAGGGCGACGGCGTGATCGGAAGCAAAACTGGAGGCGGAGAAGCTTTTCATCGGATTCCAACGGGCGTTTCGCGGCGTTTTGGCACAGATTTGTCAGCAAGAGCAACGGGCTGCCGTAGAGGTTGCTTAATCACGGTGGCGCCGGAGCCTCAATCGCCCGCTCAAAAAGCCCCCCACGGGCTGAACCGGGACTGAACACCGGTAGCCCGGGCCGGACCGCTAGCCCCCTGTCTAGCGCCGTTCCAGTTTCGTAATGGCGCTACATTTCATAACAACAAACCCGCCGAACCCACGGGCGGTACTCAGCAATCCAAGAAATATCCGGAAACTTATCCACGTCCCCCCGGGGCACCCGCATAATGCCCCCGCTGTCGCCGACTACCGCGGCGTACCGACGAAGTGCGGGTGGCAGCAGCGGGGGCGGGGCAGTCGTGCTCTGTATGGTCCAGCCTTCGGGTACCCGTAGTTAGGGGAGTGAGCGCGGAGCGTCTCGAACGCTTCGCTAAAAGCACCGGAGGCGCTCCGCGCTCTCCGTCCGTGGCAACGCTTTGGCCACGGAAGGCTAACAGCCGGGGCCTCGCGGTCGCCGGAAGTCTTCGCATGCACCCAAAGTCTGATCCAATCCGGGCTTCGAGCATTGTCATCAAGAGCAAGGAAGCCTAAGCCGGAATGCATATTTCCCCTGCGCGGTCCCGCGCGCCCTCCCCGTTTCGCAATTGAACCGCATCGTTCCGCTCATCCTTGCCGTCGCCCTGTTCATGGAGAACATGGACTCGACGGTCATCGCGACCTCGCTCCCGGCGATCGCGGCGGATATCGGCACCAGCCCCATCGCGCTGAAACTGGCGCTCACCGCCTATTTCGTGTCGCTCGCCATCTTCATCCCGATCTCGGGCTGGATGGCCGACCGCTTCGGCTCCACCCAGATCTTCCGCGCCGCGATCGGCGTGTTCATCGTCGGCTCGATCTGCTGCGCCTTCTCCAATTCGCTCGAAACCTTCGTCGGCTCGCGCTTCCTGCAGGGCATTGGCGGTTCGATGATGACGCCCATCGCCCGCCTCGTCCTGCTGCGGGCCACGCCGCGCAATGCGCTGGTCAGCGCCATGGCCTGGCTCACCGTGCCCGGTCTCATCGGCCCGCTCACCGGCCCGCCCGTCGGCGGCTTCCTCACCACCTATCTCAGCTGGCACTGGATTTTCTGGATCAACGTTCCGATCGGGCTCGTCGGCATCGTCCTCGCCAGCCGCTTCCTGCCGCCGGTCGAGCCGCGCACGCCGCGGCCGATCGATCTCACCGGCTTCATCCTCACTTCGATCGCCTTTTCCGGGCTGATCTTCGGCCTTTCCGTCATCAGCCTGCCCGCCATCCCGACGCTTGCCGGCTACATCGCCATCGGCGTCGGCGCCATCGCCATGGCGCTCTATCTGTTGCATGCGCGGCGCACCGCATACCCGCTGCTCGACCCAAAACTGTTCCGCAACCGCTATTTCCGCACGGCGACGCTGGGCGGCGTGTTCTTCCGCATCGGCGTCGGCGCCTTTCCGTTCCTGATGCCGCTGATGCTGCAGCTCACCTTCGGGCTGACGCCGTTCGAATCCGGCATGACGACGTTCGTCTCCGCCTTCGGCGCCATCCTCAGCAAATTCGCGGCCGAGCGGCTTTATGCCCGGATCGGCTTTCCGCGCATGCTCACCGCCACCGCGCTGCTCGGCGCCGTGTTCCTCGGGGTCAACGGCTTGTTCACGCCCGAGACACCGCACCTCTGGCTGATGTTCATGCTGTTCGTCGGCGGGCTCAGCCGCTCCTTCTTCTTCACCGGCATCAACGTCTTCGCCTTTGCCGATATCGATGAGGCCGAAGCCAGCCAGGCCACCGCCATCTCGGCCGTCGTGCAGCAGATTTCGGTGGCGCTCGGCGTCGCCGTCGCCGGCGGCGTCCTTGAGATCGCCTCGCGCTTCCATGGCGGGGAACCCGGGCTCGCCGATTTCCACCTCGCCTGGTTCGTCATCGCCGGCCTCGCCGCGCTCAGCGCCTTGTTCTATTTCCGCCTGCCGCCCGATGCCGGCGCCGATGTCTCCGGCCACCGCATCAAGCCCCCGCCCAACAAGACTGAGCCCATCGGCTGATGAACTCCCGCATCGTTCCGCTCATCCTTGCCGTCGCCCTGTTCATGGAAAACATGGACTCGACGGTCATCGCCACGTCGCTCGCCGAGATCGCCAAGGACATCGGCACCGAGCCCGTGGCGCTCAAGCTCGCGCTCACCGCCTACCTCGTGTCGCTCGCCATCTTCATCCCGATCTCGAGCTGGATGGCCGACCGCTTCGGCGCCCGCAACGTGTTCCGCTGGGCCATCGTCGTGTTCATGGTGGGCTCGGTCTGCTGCGCCGTGTCCAACTCCCTGCTGACCTTCGTCGGCTCGCGGTTCCTGCAGGGCATGGGCGGCGCCATGATGACGCCCATCGCGCGTCTCGTCCTCGTCCGCGCCACGCCGCGCAACCAGCTCGTCGATGCAATGGCATGGCTGTCGATCCCCGGCCTCGTCGGCCCCATCGTCGGGCCGCCCATCGGCGGCTTCATCACCACCTATTTCAGCTGGCACTGGATCTTCCTGATCAACGTGCCGATCGGCATCATCGGTATCGCGCTGGTCAACATCTTCCTGCCGGACTGGCATCGCAACGCCACCCGCCGCATGGATTTCCTCGGCTTCTTCCTCGCCGGCGCCGCCTTCGCCGGCTGGGTGTTCGGCATCTCCATCGTGACCCTGCCGGCTCTGCCCTTCGGTTTCGGTATCGCCGCGCTGCTCGGCGGCACGCTCAGCGCCCTCGCCTATCTCTGGCACTACCGGCGCACCGAATACCCGCTGCTGGATCTGCGGCTGTTCCGCCTGCCGCTGTTCCGCAACACGATGGTCGCGGGCACCTTCTTCCGCCTCGGCACCGGCGCCATGCCGTTCCTGTTCCCGCTGATGCTGCAGCTCGGCTTCGGCCTCAATGCCTTCCAGGCCGGCTCGGTCACCTTCGCCACGGCCGTCGGCGCCTTCGCCGCGAAATTCGGCGCCGAGAAGATCATCCAGAAGCTCGGCTTCCGCACGACGCTGATCCTCGCCACCTTCTTCACGCTGGTCGGCGTCGTCGGCATGGGCCTCTACACGCCCGACACGCCGATGCCGCTGATGCTGCTCTTCCTCGTCCTCACCGGCTTCGTGCAGTCGACCTTCTGGACGGCCACCAACGCCTTCACCTTCGCCGATGTCGACGACAAGGATGCTGGCCAGGCCAATGTGATCAGCCAGGTGGGCGTGCAGCTATCGCTGGCGTTCGGCGTGGCGCTCGGTGGCGGGGTGCTGGAACTGGTGCGCCTGTCGCATGGCGGCGAGCCGCTGCTGGCCGATTTCCACATCGCCTTCTACGTCATCGCGGCGGTCGGCCTCGTCTCGACGCTGGTCTTCGCCCGGCTGCCGCGCCACGCCGGCAGCAACATCAGCGGCCATGGCGCCGGCTCAGCCGGAGGAGGCGGTCACTGACCCTTGAAGCCCTTGGCCACGAGATAGTTCTCGGAGCTGCCGGCGCGCGAGGCAGGCGGCTTGGCGTGATAGGTCTGGGTAAAATTCCGTTTCAGATCGTGCAGCAGCTGGTGCTCGGTCCCGCCCTGGAACACTTTGGCGACGAACGAGCCGCCCGGCGCCAGCACCTGGATGGCGAAG
Organism: Hyphomicrobiales bacterium; assembly: GCA_004144345.1. Lineage (GTDB taxonomy): Bacteria > Pseudomonadota > Alphaproteobacteria > Rhizobiales > Devosiaceae > Devosia_A. The sequence continues at coordinate 168,034 of SEEL01000001.1, forward strand.
TCGGCGGCCAGTTCCACCAGCGCCATGATGCGCAGGTGATCGGTGGCGCGATGCCCCGTCGTCGGCGAGGCCATGTCGGACATCACGAGGTCGGGCTTGTGCCCGCCCAGCGCATCGAGCAGCGCCTGCGGCGCGTCCTCGTCGTTGAAGTCCTTCTTGAGGAAGATCACGCCGTCGATATTGTCCATCTCGAGCACGTCGATGCCGACGATCAGCGGGTTTTCGACTGTCGTGCCGACGATCGGCGCAGCGACCATGCTCCAGCCGCCCGGTGCTGCACCGAGATCAACCACCCGCATGCCCTTGCGCAGCAGCTTGTAGCGCTCATTGAGCTCGACCAGCTTGTAGGCGGCGCGCGAACGCAGCCCCTCGGCCTTAGCGCGGGCGACATAGGGATCGTTGAGCTGGCGCTGCAGCCAGAGCGTCGAGCCGATCTTGCGGCCCTTCGAGCTCTTCACCCGGACCTTCAAATCCTTGTCGGACTTGCGGCCGGTGCCGGTGTTGCCGCCCATATTCGTCGTCTTGACCATCAGCGCCTCGTCATGTGCGGACGACGCGAAGTGCCACGATCGGCGTCGATAAGCGAGATTAAAATGCCCTCGCGCAGCCCGCGGTCGGCCACGCGCACCCGCTCGGTCGGCCATTCGCGGCGGATCGCCTCGAAGATGGCGCAGCCGGGCAGCACCAGATCGGCGCGGTCGCGGCCGATGCAGGGATGGGCGACACGCCGGTCGAACGGCATTGCCAGCAGCGCCTTCATCGTGGCGTCCACTTCGGACCGCCCCATCCACAGCCCGTCTACCTTCTGGCGCTCATACCGCTCGAGCCCCAGATGCAGGCCCGCCAGCGTCGTCACCGTGCCGGAGGTGCCGATCAGGTGCACCGGATGCTCGGCGATCATCTGCTTGAGCTTGCCGCGGCCCTTGAATTCGCTGAGATGCGAGGCGACGAACGCCACCATCGCCTCGAATGTCTCGGGCGTCACATCGACGCCGCCAAAGCGCTCGGCGATCGACACCACGCCCACCGGCAGCGACTGCCAGGAGCGGATCGAGGCCGCCATGCGGCCCTGCCGGCGCGGCCGGCCACCGCGGAAATCGAGCCAGGCGAGTTCGGACGAACCGCCGCCGATGTCGAACATCAGCGCGCCCTCGCTCTCCTCCTCGATCAGATCGGCGCAGCCGGTCACGGCCAGCGAGGCCTCGGTCTGGCGGTCGACGATTTCGAGATCGAGCCCGACTTCGGCCTTCACCCGCGCGATGAACTCCTCGCCATTACTGGCGGCGCGGCAGGCCTCGGTGGCGATCAGGCGCATGCGCGCCGGCTCATGCTCGCGCAGCTTGTTGCGGCACTGCTTGAGCGCCTCGATGGTGCGCTCCATGGCGGCATCGCTCAGCCGGCCGGTGACGGACAGCCCCTCGCCCAGCCGGACGATGCGGGTAAAGCCGTCGAGCACACGGAAGCTCTTGTCATGAGGGCGCGCGATCAGCAGGCGGCAATTGTTGGTGCCCAGATCCAGCGCGGCATAAACCGGCCCACGCCCACGCGGGCGCGGATTCTGGGCGTTGTCTTTCCGCCTCTCCGCACCACCCCGGCGGGTCGAAGACCCATTTGGGGCGGCTGGCCGGCCGGGCTCCCTGCCCTCGGCTTCCGCTACGCCCGAAGGCGCGGCTGCGGCGGCGGGGTGATCCTCATGGGTCACTCGCCAACCTCTTCCTGCGCGGTCGCCGCTCCGGTGCAAACCGGCGGCGCCCGGGCGCAGCTTTGTTCAAACGTCCCGGAAAGGGTACGCAGGAAGCGGCGGTGTGTCAAAAGCAAAGCGCCCCGGCCGATCCGACCGGGGCGCTTGGAAGCCATGCGCTCAGCGCTAGATGCGCGTCAGCTCATAGGTCTGGCAGAGGATGCCGGAGCAGCCCTTGAGCGTCATGTAGTTCTTGCTCACGAGGGTCATCGTGCCATCGTAGGAACGGCCTTCGAACAGCACATTGCCTTCCCATTTGTTTTCGGTGGCGCGCTCGGCGCCCTGCACGACATATTTGTTCAGCACAGCGAGATTTTCATCCGTGCGCTGGTCGTCGCGCAGCCAGATCAGCTTGGCGCAAAGCTCGCCATCATCGCCGCAGGCGGTGATCTTGTAGCGGGCTTCGCCGGTAGTGACCTGCCACGAGCCGACCGGGGTGGCGGAAGCAGCAAGAGCATAAGCAGGCGCGACGGAGAGGGTGGCAATGCCGATGGCGGCCAGCCACTTGAGGGTGCGTGTCATCTTCAATCCTATAGGGGCCGGCAGGACCGGCGCGATGTGGGTTGGTCAGGGGCAGCCGAACTAGGGGGCGATGGCTGCCGCGGTGACGGGGGCACGCCCCCATCGGTTCTCTGGGCAGATGGGGGTCAATCAAGGCGACCGCGTGGCGGCAGCCTTACCATTTGGACAGGTAAGCCATGCGCCGCCCTAATCCGCCTGTCTGGCTTGACACTATGTATACCGTATGCGCGTCTAGCGCATCACGACGGGGAGAGACCAATGAGCGCCGGACCATCACGCATTGCCAATCCGCTGGACTTCAGCAAGCCGGGCCGCCAGTCCGGCCATCTGCTGGTGCCGGCCGATCCGGCCACCGGCGCCCCCCAGCAGCGCGTCCCCATTGTCACCATCGCCAATGGCGCCGGCCCGACCGTGCTCATTTCCGCCGGCAATCATGGCGACGAATATGAGGGCCAGATCGCGGCGCTCCGCCTCATCAACGAGATCGAGCCGTCGCAAGTCGCCGGCCGCATCATCGTGGTGCCGATCATCTCGTCGGAAGCATCGCGCGCCAACACCCGCCTCTGGCCCTCGGGCGCCAATTTCAACCGCTCGTTCCCCGGCAATCCCGATGGCCCGCCGATCGAGCAACTGGCATATTTCTTTTCGACCGTGCTGTTCCCCGCCGCCGATGTGGTCATCGACATGCATTCGGCCGGCCGCAACGGCTGGATCGTCCCCTGCTCGCATATGTGCGTGCCCAACGATCCCGTGCAGCGCAAAGCCATGCTCGAGGCGATGGAAGCCTGGAACTCGGACTTCCATTTCTTCTACACCTCAGTTGGCAACTACCTGCCCAACGAGGCCGAGCGGCAGGGCAAGATCGTCGTCACCACGGAACTGGGCGGCACCACCCGCGTGCCGGTCGCCGTGCAGGACATGTCGTGGAACGGCCTCACCAATGTGCTGCGCCATTTCGGCGTGCTCGAAGGCAAGGTGATCACCCGCGCATCGCTCGGCCTGCCGCCGGCGACGCTGGTCGATTGCCGCTTCGACGATGGCCGCATCGGCAATGTCGGCAGCGGCCTGTTCGACAACATCATCGCGCCGGTCACGGGCCTGTTCGAAGTCATGGTCGAGCCCGGCAGCCCGGTCACCGAAGGCCAGACCGTCGGCCGCATCTGGTCGCATGACGACCCGGAGCGGAAGCCCACCGAGCTCAAATCGCCGTTCACCGGCTACCTCATGGGCCTGCGCACCCTCCCCGCCGTCGAAGAGGGCCAGAGCCTCGCCCTGATCGGTACGCGCATCGACCGCGACGCGCTGCTGGCCGAGCGCTGACTACTACAGCCAACCGAGGCTATGGCCCGCCGAGTAGCAGGCCAGCGTGATCGCGAGGATCAGCAGGATCTCGGTGTAAGGCAGCAAATGCCGGGTACGGCGCTGGGGCATGAGAGCGGCAAGCCTTAAGCACCCCGGCGCCGCCGCGTATGCAGCGGATAGAACCGCCTGATGCCAGTGTCCACTGTCCCCGGTCTGTGGCGCGAGGGCAATCAAGGCCGCAGATTCACCTTAAGCCGAAGGCTTAACGCGAGCGACCGACAGGTGAGGAAAAGGCTGGCTGGGGAACCTGGATTCGAACCAAGATTGACGGAGTCAGAGTCCGTAGTTCTACCGTTGAACTATTCCCCAAAGGCCGGCATGGCGCCTGCGCAGCGGTGAAGGCGAGGATTTGGCAGCACCGCCGGTGGGGGTGCCTCGCGTTTCGGCCCGGCTTGTAGCGGCATTCTCGCGGGTGATCAACACCCCATGAGCAGGTGCGGCGACATTGATTTTGCCGCCCCGTCGCCGCGGCCCTCCCCAGCTCAGCTTTCGTCCAGATCGCGGGCGGCGTTGATCCAGATGTCAAAATCGCGCCCCTCCGGCGCGCCCTCCGCCAGCCAGCGGTCATAGGCCAGCTGGCGCTTATGGATTTCCTTGGCGCGCAGCCAATAATCGAAGGATTTGCCCTCCGGGCTGCCGTCCTGTTCCCACAGAAAATAGGCCGTGGCGCGCACCGCCTGGGCGAGGTCGCGATTGCGTATCATTCACTGAAAATGCCGAGCGTGTTCACGTTCGGCAGAACGACAGGATTCGCGACGGGTTCCGCCCCGGCTCAGCCTGCGACAGGAGGAAGCGGGAAGCGCTCCACTTCGGCCAGCAGTTCCAGCATGCCGCTCACTTCGGCGTCGGCGAAGATGCGTCCGCGCTCGGCCGAGGCATTGGCGGCGTTGCCGACGGCGCCCGCCGGATTGAGGTCGGAGGCGATCCAGGCATAGGCATGCGTGCCGGTCGGCCGCAGATATTTGTAGTGCTGCTCGTCGCGCGCCGCGATCGACCGGAAATCCTCCAACTTGTCCAGATGGACCAGCTCGGGATGGAAGGCGAGCATCAGCGAGGTTTCGAGATCGCCCGCATGGATACCGTGCCGCCGCTCGATGTCGCTCAGCATGCCGTCGGGCGGCTGGAAGCGGGTCCAGCCCGATTTCACCACCAGCATGTTCTCGCGCACCCGCAATTCGCGCGCCACGATGCCCATGATCTCTTCATTGCCGCCATGGCTGTTGATGAAGACGAGCTTCTTGACCCCTGCCCGGCTCACCGACTGGCCCAGTTCGAACCAGGCATCGATCAGGGTGTGCGCGGTGTGCGTCACGGTGCCCTTGGCCCAGATATGCTCGTTGGACTTGCCCACCTGCTGGATCGGCAGGATGCGGATATCGAGGTCGGCCGGGGCGCGCTCGATCAACAAGTCGAGGCAGCCCTGGTTGAGGATCATGTCGGTGCCGACCGGCAGATGCGGCCCGTGCTGCTCCACCGCCGCGATCGGGATGATCGCGATGGTCTTGTCGGGATCGATGTTGTCGAATTCGGGCGCCGAGAAATCGGTCCAGTGAATCTTGCGTGCCATGGCTAAACCTCCGACGCCGGGCCGGCCGCCACGACTTCTACTTCAACGAAAAACTCGGGCCGTGCGAAGCCGGCCACCACCATCAGCGTCGAGGCCGGCAGCGGGGCCGAAAAGCGCCGGTTGCGCGCCTCCATATAGGGCCGCAGATGCTCGCGCCCCGTCACATAGGCATTGATGCGCACGACATGCTCGAGCCCCAGTCCCGATTCGGCGAGGATGGCGGCGACATTGTCGAAGCAGAGATCGGCCTGCGCCTCGGCGGTCGGGGGAATCGCGCCAGCCGCGGTGATGCCGAGCTGGCCCGAGCAGAAGACCAGTTTCTGGCCGGCGGGAATCTCGACTCCATTGGAGTAGGCGGAAAAGGGCGGGTGAATCGTCGTGGGAGAAAGCGGCTTGTGCATAAGTGCCTCGTGAGGTGCACAGCTAACCGGCAAGAACCGCGAAACGCCAGCCCCAAATCGGGCCGCGCTGCCGCTTATGTAGGCAATTCGCGGGATGCCGCAAATATGCGCTTTTCTTTTTGTCAGGCGCGCGGAATTAATCGTCATAAGGTGCCGGAACCAGGCATCGAACCGGCTGCCGCATGCCCCTTCACAGCCGGCCACGGGATCTTCAGGGACAACAGGGAGACTACCGAGATGAACACCATCGTGAAGTTGCTGGCGGCCGGCGCAATCGGCGCATTGGCGACACCGGCCTTCTCGCTCGACGAGGTCAGCTATGGCACGAACTGGCTCGCCCAGGCCGAGCATGGCGGCTTCTACCAGGCCGTCGCCGATGGCACCTATGAGAAGTACGGCCTCAAGGTCACCATCCGCCAGGGCGGCCCGCAGGGCGCCAACCGGGCGCTGCTCACCGGCGGCCAGATCCAGTTCTACATGGGCGGCATGACCACCGCGATCGACGCCGTCAAGGAAGGCATTCCGACGCTCACCATCGCGTCGATCTTCCAGAAGGATCCGCAGATCCTGATGGCCCACCCCGACGCTGGCTTCAAAACCTTCGACGACCTCGCGGGCGCCAGCAAATACATCATCGCCAAGGACGGATTCATCTCCTACTTCCTGTGGATGAAGGCGAAGAACTCGGCCTTTGTCGATGAGAAGTACGAGCCCTACACCTTCAACCCGGCGCCGTTCATCGCCGATCCGAAGTCGATCCAGCAGGGCTATCTCACCTCCGAGCCACTCGCGATCCTGCAGGCTGCCGGCTGGGAGCCGCAGGTGTTCCTGCTCGCCGACAATGGCTACGAGCCCTATTCGACCACCATCGAAGTGATGAAGCCCTGGTATGACGCCAACAAGGATGTCGCCAAGCGCTTCGTCGAAGCCTCGATCATCGGCTGGTACAACTATCTCTACGGCGACAACGCCGCCGCCAACGCGCTCATCAAGACCGACAATCCGGAGATGACCGACGAGCAGATCGCCTATGGCATCGCCAAGATGAAGGAATACGGCATCGCCGTTTCCGGCGACGCGGTGGACAAGGGCATCGGTTGCATGACCGACGCGCGCTGGGACAATTTCTACCAGCAGCTCGTCTCGGTCGGCCTGTTCGAGGCCGGCATCGACGTCAAGCAGGCTTACACCAGCGAACTCGTGTGCCAGGGCCTTGGCACGGACCTCGTGAAGTAATCTACGACTGTTCCGGCGCGGGCGATCCTGCCCGCGCCGCTTCGACCCCGAAGGTCCATCTTGACTGATCTGACTACCGCCGAGCCCCGGACCCAAGCGCCTGCTTCCGGCCGCGCCGTCGTTGCCATGCGCAACGTCTCAAAGGTGTTCTCCAACGGCACCGTGGCGCTCAAGGACATGACGCTCGACGTCGCGCGTGGCGAATTCATCAGCCTGCTCGGCCCGTCGGGCTGCGGCAAGTCGACGGCGCTGCGCATCATTGCCGGCCTCGGCGCCGCCAGTTCCGGCTCCATCGACTGGCCGACCAGCCAGCTCGATTCCAAGGGGCTGCCGCAGGGCGATATCGGCTTCGTCTTCCAGGAGCCGACGCTGATGCCGTGGACGACGGTGTTCGGCAATGTCTACCTGCCGCTCAAACTCCAGGGCGTAAGCAAATCCGATGCCCGCCCGCGCATCATGGCGACGCTGGCCGAAGTCGGCCTCGCCGATTTCGCCGAGGCCTATCCGCGCGAATTGTCGGGCGGCATGAAGATGCGCGTCTCGATCGCCCGCGCCCTCGTGACCAAGCCGAAGCTGCTGCTGATGGACGAGCCCTTCGCGGCGCTCGACGAAATCACGCGGCAAAAGCTCAATGACGACGTGCTGCGCCTCTGGCGGCAGTCGGGCGTCACCGTCATCTTCGTGACGCACTCGGTGTTCGAGAGCGCCTATCTCAGCAACCGCATCGTGGTGATGAAGGCGCGGCCCGGCCAGGTCTCGGCCGATATCCCGCTCGCCACCTCGAGCGAACGCGATTCCAACTACCGCACTTCCGAGGAATACCGCGCCACCACCGACCGCGTGTCGCGGGCCCTGCAGGAAGCTATTCATCTGGGAGGCGGCAGTGTCGGACACTAGCCCGATCGCAATTGCGGACGAAGGAACAGACGCCTCGGTGGTGCTCGCGCCGCCGCGCACTTCGCGGGTCGAGACGGTGCTGCGCATCGTCGTACCCATAGTGATGCTGGTTCTCGCCGTCGTCATCTGGCAGGTCTGGGTCGTCGCCAGCGGTACGCCCAAATACATCCTGCCCAGCCCGGTCGATGTGTGGCTGTCGCTGACCAACGACTACCCGACCCTCCTCCCCTCGCTGTGGGTCACGCTCAGCATCACCTTCCAGGCGCTGATCCTCGCGCTGATCGGCGGCGTCGGCATCGCCATCATCCTCGTCCAGTCGAAATGGATCGAGCTCGCCATCACGCCTTTCGCGGTGATCCTGCAGGTGACGCCGGTCATCGCCATCGCGCCGCTGCTGCTGATCTACACGCCCAACACGCAGACCGCGCTGCTGATCGTCGCTTTCCTCGTCGCCTTCTTCCCGATCCTCTCCAACATGGTGCAGGGCCTGAAGAGCGTCGATCACAACCTGCTCAACCTCTTCGACCTCTATGGCGCGGGTCGCTGGAAGACTCTGGTCTATCTGAAGATCCCGGCCTCGATGCCGTACTTCCTCACCGGCCTTCGGATCGGTGGCGGCCTGTCGCTGATCGCCGCTGTCGTCGCCGAATTCGCCGCCGGCAGCGCTGGCCAGGGTTCGGGCCTAGCCTTCCGCATCCTCGAATCCGGTTATCGCCTCAACATTCCGCGCATGTTCGCTGCGCTGCTGCTGCTCACCGGCACGGGCGTCGCCATCTTCGGCTTCACCTCGCTGATCTCGTGGGCCGTGCTGCATCGCTGGCACGAAAGCGCCGTGCGCCGGGAAAACTGATGCAGACCCTGCGCAACGCCTCTGTCCCATCGGCGATGATGGGCCGCCCGGGTGGCGGCATCGAACGTGTCGATATCGTCATCGGCGACGATGGCATTGTCGCCTCGATCGCGCCGCATGCCGCCGGTCCCGGCCGCGACCTCGATGGCGGCCTCGTGCTCCCGGCACTGGTCGATATCCACACGCATCTCGACAAGGGACACATCTGGCCGCGCCGTCCGAATGAGGACGGCACGTGGGAGAACGCCCTTATCGGCTCCATCGCGGACTCGGTCGAGCGCTGGTCAACTGCCGATGTCGAGCGCCGCATGGATTTTGCGCTCCGCTGCGCCTATGCGCATGGCACCGCCGCCATCCGCACGCACATCGAATCCACCCCGCCGCAGCATGATGTGTCGTGGGCGGTGTTCGAGGCGATGCGCGAGCGCTGGGCGGGCCGCGTCGAATTGCAGGCCGTGTCGCTCGTCGGTCCCGACACGCTGCTCGACAAGCCCGCGCTCAAGGCCGTCGCCGAACGCGTCGCGCAGGCGGGTGGCCTCATCGGCGGCGCCGTCCGCACTTTTCCGCGCAGCCGCGAGGCGATGCATGCGGTCATCGAAGCGGCGGGCAATGCCGGCGCCGATATCGACATCCATGCCGACGAGATCATGGACCCCGCCTCCAACGTGCTGCTCTCGCTGGCCGAAGCCGTCATCGAGACCGGCTACAAGGGTCGCGTGCTCGCCGGCCATTGCTGCGCCCTCGCGGTGCAAGACGAAGCAACGCAGCAGCGCACCATCGAGACCGTGGCGCGCGCCGGGGTGGCCGTCGTCTCGCTCCCGCTCTGCAACATCTATCTCATGGACCGCAACGCCGCCGGTGGCGTGACGCCCACGCGGCGCGGCGTCACCCTGATCCACGAATTGCGCGCCGCCGGCGTGCCCGTCGCCATCGCGTCCGACAATACGCGCGACCCGTTCTACGCCTATGGCGATCTCGACGCCCTTGAGGTCCTGCGTGAAGGCGCCCGCATCCTCCATTTCGATCACCCGCAGGCCGGTGCCTGGCAATGGGCCCGCAGCATCGCGGGCGATGCCGCCGCCATCGCCAATTTCGACTATGCCGCCGAGATCCGAATCGGCGCGCCGGCCGACCTGCTGCTGTTCCGCGCCCGCAACTGGACCGAATTGCTGTCGCGCCCGCAAGCCGACCGCGAAGTGCTGCGCAACGGTGTCGGCATCGACACCACCCTGCCCGATTACCGTGAACTCGACGATTTGATGGAGTCCTGAGAATGGACCTTACCGCTTTCCGCGCCGCCATCGGCGACATCCCGCAGCAGGATCATCCCAAGATCGTGCAGCAAAAGAGCCGCGATCATTACTGGTACTCGCCGCGCCTCAAGGCCGAGCTCGACCATGTGACGGCGCAGCTCGTCGTTACGCCGCGCGATCAGGCCGATGTGGTCACCATCCTCGCCGCGGCTTTCAAGACCCGTGTTCCCGTCACGCCGCGTGGCGCCGGCACCGGCAATTACGGCCAGGCCATGCCGCTGTCGGGCGGCGTCATTCTCGATCTCACCAGCCTCGACAGGATCATTTCGGTCGGCAAGGACCGGGTGCGCGCCGAAGCGGGCGTTATCCTCGAAAAGCTCGACGAGCAGACCAAGGAAGCGGTCGGCGGCGAGATGCGCTTCCACCCCTCGACCTATCGCATGGCGACGCTGGGCGGCTTCATTGCCGGCGGCTCGGGCGGCGTCGGCTCCATCCGCTGGGGCGGTCTGCGCAATTTCGGCAACATCCTCGGCCTGCGCGTCATCACCTGCGAGGAGACGCCGCGTATCCTCGACCTCACTGGCCCCGACATCCTCAAGGTCGCCCATGCCTACGGCACCAATGGCATCATCGTCGAAGCCGAGATGCCGCTGACCGCCTCCTATGAATGGGTCGATGTGATGGTCGGCTTCGAGTCGATCATGGATGCCTGTGCCTTCGGCGAACAGGCGGCCCGCCAGGACGGCATGCTGTTCAAGGAAATCGCCCCGGTTGCGGCGCCCCTGCCCCATGACTGGTTCAACCGCCACCGCCCCTACATCAAGCATCGCGACCAGTCCGTCGTGCTGATGATGGTCGCGCCGGTCGCCGTGCCGGCGCTGATGGACCTCATCGCCTTCCACAAGGCCGATCTGCTGCTGCGTTCCGACACGCTGCCCGAAGACGAAAAGAAGAAGCTGCCGCCCGTCTATGAGCTCGCGTGGAACCACACGACGCTGCGTGGCCTCAAGCTCGATCCCGGCATCACGTATCTGCAGACGCAATATCCCGATCTCGCCCACGTCAAATGGGCCGTCGATACGTTTGGCGACGAGATGCCTATGCATATCGAGATGGGCCGCTTCGATGGCCGCGTCGTGTTCTCGGGCCTGCCCATCGTCCGCTACACCAATGAGGAGCGGCTCGAGGAGATCATCCGCCTGCACGAGGCCAATGGCTGCCTCGTGTTCAATCCGCACCGCTACACGCTCGAAGAAGGTGGCATGAAGAAGACTGACCGCGACCAGCTTGAATTCAAGAAGCAGGCCGACCCCAAGGGTATCCTCAATCCCGGCAAGATGATTGCCTGGGACGACCCCGATTTCGATTTCGACTCCGGCCGCGCCTGGCTGTTCGATGGCCTCAAGACGCTGGGAGCCGCCTGATGCGGGTGATGGTACTACACGCCCATCCGCTCGAGACGAGCTACAACCGGTCGCTCTGTAACGCCGTTGTAGAGACACTGAAGTCGAACGGCCACCAGGTCGATCTCGTCGATCTCTACGCCGAAGGTTTCGATCCGGTGCTGAGCCGCGAAGACCGGCTGCGCTATCACGACGTGCCCGAGAACATCACGCCCGCGCTGAAGCCCTATGTCGACCGGCTGATGGCCGCCGAGGCCATGGTCGTGGTCCATCCGGTATGGAACTACGGCTTCCCGGCCATCCTCAAGGGCTATTTCGACAAGGTGTTCATGCCCGGCGTTTCCTTCATCCTCGAAGGCGGCGACGGCCCGGACAAGGGCACGCTCAAGCCCAACCTCAAGCACATCAAGAAGATCGCCTTCGTCACCTCCTATGGCGGCAATCGCTGGCGTACCATCGTGATGGGCGACCCGCCGCGCCGCATGGCCCGGCGCTGGGGCTGGGTCACCTTCGGCGGCTGGATGCCGCCGACCTATCTCGCCCTCTACGACATGAACAATGTCACGCCCGCCGGCCTCACCGCCTTCATCGGCAAGGTGAAGCGCGTCATCGGCAGATGGTGAGCTAGACCACCTTGCCCTTGCGCTTGAACTCGGGCCGGTCCCAGGCCCGGGTGCCCATCACATCACCAAGGATTTCCGCGGCGCGGAACACATCGGCATAGCGCAGATAGAGCGGCGTCAGGCCAAAGCGCATGATGTCGGGCTGGCGGAAATCGCCGATCACGCCGCGCGCAATCAGCGCCTGCATCACCGCATAGGCTTCCGGGTGACGCAGCGATGCCTGCGTGCCGCGCTCAGCCGGGTCGCGCGGCGTCAGCAGCTCGAGGTCGGGGCAGCGCGCCGCGACTTCGGCGACGAACAGGTCGAACAGCGCATCCGCCTTCGCCCGCACGGCGCGCAGATCGACGCCGTCGAAGGCATCCAGTGCCGCATCGAGCGCGCTCATGGAAATGATCGGCGGCGTGCCGACGCGCAGCGCATCGACGCCCTCGGCGGGCCGGTACGCCTCGGCGAATTCGAACGGCGCGGCGTGGCCCAGCCAGCCGCTCAGCGGTTGCCGCAATCCCGATTGGTGCCTGGGCGCGACATAGGCGAAGGCCGGCGCGCCGGGGCCGCCATTGAGATATTTGTAGCCGCAGCCCACGGCGAAGTCCGCCTCGGCCGCCGCGAGCTCGACCGGGAACGCGCCCGCCGAATGGCAGAGGTCCCAGATCACCAACGCCCCTGCCGCATGCGCCTTGCGCGTCAGCCCCACCATGTCGAGCTTTTCGCCCGTCCGGTAGTTCACCTCGGTCAGCAGCGCTACCGCCACATCGCCATCGATCGCCTCGGCCAGCCCGGCCGCGGGGGCGAGCCGCACGTTCCTGCCCCCGCCCATCAGGCTGGCGATGCCGCCGGCCATATAGATGTCGGTGGGGAAATTGCCGGTTTCGGTGACGATCACCTTGCGGTCGGGCCGCAGGGCCAGCGCCACCGCCAACAGCTTGAAGATGTTGATCGAGGTCGAATCCGCCACGATGACGCTGCCCGCCGCCGCGCCCACCAGCGGCGCGATCTTGTCGCCAGCCCGGCGCGGCAGGTCGATCCAGTCATGAACGTTCCAGCTGGTGATGAGGTCGCGGCCCCATTGCTGGCTCACCACCTCGGCGGTGCGCGCGGCAACGCCCGCCGGCATGGCGCCCAGCGAGTTGCCGTCGAGATAGATCACGCCCTCGGGCAGGCTGAAGCGGCTGCGCAGCGGGGCAAGCGGGTCGGCGCGGTCGAGCGCCTCGGCGTCCTGAATATTCATGCTCCGCTTCTCTCCGACCGGGCCGGTTTTGTCGATAGACGGCGCGGCGCCGCCGCCCTACAAACCCGGCACCAGCCGGGACCAACCATGACTCAGCCGCTCCTCGACCAGATGCTTGCCGCTGCCCGCGCCGCGGCCGCCGAGATCATGACCGTCTATATGAGCGAGTTCGAGCACAGCTCGAAGTCCGACGGCTCCCCTGTCACCATCGCCGACCAGCGCGCCGAGGCGGTGATCCTCGAGCTACTACGGCCGCTCGGCATTCCCTTCCTCGCCGAGGAAAGCGTCTCCGCCGGGCATGTGCCGGAGCTTGGCCGCCGGTTCTTCTGCATCGACCCGCTCGACGGGACCAAGGAATTCCTCAAGCGGAACGGTGAGTTCACGGTCAACATCGCCCTCGTCGAGGATGGAAGGCCGACCCACGGCGTGGTCCTCGCCCCCGCTTCCGGCGCCACCTATCTCGGCGGCCCCGATGGCGCCTTCGAGATCAATGCACGCGGCGAAAAGGAGCCGATCCGCACCAATTCATCGCATCCGATGAAAGTCGTCGCCTCGCGCTCCCATGGCCACGCGGCGCTCCGCCAGTTCTGCGACGCCATGATCGTCGTCGACGACGTTTCGGTCGGCTCCTCGCTCAAATTCTGCCTGCTCGCCCGGGGCGAAGCCCAGCTTTACCCGCGTTTCACCCCCACCTGCGAATGGGACACGGCGGCTGGCCAGGCCATCCTCGAAGCCGCCGGCGGCGGGATTTTGACCCTTGAAGGGACGCCCCTGACCTATGGCAGAGGCGGCGACCACCTCAATCCGTTCTTCATGGCTGCGGCCAGCCCCGAACTGGCCGCTCGCGGCGCCGCCGAAATGCGGAAAGCCCTCGCGCAAGGCTGAACGCCGCCTGACAATGGTCTCTTAACCGCGCATGGCTTACATGCGGCAGTCGCCCTTGTGGTGACATTTTTGTGCGTATATAGGCCCGGCATATTCTTGCCCAGCATATGGCCTAAGCGCACCTCATGAACGTTCGCACCGTTTGCCTCGCCGTCCTGTTTGACGGGCAGTCCACCGGCTACGAGATCCGCAAGCTCGTGGTCGAGGGGGAATATTCCTACTTTATCGGGGCCAGTTTCGGCGCCATCTACCCCGCCCTGCAGAAGCTGGAGGGCGAAAAACTCGTCACGTCCCGCGTCGAACAGCAGGACGGCAAGCCGGCCAAGAAAATCTACTCGATCACCGAGCGCGGGCGCCGGGTCTTCATCGACTCGCTGTTCGACAATCTCGGCGAAGACGAGTTCCGCAGTCCCTTCCTGCTGTTCGCGCGCTTTGCACCGGAGCTTCCCCGCTCCCTCGTGCAGCAGCGGCTGCAGGAGCGACTCAGCCACTTCGATCGGGCGCTTACCGAAATGGAACGCCTGACCAACAACCACACCGGTCCCGCGGACCGCTGGATCCTCGAGTACGGACGTACTTGTTTGGCAACGGCGCGTGACCATATCGAAGCCCACATGGGCGAATTGATCGCGATGGCGCGGCCGGATGCCGCCGCTGCCGCGGAATAGAGGGCGTTTCTCGAATGCGTGCAATTTTTTCGTACGGCATCGCACTGGTCATCGTACTGGTGCTGGCCGTCTGGATGGCCTCCGGCATCCTCGTTACGGGTGGCAAGGGTCCAGGCAATGGTGAAACGCCGCTCGTCGCTCTGGTCGAAAAGGACGGCGGTCCGCTGACCAGCGCCATCGAAGATTCCGGCATCAACAATCATGCCGAGCAGGCCGGTCACGTCGACCCGCATCTGACCATCGCCCAGCGCAATGAAGAGAATGGCGGGGGCCTTGCTGCCGCGCCGCGCTCGGTGCGCATCGAAGTGGTGACGGCGCAGAACATGCCGATCGAAGTGCCGCTGCGCGGCCGCACCAAGGCCAAGAGCGCCATCAGCGTCGTGGCCCAGACCAGTGGCATCGTGCAGACCGTCCCCGTCCGGAAGGGCGACACGGTCAAGGCCGGCGATACGCTGTGCACGCTCGATCAGGGCGCCCGCAAGCTCGCCGTCGATCAGGCCCAGGCCGCCTTCGCCCAGGCGAAGAGCGCTTTCGACTCCAATGCCGCGCTGGTCGAAAAGGGCGTCGCCCCGCCCAACACGACGCTCGCCGTCGAAGCCGCGCTCAAGGGCGCGCAGGCGCAGCTCGAAAACGCCCAGCTCGAACTCAACCGCACCATCATCAAGACCGATGTGGCCGGCGTCGTCAGCGACCCGATGACCAATGTGGGCACCATGCTCGGCATGGGCCAGCCCTGCGCCACGGTCGTCGAGCTCGACCCGATGCTGTTCATCGCCTCGGTGCCCGAAGCGCGCATCCAGTATGCCCGCGTCGGCCTCAAGGCGGACGTCACCACCATCACCGGCGATAAGGCCGAGGGTACGGTGAGCTACATCGCGCCGACCGCCGACGATGCCACCCGCTCCTTCCCGGTCGAGATCGACCTGCCGAATGGCGACCTCAAGCTGCGCGACGGCATCACTGCCGAAGCCGTGGTCAATGTCGGCACGGCGCCGGTGCACGTGCTCAAGCAGTCGGTGCTGACGCTCGATGACGAAGGCGTGCTGGGTATCCGCACTGTCGAGGCGGGCAACAAGGTTGCCTTCCACCCGGTGACGATCATCCGCGACACCCGCGAGGGCGTCTGGGTCACCGGCCTGCCGTTCAGGATCAACGTGATTACCGTCGGACAGGAATTCGTCCAGCCCGGCCAGGTCGTCGATGCCAAGACCGCTGACGGGGAGCCCGCGCAATCATGATGAACTTCCTCGAGCGCATTCTGCGCATGCCCAGGGTCGTGATGACAGTCATGGCCCTCCTGCTCTTTGCGGGCGGCCTCAGCTACATGTCGCTGCCCAAGGAAAGCTTCCCGGCGATCGACATCCCGTATTTCTACGTCTCGGTCAGCCAGACCGGCGTCTCGCCCGGCGACGCCGAGCGGTTGCTCGCCAAGCCGATCGAGGATCGCGTCAAGGAAATCGACGGCCTCGTCAACTACTCGACCACGGCCACCACCGGCCATGCCTCGGTGTTCCTCGAGTTCGACGTCAATGTCGACGGCGACAAGGCGCTGCAGGATATTCGTGCGGCGATCGATGGCGTGACCGGCGAACTGCCGTCCGACGCGACCGCCCCCACGGTCACTGAAATCTCGTTCTCGGGCATGCCCTCGCTCAGCGTCGCCGTCTATGGCGACGTGCCGGAGCGCACGCTCGTGCAGCGCGCCAAGCTGCTGCAGGACGAACTCGAGAAGTTGCCGGACGTGCAGTCGGTGTCGATCTCGGGCTCGCGCGACGAAGTGCTGGCCGTCACTATCGATCTCAACCGCCTCGACGCCTACAACCTCACCGCGTCGCAGCTGTTCGACGCCCTCGCCAAGAACAACCTCGTGGTGCCGGGCGGTACGCTCGATACCGGACAGGGTTCGTTCAACGTCGAGGTGCCGGGCCTCATCACCACGGCCGAAGACGTCTACAACCTCCCGCTGAAGACCGTCGGCGATACCGTCGTCACCTTCGGCGACGTCGCGACGATCACCCGTACCTTCGAGGACGCGACCAGCTACGCCAACGTCAACGGCTCGCCCGCCATCACGCTGGGCGTGGTCAAGAAGCTCGGCAAGAACGTCATCACCGTGTCGGACGAAGTCCGCCGCGTGACGACCGAACTAACGCAGGGCTGGCCGGCCGGCGTGCAGCACTCGTTCCTCCTCGACCAGGCGGAATCGACCAAGCAGCTGTTCCGCTCGCTCGAAGCGGCCGTGCTCACCGCCGTGGTGCTGGTGCTCATCACCTGCGTTGCGACGCTCGGCTGGCGCGCCGCCATCATGATCGGCTTCTCGATCCCGATCTCCTTCATGATCGCCTTCCTCGTCGTCAGCATGCTCGGCATGACCATCAACATGATGATCATGTTCGGCCTCGTGCTGGCGGTGGGCGTGCTCGTCGACGACCCGATCGTCGTCGTCGAATATGCCGAACGAAAGCTGCAGGAGGGCGTCAGCAAGAAAGAGGCCTTCATCCTCGCGGCGCGCAAGATGTTCGTGCCGGTGGTGTCGGCTACCCTCACCACGCTCGGCGCCTTCATCCCCCTGCTCTTCTGGCCGGGCATCATCGGCAAGTTCATGAGCTATCTGCCGATCATCGTGATCGTGGTGATGTGCGCCTCGCTCGTGTCGGCGCTCATCTTCATGCCGATCATCGGTGCCTTCATCGCCAAGGCGCATATCGATCCCGCGGAGAAGGCCAAGGCCGACGTCGTGATGTATGCCGACAAGTTCGACATGAACAAAGTCGGCGGCATCACGGGCGTCTATGTCCGCGTCATGTCGCGTCTCCTGCACTATCCGCTGGTGACGCTGCCAGTCGGCTTTGCCATCGTCATCGGCATCTTCGTTGCCTATGGCGGCGCCAACGTGCCGAGCGAAGCCTTTCCTGCCTCCGAGCCTGAATACGGCACGGTGAACGTCATCGCGCGCGGCAATTACTCGCCCATCGAAGTGCGTGGCCTGTTGCAGGAAGTCGAAGCCAAGATCCTCACCGTCGGCGGCATCCAGGATTCCGTCATGGCGTTCGGCGGTGGCGGCGGCGGCCTCGGCGGCTCTTCGCCCCCGGACACCATCGGCAGCTTCAATCTGCAGCTGATGCCGTGGAACGAGCGCTATCCGTCGGCCAAGATCTTTGACGACATCCGTGCCGTTGTCGCCGATATCCCCGGCCTCGACGTCCAGATCTCGGGCCAGGAGAACGGTCCGCCGGCCGGCAAGGACATCAGCGTCCGCGTCGAAAGCACGGTCTATGCCGACCTCCTGCCGATCGTCGAACGCCTCCGCGATTTCGTCCAGAACGACCTTGGCAACACGGTCGACGTCGAAGACGGCCGTCCGCCCACCGGCATCGACTGGCAGATCAGCATCGATCGCGTCGCCGCCGCCAAATACGGCATCGGCGTGCGTGAGCTCAGCCCCTATGTGCAGCTGGTCACCGGCGGCGTCCGCATCGGTTCCTACCGTCCGGACGATGCTACCGACGAGCTCGACATCCGGGTCCGTCTGCCCGACAGCGAGCGCACCTTCGACGCGCTCGACTCGCTCCGCATCGTGACGGCGCAGGGCCTCGTGCCGGTGAGCAATTTCATCGAGCGCAAAGCCGTGCCCAAGGTCACCAACCTCACCCGCCGCAATGGCATCTACTCGATGTCGGTGGCCGCGGGCATCGACAGTGCCGCCAAGCTCGCCAATCCGGGCGTCGTCCAGGAGAAGATCGAGCTGGTCAAGCAGTGGTGGGAAAAGGAAACCGCCGCTGGGTCCATCCCGGCCACGTCCACCCTCGCCTTCGGCGGCGCGGAAGAACAGATCGGCGATACCAACGCGTTCATCGTGACCGCGTTCGGCATGGCGCTGTTCCTGATCTTCTTCATCCTCCTGCTCGAATACAATTCGTTCTGGCAGGTGTTCGTCACCATCTCGACCGTCATCATGTCGCTCGCCGGCGTGTTCCTCGGTCTGATGATCACGGGCATGTCGTTCTCGGCGATCATGACAGGCCTCGGCATCGTCGCGCTCGCCGGCATCGTGGTGAAGAACGGCATCGTGCTCACCGACACCTACAATCACTACACCCGTGATGAAGGCGTCGAGCCGATCAAGGCCATGCTGCTCACCATGAGCCAGCGTGTCCGCCCGGTGCTGCTCACCGCCACCGTGACGGCGCTCGGCGTCATCCCGATGGCGCTGAACGTCGAGTTCGACTTCATCCGCCGCGAGATCGTCATGGGCGGCCTCGCCGGCTCGTGGTTCATCCACCTCTCGGCGGCGCTGGTGTCGGGCCTGTTCGTCTCGACCGCCCTCACCCTCGTGATGGTGCCCGTGATGATCGTCGCGCCGACCGTCGCCGGCCACCAGTTCGGCCGCTTCTTCCTCGGCCTCTGGCACCTGCCCGGCCGTCTCCTCGGCATGGTCTTCCGTCCCAGGACGAAGGCCGTGACCCCGGAAGGCGAAGTGATCGACGTCCCCGCCGACACCCCGGCCATCGCCACACCGGCGAAGCCCGCGGCCCCCAAGCCGGCCAACGACGACCCCGACGGCGCCCGCCACGCCGCGGAGTAGTCCCGACGCAAAACAACCAAAGGCCCGGAGCAATCCGGGCCTTGTTATTCCACGGGGCTACCTAAGCATCGCCCCACCGTGAACCCGCTGGTCGAAAAGCTGTTCGCTCGCAGCGTCGAAAAGCACGGAAAGCTCTATCGCGCGCTGGCTGACCGCCGTGCCGAGGAGTCCTGAGGCGCCGCACCCGCGACACGCAGTCGGCGTCCCTCTCCCGCCTGCGGGAGAGGGGGGACCGCGAAGCGGTGGGAGATGGGTGCACCTTGCGCCGCTCACAGCGTGGCCCCCCCTCCACCACGCAAACGCGTGGTCCCCGTCCCCCGTAACGGGAGAGGCTCGCCGACTGCCAAATCCCGCTACACTTCATAAGAAGAACCCCGCAGAACCCTCTGCCTCGCTTCACCAATCCAAGAAAAATCCGGAAACTTATCCACGTCCCCTCCGGGCGCCCTTATGATTCCCCTCAGCTGGGTCGCTGGACGGAGTTCGCGACGAAGGACGTGATCCGGCCCGCGGGAGGGTGACGCGATCGGTCACCTGGCCCCGGTGGGTAATAGCGGCCGGCTGAAGCCGGCACACCCGCACCGGGCGCTGAAACCCCGCTCCCCGAGGCGCGTGCGTCTCTCATCTAAAACATCGAGGCGTACGCGCCTCGGGGACCCGTCCACTTCCCCGCAACCGGAGGCTCATGACCGATGGACGATGACTCACGCCGCATGAGCCCGGAGGCCCCGCCCCTACTCCGCCGCCGGCAGCCCGCGCTTGACGAAGCCTTCGGGATCGTTGGCTGCCTCGCGGGCGCGTTCTTCGGCTTCGGTGGCTTCGCGCTGGCGCGCCCACATCTGCGCATAGAGGCCGTCACGCTGCAGCAGCATCTGGTGGGTGCCGCGTTCGGCGATCAGCCCGTCGCGCAGCACGATGATCTCGTCGGCATTGATCACCGTCGACAGGCGGTGCGCGATGACGAGCGTCGTTCTATTGCGGCTGACATTGTCGAGCGCCGTCTTGATATCCTGCTCGGTCTTGGTGTCGAGCGCCGAGGTCGCCTCGTCGAGGATCAGGATCGGCGGCGCCTTGAGGATGGTGCGGGCAATCGCCACGCGCTGCTTCTCGCCGCCGCTGAGCTTGAGGCCACGCTCGCCCACCGGCGTCTCGAAACCCTTGGGCAGGCTCTCGATGAACGGGCCGATCTGCGCCAGATCGGCGGCGGCCCTCACTTCGTCCATCGTGGCGTCCGTGCGGCCATACTGGATGTTGTAGGCAATGGTGTCGTTGAACAGCACCGTGTCCTGGGGCACCATGCCGATCTGCGCGCGCAGCGAGGCCTGCGTCACGTTGCGGAGGTCCTGCCCGTCAATGGTGATGCGCCCCTGGCTCACATCGTAGAAGCGGAACAGCAGCCGCGAGATCGTCGACTTGCCCGCGCCGGTCGGCCCGACGATCGCAGTGGTCTTGCCCGCCGGGACCTCGAAGCTGATGCCCTTCAAAATCTCGCGGTCGGGATCGTAGTGGAAGTGCACGTCCTCGAAGCGGATCACCGGCCCGGTGATGTCGAGCGGCGTGGCGCCCGCCTTGTCCTCGATCTCGGGACTCTGGTCGAGCAGCTTGAACATCTCCTCGATGTCGGTCAGCCCCTGCCGGATTTCGCGATAGACGAAGCCGATGAAGTTCAGCGGCCGGTAGATCTGCATCAGGAAGGTGTTGAGCAGCACGAAATCGCCGATGGTCAGCGAGCCCGCGAGCACGCCCTGCACGGCCAGCACCCCGATGACGATGACGCCGGCATAAAAGATCACCGCCTGGCCGAAGTTCAGAAAGCCCAGCGAGGTCCAGATGCGGATCGCCGAGCGCTCATACTTCGCCATCGAGGCGTCGAAGCGCTCCGCTTCCATCTTCTCATTGGCGAAGTACTTCACCGTCTCGAAGTTCAGCAGGCTGTCGATCGCCTTCGAATTGGCGTCGGTGTCGCTGTCGTTCATGTCCCGGCGGATCGAGATGCGCCAGTTCGAGGCCTTGATGGTGAAATAGAGGTAGAGCCAGATCGTGACGACCAGCACGCCGAGATAACTCACGCCGAACATCACGATGAAGATCACCGCGACGATCACGAACTCGACCAGCGTCGGCGCCGTGTTCAGCATCGTGAAGCGCACGATGGTTTCGATGCCCTTGGTGCCGCGCTCGATCACCCGGCTCAGCCCGCCAGTGCGGCGCGCCAGGTGGAAGCGGAGGCTGAGCTTGTGCAGATGCTGGAACGTCTGAAAGGCGAGCTTGCGCACCGCATGCTGGCCGACGCTGGCGAACAGCGTGTCGCGCAATTGCTGGAAGCCCGCATCGACGACGTTGCCGACGCCATAGGCGATCACGAGGATCACCGGCACGGCGATGCCGAGCACCAGCGCCTGGTTCTGCCCGGCCGACGCCTGGTTCAGCCCGTCGATGATGCCCTTATAGGCAAAGGGGATGAGCGTGGTCGCGACCTTGCTCACCAGCAGCGCGCCGATGGCGAGGATCACCCGCAGCTTCAGATCGTTGCGGCCCTCCGGCCACATGTAGCCCCACAGATGCTTCGCCGTAGTGAGCAGCGAGCCCTCCGCGGTAACCGTCGCGGGCTTTTTCGCATCGTTGGGGGGTGCCATCAGGCCGGCTCGTGTTCCGGGCGGCGCGGGACGAGGTCGGCGGAGAGGCCGGTGAGCAGGCCAGCGAAGGCGCCGTTCAGCGCGCCGAGCCGCTCAGTGTCGAGCGAGTAGCAATTGCGGGTGCCCTTGGAACTGCGCACCACGAGACCGGCATCGAGCAGCACCTTGATGTGCTGGCTCACCGTCGACTGCGCCAAGGGCAGGCATTCGGTCACGTCGGTGCAGCAGCAGTCGGACTGTTTTTCCGCGAGGATGCGCAGGATCGACAGGCGCACCGGGTGGCCCAGCGCGCGCATCACATCGGCGAATTCCTCGTCATGCATGCTGTTCATCGTCATTTACCGATAGAAGAGAAGTGGCGCGGGTGCAAGCGATCAGTTCAATTGCAGGGTGCGGAACGACGAATCCTCCCCGCTCGCCGGAGCCGGCAGCACGAGGACATTGGGGTAGTCGGGGTCAAAGCGGATCGGCGGCGGCGGTTCGATCACCGGCGGGGCCGGCGGCAGTTCGGCCGAAATCTCCACCAGCGGCGTCTCGAAGACCGGTGCCGGCTCCGGCACAGCTTCGGGCTCAGGTTCGGGCACGGGCAATGGCGCGGACAGCTCCGCGGCAGCCGTCGCGGTCCCGCTGCCAATGCCGCCGGTCGCCGCGATCTGGGCGCTCGGGCCAACCAGTGGTGCCGCACCAGCCTCAAGCGACGGTCCTGCGCCCAGCCCGCCTCCGGCCTGCAACGCACCGAGCTTCGGCGCCAGCGCCAGTTCGGCCTGCATCACCGGCGGCGGCGTTGCCGTGGCGCGCAATTGCCCGCCCGGCGCCACTAGCGCCGCCTGCCCGGCTTCGACCGGCACCGGGGCAATGGCGATGTCCAGCGCCCCTGCCGGCGCGCTCAGCGCTGCGGCGGCCGGCATGTCCCCGGCAAATTCGCCTGCTCTGGCCTCGATCCAGCCCACAGGCTTCGGCGGCTCGACCGCCACCGCCGGCTCCCCGGAAACCGGAAGCTCCGGCGTCACCGGAAGTTCGGAGATCAGCATGGGCATATCGGTTTGCGTCTCGATCGGCGCCAGAAGGCCGCTATTGACCAGCCGGTCGCGCAGGCAGGCGCCGAGGCCGTCGCTGTCCGTCGAGCAGTCGAGGACGGCCGGCCCGGCCAGAATCCCGCCCATAACCAGAAGCGTCGCCGCGGCAACGCCAATGGTCGTCGAGATGGATGCAGACGCCCCTGCCCCGGCCAACGCACTTCCCCTGGATGGAGGGAAGGCTACGCGGCCGACCCCCTCGTTTTGAGCAATTTATACGTGATTGACTCATATAGCGCCTCAAATGAGGCGTCGATGATGTTGGCGCTGACGCCGATCGTCGACCAGCGATCGCCCGTCCCGTCGCGGCTTTCGACCAGCACACGGGTGACCGCGCCCGTGCCGCCGTTGAGGATGCGCACCTTGAAGTCGACCAGTTCGAGGTCGGCGATCTCGGCGGAGAATTTGCCCAGATCCTTGCGCAGCGCGAGGTCGAGCGCGTTCACCGGGCCATTGCCTTCGGCCACGCTCATCAGCCGCTCGCCATCCACCTCGATCTTCACCACCGCCTCGGTGACGTTGATCATCTGGCCCTTGGCATTGTGGCGCCGCTCGACGCTGGCGCGGTAGCTCTCGACCTCGAAGAACACCGGCAGCGTGCCCAGCACCCGCCGCGCGAGGATCGCAAAGCTCGCATCGGCGCCGTCATAGGAATAGCCGGTCGCCTCGCGCTCCTTGACCGTCCGCAGCAGCCGCTCGAGCCGCGAATCTTCCTTGTCGATGGCGATGCCGTGCCGCTTCAGCGCCGTCAGCAGGTTGGACTTCCCGGCCTGCTGGCTGACCATGATGTTGCGCTCATTGCCGACGCTTTCGGGCGGCACATGCTCATAGGTCGAGGGGTCCTTGGCGATCGAGGAGGCATGGATGCCGGCCTTGGTCGCAAACGCCGCCGCGCCCACATAGGGCGCCTGCCGGTCGGCCGCCCGGTTCAGCAGATCGTCGAAGGCGCGGCTGACGCGCGTCAGTTCCGCCAGTTCCGCCGCCCCCACACCGGTCTCGAAGCGATCGGCAAAGACCGGCTTCAGCACCAGCGTCGGGATGATGCTGACGAGATTGGCGTTGCCGCAGCGCTCGCCCAGCCCGTTCAGCGTGCCCTGGATCTGGCGCACGCCGGCTTCCACCGCCGCCAGCGAATTGGCGACCGCCTGGCCCGTATCGTCATGCGCATGGATGCCAAGCTTTTCGCCCGGCACCACGGCCGTCACGGCGCGCACAATGTCTGCGACCTCGCTCGGCATGGTGCCGCCATTGGTGTCGCACAGCACCACCCAGCGCGCCCCCGCCTTGATCGCCGTCTCGACGAATTTCAGCGAATAGGCGGCGTTCGATTTGTAGCCGTCGAAGAAATGCTCGCAGTCGATCAGCACTTCCTTGCCCGCCGCGACGCCCGCCTCGACCGACTCCCGCAAGCTCTTGAGGTTCTCCTCGCCGCTGATCCCGAGCGCGATCTTGACCTGATGCTCCGACGATTTGCCGACGAGGCACATGGCCGGCGACGGTGCGTTGAGGATCGCCTGCAGCCCCGCATCATTGCCGATCGAGCGGCCGCTGCGCTTGGTCATGCCGAACGCGGTGAAGGTCGCGCGCTTGGTCCGCCGCTCGGAAAAGAACGCATCGTCCACCACATTGGCGCCCGGATAGCCGCCCTCGACATAGTCGACGCCGATCTCTTCGAGCAGCGCGGCAATACGGATCTTGTCCTCGAGCGAGAACTCGATGCCAGCCGTCTGCGCGCCGTCACGCAGCGTCGTGTCGAAGAGATACAGGCGTTCCTTGGTCATCACGAATTACTCGGTCTGGGCGTCCAGTCGGACGTGTCATGGTCGGGGTGCTGATTGTTGCTCAGCTTGATGGCTACCGCTTCGTCTTCCATGGCGTCCTCGGTCGTGCCGGCTTCCTCGACGGCATTGAGGTCGAGCAGCGAGGGGTGCTTGCCCTCCATGCCCATCTGGTAGAGCAGCGGAATGCGATGCGGCTCGTCGAACGCGCCGATCGAGAATGAAATGTGCTGGCCGCCCTCGAAGCGGTAGTAGAGCGAGGTTCCGCAATTGGCGCAGAAGCCGCGCCCGACATGTTCGGAGCTGCGGAACTCGGCGGCCCTGCCGCGCGTCCAGGTCAGATTCTCATGGCCGACGCCGACCAGTGCGGCGAACAGATTGCCCGTCGCCTTCTGGCACATGCGGCAATAGCAGACATGCGGATTCTCGCGCACCGCCTTGGCATGGAAGCGCACCGCCCCACACTGGCAGCCGCCCGAGAATTCGCCCAGATCGAGATCTTCCATCACTGTCCTCCCACGGTCCAGCTGTCGGTATCGCGGTCGGGATGCTGGAATGATCGCAGCACCGCCAGGATATCGCGCTCCTCGTCGGTATTGCCGAGCGGCTCGACGACCATCGCGTCATAGTGCTCAAAGATCGGGTGGCGGTTGTCGCGCGCAAACTCCACCGTCGGCAGCAGCCGCTCGGGCTCATCGAACGAGCCGATGGTCAGCGCCGGATTGCCGCCCTCGCCCCATTGATAGGTCAGCGGCGTGCCGCAATCGGCACAGAAGCCGCGCCACACCCGGTCCGAGCTGCGGAACAGCTTTGGCGCGCCGCGCGTCCACGCAACCCGCGCCTTGAACGAGGCGAAGGGGCCGGTGAGATTACCGAGCGCCTTCTGGCACATGCGGCAATTGCAGATCGACACGCCGCTCGGCGGTCCCTCGACATGGTAGCGTACGGCCCCGCACTGGCAGCCGCCCGAATAGCTCTCGTTCATGGTTTCACCGCCGGCGGCCAGACAGAAGTATCGTGGTCAGGATGCTGGTGGCTCACCACGTCCGACAGGAATTCATCGGCATTGAGGCTGTCGCCCTTCTGCCGCACCGGCAGGTTCATCAGCGTATCGAAAAAGCTCAGCTTGTCGGCCGGATTGACCTGCAGCACCGGCGCCGCAAGCTCCGGATCGTCGAGCGCGCCGATCGACAGTTCGATCGCATCTTCGGCGCCATAGTCATAGGCGAGCGGCGTTCCACAATTGGCGCAGAAACCGCGACGCACCTTGTTGGAGCTCTGGAACCAGGCGGGCGCCCCGCGCGTCCATTTGACGTCGAAGCCGGTGACCAGCGGCCCGAAGAAGCCGCCATAGGCTTTCTGGCACATGCGGCAATGGCAGATCGTGGCGCGTCCCAGCCAGCCGGCCGAGAAGCGCACCGCGCCGCACTGACAGCCGCCCGTGACCTCAGTCGCCATGATACACCGCTTCGACATTGTGACCGTCGGGGTCGAGCACGAAGGCGGCGTAGTAGTCGGCGTGATAGTGCGGCCGCAGCCCCGGCTTGCCATTGTCGCGGCCGCCATTGGCCAACGCCGCCATGTGGAACGCTTCCACCTCGGCGCGGCTCGACGCCTTGAACGCCACATGCGCCTCACCGCGGAACTGCTTGCCGCTGCCAAGCCAGAACACCGGATGCTCCTTGCCGAAACCGGCATGGCTGTTGCCGCCATCGCTGAACTCGGTCAGCGGCTTGATGCCCAGCGTCCCGAGCGCCGCCGTGTAGAACGCCAGCGAGCGCGGAAAGTCCGTTACCGCGAGCCCCACATGATCGATGACATCGCTCATCGCTTGATCTCCCATTTGGTGACCCGCTCACCCGCCTCGTTCTTGCCGTCCATCAACTGGATGCCCTCTGTCAGCAACGCCGCGCGGATGGCGTCGGCCTTGGCAAAATCCTTCGCCTTGAACGCTTCGAGGCGCTCATTGACCAGCGCGTCGATGCGCGCCGCGTCGACGTCGCCGGTGTCAGCCAGCAGGCTGTCCTTGCTGAAGCCGAAGAAGTCGAGCGTTGCCGCGAGGCATTCGACCGCTGTCTCGACACCGCGATTGGCCTTGCGCGCGATCACATCGATTGCGACCGACGCGCGATGGAAGCTGAGATCGTCGGACAGCGCTTCGATCACCGACGCATCCGGCGTGCCGGTGCCCTTGGCCGCCGAGGCGGCCCGCTGCCAGTCACGCAGCTTGGTTTCAGCTTCCTCCAGCCGCTTCACGGTGAAGTCGATCGGCTCGCGGTAATGCGTCATCAGCAGCCCGAGGCGCAGCACTTCGCCCGGCCATTGGCGGCCGCCGAAATCCTCGGTCTCCAGCAGCTGGTGGATAGAATAGAAATTGCCGAGCGATTTCGACATCTTCTGGCCTTCCACCTGCAGGAAGCCATTGTGCATCCAGACATTGGCCATCGCATGCGTGCCATGGGCGCAACGGCTCTGGGCGATCTCGTTCTCATGGTGCGGGAAGATCAGATCGAGCCCGCCACCATGGATGTCGAACACCTGGCCGAGATAGCGCTCGCTCATGGCCGAGCATTCGATATGCCAGCCCGGCCGGCCGCGGCCCCAGGGCGAGTCCCAGCCCGGCTCTTCCGGGGTCGAGGCCTTCCACAGCACGAAATCGGCCGGGTTCTTCTTGTGCGCATCCACTTCGACGCGCGCCCCGGCGAGATTGTTGTCGAGGTCGCGGCCCGAGAGCTTGCCGT
Source organism: Hyphomicrobiales bacterium (assembly GCA_004144345.1). Lineage (GTDB taxonomy): Bacteria > Pseudomonadota > Alphaproteobacteria > Rhizobiales > Devosiaceae > Devosia_A. Next base: position 195,486 of record SEEL01000001.1, read on the forward strand.
AGTCGGGCATCGAGCCGACGTCGAACAGCACTTCGCCTACCCCCGCCGCCTCATAGGCGTGCTGGCTGGCGATGAGCTTGGTGATCAGCGTCTGCATGCCCTCGATATGGTCGGTGGCGCGCGGCTGCACATTCGGCTCAAGGCAGCCGAGCGCGATGGTGTCCTTCTGGTACTGCGCGGCGGTCTTCTCGGTGACCCGGCGGATCGCCTCGTTCAGCGGCAGGCCGGGAAAGTCCCGCGCCGCCCGCGCATTGATCTTGTCGTCGACGTCGGTGAGGTTGCGCGCATAGGTGACGTGGTCGGCACCATAGGCGTGGCGCAGCAGCCGGAACAGCACGTCGAAGACGATCGCCGGGCGCGCATTGCCGATATGGGCAAAGTCATAGACCGTCGGGCCGCACACATACATGCGCACGTTCTTGGCATCCAAAGGGGCGAAAACCTCCTTGGTGCGCGTCAGCGTGTTGTGCAGCTTTATCGTCAGTTCCGAAGCCATAGGCTGTCCCAAGCGTGGTTACGCGCTGGCAGCGGGCTCTTCGGGTAGTTCGAACTCAGAGGATGAAGAAAACCGCGCCGCCAACAGGTGTTAGCAGCAAATAATCGAGCCGATAATGCAGTTCGCAACGGCGGTTTTCATGGCGCGCAATCTGACGGCGAACCGCCCCGAAAGCAAGAGGGGCGATTCGCGAGGATGAACGGAGCGGAAACGCGGGGGTCAGCCGCGCGGCTTCTGGTAGGTGTCGTGGCACTCGTTGCAGGTGCCGCCGATGGTCCGGAGGGCTGTGCCATAGGCGGCCGTATCGCCCGCCTGCGCCGCCACCAGCATGGCTCCGGCGGCCGTCGTTGCCTTGGCGAGGATCGCGTCGAACGCGTCCTTCTGCTCCCAGATGATCGGCAGGGCCTTGGAATTGCCCTGCGACCCCTCGGGGAACAGCTGGGCCAGATTGGTGAAATTCTGCAGCACGGTCGTTGCCGCGGCGACGGCCGCATCGCCGGTGAGGCTGCCGGCGCCGCGCATGACGCGGCCATTGTCCTTCATGGCGGCCTCGCGGGCCTGGATGAGCTGGTCGGTGGACATTGTGGTGATCGCCGGATCGGCGACGATGTCCTGCGCAATAGCCGCGGCGCCGAGGCCGAGGGTGAGGACAAAAGCAATGAGGGGGAGTCTATTCTTGGGCATCGGGAGGCACCTCCGGTGTCGTGGACGGGCAAACTTTCAGGAAGGCTAACGCCTTGCAAGTGCTCCTAATCCGGGAACATAGGAGGCAGGCTTCACGTTGCGGTGACGGTCTCGTGAGAGATTGCGCCCTTCGGCAGCGTCCGATTTTGGGCTAATTGCTGGTCTAGCCGTTTCGCAAGGGGCTCTTTTCGTTGGTATCCATGGCCAAGGCGCCAAAGCTGCTGTTTCATCTCGCGCTGCTGTTCTGCGCCGCGGTCTGTTTTGTCCTCGACGTGGATGTCGCCCACGCCCAGTCGCGCAATTGCGCCAGCCTGTCGCGCACCCTCGCCTCGATCGAGCGCAATGGCGATTTCCGCAGCCTCGGCAGCAATGATCTGCGCCAGCTTGAGCGCAATGTGCAGCAGCTCGAGAGCAAATATGTGCGCGATGGGTGCAACGCCGCCGCCAAGGCCGGCGAGCGGCTGACCAGCAGCTGCCGGGCGCAGGCGCGCAGCATCATCAATGCCCGCGAAAGCCTCGAAAAGGCGCAGGGGCAGGCCCAGAGCGGCAATGCCATCGCCCAGCAGCGCGAAGCGGTGCTGCAGGAGATGGCGCGCTTCAACTGCAACAGCCGCTCCAGCGGCTCGGTCACCCAGGAGCGTCGCGGCAATCTGTTCGAGCAGTTGTTCGGCGCCTTCGAGGAGAATTTCAGCGACGGCCTCGATACGCGCGGCGACGATTTCGCGGGTTATGCCGGCTACAACACCGTCCGCACCGTCTGCGTGCGTAAAATCGACGGCTATTTCTGGCCGATCAGCTATTCGACGCTGGTCGACTATGCCCCCAACGACCTGACGCAGTGCCAGGAGCAATGCCCGGGCATGGACGTCGATCTCTATTACTACAGCAATCCCGGGCAGGAGCCCGAGCAGATGGTGAACCTCAATGGCGAGGCCTACACCAATCTGCCCACCGCCTTCGCCTACCGCACCGCCTATGACCGGGCGAACAGCTGCAAGACCAAGGCCGTCTATGGCGGCATCACGCTCGAAGCGCAGGCCGATGGCAGCAATCGCGCCTTCATCACCTATGCCGAGGCGACCTTCCCGCTGCCAATCCGCGATCCGCGCCGGCAGGCCCAGGTGACCATCGTGCAGGCCACGGCGACGACGACCTTTGTCGATGTCCCCCTGCCCCGTCCGCGCCCGGCGGCGCCCGGCGAAGAGCCCAAGCCCGTCGCCGTTCAGCAGGCGGCGAACGCCCCGTCACGCATCGTCATGTTCGGCGACAAGCGCGTCAGGGTAGTCGGGCCTGACACACCTTACGCCCCAACAGCGGCAACAGGGACTTGAGTTCGGGTCCATCCTCGCGGCCGGTCAGCGCCAGCCGCAGCGGATGGAACAGCGAGCGGCCTTTGCGGCCCGACTGCTCCTTGAGCGCGCTCGTCCAGGCGCCCCAGGTCGTCTCGTCCCACGGCTCGGCCGGCAGCAATTCGCTGGCCTTGGCGAGGAAATCGGTATCGGCCGGCTCAGGCGCGTGATGCACCTCGCCAGCGATTACCTTCGCCCATAGCTCGATCTCGCCGAACTTGCGGATATTGCCGCGCAGCACATCCCAGGCCGCATGGCCGATGGTGCGTGGCAGGCGCGACGCCGCGACCTCGTAGGGCATGGCATGCAGCAGCCGCGCATTGAGGCTTTCGAGTTCGGCCGGATCGAAGCGCGCCGAGCCATGCGAGATCATCGAGAGTTCCAGCCGCCCGGCGATCGCCGCCAGATCGGCATAGGGCTCGACCGGCAGGCTGGTGCCGGTCAGCACCGCGACGATCCCCACCGCCAGCGCCTCGAAACCGTCCTCGCGCAACTCCGCCAGCGACAGCGAGCCGATGCGCTTCGACAGCCCCTCGCCGTCCGCGCCGGTCAGCAAATTGTGGTGCGCGAACGCCGGCACCTTGCCGCCCAGCGCCTCGAAGATCTCGATCTGCGTGCCCGTGTTGGAGACATGGTCCTCGCCGCGGATCACATGGGTGATGGCGAGGTCGATGTCGTCGACCACCGAGGGCAGCGTGTAGAGATAGGAGCCATCGGCGCGGATCAGCACCGGGTCCGACATCGAGGCGGTATTGACCGTCTGCGGCCCCTTGATCAGGTCGTTGAACTGCACCGGCCGCCCGTCGAGCCGGAACCGCCAATGCGGCTTCCGCCCCTCGGCCTCGAAAGCCCGCTTCTGGTCGTCAGTCAGTTCAAGCGCCGCCCGGTCATAGACCGGCGGCCGTCCCAAGAGCCGCGCCCGGCCGCGCTTGATGTCGAGCTCTTCCTCGGTCTCATAGGCCGGATAAAGCCGCCCCGCGGCGATCAGTTTATCACGCGCCGCATCGTAGAGTGCGGTTCTATCGGACTGCCTCACCTTCAGCGCCGGCGTCACGCCGAGCCAGCGCAGATCGTCCTCGATGCCCTGCGCGAATTCGGCGGTCGAGCGAGCCGTATCGGTATCGTCGAGCCGCAGCACATAGGTGCCGCCGGTCCGCTGGGCGAACAGCCAGTTGAGCAGCGCCGGGCGGGCATTGCCCAGATGCAGGCGCCCCGTTGGCGAGGGCGCGTAGCGAACGATGGTCATGCACGCAGTCCGTAATAGATGAGAATGCCGCCCGCGATGCCGAAGCCGATGGCGCCCAGCGTCGGCAGCTTGCGGGCACCGGGCGTGGTCAGCGGGGCAAACAGGCCGCCACGCTGCAAATTGAAGCGGTTGACGATGAAGATACTGATGCCGAACAGCACGACGCCAGCGATCAGGAACAGCGTCCCGCCCATCACTGCACTCCCTGCTTGGCCGCCGGCGTCTCGCGCGACACGATCTCGCTCTCGTCGCGATAGCCATTGGTGATCGGATATTTGCGGCCGATGCCGAAGGCCTTCCTGGTCAGCTTGACGCCCGGGGCCGCCTGCTTGCGCTTGTACTCGGCGAGCAGCAGCAGCCGCTCGATGCGCTTCACCAGCGTCCGGTCGAACCGGCCCTGCCCCCTCGCGACGATTTCGGCCACCGACAGTTCGTCCTCGACCAGCCCGGTCAGCACTTCATCGAGAATGGGATAGGGCGGCAGCGAATCCTGGTCGGTCTGGTTCGGCCTCAACTCGGCGCTCGGCGCCTTGTCGATGATCGATTGCGGGATGACGTCGCCATGCGGGCAGAGCGTGCCGTCCGGCACATGCGAATTGCGCCAGTCCGCCAGCTTGTAGACCTCCATCTTGAAGAGGTCCTTGATCGGATTGAAGCCGCCATTCATGTCGCCATAGATGGTGGCATAGCCCACCGCCATCTCCGATTTGTTGCCGGTGGTCAGCAGCATGGCGCCGGTCTTGTTCGACACCGCCATCAGCACCAGCCCGCGCATGCGCGACTGGATGTTCTCCTCGGTGATGTCCTCGGGAGCGCCGGCGAACACCGGCTGCAATTCCTTCAGCGCCTCCTCCACCGGGCTGCCGATCGGCACGATGTCGTAGCGCACGCCCAGCCGCTCGGCACAATCCTTGGCATCGCGCAGGCTGTCCTCGCTGGTGTAGCGATAGGGCAGCATGATGCAGTGCACATTCTCCGGCCCCAGCGCGTCCGCCGCGATGGCCGCGACGATGGCGCTGTCGATGCCACCCGACAGGCCCAGCACTACCTTGGTGAAGCCGTTCTTGCGCACATAGTCGCGCAGGCCGCGCAGCATCGCCTGCCACGGCGCTTCCTCGATCGAGGCGAGGTCGATCACATTGCCTTTGGTGCAATGCCAGCCCGACTTGCCGCGCTCCCAGTCGGAGACGATGAAGTCGCTCTCGAAGCTCTTGCCCTGGAACACCAGTCTATTGCCCGGCTCCATGCCGAAGGACGCGCCGTCGAACACCAGCTCGTCCTGCCCGCCGACCTGGTTCAGGTACAGCAGCGGCACGCCGTCTTCCTGCGTCCGCGAGCGCACGAGGTCCTTGCGCACATGCTGCTTGTTCTTCCAGTAGGGCGAGCCATTGGGGCAGAGCAGCAATTCGGCGCCCCGCGCCACGAGATGTTCGCACACCGGCCGGTGCCAGATATCCTCGCAGATCGGCACGCCGATGGTCACGCCCTTGATCGTCATCGGCTCGGGCAGCGGCCCGGCGGTGAAGTAGCGTTTCTCGTAGAACACGTCGTCATTGGGCAGTTCGTGCTTCAGCCGGCGCGCCGTGACCTTGCCGTCCTCGGCCAGCAGCACCGCATTGTAGAGCACGGCGCCATCGCGCCAGATGGTCGGAAGCAGCAGGCTGACATTGGTGCCCTTGGTCGCCCGCACCAGTTCGCCCGCCACCTGCAGCGCGTCTTCGACAAAACGCGGCTTGAAGAACAGATCCTCCGGGAAATAGCCGGTGAGGAACAGCTCCGACAGCATGAGGATATCGGCCTTGGCGGCCACCGCGTCGTTGAGTGCCCCCTTCGCCAGCTCGAGATTGGCCGCTAGCGCCCCCACCTTGGGGTTCAGTTGCGCAAGCGCGATGCGAAGGCGGTCTGCCACGAGGAAATCCGGGGTTCTGGGACGCGGAAACGATTAGCCGCTCACCCCAAAGAGGGCAAGCGGCCACGAGGTTCCGGTCGAAAGCCCGGTCAGAACGAGTAAGTGAACTCGCCCATCAGGCCGTAGCGGATCATGGCGAACGGGTTCGCCGTCTCGATCACGCCGGTGCTGGTCACCACCGGGTCGTCGGTATAGGGCCCGCCCGGCGGGCCGGGATCGGTGATGAAGACGCGGGTATAGGTCGCGTCTGCCGTGCCCTGCAGGTAGGACGCGCGGCCGCCAAGGCGGAAAGTCAGGTTCTCGGTCGGGTGCATGCCGAGCCAGGCTTCCGCCTGCGCGCCATAACCCCAGCCCTCAATGGTCGTCGGCGAAGCGCGCATTGATGAGATGTTGCCGTTCATGCCGCCATAGGGGAACTGCGCCGGACCGACATATTCGGCCGTGCTGAAGGTGGGGTCGTCGACGCCCACCGTACCGGACACGCTGGCATAGGGAACCGCCGCGACTTCCGCCTGGATGTCGAAGAAATCGCCGAGCTTGGCCTTGCCCTGCACGCCGAGGCGCAGCGCATGGATGGTGACGTCGTTGGGCGCACTGTCGCCGGGAATGACGTAGTGGCCGTCCGGCGTGTAGGTCAGCGTCTCGCCGCCGCTCAGAGTCGTGAAATTGTTCCGGCCGGTATGGAGAGCGTCGTTCCAGTACTGGTAGCCCACCAGCACGCCCGCTCCCGAGCCATTGTTGTCGCCGATGATGTTCCAGCCCAGATCGGCACCGGCATAGCCGATATGCCCGCTGGTGATCGCGTCGCTGAAATCCCCTACCGGGCCGGTCGAGGTGTAGCTGCCGGAACTGGCGATCGAGTAGCCGACATTGGCCTTGGCAAAAGTGTTGGTGACGTGGTCGTTGACGCGCAGATGCAGTTCGCCGAAATGCGTCTCATCGGTCGAGCTCAACCCGCCCGTCAGGGACGAGAAGCTCGCCGAGCCCATCGAGTACCAATAGCGGGCGCCGATCTCGAAGGTCATCGGATCGGTGGCGTCGCCGAGCTCGGTCCAGTCCTTGGGCTCGATCGAATAGGAGTTGCGGAAGTCCGGAGCAGCGTCCTCGAACTCTCCCCACTCATTGTAGTCAGCGGCTAGGGCCGGCGCGGACATGGCGACCAATATCGCCAGCACACTTGTCGAACGGAACATGACAACCCTCAGAACTACGGAACGCGATGCTCCGTTTATGCTCCGTTAGGGTTAATGGACCGCTAAATAGACCTCAGGCGGATACTGCCGTCTGCTTGGCCGGACGCTGCACACTGATTTCCTCGGCCACGAGGAACGCCAGTTCCAGCGATTGCGAGGCGTTGAGGCGCGGGTCGCAATAGGTGTGATAGCGGTCCTTGAGGTTGGCCTCGGTGATCGCCGCCACGCCGCCGCCGGTGCACTCGGTCACGTCGTCGCCGGTCATCTCGATATGGATGCCGCCGGCATAAGTGCCCATGTCGCGGTGGATGTTGAAGAAGGAATGCACTTCGCTCAGCACGCGGTCGAAGGGCCGCGTCTTGTAGCCATTGGCGGCCTTGACCGTATTGCCGTGCATCGGGTCCGAGCACCAGACCACCGTGCGCCCTGCCTTCTGCACCGTCTCGATGACGCGCGGCAGATGCTCCTTCACCTTGTCCGAGCCGAAGCGGCAGATCAGCGTAATGCGCCCGGCTTCGTCGGTCGGGTTCAGCTTGTCGAGCAGCCGCAGCAGATCGTCGCCGGAGAGGCTCGGCCCGCATTTGATGCCGATCGGGTTCTTGATGCCGGCAAAGTACTCGACATGCGCCGCGTCGGGTTGGCGGGTGCGGTCGCCGATCCACAGCATGTGGCCCGAGGTCGCGTACCAGTCATTGGTGATCGAGTCCCGGCGCGTCAGCGCTTCCTCATAGCCGAGCAGCAGTGCTTCGTGGCTGGTGAAGAAGCTGGTCTGGCGCAGCGCCGGCGTATTGTCAGGCGTCAGCCCGAGCGCACGCATGAAGCAGATCGCGTCGTCGATCTTGTTGGCCAGTTCCTCAAAGCGCGGGAACGCGGTCGAACCCTTCATGAAGCCCACGGTCCACTCATGGACGCGGGTCAGATCGGCATAGCCGCCGGTCGCAAAGGCGCGCAGCAGGTTAAGCGTCGCCGCCGACTGGCGGTAGGCGAGCAGCAGCCGCTCCGGATCGGGCACGCGGGATGCTTCGGTGAAGTCGATGTCGTTGATGATGTCGCCGCGATAGGAGGGCAGCGTCACGCCGTCGATGGTTTCGGTGTCGGCCGAGCGCGGCTTGGCGAACTGGCCGGCGATGCGGCCAACCTTGACCACGGGCTTCGAGGCCCCGTGGGTCAGGATCACGGCCATCTGGAGGAACACGCGGAAGAAGTCGCGGATGTGGTCGGCGCCGTGTTCGGCAAAGCTCTCGGCGCAGTCGCCGCCCTGCAACAGGAAGGCGTCGCCCCGCGCCACGTCGGCCAGATGGGCCTTCAGATCCCGCGCCTCGCCGGCAAACACCAGCGGCGGGAATTTCCTGAGTTGGGCCTCGGTGGCGACGAGCTTGGCCGTATCGGGGTAAGCCGGCACCTGGGAAATCGGCTTCTGCCGCCAGCTTTCGGGGGTCCAGTTGCTCATCGTCGCACTCGCCTTACATCAGGAGGCGGCGGTCTAGCGCGGGCCGGGCCGCCCGGCAAGCTAGACCTTCTTGCCGTCCCGCCAGGTCCAGCTCGGCGATTTGAACGTCACCAGCTCCTCGGCGGCCGTCGGATGCATGGCGATAGCCCGGTCGAAATCGGCCTTGGTGGCGGCCATTCCCATGGCGATTGCCGCCATCTGCACCAGTTCGGCGGCGTCCGGGCCGAGGATGTGGAGCCCCAGCACCTTGCCGCCATTGGCCGCCGTGACCAGCTTCATCATGGTCCGGGTGGTCTTGGAGGAAAGCGTGTTGATCATCGGCCGGAAGCGCGTGACGTAGACGTCGATGTCGCCATGCGTCGCCGCTTCCGCCTCGGTCAGGCCGATCGCCGCCACTTCCGGCTCGGCGAACACCGCCGTGCCGACAAGGCTCAGATCGACCCATTGCGGGTTATCGTTGAACAGCGTCTCGGCGACATACCAGCCCTCGCGGATGGCGAGCGGCGTCAGCTGCGCCCTGCCCGTCACGTCGCCGACGGCATAGACCGAGTCCACATTGGTCCTGGACATCTTGTCGACCGGGATCGAGCCGTCCGGATTGAGCGCAACGCCCGCCGCCTCAAGCCCCAGCCCCGCCGTATTGGCGCGCCGCCCGGTCGCGAACATCACCGCCCCATAGGGCGCCACCACTTCGTCCGAGAAGCTCACGGAGATGTCGTCGCCCTGCTTTTCGAGCGCGCGGATAGTCGTCTCGTAGATGAACTTGACGCCCCGCTCCACGAGCCCGGCCTCAAGCCCTTCGCGCAGTTCCTCCTCGAAGCCGCGGAGGATCTTGTCGCCGCGATAGACGATGGTGGTCGCGACGCCGAGGCCGGCGAACACCGTCGCGAACTCGACGGCGATATAGCCGCCGCCATAGATCAGGATCGAATGCGGCAGCGCCTTGAGGTCGAACGCCTCGTTCGAGGTGATGCCCAGTTCCTTGCCCGGAATGTCCGGCACATGCGCCTGCCCGCCGGTGGCGACGAGGATGTATTTCGCCGTCAGTTCGCGCCCATCCTTGAGCAGCCGGACGCTATTTGGCCCGGTCAGTACGGCGCGGTCGCGGAAAATCGTGCCGCCTTTGCCCTCAACGCCCGCCGCATAGGCGGATTCGAGCCGGGCAATTTCCCTGTCCTTGTTGGCGACCAGGGTCGGCCAGTCAAACTCCGCATTCACCGTCCAACCAAAGCTCGGCGCCACCTCGAACAGATCGGTGAAGCGCGAGGCGTAGACGAACAGTTTCTTGGGCACGCAGCCACGGATCACGCAGGTGCCGCCCATGCGGTATTCTTCCACCAGCGCGGTCCTGGCGCCGTAGGTCGCGGCCATGCGCGCAGCGCGCACGCCGCCCGATCCGCCGCCGATGACGAGGAAATCATAGTCGAAGCTCATGGCGGCCCTTTGCGCCAAAAAAGAACCCCGCGCAAGGCGGGGTTCCGAATAGCTCAGCTGCAGCCGGTGGCTAGACGTTGAAGCCCTGCGCCTTGAGGTCGGCACGCACCTTGGTCACGAATTCGGTGCCGAAATTGCTGGTGTAGACCTCCATCACGGCACGGATGCCGGCATTCACCGTGAGCGCCGAATCCGCCAGCTTCTGGCCGGCCGGGGTCTCGTAGAAGGCGACGATCTGGCCCAGTTCGTCCTGCGTGAAGGTCGTGGCGTAGACACGGGCGAACTGGTTGAACAGCTCGTCGCGCTTGCCCTTGTAGGTCTCGAGCGTCTTGCCGATCGTCGCGTCGATCTGCTTGACGATCTCGGGGTTGGACTGGGACAGCAGCTTGCTCGTCTGCTGGGCGGTCCGCACCAGGATCGCTTCGTAGATGCCGGCCTTGTTGGTCAAATCGACATATTTGCGGGCCAGCGCCAGCGTTTCCGGCGCGATTTCCTGCGACACGGCCGGGGCTGCACCGGCAAACGCCAGCGACACGACTAGGCCGGCGGCGGCGACCAGACGCGACAGGCTGTTGATCATCTTCATGTGCTTCCTAACCCCCATTTGGCGACGGCTCTGCCGTCATGCCTCGATTGTTTCGATGCCGTCAGGACCGGCGACATAGGCCTTGGCGCAAAGCCCCAGGAACAACCCGTGCTCTACCACGCCCGGCACCTTGTGCAGGTCGGCTGAAAGCGCTTCTGGATTGGAAATACGGCCAAAAGAAGCATCCAGCAGCAGATGGCCGCCATCGGTGACGGCAGGCTCGCCGCTCGCCTGGAGCCGCAGTTTCACCGCGCCCTCGGCGCCATGCGCCCGGGCCACCTGCTCGACCAGGATGTGCGTCGCGCGCAGCCCGAAGCGGTTCACTTCGATCGACAGCGGGAAGCGGCCGAGTTCGGCCACGACCTTGGATTTGTCGGCAATCACCACCATCCGGGCGCTCGCCGCGGCGACGATCTTTTCGCGCAGCAGCGCCCCGCCGGCGCCCTTGATCAGCGCCAGCCCGGGGCCGATCTCGTCGGCGCCATCGATGGTGAGGTCGAGTTCGGGCGTTTCTTCCAGCGTCGTCAGCGGAATGCCCAGTTCGCGCGCCTGTGCGGCCGTTGCCTCGGAGGTCGGGATGCACAGCACGTCGAAGCCGGCGGCCACCTGCTGGCCCAACAGGTCCACCAGATGCCGCGCCGTCGAGCCGGTGCCGAGCCCGACTCGCATGCCGGACGCCACTTCGGTGAGGGCGGCCGCTGCCGAACGCCGCTTCAAATCTTCGCTCATCTAACCCAACCCCGCTTTGGACCGGGTGCTAGAAGCCGCCCGCGGCGCTGTCAACCGGCCTTTATCACGGCCGCGTGAGGCAAAAATGTCGTTTTGCCGCAACAGGGTCGCACCAGAGTCGTCGCTCACACTCAGAAGTGACGTAAAATGGGGGGACACGTCCCTTTCCGGGAAATCGCATTTTAGCTAAGCGTTTTCTCACATGGTTTGCCGGGGACAGCTCGCCCCGGAATGGCTCAGAGGCAAATATGGATCGACGCAAGTTTACGATGGCGGCAATTGCCGCTCTGGCTGGGATGGCGGCGACGCCTGCCTGGGCCAAGCTTTTCTACAATCCCGACACCAACCGTTGGGAAGAGCGTGAAGTCTCCTCGGGCGGCCGGCGCGGCAAGACCATCCCCAAGGAAATCGTCTCCTACGAGACCAAGTACAAGGTCGGCACCATTGTCGTCGAAACCGGCGAGCGCCGGCTTTACCTCGTCCTCGAGGACGGCAAGGCCCTGAAATACGGCATCGGCGTCGGCCGTGACGGCTTCACCTGGGCCGGCCAGCACAAGATCACCCGCAAGGCCGAGTGGCCCGGCTGGACACCGCCCGCCGCCATGCGCAAGCGCGTGCCGGATCTGCCGGCCTACATGGAAGGCGGCCCGGACAATCCGCTCGGCGCCCGCGCCCTCTATATCGGCTCGACGCTCTACCGCCTGCACGGCACGTCGGAACCTTGGACCATCGGCCAGGCCGTGTCCTCGGGCTGCATCCGCCTGACCAATGACGACATCATCGATCTGTACGATCGCGTGAAGGTCGGCGCCCTCGTGGTCGTCCACCAGGGCTAAGGGCCAGCGCCCCAAAAGTTCGAGGCCGGGCCCTGTGCCCGGCCTTTTTGTTTGCGCATCCGCCAGCTATCCTCAGCGCCATGACCGTTCTCTTCTCGCAGCGCGACATCGAGCCGGCCGGCCGGGGCGGCGCTGCCCTCACCCGCCCGCTGATCGACCGCTATGGCCGCCAGATCAGCTATCTGAGGATCAGCGTCACCGACCGCTGCGACTTCCGCTGCGTCTACTGCATGTCCGAGCACATGCAGTTCCTGCCCAAATCCGAAGTGCTGAGCTTTGAGGAGATCGACCAGATCGCCTCGTCCTTCATCGCCCGCGGCACGCGCAAGATCCGCCTCACCGGCGGCGAGCCGCTGGTGCGGCGCGACATCATGGAACTGGTCGCCCGGCTCGGCGCCGCCATCGGCAACGGCCTCGACGAGCTGACACTCACCACCAATGGCAGCCAGCTGCGCCGCTATGCCGAGGGCTTGGTCAAGGCGGGCGTCCGCCGTATCAACGTCTCGCTCGATACGCTCGACGCACAGCGTTTCGCCGACATCACCCGGCGCGGCCGCCTCGCCGATGTGCTTGACGGCATCGACGCCGCCGACGCTGCCGGGCTCAAGCTCAAGATCAACATGGTCGCGATGCGCGGCGTCAATGACGACGAGATCGAGCCGATGATGGAATGGGCGCATGGCCGCGGTTTCGGCCTCACCCTCATCGAAGGCATGCCGCTGGGCGAAGTCGGCATCGACCGCGTCGACTCCTATCTGCCGCTGAAGGAACTGCGCGAACGCCTCGCCGCGAAATACACGCTCGAGCCGGCAAGCCACCGGACCGGCGGCCCCGCCCGCTATGATTGGGTGAGTCAAACCAAGGGCTTGCTCGGTTTCATTACACCGATGAGTCACAATTTCTGCGAGAGCTGCAACCGCGTGCGCCTCACCGCCACGGGCCAGCTCTTCATGTGCCTCGGCCAGGAAGACATGGTCGACCTCCGGCAGGCCCTGCGCACCGACGGCCCCGCTGCCCTCGACGCGGCGCTCGACCGCGCCATGCAGCTCAAGCCCAAGGGCCACGATTTCATCCTCGACCGCAGCCATACCGGCCCTGCGCTGTCGCGGCACATGTCGGTCACCGGCGGCTGAGGTCGTGGAACAGGACTCCAGCGGCAGCCTCGCCGATGCCTGCCGCCTGTGGTCGCTCCGCGACGCGACCGAAATCGCCGACACCGCCACCAGCAAGGTGTTCCGCGTCACGCGGGCCGATGGCTCCCTCGCTGCCCTGAAGCTGCTCAAACCCTACGGCGCCGACGAGATCGTGGGCGTCCATGCGATGCAATACTGGGCCGGCCATGGCGCGGCCCGCATCCTTGCCGTCGATGGGCTGATGATCCTGATGGAATGGCTCGATGGCGAGCCGCTTGGCAATCTCGTGCGCGAGCATCACCGCGATGCCGAGGCCACCGCCATTCTCTGCGATGTCGCCGCCGCGCTCCACGCGCCGCGCGGTGCCTACCCCAATGGCCTCGAACCCCTGCCCCGCCGCTTCACGCCGCTCTTCGAAAGCAGCCCGGCAGACTGGTCGCCTGCCGACCGGCCCCACGCCGCCCGCGCCGCGCGCCTCGCGGACGATCTCATCGCCAGCACGACCACCGTCCTGCCACTGCATGGCGATTTCCATCATGACAATGTGGTGGGCAGCGCGCGCGGCTGGCTCGCCATCGACGCCAAGGGCGTGCTCGGCGATCCGCATTACGAAGCGGCCAACGTCTTCCGCAATCCCTACGGCATCGACGGCGCCGCCCGCGACCCGGCCCGCATCGACGCCCTCGCCGACGCCTTCACCGCCCGCCTCGGCCTCAACCGCCGTCGCCTCCTCCAATGGGCCGCCGCCCACTGCGCCCTCTCCGAATGCTGGAACCGCCAGAGCGGTACGATCTCGGACTTCAACCCGAAGCTGCTGCCAGTGTTGCTGGAGGCGGCAGAGCGGTCGGCGTGAGGATCAGCTTTTGGGCGCTGGCTTGGCGGCGGAGGGCTTTCGCCTCACGCGCCTGTGGCCAGCGTCACCGGTCACCTCAAGGGAGTCGATCTTGGCCACCAGTTCGCTGAGCCTTGGAAAGCCGTAGTTTCGCGAGTCGAAATCCGGGGCGAGGTTCAGCAACTGGCTACCGACGCCACCGAGGGCATGCCACTCGCCTTCCCCACCCATTTCGGCGATCACACGCTCAAGCATCTTCTTGGCCTTGCCCATCGACTCGAACTTTCTTACCGGCGCCTCCGCGGATACGGGGTCAGCTGGCAGCAAATTCTCGGTGTAGATGAAACGTCGGCAGGCCTGCCGAAAACTCTCGGGCGTCTTCTGTTCGCCGAAGCCGAAGACGTCGGCGCCCTCTTCGCGGATGCGCGACGCCAGCCGAGTGAAATCGCTGTCCGACGAGACGAGGCAGAATCCGTCGAACCTGCCCGAATGCAGCAGGTCCATCGCGTCGATGACCAGCGCAATGTCGGACGCGTTCTTGCCGACCGTATTGGCAAATTGCTGCTGCGGCAGGATCGCGAACTTGTTGAGCACCTCCGCCCAACCCTTTGAGCGCGGACTCGAAAAGTCGCCATAGATGCGGCGGACGCTGGCCTCGCCCAGCGCCGCGATCTCTTCGAACAGGCCATCGACGATCTTGGCCGACGCGTTGTCGGCATCGATCAGCACGGCCAGTCGCTTGGGACGCTCCTCGGCCATGGCTGCCTCTCCTACTTATCGTCGTCCGCGATCGACACGAACTCCAGCGGCAAAGCCGTCGTGTATTTGATCTGCCCCATTGCGAAGGACGAACTCACATCGGTGAGGTTAATCCGGGCGATCAGCTTCTTGTAGAAACTGTCATAGGCCTGGATGTCGGGCACCACGACGCGCAGCAGATAATCCACCTCGCCGCTCATGCGGTAGAACTCGACGACTTCGGAGAAGTCCTCGACCACGGCGGAGAATTTCCGCATCCACGCGTCATTGTGCTCATTGGTGCGCACCGAGACGAACACCGTCACGCCGGCATTGATCTTGGTGGGATCGAGCACCGCGACACGCGCTTTGATGACGCCGTCTTCTTCCATCTTCTGGATGCGGCGCCAGCAGGGGGTGGTCGAAAGCCCAACTTTCCGGCCGATTTCGGCGACCGGTGTGGTCGCGTCCTTCTGCAGAAGCGCAAGAATCTTGCGGTCGATCTTGTCGAGTGCCATGAGCCCCTCATTTTGAAATCAGTTTGCGGAAAAGGCCGCTTTTGCCCCGCGCCACGCAAATAGCGCTGCCACAATCGCCTAGTCAACGCAAATTTGTTGCGCGCGTCAAGGGGCGAACCAGCCCCTCAGCCAGCCCCAGAAATCGAACGACTCGCCGCCATGGCGCTGCCGCCACTCGGCCGGATCGTCGAAGCTGCCGGCCCAGATGCCCCGCCCCTTGAGCCGGGCCTCGGCCAGCGCCAGCCCATAGTCGAGATCGGCGGTGGCCCAGCCGGCGCGCACGATCGCGTCGCCGAGATCGTCGCCGCCGACGCTGCAGCGTGCCAGCGTGCGGCCATAGCGGTCACGGCCCTCGCTGCGGCAGAGCGTCTTCCCCTCCCCGACCGCGCTGGCGAGGAAGTCGCGCGCCGCCTTGCCACAGGCCCAGCCGGCGCCCGCCCTGTCGGTGCAATGCTGCTCCAGTTCCACCGCGTCGAGACCGGTCAGCCGGATGCGCGCGTCACCGAGCCGCAGCGTGTCGCCATCGACGGCCCGGGCGGCCCCTTCGAGCCGCGGCGCGGGTGGCTGCAACAGGCCTACCAGCACGGCAAGCGCGGCAATCGCCAGCAGCGTCACGATGGCGCCAAGCGGGTTGCGGAAGCGGCGGGGCCGGGACCAGGGGACGCTCCGCATTTCACTCCCTCTTAACCACGTTCGGCATAGGGTTTCAGCCTAGCGTAGCGAATGCGTAACCCTTTCGCAGCCCAGTATCGTTGTTGAGTACCGCGTAATGCCGATCGAGCCGGCGCATCAGGCCGATGTGCGCTCCCAGATGGGGCGCGATTTGCGCCGCACCGCGCAGCGGACGGTATTTGACGCCCGCCAGCGGCTCACCTCCTCCTCCGGCACCCGCGCTTCCTTCGATTTCGAACTGCTCGATGAATATGCGGATTCCCGCATTTCGAGCGCGCTCGTCCTGCCGGTGATGTTCGCCATCCTGGCGCTCTTCTCGTCGCTGTGGGTACTGCCCTTCATCGCGGCGGGCTGGGCCGGGCTCGTCGCTGCCGCCAATCTGGGCGTCGTGTTCGCGGCGCGGCGTTTCAGGCGGGCGCCGCCCGAGCAGTTCATTGCGGCGCGCTGGACGGCCACCTTCGTCACGGTCGAGCTGATCTATGGCATCGCCTGGTCGCTGCTCGCGACCTTCACCCTGTTCGGCGAGGACTCGGCTGGCCTCGCCGTCGTGATGTTCGCGCTGGCGCTGATCGGCATCGCCGCCAATTCGGTGTCCACCCGCACCCTGCCCGCCGCCACCGTGATGTCGACGCTGCCGGTGGCGCTCACCGTCGCCATCAATCTCGCCGTCATCGGCGGCACGCTCAACTGGTCGCTCGCCGCCGTCATGGTGGGCGCCGAAATCTTCTTCGTCTATCTCGCCCGCCAGATGCATCACTCCAAGCTCGAGGAGATCATGCACCAGGCCGAGAAGGACCAGCTCATCAACGAGCTCGAGGAAGCCCGCGAGATGAGCGACGAGGCCCGCCGCCATGCCGAGCAGGCCAACATCGCCAAGTCGCAGTTCCTTGCCACGATGAGCCATGAGCTGCGCACGCCGCTCAACGCCATCATCGGCTTTTCCGAAGTGCTGCAGTCCGAACTGCTCGGGCCGCATCAGGTGGTGCAGTACAAGGAATATGCCGGCGACATCCATCGCTCCGGCCAGCATTTGCTCAACCTCATCAATGAGCTGCTCGACCTGAGCCGCATCGAGGCCGGCAAGTACGAGCTCAATGAGGAGGCCGTGTCGCTGGTCGATATCGCCGAGGATTGCCGGCGCATGGTCGAGATCCGCGCCAAGGCCAAGGGCATCGAACTCAGCTTCATCCATGGCAACAATCTGCCAAAGCTCTGGGGCGACGAGCGCGCCATCCGCCAGGTGGCGCTGAACCTTTTGAGCAACGCCATCAAGTTCACGCCGCAATCGGGCAAGGTGGCGCTCACCGTGCAGCGCTCGCCCGATGGCGGGCAGTCCCTGTCCGTCCGCGACAATGGCCCGGGCATCCCCGAGGAAGAGATCGCGACCGTCCTCAGCTCCTTCGGCCAGGGCAGCCTCGCGCAAAAGACCGCCGAACAGGGCGCCGGCCTTGGCCTGCCGATCGTCCAGAAGATCATGGAGCTGCATCAGGGCCGCTTCGATCTGTTCTCGAAACTCCGCTTCGGCACCGAAGTGATCGCCACCTTCCCGCGCGCCCGCGTCATGGACGCCCTCGCCCCGGTGGTCGAAAAGCGCCAGCGCCTGCAGATCTACTCGGAAGCCGACGGCACGCACGGCTAGTGGCCGCGCCGCCGCTGCGCTAGTCTCCCGAGGTCAACGGGGGAGACAGGAATGGTCCGCAAGATCCGCGTCGGCATGATCGGCGCCAGCTGGTGGGGCGAACTGATGTTCGTTCCGGCGCTCCACTCGCATGAAAATGCCGAGCTCGTCGCCATCGCCAGCCGCAATGCCGAGGCCGGTACCGACTTCGCGCAGCGCCACGGCATCGCCCGCCACTTCACCGATTATCGCGAGATGCTGCGGGACGGCGGGCTTGAGGCCGTCATCGTCGCCACCCCCGACGACCAGCATCGCGACATGACCCTCGCCGCGCTCGATGCGTGGCTTCATGTGCTCTGCGAGAAGCCGCTCGCCCTCAACAGTGCCGATGCCGAGATCATGCTGCGGCGCGCCGAGGCCAGTGGCCGCGTCCACCTCATCAACTACACCTGGCGCTGGCAGCCCTGCTTCCAGTACCTCAAGGCGCTGGTCGATGGCGGCTATGTCGGCCGCCCGCTGCGGGCGCAATTCTCCTTCGCCGGCGGCTGGGCGCATGAGCGCAACTACCAGTGGCGGCAGGATGGCGAGCGGGCCAATGGCGTGCTCGGCGATCTCGGCTCGCACATGATCGAGCTCAGCAACTGGATCATCGGCCGCGCCACCAGCGTCAGCGCCCATACGCCGGTGCTGATCGACCGCGCCGGCTTCGACGGCCGCACCCCGCGCCCCGCCAATGACACGGCGCATCTGACGCTCACCTATGCCAATGGCGCCGAAGGCGTCATCGACGTCACGACGCTGACGCATCTGGCCGGGGACGTCCGCCTCGGCGCCCGCATAGATGGCACCGGCGGCAGCGTGGCGCTCGATTTCGAACCGCTCGGCCCCAATGCCGGCGCGCATCTGAGCGGCATGCGGCTCGGCGAAACCGGCGTGCTGCCGCTACCGATCCCGCCGGAGTTCGAGGCGACCCCGCCGGAAGCGCATATGGACATCTACCAGCAGCGCTCGGTCGGCGCCCGCCTCTTCATCGACGCCATCCTCAGCGGCGTGCAGCCGACGCCCGGCTTCGCCGAGGGCCTCGCCGTGCAACGCGTCATCGACGCCGCGCTAATTTCGCACCGCGAGCGGCGCTGGGTGGATCTCTAGTCCGCCCCGCTCACCCCGGCGCTGGCGAAGGTCGCCATGTTGTTGTGCAAATGGAGCGCCGTTTTGGCCAGCACCAGGCCGAGCGCCGCGCCGCTGCCTTCGCCAAGCCGCATGCCCAGATCGAGCAGCGGCACTGCGCCCAGCCGGTCGAGAGCCGCCCTGTGCGCCGGCTCGGCCGACACATGGGCGAAGACGCAGTGCGCGATCGATTCCGGGTTCACCGCATGGGCGATCGCCGCCGCGGCGGTGGCGACGTAGCCGTCGACCAGTACCGGGGTCTTCTGGTGCCGCGCCGCCAGCAGCGCGCCGAGCATCGCGGCAATCTCGCGGCCGCCGAGCCGGGCGAGAATGGCCAGCGGATCGCCCAGCGCGTCGCGATGCAGCGCCAGCGCCCGGTCCACCGCCTCGGCCTTGCGCCGCAGGCCGGCATCGTCGACGCCGGTGCCGCGGCCGACCCAGTCGGCGCCGCTGCCGCCATAGAGCGCCGCATAGATCGCCGCCGCCACCGTCGTATTGCCGATGCCCATCTCGCCGATGGCGAGGCAGTCGGGCTTGCCGGCAATCGCCTCCATGCCATAGGCGACGGTCGCGGCGCACATCTTGTCGTCCATCGCCGCTTCGAGCGTGATGTCGCCGGTCGGCAATTCCAGCGCCAGTTCGAACACCCGCAGATTCAGTTCATGCAGCGAGCAGATCTGGCTGATCGCGGCGCCGCCATTGGTGAAATTGGCGACCATCTGCGCCGTCACCTCGCGCGGGAAGGCGCTGACGCCCTGGTCGGTCACGCCGTGATTGCCGGCAAAGATCGCGACCATCGGGTTCTCGAGCGTCGGCGCGGTCTTGCCCTGCCAGCGGGCGAGCCACATCACCAGTTCCTCGAGCCGGCCGAGCGAGCCCGGCGGCTTGGTCAGTTGCCCGTCATGGAGGCGCACCGCATCCACCGCCTCTTCATTGCCCTCGGGCACCAGCATGATGAGATCGAGGATTTCGGCGAAGGGATTGGCCAAGGTTGCAAGTCTCCGGGCAAAGAGGGAGAAGCGGGTGCCACAAAACCCTGCCCGAGAGAAGTGCAATTGACCGATAGCGGCCCTCCCCGCCCGGTACCCACCAATGACAACCGGCCGAACGCGTTGGATTTCCGCCTCGCCGAGAGCTTTCTGATGGGGGTGCGTTTCTTTTCGCGCCTGCCCACCGGCAACTCGCCGCATCTCGTCCCCGATCTCGACCGCATGGCCCCGGTGCTGCCCTTCGCCAGCTTCACCATGGCGATCGGCCCGGCGCTGGTCCTGCTGCTCCTCCTCTGGCTGGGCACGCCGAGTTTCTTCGCCGCCACCATCGCCATCGCGCTGATCGTCATCATCAATGGCGGCATGGCCGAGGACGCACTCGCCGATTCCGCCGATGGCCTGTTCGGCGGCTACACCATCGACGACCGCCTCACCATCATGAAGGACAGCCGCCACGGCACCTATGGCGTCTGCGCCATCGTGCTGCTGATCGCGCTGCGCATCACCGCCATCGGCGGCGCGCCGACGCCGCTAGAGGCCGCCGGCATCCTCCTCGCCGCGCCGATCCTCGCGCGCTCCAGCGCGTCCTTCCTCACCATCGCCCTGCCCCCGGCCCGCAGTGGCGGTTCGGCGGGCGTTGCCGGCCGCGTAACCCTGCGCAATTACGGCATCGGCCTCGGCATCGCCGCCGTCTTCGCCTTCGTCTTCGCGGGCTTTGCCGTCGGCATTCTCGGCCTCCTCACCGCCGCCCTGTTCGGCGTGCTGATGGTTTGGGGCTGGATCACGCTCTGCCGCCGCCTCATCGGCGGGGTCACCGGCGATCTCATCGGCGCCGCGCAGTCGCTCATCGAAATCGCCATCCTCACCGCCTTCATGATCTTCATCTGACGAAACCGTAATCCCGGCGCGGCTTGATTTCGCCGTGATCCACCCCACTATCTGGTCCATGCTCTTTATCGGCGTCGCATTGCTGGTCGCGGTCGGGATCGCTCTGCTCGTCAGCGCTGATGCCGGGTCGTTGCTCGGCCTCACCCAGATGCAGTTCGGCCAGCTCATCCCGCTGGTCATCATCCTCGTGATCTTCGCCGCCGGCGCCTTTTCGCGCCGCCAGTCGATCAGTTCGATCGCCGGCAATTTCCTCGTCTGGGCCGGCCTCTTCGCCGTCGCCCTCGTCGGCTACACCTATCGCGACGACCTGAGGGACGTGGCCGCCCGCGTCGTCGGCGAACTGAACCCGACCACCGCCATCGTCGACAGCCAGGGCGGCCGCGCCAGCTTCCGCCGCGGCCTCGATGGCCATTTCACCCTCGCCGCCGACGTGAATGGCGCCAGCATGCCGCTGCTGTTCGACACCGGCGCCAGCGCCGTCGTCCTCTCCTACAATGACGCGCAACGCGCCGGCATCGACGTCGAGCGCCTCAGCTTCTCGCTCCCCGTCACCACCGCCAACGGCACCGGCCGCGCCGCCCTCGTCAGCCTCGACCGCGTCGAACTGGGCGGCATCGCCCGCCGCAATGTCCGCGCCTTCATCGCCGAACCCCACGCCCTGCAAGGCAGCCTCCTCGGCATGAGCTTCCTCGAAACCCTGAGCCGCTACTCAGTGGCCGGCAGCACGCTGGAACTGGTCGACTAAGCGGCCTCGCGGCCGGACGAGCCTACTGCACCGGGCAAGACACCCCACCCCCCACGCTACGCGTGGTCCCCCCC
>SEEL01000079.1 GCA_004144345.1 Hyphomicrobiales bacterium
CCCCTATCCCGCCCTACATTCCCCTCTCCACCCGAGAGCCGCCTTGCCCCTCCACCCGACCATCGAGTCCTGGTTTGCGTCCAAATCCTGGACGCCGCGCAAGCATCAGCTCGATGTGCTGGCGAGCTGGAGTGCGAACGCCTCGGCGTTGCTCATCGCCCCCACCGGCGCCGGCAAGACGCTCGCCGGCTTCCTGCCCACGCTCGATGACCTCACGCACCAGCCGCGCGACGGCCTCCACACGCTCTACATCTCGCCGCTCAAGGCGCTGGCCGTCGACGTGGCGCGCAATCTCGAAACGCCCATCGCCGAGATGCAGCTGCCGATCACGGTCGAGACCCGCACCGGCGACACCCCCGGCTCGCGCCGCACCCGCCAGCTGCGCAAGCCGCCCAACATATTGATGACCACGCCCGAGCAATTGGCGCTGCTCCTCAGCCATGAACACAGCGCCACTTTCTTCGGTGGCCTCCGCCGCATCGTGCTCGACGAACTCCATTCGCTGGTCACCAACAAGCGCGGCGAACTGCTCTCGCTCGCCATCGCGCGCATCGCCACCCTCGCGCCCGGCGTCCGCATTACCGCGCTCTCGGCCACCGTGGCGCGGCCCGATCTCCTCCGCGACTGGATCGCCGCGCCGCTCCCCGAAGCGCGCACCGATCTGCTCATCAGTCCCGGCGGCGCCAAGCCCGATGTGTCGATCCTTGCGAGCAATGTCGTCGTGCCCTGGGCCGGCCACTCGACGCTCTATGCCGTCCCCGAGCTCTACGAGATCATCAAGCAGCACCGCACCACGCTGCTCTTCGTCAATACCCGCTCGCAGGCCGAACTGCTGTTCCAGAACCTCTGGTCCATCAACCATGACGACCTCGCCATCGCGCTCCATCACGGCTCGCTCGCCGTCGAGCAGCGGCGCCGCGTCGAAGCCGCCATGGTGGCCGGCAAGCTGCAGGCAGTGGTCTGTACCTCCACCCTCGATCTCGGCATCGACTGGGGCGATGTCGATCTCGTCGTGCAGGTTGGCGCGCCCAAGGGTGCATCCCGCATGCTGCAGCGCATCGGCCGCTCCAATCACCGCATGGATGAACCGTCGAAAGCGCTGTTCGTCCCCTCCAACCGGTTCGAAGTGCTCGAATGCGAAGCCGCGCTCGAAGCCGTCGAGCAGAATGCACAGGACAGCGAAGAGCCCTCGCTCGGTGGTCTCGATGTGCTGGCGCAGCATACGCTCGGCATGGCCTGCGCCGCGCCGCTCGATCCGATCGCCTTCCACGAAGAGATCCGCCGCGCCTGGCCCTATCGCGATCTCGACTGGCCCACCTTCGAACGCGTCATCGATTTCGTCGCCACCGGCGGCTATGCGCTCCGCGCCTATGAGCGCTACGCGAAACTCAAGAAAACCCCCGACGGCAAATTCCGCATCGCCAATCCCGGCATCGCGCAGCAATACCGGCTCAATGTCGGCACCATCATCGAAGACCCGATGGTGAAGGTGCGGTTGGTGAAGGGCGGCCGCCCGCGCGATGGACGGCAAGCTACGGGTCCCATCAATCGCTTCGGCCGCGTCCTCGGCGAGCTCGAGGAATATTTCATCGACCAGTTGGTCAAGGGCGACACCTTCGTCTTCGGCTCCGAAGTCGTCGCCTATGAGGGCATGTTCGAAACCGAGGCCTATGTCTCGCGCTCCAACGCTACCGATCCAAAGATCCCGTCCTACATGGGCGGCAAGTTTCCGCTCTCCACCTATCTCGCCGATGGCGTGCGCAAGCTTCTCTCCGACCCGCACAATTGGAACGTCCTGCCCGATCAGGTGAGCGACTGGCTGCGCCTCCAGCACGAAGTGTCGGTGCTGCCCTCGTCCGACTCGATGCTGGTCGAAACCTTTCCGCGCGGCACCCAGAACTACATGGTGTGCTACCCCTTCGAAGGCCGCCTCGCGCATCAGACGCTGGGCATGCTGCTGACGCGCCGGCTCGAACGCGCCCGCGTCCGGCCGCTCGGCTTCGTCGCCTCCGACTATTCGCTCGCCATCTGGGGGCTGGGCGATTTCAGCGGTCTCATCCGCACCGGCCGCCTGTCGCTGTCCGAACTGTTCGACGAGGACATGCTGGGCGACGATCTCGAAGACTGGCTGCATGAAAGCCAGCTGATGCGCCGCACCTTCCGCAACGCCGCCATCATCTCCGGCCTCATCGAGCGCCGCCACCCCGGCAAGGAAAAGACCGGCCGCCAGGTCACCGTCTCCTCCGATGTCATCTACGACGTGCTCTACGAACACGAACCTGACCACATCCTCATCCAGGCCACCCGCCGCGATGCCGCCCGCGGTCTCCTCGATATCGAGCGGCTCGGTGCGTTGCTCAGTCGCATCCGCAATCACATCGTGCACAAGCCCCTCGACCGAATCTCGCCACTCGCGGTACCGATTCTGCT
This sequence comes from Hyphomicrobiales bacterium, assembly GCA_004144345.1. GTDB lineage: Bacteria > Pseudomonadota > Alphaproteobacteria > Rhizobiales > Devosiaceae > Devosia_A. The sequence goes on from SEEL01000079.1 coordinate 2,431, forward strand.
CGATATCGGCAAAACGCCGATCTTCGGCGAAGGCCGCGAAAGCGCGATGGCCGACGCCGCCGATGAACTGATCAGGGAAGCGCTCGGCGCCGCCCCAGCTGAAGGAAGCGCGGCCCCCAGGCCGCCCGCGAGGAATGACCGGAATACGGGGCAGCGCCGCAATCGCCGAACGGCCAAGTGAGGAAGCAACCGTGCTCCTGAACTTCGCCGGCCACGTCTTCGAACCGCAACTGAGCGGTGCCCTGTTCTGGCGCGCCGAATCCATGCTGTTGGTCGCCGACCTCCATTTCGAGAAATTCTCGTCCTTCGCCAAGAAGGGCCAGATGCTGCCGCCCTACGATACGGGCCTGACTCTGAAGCGGCTCGAGCGCGACATCGAGCGCACCGGCGCCGAACGTGTCGTGGCCCTGGGCGACAGCTTCCATCGCGACGAAGGCACCGAGACGCTGCTCGATACCGACCGCCTCCGCCTCATGGCGCTGCTCGGCAAATCGCACTGGACCTGGCTATCGGGCAATCACGATCCGAAGCCGCACGCGCTGGGCGGCGTCTGCATGAGCCAGCTCGAACATCGCGGCCTCACCCTCACGCATGAACCGCAGCGCGGCGCCCGCGGCATGGTCGCCGGCCATCTCCATCCGGCCGCCACCGTCGTCTCCAACGGCAGCGCCGCGCGCCGCCCCTGTTTCGTCCACGACAACCGCCTGCTGCTGCTTCCCGCCTATGGCGCCGGCACCGGCTCCATGAACATCCTCGGCCGCGCCTTCGCCGGCCTCTTCGACCATAGCGCCCTGCAAGTCACCATGCTCGGCCGCGACCGTCTCTACCCGGTCAGCACCCGTCGACTGGTCGCCGGTATCTAGCAGTCAGGAATATCCTCCCCCGTGCAACGGGGGAGGGGGACCGCGCAGCGGTGGTGGGGTCGGTCGAGTGCACCGCAACTTGGTGCCGCTTGCACCTGCGGCTCTACCGCTTGAACGCCACGCCAGCCAGCCAGCCGGTCCCCAGCGCCAGCAATACGCACACCAGCCCATAGAGCAGTGGCTGCTGCCGGCTGGCGACGAACACGAAATTCTCAAAGCCGCTTTTGCGCACCGAGAAGCCTTCGCTGCGCTCCGCCACCAGCTCCTGGTTCTTGAACACCAGCGTGTGGACGAGGAACGGTCCGTTCGCCACGTCGCTCGGCAGGGTGAGGTTCACCGCATAGGCGGTGGGCGAGAGGAACCGCACGCTGTCCTCGCGCACCACGAAATGTTGCTGCTCAATCATCAGCCGCACCAGTTCCATACCGAAGCGCTCGGCCTTCAGCACCTGCGATTGCGCCGCGAGCCGTGCCTGCTCCTCGGGCCGGATCGCATATTGCGTCAGCAGTTCCGGCGTCGCGATCGCGTCCAGCTTGCCGCTGGCGATCACCGCGTAGAACGAGGGGAAGTGGCGGAAGTCGACCGAGTCCGTGTTGCTCCAGATGCCAAAACTGTTGGTCTTGAGCCGCGTCACCCGGTCCTGCAGCGGCCCGGTGATCACCACGATCACATTGTACGGCCCGGCCGCCGGCGCCTCGGCCGTCCCCTCGATATTGCCGAACAGGCTCAGTGTCGCGCCATCGAAGCTCGAGGTGATCAGCACCTGCGGGCTCGACACGGTCGATACCAGCGACTCCGCTATCGCGGGGCCTGGGATCATCAGCATCAAAGCGAGCAGCAGCTTTCTCATCCGAGCCGCCCCGCAATGATTGCCATCGAGAACGGGTCTGAAGGCGGCAGCACCAGCGTCAGCCCGAAGCGGATGGCGACGGCCAGCACCAGCAGCGCCAGCAATGCGCGCAACTGGTCGCCACGCAGATATTTACCGGCCGAAGCGCCGAACTGCGCCCCCACCGTGCCGCCCAGCATCAAGCAGAAGGCGAGCAGGATATCGACGCTCTGGCTGGTCACCGCCTGCAGCACCAGCGTCACGCACATCATCGCTACCACCTGCAGCAGCGACGTGCCGACGACCACATTGGCAGGCACGCGCAGCAAATAGACCAGCGCCGGCACGAGAATGAAGCCGCCGCCGATGCCGAGCAGCGCGCCCACCCAGCCGATGAACACGCCGATCGCGAGCACCGGCAGCACCGATATATAGAGACGCGATTTCTTGAACCGGATGCGCATCGGCAGCGCATGCATCCAATTGTGCTGCCCCGGCAGCTTGTCGCGCATCACCACGCCCGCCCGCCGCCGCATCAGCGTGCGGACCGCCTCGATCATCATCAGCGTGCCGACAAAGCCGAGCAGCACGAGATAGGAGACCGAGATGAACAGGTCGAGCTGCCCCGCCGCGCGCAGCGCCGAGAAGGTCGCGACGCCGATCATCGCCCCGATGGTCGAGCTGAGGATCAGATACATCGCCAGATGCAGGTCGATGCCGCCGCGGCGGTAATAGCTGAGCGCGCCCGAGGTCGACGAGGCCGCCACCTGGCCGGTGACCGAGGCCACCGCCACCGGCGCCGGCACGCCCGAAAAGATCAGCAGCGGCGTCAGCAGGAAGCCGCCGCCCACGCCGAACAGACCCGACAGGAAACCCACTGCCCCTCCAATTCCGATCAGGAAGAAGAGGTTCATCGAAAGCTCGGCGATCGGCAGGTAGATCTGCAACGGCGGGCCTGGCGGAATGCGGGTGGCTCATCCTCTTGGCCATCCGTTCGGGTAAATAGTCCGAAGGGGACGCGGCATGCCGCGCCCCCTCGATTCAGTCATTCATCGTCTGACTCTGCGACGACAATGAGACATCAGCAGCGCGTCCGGCAAGGGGGCGGCTGCTTCATGGTGAACTAGACCGGTTGGCTGCCGAGCACCGCGAGCAGGCGCGGATTGATCTGCCCCACCGCGCTCATCCCCGTTGCCATTTCGAACGCCTTGATCGCCGTGGCGGTCTTGGCACCGGCAATGCCGTCGGGCGTGCCCACGTCATAGCCGAGCTTGCCCAGCGCCTTCTGCACGCTCGCCACGATATCGCGGGCGCCGATCGTCTCGCCCGGATCGAACGTTGTCGACCAGGTGCCGATGGGCGCGAAGTTCGCCGCGAGGTCGATCGTCGTCGGCTTGAAATTGTTGATGATGTCGGTCAGCCGCGTCATCGTCTCGGCGTCGAGCGAGCGGGCCACGTCGTCGCGGGCCTTCTGCGCATCCTTGTCGCCGCTCAGCGCCGCGATGCCGAACCATTTGAACGAGCTCTCGAGGTCCTGCGGCACGCCGAGGCCGCGGGCATACAGCATGCCGAGGTTGAACTGGCTGTCGGTCATGCCGCGCGTCGCCGCTTCCTCGAACCACTTCGCCGCCGCATCGAACTGCTGCTTGCCCAACTGCCCGCCGGCATAGAGCGCGGCGAGGTTGTGCATCGACATGCGGTTGCCCGCTTCGGCGGCGCGCTCATACCAGAGCTTGGCCGCATCGAGGTTTTTCTCGACGCCATTGCCATTCTCATAGAGCGAGGCCAGCCGGTATTGCGCCGGCACGAAGCCCGTCGCCGCGGCGCGCTCATACCAGATCGCGGCCGTCGCATAATCCTGCGGCAGGGCGCGGCCCTCGGTCAGGATCGCCGCCACTTCAAACTGCGCCCGTGCATCGCCATTGGCGGCGGCATCGCGCAGATCGAGCGGCCCGACACCCTCGGGCGGCTGTTCGAAACTCACCGGGCTGGCTTCCGGCGCGAGCGGCGCAATCGTGTCGGTCTTCGCCAGTTCCGTCGCCGCGCCAAAGGCGCTCGGCATCGTCTGCAGCGGCGCCGTGGTGAAGCCCTGCGCCGCGTTCGGATTGATCGCGCCGGTGCTGAGCGTGTCTTGCATATCGATGACGCGCGGCGCGCTGGTGCTCGCCACATCCATCTCGGCAAGCGGCTGCGCCGCCACCGGCAGTTCGTCGGCAATATCGCCCGTGGTGATCGGCGCCGCCGCGGCGGGCACCGTGTCGGCATCCTGCAGCCGCTGCGCCACGAGGTTGAGCGTCAGCATGGCGAGCGCCACCACTGCCGCCGCGAGGAGGATGGTCTTCCGGTTGCGCAGCAGGAAGCTTTCCTTCGGCGCGGCATCGTCCTGCGGCGCCTCGTCCTTCACTTGCGCTTCGAGCGACGCGATCTCGGGCGTCGCTTCCGCTGCAAAAGCAGCGCGCGCCGGCTTGTCGCCCGCCAGCGCCCGCGGTGCGGGCTCGGCCTTGGCGCCCTTCATGGCCTTGGCCGGCTTCAGCGGCTTGGCCACCTTCGGCTGGTCGGCCTTGGCTTCCGCCTGGAAGCGCGACAGCGCCTTGCCGATCAGCGAGTTCGAGGCCACCGGCGTGACCGCGCCGCTATTCTGGCGCTGCGCCGCGCGGCGGGCCGCTTCGATGAAAGTGTTGCGCGACGAGGCCGCCACCGGCGCCTCGGCCGGCTCGAGCCGTGCCACCGGTTCGGACGCCGGCGCGTCGATGAAGCCCGCGCTCGGCATCGGCGCGGCAGGCATCGAGCTGATCAGCGGCTCAAAGCCCATCGCCGGCATCGGCGCAGCGGGCTTGCTGTCATAGAGCGAGGCCAGCGATTCCGTGCCATCGAGGCCGGGCTGGCGCAGCCGCGGCGCCGGCTCGAACACCGGTTCGGGCTCGGGCGCGGGGAAGGCCGGCGCATTGAGTGGCGCGTCCTCGGCCGGGCTGCGCGGCATCACATCGCGCGCCACCAGCGGCGCCATCGGCGTGTAGCTCGCCTCGGCTTCGGCAATGATGTCGGCAATCGCCGCTTGCGGCACCATCTCGGCCGCCGGCTCGCTCGCCGCGCTCGCGAGGCGATGGGTCAGCGAAACCTCGAGCCGCTTCAGCCGGTCATTGACCTCGCTGATGCCGGCCTGCATCTCGTCGAAATCGCCGCTGTCATTATTATTGTTCTGCGGCATCGCGCGCAGCATCTCGGTGATGCGGCCTTCCAGCGCGTTGATCGTTTCGGTCAGCCCGTTCGAACTGCTGCGCTGCACGGCTTCCGCGGTGCGCGTCGCCACGAGGTCGGCCATCGCGTCGAAGTCGATCGCCGGGGCGGCGCTGGTCTCGCTGTAAAGATGCGACAGGCCGGTAAGCTGTTCGCCGGTCTGGTCCATGCGCGCCACCAGCTGGCGCACTTGCGCTTCGAGCTGGCTGATGCCGGGGTCGCTGCGTTCGCCCATGCGGTCGCCCAGCATGCCGATCTGCCGGCCGATCTCGGCCATGTCGGCGCGCGTGCCCACTTCGCTGCTCAGCGTATCGAGCCGTTGCTCCAGCGCCTCGAAACGCGGGGCGAGCGTGCCCGTCAGCGTCTCGCGCAGCGCATCGAGATCGCCGCGCAGCCCGTCCAGCATCTTGTCGCCGGATTCGATGTCGGCGATGCGCATATTGAGCGCATCCACCAGCTCGATCAGGTTGAGCGGCTGCTGCTGGTTCTCGCGCAGCCCTTCGGTGAAGCGCGCCATCTCGGCCGTCACATGGTCGAGATCGCTGGGCGACAGCGAGCGCTGGCGCTCCAGCGCGTCGATCCGGTCATACACGCTGCGCACGCTGTCTTCGATCGTGCGCATGCCGTCGGCAAACGCTTCGCTCTGCAGCGGCGTCTGCATCCGGTCGGCGGTGTGGACCTGCAGTTCAGCCAGCTTGCCGACCGTGGCCGCGACATCGTCGAGCCGCCGCGTCAGCGTGTTGATATCCATCTCGCGGCCCTGCGACATGATCTTGCCGAGGCTGGCGATCTGCCCTTCGAGCCGCTTCACCTGGCCGGTCTCGCCCACGGCGCCCGCCAGCAATTCCACCACATGCGCCAGCTGCGCCACCTGGTCGGCGACATCCTTGACGCCGGCGCCCGATTTGATCTGCGCGCGGATTTCGCCTTCGAGCCGTTCGAGCCGGCCCGACAGGCCATTCACCGACGTCGCCAGATGCGCCAGCATCGGGCCGTCATTGGCGCGCGCCGGCTGCGGCTGCGGTGCCGCTGCCATCGGCTGGCGCATCGGCTCACCTTGCCGCGAGCGAATCTGGTTGATCGCCGATTGCAGGCTGTCGCGCGGGTTCGGCGGTAGCTGCGGCTGCGGCGCCGGTTCCTCGAAGCGCGAGATCTGCCGCTGCACGGTGCGCAGCGCATCGCGATGCCGCGTGCCGCCGCGCTCGTCCACTTCCTCCACCTGGTGGCGGATGTCGCGCAGCCGCTCGGTCAGCGGCGATTCGCCCCGCGATTTGGCCACCTGTCCATCGACCTGGTCGAGCAGGGCAGCCAATTCGCTGCGCAATGATTGCCATTCGGCTGGACTGCGATTGTCATCGTAGTCGGCTGGCTGGGACTGCTGATACGCGCGGGCCATGACCTATCCCAAGCACCTTGAAAACTGGTACCCGGCCCGGAAAACAACGAGGCGGGTTCATCGCGCACTCTGCGAAGAACATGGTAAAGAACGGGTTAAGTCGCGATGCAATTTGCAACACGCCCGCCATCCGCCCTAAGTGGCATTGGTCGCAAGCCGGGCATTTTGCTAGAACGCGACACAAGCAGAAGGGGCGAAATGGGCCGCCACATCATTATCGCGGATGATCATCCACTATTCCGGGCCGCGCTGCGTCAGACGCTGGCGGCTGACCCGGAGGTGACCATCGAGGAAACCGGCGATCTCACCGCGCTCAACGCCGCGCTGGAAGCCGATCGCGACTGCGATCTGGTCCTGCTCGATCTCAACATGCCGGGGGCCCATGGCTTTTCCGGCCTGCTCCTGTTGCGCGCCCAATATCCCGAAATCCCGGTGATGGTCGTCTCGGCCGTCGATGATCCCAAGGTCATCCGCCGCACCTTCGAGCTCGGCGCGTCCGGCTATCTGCCCAAATCCGTCGGCCCCGCCGAGATCCGCGGCGCCATCGAAACCGTGCTGTCGGGCGAAATCGCCGTGCCGGCCGGCGTCGATCTGGCCGAGGACGACGAGCAATCCGCCTTCGTGCGCCGCCTCTCGACCCTGACGCCGCAGCAGGTCCGCGTGCTGATGATGCTGAGCGACGGCCTGATGAACAAGCAGATCGCCTACGAGCTCTCGATCTCGGAAGCGACGGTCAAGGCCCACGTCTCGTCGATCCTGCAAAAGCTCGATGTCGACAGCCGCACCCAGGCCGTCATCGCCGCCAGCAAGATCGAACTCGGCCAGTTCGAACAGCTCCTCGAGCGTTAACAGAACCTTACCTCCCGACTCGCAGTCGGCGTCCTCTCCCGCCTGCGGGGGAGGACGCCGACTGCGAGTCGGGAGGTAAGGTTCTGTTAACGCTCGAGGAGCTGTTCGAA
>SEEL01000080.1 GCA_004144345.1 Hyphomicrobiales bacterium
GCGGCAGGTCGAAGCTGGCGGTCTGCTGGCCGTTCTGGCGCAGGATCAGGCGCACCGGCGTGACCCCGGCGGGCACCTGCGGGAAGACGTAGGTGACCACCCCCTGCGACCGGGTCAGGTAGACGGTGTTGCTCAGCCGCTGGGTCCCGGACGCGCCGTAGTAGTTGCCGTCCCAGCGGTATTCCTCGCCGTCCGATCCGACGACGGCGTACTGCTGCGGATCGTGCTGGATGCCGCGCCGGATGTCGCCGTCGTGCCGGGCCGTCAGGGTCACCTCGACCCCGCCGTTGGCCGAGGGCGCCACGCGATCGACCTTCATGTCGAGATAGGCCGTGTGCTGGAAGGCGCCTCCTGCCGCGGCGCTCTGGCCCCCGCCAGCGCCGCCGATGACGCTTTCGGAGGTCCCGGCGCGCACGCTGTAGCCGACCGGCGTCATGCGGCTGGAGCCGGAGTGCCAGAAGCGGATCTTCGTTTCCTCGCCGGGCTGGATCTCGAAGCCGCTGGAGCGCACCCGCCGGTCGGTTTCGCCGGCGTAGTGGTAGGGGCCGGCCGCCGTGCTGGTCTGGCCGTCGGCGCTTCTCAGGGTGACGGCGACGTCGTTCAGATTGACCCGCGTCGTCGCCGACGAGCGGTTGGTCAGCGACCACGTGCTCTCCCAGTCGCCCTCGGGCGTCTTGCGGGACGAGACCATCACCACGTCATAGGGACCGACGCGGGTCGGCGCCGCGGAGGCCGCCGTGGTCGCGGCGGGCGCGCCCGTCGATCCCGTCCCGCTGGCCGGGGCCGGGCTCTGGCCTTGCGGGTCGCCGGCAGGCGCGGGCGTCGATGCGGGCGCCGGCGCAGGCCCCGACCGCTGGGCGGTGAAGGCGCGCGGCGTGTTGATGGGCGGATGCACATTGCCCATCTCGCCCTGCAGCCGCGCCCGGTCGGGCGAGACCGTCAGGTCCAGCGTGTACCAGGCCCGCGACGGCGGCTGGTCGGTCCGTTGCATCACGCCCTGCAGCTTGCCGGCCCTCGGCATCGCCAGCTTGAGCGTGTCCATGACCGGCTGGCCGGCGCGAACCCGCGTCTCGCCCAGCAGCAGGCCGCCTTCATAGCGCAGGGTCAGCTCGCCGAAATCGGGCGCCGCATAGACGCCTTCCAGCGCCCGCATCCCGGCCTCGAGACCGGGGGTGGGAGCCGGATCGACCGGGCCGACGTAGATCGGCGTGTGAGGCTGGAAGGCGGCGTTCCTCGGCGGCAGGCGCAGATCGAACGCGCCGCCGCCGCCGGCCGTCACCGAGACCTTCCATCCGCTGACCGCGCGCTGGGCCTCGGCCGAGACCGGATGGCGGGCGATGAGCCGGACGGTCTGGCCGGCGCCGAGCGTGAAGCCCTCGTCCAGCGGCTGTTTCAGCCCGTTGACCCAGGCCTCCCATGACGCGGCCGGGGCCTGGCCGCCGCTCCACTGCAGGTCGGCGCTGAGCATACGGCTGTTCATCGGGACCGCGGCGCGCGACTGGTTGATCAGGTCCGCATGGACGATGGTCTCGTTCTGGCCGCCGGCGGCGCCGTCGCGATGGGACAGGCCGACGATTTCCAGACTCCAGTCGCGCGACAGCGCCACCGGTCCGATCACTCGCACATCGCCCGTAGGTACGGGCGGCGGCGCCGGCGGCCCGGGAGGCGGGGGCGGCGGCGTCTGGTTGTCGGTCGGGGGTGGCGCTGGCGTCGTTTGGCCGGAGGGTGCGTCCGTCTTGCCCTGATTGTTCGTGGAGGGCGCGGGCACCTGATCGTTGGGGGGCCGGCGGTACAGGGAGATTTCGATGGGAGGCGATTCGCTCGGCCGTCCCAGGAGCGGTGTGATTGGCTGCTGGATCGCGATCACGGTCATAGAGCGAATGGCGGCCTGCTCCTGCTGAGGGATCGAGAAGGTAACCCACACCTCTTTCGACTCGCCGCTGGCCAGTCGGCCAAGGCTGAACCCCCCGGAATCGACGCTCTTCGGGGCATAGGTCGAACGTCCATTCATCTGAAACCGGAACGATCGGCTCAGGTCCTGAGGCAGCGGCGACGTGTTGGTGACAGACAGGGCCACCCCGACGGTGTTGGCCCGGCTGGCGTGACTTGAGCCGGCAAACCACATGCTTACCGGGCGGACGGACCAACGCCCGGCGACCTGCGCTGCGCCCGGGAGCGTGAAGCTGCGGCGGTCGACGGGTACGTCGGTCGGCCTGCCCCACTCGGGGCCGGGCCCGCCTTCCGGCGGGCCGCTGGATGTGTCCGGCGCGGGCGCGTTGGGCGTGGGCGACGGCGTCCCGGCCGGCGCGGACTTGACGTCGAGCCACATATGCCGCGTGTAGTTGAAGTCCCGATTGATGAACTTGCCCACATAGCTGATCGCCCAGTTGGACGTCGCGTGGGGTGCAAGCATCATCGTCGCGCCATTGAGCCGCGCAGTCACCGTATAGGTCCCGGGTTTGAAGCCATCCACGATCAGGCCGTCGCCCGTCTCGCGGATGACGCGGGTGATCGCCGTTCCGGAGCCTTGCGGCGTCAGCGTCACCTGCATACCGGCGATGGACGAATAGTCGCCGATGGGCTGGTTGAAGCGAACGATCCCGCCAACGCCATAATCGCTGCCGCCGCGCCCGGCGTAATACAGAATCCTGAGGTTTCGGGTGACGTTCTGCGTTCGAATGAAGGGTTCGGCGGAGTCCGGTGTCAGGCTGATCGGGATGCCGTCGACCATGACGGAAGCGGAAATGTAGAATGTCCCGATGCCCTGGAAGGATATCTGATACCGGCCGTTCGCATCGGTAATGCCCGTCGCCGTGTGGTACGTGGTGTCGCAGGTTGCCGATCCCGAGCATTGCGCGACCACTTCGACCCCCCGCATGGGCACCCCCATATCGTCTGTCACGACGCCCTGCACCGTGCCCACGGTCTGCTCTTGCGCCGAGACTGTGACGGGCCCGCCGGTCAGGAGGGCGGCGGTCGCCATGACGACCAACCAGGCCGATCGGAAATTGAAGGGACGCATTCGGGACTCCGCTTTGGGCGTTCCCGATCAGCGAAGCCGTGTCGTCCCGACATCTCCAGGCGTTTGCGACGAATGAAGCCCGCGTCGCGACCGACGGCGGGGCGCTTCATCGATCATGAGGCCGGTGGCGGAGAGGGTGTCTGCCTTGTCCATGTCCACTGCGATCCGACGTCGTATTTTATAGCGCGGTAAAACAACAAGTTAACGAGTGCTTGTGTCCATACTCAGCCGCGCTCGTCGCTTGAAATCCACAACCTTATGTGGGACGAGAGGTGGGTCATCGGAGGCGGGCTATGCCACGCAAGGCTAAGGAACTGACCGCGCTGACCGTGAGCCGGCTTAGGGACGAGGGGCGTCACGCCGTGGGCGGCGCCGATGGTTTGCACCTTCGTATAGCGGGCGCAAGTCGGGCGTGGGTGCTACGCGCCAAGATCGGTGAGCGCCGCTGTGACATTGGCTTGGGACCGTTTCCAGAGGTGACGCTCGCGGAGGCCCGCGATGCGGCAATCGACCTGAGACGGCAGATCCGACGGGGTATCGACCCCCTTAAAGATCGCAAGCTGACCCGGCTGGGGAGCCAGGCGGAGCTTCGGCTTTTGGTCACCTTCCGATCATGCGTTGAGGCCTATGTCGAAATGAACCGTGCTGGATGGAAGAGCAAAAAGCACGCCGCTCAATGGTCAGCGACCTTGAAGACCTATGCCTTCCCAACGATCGGCGAGATTGCGGTCGGTGAGGTTGATACGTCGACGGTTCTTGCCATCCTTCAACCAATCTGGACGACGAAGACCGAGACAGCCAGTCGTGTGCGGGGACGGATCGAAGCCGTCCTCGATTGGGCGCGGGTTCAGGGGTTCAGGAGCGGCGACAACCCCGCGCGATGGCGCGGCCATCTGGACAAAACATTGCCCCCGCGCCGACGTGTGCAAGGCGTCGTCCATCATGCGGCTTTGCCTTACAGTGAGGTCGCTGCGTTGATCCGTGAACTCCAAGCGCGACCTGGCATCAGCGCCCGCGCTCTCGAATTCAGTATCCTTTGCGCTTCGCGGTCCGGCGAGGTGAGAGGCGCAGTGTGGGATGAGTTTGATCTGGAGGGGGGCGTTTGGACCATCCCGGCGGAGCGCATGAAGGCGGGCAAGGAGCACCGGATCCCACTCGCCCCCCAGACGATCCAGTTACTCAGAGGTCTGCCGCGTTTCGCCAAAGAGCCTCACGTGTTCGGCGCGCCTCGAGGAGGACCGCTGTCTGACATGTCCTTGACGGCTGTGCTCAAGCGTATGGGCCAGACAGAGATCACCCAGCATGGGTTCCGCTCAACTTTCAGGGACTGGGCAGGCGAGACAACGAACTACGCCCGCGAGGTGATCGAGCATGCCCTCTCGCACCAACTGAAGGACAAGGCTGAAGCCGCCTATCAGCGGGGTGATCTGCTCCAGAAGCGGTCCGCGCTGATGAAGGATTGGGCCGACTTCTGTACGGGAAAACCGACGCCGGATTGATCGTCAAACGGATTGTCACCACCCGCACGATGCAACTGCGCGCTATCGCCGCACGCGTCGTCGGGCCCCGGCGCAGAAGCCGAAGCTTGGGCCTGTCTATCGCCAGACGAGAGCGCCGGTCTGACGGATTCGAGAAAAGTGAGAGCCTAAAAAGGTACCCCAAAAAGATCTTCTCACCCACCGCGATCGCTAAGTCGTGACGGATTTTCTGTTTCTCACGTGAACCACCAAGCGATTTCTTTTGCTCCGAGGAGCAGGGCCCCCCGACCGTCGTGACACGATGCTGATGTCCTGTTTGCGCGTCCCGCGCAGGCGATTTGAAGGGACATCTGCATGTCATTTGATAGCCCCCGCCTTGAGCGGCTTACGAGCGTTGTCGCCCGTACGGGCATGAGCCGCTCCTGGCTTTATAAAGAGGTCGCCGCCGGCCGCTTCCCACCCCCATGCAAAGTGGGCGGCTCCTCGCGCTGGAGCACGGCGGCGGTCGACGCCTGGATCCATGCCCATCTCGATGCCGCAGGAACGCCTGCTGGAGCGCGCCAATGAACGCTTCGACTCACGCCCGGTCGTGTCGTGACGTTCTTTTAGGGGCCAGGTGGATTACCCGCCGGGAGCCTAAGCACATGTATCACGCCACCCAGTCCCCCCGCCTCGAGCGGCTGCCCTCGGTCCTGTCGCGGACCGGTATGGGCAAGTCCTGGATCTACCGCGAAATCGCCGCTGGGCGTTTTCCGCCTCCGGTGAAGATCGGCCGCTCCAGCGGCTGGGACGCCAGCGCGGTTGATGCCTGGATCGAGAATGCACTGATCTCTGGGTCGCGTCCTTACCCGGCTCAGATCGGAGGGCACGCATGATGAGTGCGTTTCCGAAGCCCACCGAGATGCTGACCAAGGCCGAAGTCGCACAACGCCTCCAGGTGTCGATCAAAACGATCGAGCGGTGGATGGCCTCTGGCGATCTGCCGGTCCACCGGTTCGGCAAAAGCGTCCGGATCTCGACTGCCGACTTTCGTGCGTTTCTCGACAAGAGAAGGAAGTGGAGCGTGATCCACACCTGAATGTCGCTAAATCATCGTCGCCTGAATAAGCCCAAAACCACCCTAAAAATCACTCCAAAATGGCAATAGTCATAACAGCGCCTGAGTATATGACGCCTTTATAAGAGCCGTGTATTGACTATTGTCGCAGTCTGACGCGTCAGGACGTCCAAAGGCGTCCCCATACGTGTCCTATTGTCCATATCAACAAATAGGCAAACCTATGAACACTCAAGAAATTGGCGGGACGCGCGCGTTTCGCTCCGCCATAGATCCTCCGCGTACCTCAAAGGCGTCGTCCCGCCGCATCTGGGTTCGCGCCTTCGACCTGGACGATCCGACGGATACGCCCAAAACCTTCGCCGAGGTCATCTCGCGCCTTGAGACACAAGATCCGCCGCATCCTTATGCCGATCACGTCAAGTGTGCCTTCAACCGCATGTGTGATGTGTTCGGTAAGGCGCCCGGGCAGGTCCCGACTGATCCAGTGGATCTCCGCAAGCTTATTGCAGATGCGGTGCCTGCCGCTGTGCCGAAGATGACGTCCGGTCGCTGGACACGCATCCGCAGCCTTGTGACGACACACCTTCGCAAAAGCGGGATCGAGGTTGAGCCTGGCCGCGATGTCGGTGGCCATGGCACTGAGTGGTCTGCCCTGCTCGAGGGGGTCCCCAAACCCATCCAACTAGGGCTTTCGCGCTTCGCGAGCTATTGCACACGCAATGGGATCAAGCCGGCGAACGTCACCGAAGCGACCTTTAATCAGTTCGAGACATGCCTGCGCGAGCGCTCGCTGAAGGAAAAGCACGAAGCCGTCTTCCGTAACGCGGTCCGCCGCTGGAATGATGCCGTCGGCACCGTCGCGGGCTGGCCCCAAGCGACGATCCCTCTACAGCGGCATGCGCGCTACTTCTCCCAGCCCTGGACGGATTTCCCTGTTAGCTACGTCGCCGATGTCGAGGCTTTCCTTACGTCGTCCGCGGAGGAGGACATCTGGGCTGAAGACTATAAGGCCAGGTCCGCTCCATCGACGATTTCACTACGACGCCGCCAGCTGCTCGTCCTCTCAAGCCTCCTGGTTCGCAGCGGCTTTCCGATCGAAGATCTCACAAGCCTTTCCGTGCTCATCATGCCGGAAAACGCGTTCGCGGCTTTGAAGGTCCAGGAGGACCGCAAGGGCCTATGCCGCTCGCTTGAGCAGCTGGTGTGGCTTTTGTCGCTCATTGCCGACGATTGGGTCAAAAACAGCGATCACGCAGCTGAACTGCGCAAGCGCGCCAAACGCATAAGCAAAAAGCTCAGCAAGCGTATCGGCATGTCAGAGCGCAACTTGGCGCGCCTGCGGCAGTTCGACGTGCCAGCCAACATGGCGGCACTGCTGAACCTTCCTTACAAAGTTTTTGCTGAAGCCCGGGCGAGCGAGGGGGGCAACGCCGGCGATCCGCGCCGCCTCATGCTGGCTTTTGCCGTTGAGATGCTACTTTTCGCGGCACTTCGTGGGGGCAACCTTACCGCCCTGGAACTTGACCGGCACTTCGTCGTGACCGGGCGTGGACGCTGCCAAGTACGGCATCTTCATATTGCTGCGGACGAGATGAAGGGCCCCGACGATCTCGAAATGGCCATGCCGTCTGATACCAGTGCGCTGATGGACGAGTATCTCAATCTCTACTGGCCTCGCCTCGCGCCAACTGGATCTGCATACCTGTTTCCGAACCGATTTGGTCAGAAGCGGGCGAAGTCGCACTTCGCTCAGGCGATCTCTGCATTCGTCCGCGAGGAAACTGGCCTGATCATGCATGTGCATCTGTTCCGGCACTTTGCTGTGAAGTTGTACCTCGCTGCAAACCCCGGGGATATGGAGACACCGCGTCAGTTCCTAAGGCACCGGTCCGATAAGGTTACCCGCTCCCACTACACGGAATCGCAGAGCAGCATTGCCCAAGCGCGCTACCATCAGACCCTGGCTGAGGCCCGCTCTAACCTTCGTCTGGGCTTCTGATGAAACAGACGCCTGAGAACCGCTCCGTACCGCTCCGGCAATGGCCAACCTTTGACCGGGAGCGATGGACCGAAGGCATTCAGCCTCGCAGCATCTTCGACCTGAAAGCCGATGACGTATCCGAACTGGCGCCAGTCACGCTTAAAGGGCTCGAACATGGCTACGGTCAGTGGTTGAACTGGCTCCATCAAGAAGAACCGTCCCTGCTCATGCTGCGCCCGGGAGACCGGGCGACCATCGACCGATTGCGAGCCTATCACGCTGCCATGATTAGGCAGGGCCTGGCCGACTTCACCATGGCTGGTCGCATCCGTTCGATTGCAGGAGCCTTGGGGGCGATCGAGCCCGACCATGACTGGTCCATCATCCAGCTCGCCGCTGACAGGATTCATAGTCAAGCAAAACCAAAGAAAGACATCCGCAAGATCCTGCAGCCCGCCGCTGAGGTGCTTGATTTTGGGTTTTCCCTGATGGAAAGCGCGGTCCCGCAAGGTAACGGACTGGATGCCGGTGGATATAGCTCGCTGCGGTTTCGCGACGGTCTAATGATTGCCTTCCTCATCCTCTGCCCGCTGCGTCGCCACAACCTGGCATCCTTGGCCTTGGGCGATGGATTGGAAAAGAAAGGCGATCACTGGCAAATCCGCATACCCGGCGAAGAGACCAAAACCGGTCGAGAAATCTATTGTCGCTGGCCGAGTCAGCTGGATGAGGCAATGGACGAGTATCTTACGGTGCACCGACCAGCCCTGCTCGCGCGGTATCCAGTTCGTGGACCAGCCACCGAAGCGCTCTGGGTATCACGCCTAGGCGGCAAGATGACCTCTCACGCCATCTATGAAACGGTGTGCCGTCGTACGAAGGTCGAGTTCGGAACGGCGATCTACCCCCATGCCTTCCGCCATATCGCTGCGACAATGATCGCGACCCTCGCGCCAGAGCAGACCGACCTCATCATGACGATCCTGGGCCACGTTTCGATCCGCACTTCAGAGAAACACTACAACAAGGCACGATCTATGGAGGCTGCCCAGCGAGTGAACGAGAACCGGGCCCGGGCTCGTCGAGCTTCAAACGTGACCGCGATAGGTTGGCCGGCCGCTGGCTTGGACATTGCGACGCGAGTTCCCGTGAGGGGCAGCTGAACAAGTCCTAGGGTCGTTGGCAGCACGGTATGCCGCTAATCACCCAGCCGGCCCCCGCGGCATGCTATCTGAACTTGGGAGCGCCCACTTTTCGATCCGAGGCAACAGTCCGCTTCCGACCCCGACCCGACGTTCAGGCCTGCCCCTGATCTCACTCCAGTTGCGTCGGGCCTGCGCCAGAAGCGGAAGTTGAACTCGCGCCAGGAAGGCGACATCCCATGTGCAACTGACCAAGATAAATCTGCGTGGTCAGGCGAAGCCGATGGAGACTCAGGCTGCGTCAATCGTCATTGGTCGGCGACCTCAAACCCGTCTCCGGGCGTCATCGGCCGGTGCAGCTTAATCCCGACTTTGTCCAGATAGGGCTCGTAGACGTCGTAACGCTGCTTGAGGAAATAGTCGCGCGCGTAGCCGTCATGGACCGGCACGACAGATTTCGGCTTCATCCGCTTGGCGAAGGCATGGGCGGTGAGCTCGGTCAGAAAGGGCGCCATCACCGGAAGGGCCAGCACCTCCACGCCGACGAATCGATCCAGACGGCTGTCGAAACTGTCGCCCGGGTTGAGGAAAACGTCGTTGACAAGGAAGGCGGTCAGTTGCGTGCTCTCGTCCGACAGGATGGGCTCATGCGCGACCGCCTGAGCCTGCAGTCGGAACGCGCCGAAGATCCGTTCACCCTCTTCGAAGACCGTGACCGACAGGCCCTTCTCGCTGAGCTTGTTGGCGACCTCGCCGTTGCCGACGAGCGTTGCGCCACTCGCATGCACGATCCTGCCCAACGCATCAGGGTCGATGTGATCCGGATGGCCGTGCGTCAGGACGATCGTCGAGACGTCCGAAAAGACAGCGGGATCGACCCGTCCGTCGACGAACGAGAACTTGCCCGGATCGAAGAGCAGTCGCTCCTGGCCGATCGTCAGGCGCAGGCAGCTATG
>SEEL01000036.1 GCA_004144345.1 Hyphomicrobiales bacterium
CCCTTGTGGGGAGGGGGGACCATGCTTCGCATGGTCCCCCCTCCCCACAAGGGGGAGGGAGTCCTGACTGCAGCTTGAGTGGAGGCCATCCCTCCCCCTTGTGGGGAGGGGGGACCGGCGTAGCCGGTGGGTGACAGGCGAGATCGAGGGGCTGCAGATCCACCGCTCGCATTGGGTGGCGCGCGATGCGGTGGTGAAGGCAGTGCGCGCCGAGGGCAAGCTGCTGGTCGAGCTGAGCAATGGCATGCGCCTGCCGGTGAGCCGGGGCTTTGCGGCCAAAGCGAAAGCAGCGGGGCTGGTCTAGCCCTTCTTGCGCGCGGGCTTCCGCGTGGCGGCGGTGCTGCCGCGGGCCTTGATCGAAAAGCCGACATCGACGCGCGTCTGCTTCGGGCGCTTGCCGGAGCCGCGGATGATCTCGAGGATCGATTCGGCGGCCCAGCGGCCCATCTGCTGGCGTTCGATCGACACCGAGGTCAGCGTTGGCACCGCGGCGACGCAGAAATCGAGATCGTTGAAGCCGACAATGGCGATGTCGTCGGGGACGCGGAGGCCGCGGCGCTGGCACTCGAACAGCGTTCCAAGCGCGAGGTCGTCATTGCAGGTGAACACCGCGCTGACATCGGGCACCTGCGCCAGGATTTCATCGAGCAGCTCGCCGCCCATGGCGACGTCGGACGGGCGCGGCGAGGCGCCGACAAGGCCCTCGGTCGAGAGGCCATAGGCCGCCATCTGGCGCTGGTAGCCGGCATGGCGGCGGCGGGCGCGCGGATCGGCGCGGGCGGTGAGATGGGCGATCTTGCGATGGCCGAGCTCATAGAGATGGCGCACCGCGGCGGCACCGGCCGCTTCATGGTCGAGCCCGATATTGAGATCGATCGGCGCGCCGCTGACATCCATGGTCTGCACGACCGGCATGCCGGCGTGGCGCAGCAGATCGAGCGAGCGCGGCGTCTGGTCGACACCGGCGACGATCATCGCTTCGGGGTGATAGCCCATCAGCGTCTGGATGGCCTTTTCTTCCTCGATCTCGCTGTAGCGCACATTGAGGACGAGCACCTGGAAGCCGGCGGGATTGAGCACATCCTGGATGGCGCCGAGATAATCGTCGAACACGCCATTGGTGAGCGAGGGGACGATGACGCCCACGATATGCGTGCGCGTCGAGGCGAGGGCGCTCGCCAGATGGTTGGGAATGTAGTTGAGCTTCTTGACCGCTTCGTCGATGCGCTCACGCAGTTCTTCCGACACCATGTCCGGATGGCGGATGGCGCGGGATACCGTGACCGGGCTGACCCCGGCGCGGCGCGCCACGTCGGCGAGTGTCGCGCGTTGCTTCTTGTTCAAGATTGCCCCCGGTGTCCCGAGTTGTTCAATAGCCATGCGCAGCGCGACGCGTCACCGTCATACTGTCGCATCCCCCATTGATAGCGCTTCCAATGACCGTTGACAGCGCTTTCATTTGTTCCTAGCGTCGACGCTGGGGAGAGGAAGCCCGGCATCACGGCTGTGGGGACGGCGCTGCAAAACAGCGTGGTTCGCGACCGGCGAAGCCTTGGCCAGCAACGCCCTCCCCGCTGAAATCCAAGGGAGGATGTATCGTGAAAGCGACTACTCTTATCAAGCTGGCGGCAGGTGCGGTGGCGGGTGGCCTGATGGCCTTCGCGGCGGCCCCTGTGCTGGCCGACCCCGAAATCGTGGCCGGCCCGTCCGATGACGCTGCCTGCTACGTGCCGTGGACGGAAGATACCCAGTATTTCAAGTTCCCCGCCAAGACCGGACCGTTCCGGGTGGCGCTCGCCAATGGCTATATCGCCAACACCTGGCGCATCCAGATGATCCAGACCGCGAAGGCCTATGCGGCGCAGCCGGACGTCGCGGCCAAGCTCAAGGAATTCAAGGTCGTCTCGACCGGCGAAGACGTCGCCGCGCAGATCGCCGCGATCAACAACTTCATCGATTCCGGCTATGACGCGATCGTCGTCAACGCGCAGAACCCGTCGGCCTTCGGGCCGGTGATCGACCGCGCCAAGGAAGCGGGCGTCATTCTCGTGGCGTTCGACAACATTCTGGATACGACCGACGCCATCAACGTCAATGTCGACCAGAAGGGCCTCGGCGAGCTGTGGGGCAATTGGCTGGTCAAGCACATCCCCGATGGCGGCAAGATCCTCGAAGTGCGCGGCGTCGCCGGCACCTCGGTCGATACCGATCGCCACAATGGCATCCATGAAGTGCTGAATGCCTCGGGCAAGAAGTGGGACGTGGTGGAAGTGGTCGGCAAATGGGATGACGGCACGGCCCAGAAGGCCACCGCCGACGCCATTGCCGTCAACGGCCAGTTCGCCGGCATCACCGCCCAGGGCGGCGACACCGGCGTGGTGCAGGCCATGCTCGACGCCAAGCACCCGATGGTGCCCTTCGGCGGCGAAACCGAGAACGGCTTCCGCAAATTCTGCGGCACGCTGAACAAGGACGGCCTCGTCTGCTCGTCGGCGGGTACCGGCCCGGCCCAGGTCGCGGTTGCCATCAAGACGGCGATCGATGCGCTCGAGGGCAAGGTGATCCCGCAATCGGTGCGGTTGCCGCTGGCCATCGTCGAAGACCCGGACTTCAAGGACGGCGAGAACTATTACGCCGACCAGTCCGACAATTTCTTCGTCGGCAACTCCTTCCCCACCTGCGGCATCAACTTCACGGCGCAGGAAATCATGGGTCAGAACCAGGACAACAAGTAAGCAACGCTGCTTCCCAAATCCGCCGCGGGGGATATGCTTCCCCGCGGTTTGTTGTCCGAGGGGCCCTCGATAATGGACTCGACCTACCCGCTCTTCCGCATGGAAGGGATCTCCAAGCGCTATGGCGGCGTGCGGGCGCTCGACAAGGCCGAACTGACCGTCGATGCCGGGCGCGTGCACGCTATCCTGGGCGAGAACGGCGCCGGCAAGTCGACGCTGATCAAGATCATGGCCGGCGTGGTGGCGCCCGATGAAGGGCGCATGCTGCTCGACGGCCATGAGGTGAGCTTCGCCGATCCTGCCGCGGCCAATGCCGCCGGCATCGTCTGCGTGTTCCAGGAATTGTCGCTGATCCCCGAACTGTCGGTGGCCGACAATATCGTGGTGTCCAATCCGCCAACGCGCTTCGGCATGATCGACCGCAAGGCGCAACGGCGGATCGCCGAGGAAGCGCTGGCGCGCGCCGGCGCCGCCGACATCCATCCCTCGACGCTGATCAAGGACCTGTCGCTGAGCCGAAGGCAGATCGTCGAGATCGCCAAGGCCCTGGCGCGGAAGCCACGTGTGCTGATCCTCGATGAAGCGACCTCGGCGCTCTCGGCCGGCGACGTCGAGACGGTGTTCGGCGTCATCAAGCGACTGCGCGACGAGGGCGTGGCGCTGCTCTACATCTCGCACCGCATGCACGAGATCGCCGAACTCGCCGACAGCTGCACGGTGTTCCGCAATGGCCGCAATGTCGCGACCTATGAAGCCGGCACCAAGAGCGACGAGCAGGTGGTCGAGCTGATGATCGGCCGCGAATATCACAATGTGTTCCCGCCCAAGCCCGCGCCCAAACCCGAAACGCAGCAGCCGGTGCTGGAAACGCGCAACCTCGCCTGGGCACCGCGCTTGAACGGCGTTTCACTCGCGGTGAAGGCGGGCGAAGTGGTCGGGCTCGGCGGGCTCGACGGGCAGGGGCAGCGCGAATTGCTGCTGGCGCTGTTCGGCGTGCTGCGCGGCACCAGCGGCGATGTGCTGGTGGATGGCAAGCGCGTAACGCTCAATTCGCCGCGCGAGGCGAAGGACGATCGTATCGGCATGGCGCTGATTCCGGAGGACAGGAAGACCGAAGGGCTGATGTTGCCGATGGCGGTGCGCGATAACCTCTCCTTTGCGGCGATGTCGCTGTTCTCGAAGGGCGGCGTGATCGATCGCGGCGCCGAGCGGCGCGCCATCGACGAGATGATCAAGCTGCTCGCCATCAAGACCGACGGCATCGCGGTGCCGGCCGGATCGCTGTCGGGCGGCAACCAGCAGAAGCTGGTGATCGCCAAATGGCTGATGCGCAAGCCGCGGATCATCCTGCTCAACGATCCGACGCGCGGCATCGATGTGGGCACCAAGCAGGAAATCTACCAGCTGCTGCGCCAGCTCGCCGACAATGGCGCGGCGATCATTCTCTATTCGACCGATTATGACGAGCTGATCGGCTGCTGCGACAAGGTGCTGGTGATGTATGACGGCGCCGTCACGCGCACGCTGCATGGCGCCGAGATCACCGAGAAGGCGCTGATCGCCAGCGCCCTCAACATCGACTCCGAGACGCGGGAGGCGGCGCAATGAGTGAATGGCGCTTCTGGTTCAATGCGCAGCGCGGCACGCTGCTGGCGCTGGCGATCTTTGTCGCGATGTTCGCGATCTATCTGCTGAACCATCCGGCCATCGTCAACAATGGCTTCACCGTGCAGGGCGTGGGCAATGTGCTGCAGACGGCGGCCAACAAGGGCATCCTGCTGGCACTGATCGCCATCGCGCAGACCTTCGTGGTGCTGACGGCGGGCATTGATCTGTCGGTCGGGATGATCTTCGTCCTCTGCAACGTGGTCGCCTCCTATGTGGTGGTCAACAATCTCGGTGCGCCCTGGGGCTTTGACCTCGGGCCGGTGCTGGGGCCGGCCGTAGGCGTGGTCATCGTGCTCTTGGTCGGCATTGCCTGCGGCGCGGTGAATGGCGCGATCGTCATCTTCGGGCGGTTGCAACCGATCGTGGCGACGATCGCCACCTCCGCCGTGTTCTTCGGCCTGGCGCTCTGGATGCGGCCGCAGCCGGGAGCAACGCCGGAATTCGCCAAGGCGCTGGGTAAGTTCATGCTCAGCAAATTCGGCGGCGTGGTGCCGGCGAGCATGGTGTTCCTGCTGATCATCGTGGTGCTGCTGTGGATCCCGTACCGGCGCTCGGTGCTGGGGCGCGCCACCTATGCGGTGGGTTCATCGGAAGCCGCAGCCTACATGTCGGGCATGCCGATCCGGCGCGCGAAATTCCTCGCCTATGTGTGGTCGGGATTCTTCGCCGGCCTCGGCGGGCTCTATCTCACCTTCGTGACCTCGTCGGGCCAGGCCGACAGCGCCGCGGCGGGCACTTACACGCTCAACTCGATTGCCGCCGTGGTGCTGGGCGGCGTGTCGCTGTTCGGCGGGCGTGGCGGCGCCATCGGCGCGGTCTTCGGCGCGCTGGCCTTCCTCACCATCAAGGATTTGATGTTCGTGCTCAATGTCGACCCGCTGTACCAGCCGCTGCTGCAGGGCGTGATCCTGCTGCTGGCTGTCAGTATCGGCTCGGCGCGGCTGTTCCAGGTCCGCAACCGTCTCGAACTGTTCGGGTGACGCGATGACAGACAACGCTGCTCCGCTGCCGCTGCGCCAGCGGCTCGACTGGCCAGTGGTGATCGCCTTCGGCTGCATCATCCTGCTGCTGGTGGTGGGCTCGCTCTATTCGACCAACTTCCTGTCACCCGAATATCTGCTGCAGCAGCTGAAGGTCGGCGCGTTCCTCGGCGTTATCGCCACGGGCATGATGCTGGTGATCCTGCTCGGCCAGATCGACCTCAGCGTGCCCTGGACCATCACCATGGGCGCCATGATGGCGTCGGCGGCGACGGCCTATGGACCGATGGGGGAAGTGTTCGCGATCCCTTTCGGCATTCTCTGCGGCCTCATGATCGGGCTGCTCAATGGCGTCGCGGTCGCCTATCTCCGCATCCCCTCGATGATCATCACGCTGGCGGTCAACGCGGTGGCGCAGGGATTGATGGTTGCCTATAGCGGCGGCTTCTCGCCGCGCGATTCAGCCTCGCCGGCGATGAAGTTCATCGGCGCGCAATCGACGCTGGGTATCCCGCATGCGGTGATCGTGTGGATCATCGTCGGCGCGCTCGCCGTGTTCCTGTTGACGCGCACGACGTTCGGCCGCGCCGTCTATGGCATCGGCAACAAGGAATCTGCGGCGTATCTGAGTGGTGTACCGACGCAGCGCGTGGTGGTGGCCGCCTTCGCGCTATGCGGCGCGCTGGCGGCCTTCGGCGGCGTGCTGCTGGCGGGCTATGCCGGCAAGGCCGCGCAATCGATGGGCGATGCGTATCTCTTGCCGGCGATTGCCGCGGTGGTGCTGGGCGGCACCTCGATCCTCGGCGGCCGTGGCTCCTATCTCGGCACGATCGCCGGCGTGATCCTGATCACGCTGCTGCAATCGATCCTCAGCGTCATGCAGATCGCCGAGTTCGGCCGCCAGATCATCTATGGCGTGATCATCATCGCCATGCTGCTGCTCTATGGGCGCGACAAGAAGCTGCGCTAGCGGCTGAGCCGCCAGCTGCGCACTTCGAACGGCATCAGCGCGGCGGGCGCGTCGCGGGTTTGCGTCTCTTCCATGATGGTGACCGCGGCAGCGGACCAGCCCGGCGCATCGATGGCGAAGTCGCCCCGCCGGCCGGCCGGCTCATAGATTCGGAACACCAGACCCGTGCCATCCTCGGCGGGCTTGAGGCCCGAGAAGGCGGCGGGAATGCCGCTGAGCTTGAGCGGCGTGATCGTGCCCAGCGCGAGGCCGGTGACGTCATGGGTGAGCAGGGGCTGGTTGAGGTCTTCGGCCTCTTCGCGCACGCCCCCCTCATGCCAGTCGCCTTCATGCGGCAGCAGCGCATACGTAAAGCTCTGCGTGCCTTCGTCGGCGAGCGGATCGGGATAGATGGGCGAGCGGAGGAGGCTGAGGCCGAGCACATTGCCGCGCACCGAATGACCGTATTTCGCGTTGTTGAGCAGCGCCACGCCGAAGCCGGGCTCGCTGAGATCGATGAAGCGATGCGCCGCCGCTTCATACATCGCCTGGTCCCATGAGGTGTTCTGATGCGTCGGGCGCTTCACCACGCCATTGGCGCATTCGAAGGTAGCGCGTTCATTGCGCGCGGCGACAGGCGTCAGGGTGCGGAGGAACACGCGGCGATCGTGCCAGTCGAGAGTCGTCTCGATGTCGAGACGCACGGCATTGTCGGTGAGCACATAAGTCTGCGTGATGGTCGAGGCGCGATAGCGGCGCGCGATCCTGACGGCGACGCGGCTGGCGCTCGACTCGAACAGCTCGATGCTCTCGACATCGGTGATGGCTTCGCCGCGCTCGGCGTAATCCTCCTCGACATCCCACGCGTCCCAATTGCGCGGCTTGTCGACCGGATAGGCGAAGAGCTGGTTGCCGGGACCGGCGAGAGCCTCGCGGCCGCTCGGCTTGTGGACGAGCGAGGCGATGGTGCCATCGGGCGCGATGGTGGCCCGGAGCGTGGCGTTCTCGAGATGCGTCGTGCTGGCGCTGAGGCCGGGTAGCGGCCGCTGCTCGCGCGGCAGCACGGCAATGCCGAGCGGCGGCACGCTGCCACTCCCGGTGGAGAGGCGGCGCGTCGAGAGCGACGGATTGACCACCAGCACAGCATCGCCCGCACCCTTCGGCAGCTGCGCGGCGAGCGTATCGAGGGCGCGGTCCTGCGCGGCACGACCGGCGGTGATGACGGCGCTGAGTTCGGCCTCGGCGTCCTGATAGACTTCGCGGATGGAGGAGCCGGGCAGGATGTCGTGGAACTCGTTCTTCAGCACGACGCGCCAGTACGGCTCGAGCGAGGCGGGCGCGGCGGCGCCGATGAGATGCGCGAGCGAGGCGATGGTCTCGGCGGTGATCAGCGCGCGCTCGGCCTGGCGATGCAGGCGCTTGACGCCAGACTGCGTGGTAAGCGTCGCCCGGTGCAGTTCGAGATAGATCTCGCCGACCCAGACCGGCAGCTTCTTGCCCGCGACATTGCGATGCGCGTCGGCGAAGAAATCGGCGACCTGTCCCCAGCGGGCTTTCGGCAGGGCCGGGAAATCGCGCAGCTGCACTTCGCGCTCGACCATTTCGGGCGTCGTGCCGCCGCCGCCATCGCCATAGCCCACGGCCAGCAGCGACGTGTCGTGATGCACCTTGCCGCGGAAATTGCGCCAGGTGGGCACGAAGCAATCGGGTTGCACGAAGCCGTTGTAGCCCTGCATCGGGTTGTCGAAACTGTGCGCGAGGACGCGACTGCCATCGAGCCCTTCCCACCAGAAGAGGTCGGCTGGAACGCGATTCGTCTCCGACCAATTGACCTTGATGGTGAAGAAGCTGTCGATGCCGCCCTGCTTGAGCAGCTGCGGCATGGCGCCGGAAAAGCCGAAGCAGTCGGGCAGCCAGCAGACCGTGTGGCGCTTGCCGAAATGTTTCTCGAAATAGCGCTGGCCATAAAGAATCTGGCGCGTGAGGGATTCGCCGGTGGGCATGTTGGTGTCGGGCTCGACCCACATGCCGCCGGTGACTTCCCACTGGCCGGCAGCGGCCTTCGCCTTGATCTGCTGCAGCAGCGCCGGATCGTCCTCTTCCAGCTGCGCATAGTAATGGGCGGTGGACTGGTTGAAGCGGTAATCGTCACTCGCCTCCATCAGGCCAAGCGCCGTGTGGAAGGTGCGGCGCATCTTGCGGCGCGTCTCGGCATAGGGCCAGAGCCAGGCGAGGTCGATATGGGCGTGGCCGGTGAGCAGCAATTCGCCCTCGGGCGGATAGCGCTTCTGGAGGCGCCGCAATTGGGCGGTGAGCGTTTCATGCGCAGCGGTAACGCTGGCGCGCTGGCCTTGGTCGAGCGCCGCGGCGCGGGCCTCGAGCGGCGGCAGTTCCCAGATGCGCTGCTGCTGCGGCATGGGCGCGATGCGCGCGATGTAATTGGCGGTGTCCGACGGCCAGTCGAGGCTACGCTGCGCGGTCTCGGCGGCATCGAGAAGATGCGGCACGACGTCGTGGCCGGCGAGGACACTGCAGGTCTCGGCGATCTGCTTGAGCAACAGATGCAGGCGATGCACCGGAACGTCGATCCACTGCAGCACGGCGCGGTTGAGGCGCGGCGACCGGACCGGCACGCCGAACGGCTCGCGCGCCGTGGACTCGGCGCTGATGGCGATCTGGCGGTGGCGGACGGGGAATTCGCGATGGTAGGGATCGACGCCGAACGAAACGCTGTCGCGATTGGGATAGCTCAGCGTCACGAGGCTTTCGCCGCCAAGGTCGAGCACCAGCCGCGTCTCCTCGAGCGGCCAGTGTTCGGGTACTTCGGCAGTGGCGGCGAAGCGGTGGACGCCCTCGCGGCTCGGCCACGCGCCGCCGATGGCAATGGGCTGGCCATCGAGGCTCCAGCCGGTCACCGGCACGCCTTCGCGGGCGCGCCAGTAGACCAGTTCGTCGAGCCGGACCTTCAGTCGCTCGAGGCGCTGTGCATTCGTCAGTGCCATCCATCCCCTCCCAAGGATTTGTTGGCTGTGTGGGCGGCAGGCTTACGCCCACTCGCCCTTGCGCATGACGGGCGTGATGCTGCCGTCCTGGCCGATGCCGTCGATGTCGATCTGGCCCGAGCCGATCATCCAGTCGATATGGATGACCGATTTGTTGCCGCCACGGCGCTCGACTTCCTCGGGCGTGATGGTCTCGCCATCGACGAAGCAATCGGAATAGCACTGGCCGAGCGCGATGTGGCTTGCCGCGTTCTCGTCGAACAGCGTGTTGAGGAATAGAATACCGCTCTGGCTGATCGGCGAGGAGTGCGGCACCAGCGCGACTTCGCCGATGCGGCGGCCGCCTTCGTTCGAATCCATCGCCTTGACCAGGACGTCCTGGCCGCGCGACGCCTTGACGTCGACGATCTTGCCGGCTTCGAACTTCATCTGGATGTTGTCGATCAGCGTGCCATTGTAGCTGAGCGGCTTGGTGGAGCTGACCACGCCATCGACGCGCAGGCGGTGCGGCGTGGTGAACACTTCCTCGGTCGGAATGTTCGGGTTGCAGACGATGCCGTTGCGCGAATTGCTGCGGCCACCCTTCCAGGCATGGCCCTCGGCAAGGCCGATGGTGATGTCGGTGCCCGGGCCCGAATATTTGAGCGAGGCGAAGTTCTTGCCGGTCAGCCACTGGCCGCGCTCGAGCAGCCGGGCGTTATGCGCGGCCCACTCGGCGACCGGATCCGATGTGGAGATGCGGGTCGCGGCGAAGATGGCGTCGGCGAGTTTGGCGACGGCGACATCCTCGGGATCGTTGGGGAACACTTCCTTCGCCCAGGACGTGCCGGGATAGGGCACGATCGACCAGTTGATCTCGTGGCTGACGATCTTGCTCAATGCCGGGCGATAGGCCTTGGAATTAGCGCGGTTGGCGCGGCCGACCTTGTCGGCATCCTGCGTACCGAGCAGCATCGGATTGTCGCCGGAAATGGCGAGGCGCGCGGTGTTGTTGTCGAAGGCTTTGGCGACGCCCTCATAGAGCCAGTCGGGGGCGCGATCGAAGCTCTGATCATTGCCGTAGCGATAGCGGGCCAGCGTCATCTCCTCGTCGGAGAAGATGGTGGTGACGAGACCGGCGCCGGCCTTGTAGGCGTGCTCGGCGATCTTGCGCGCAAGCGGCAGCGCCGACGTCGGCGACGTCAGGAACAGATCCTGGCCTTCCCGGAGGCCAAGCCCGACATGGATGGCGACTTCGGCGAGCTTGTCGAGCTTGATGGGATCGATGGGCGAGGTACTCATGGGCGGCACTTCCGGGTCAGATTGGACCCGGAAGGCCTAGCCGCTTGCCGCGCCGCTGAAAAGCCCCGCCGTCAGACGTCGTAGACGACGGTGAAGAAGAGCTGCGAGCTGGCGCCGAAATTACTGTTGGTGAGGCCGGCGCCGTTGCCGTTGTTGGCGTGGTAGAGCGTGATCCGGCTAGCGTTGGGCGCCACGACGCCGAGTACCGCGGCGGTGACGCTGCTGAAGCCATTGGCCATGCCGATAGCCGCCGCAGCGTAGATACCGTCATTGGCCGAAGCGAAGGGCAAATTGCCGACACCGGCGGCGCCGACCGAACTGCCCTTGCTGGTGAGCGTCACGCTGCCGCTCGCGACCACGGTGCGGCCGATCTTGGTGTAGCGGCCACCGGTCGGGCTGCCATAGGTGACGCCGACGGAATTGCCGCCGAAGGTGATCGTCGGCGTCCAGACGCCCTCCTCGTAATCGTCGAGCGTGTTGGGATCGGCCGAGGGGATCGCCGCTGCGGGAAAGCCCAGCTGGCCGGAGGCGAGGCTCACCGGCTGGTTGAGCGCGATGCTGCCGGTGGCGCCCGCCACGGCCGAGCCGATCTGCACATTGGTGATCGAGCCCGAAACGCCCGCCGTGCCGATATTGATCGCCTTGGTGGTGGCCGCGGCGGTGGCGCCGGTGCCGAGCCCGTAGGTGGCGGCGGTGGCGGTGCCGACGCTGACGGATGCGGCCGAGAAGCTGGTCGTGCCCGCAAAAGTCTGCGCCGCCGCGCCGGTGACCGCGAGGGTCGCCGAGATATCGGGGAGGGTGAAGGTGCGCGTGGTCGCCGTGGCGATGGCCGAGAGCTGGAACTGCGCCGCCTTGCTGGCATCGGCATTGTCGCGCAGCAGCAGGCGATCGTCGCGGATGGCGATGATGCCGCTGGCCCGGTCGATGCTGAGCGCCTCGAACCAGGTCGAGCCATCAGGCGACACCTTCACCGCGAAATCGTCGCTGCCGGCGAGGCCGAGTTCGGCGCGGCCGGAAAAGCCGGTCTGGTAGAGGAGGCTCGCCGTATCGCCCGCCGCCGCCTTGTTGAGCGTCAGCCGGTGGCCCGCGCCATCATGGGTGAAGAGGCTGGCATTGGCGGCAACAGCGAGGCGCGTCGTGAGGTCCGCCTCGGCATTGATGCCGAGCTTGGCGAGCGACGTGCCGCCATTGGTCACGAAGCTCTCCCAGGCACCGGCGCGATAGACCGCGAGCTCGTCGGTTTCGGCGACATAGGCCAGCCAGCCATCGGCGGGCACGCGATAGTGCCAGGCGCCGTCGCGCCAGCAGGCGAAGCGATGATCCTTGCCGGCCCAGGCGCCGGTCGATGCCGGGGCGACGATGAAAGTGTCGCCCTCGATGGGGACGCCCGGCGGGGCGGTGACGCTGCGGCTCAGCACGGCGGGCTGTACCAATTGGTCGAGCGCCGCCATGGCCTCGTTATAGGTGATCTGCTTCTGGGCCTGTTGCGGCGCGATGTAGGGAAGGTTCAGTCGGGCGGTGGTAGACATTTTGCTCCTCGCACAAATTGCGCGCGCGGATTTTACGGCCACCCCGGACCCCCGTGCGTAGATTGGCCGAAAAACGGCCTGTTTCCGGCACGAAGTGCAGGAAGTCCAACGGCTTGCGGGTCGCTTTGCATTAGTGGAGTTTAGCCCTTGCGGGGGACGAAAAAACCGACTCCTCGGCTGCCCCGTTGCGGCGCCGGGGCGTGTCGGCTAGAACCGCTTCCGGGATGGAGTGGTATTTAAATGGTAGCAAATTGGCATGATGGGTTTGTCCTGCGGAGCGAATGGAGCCCGGGGGCGGACCAAACCGGCACCTATCGCCTGACGCTGGCCAATCGGGGCCGGACGGCGATCACCGGTTTCCGGCTCGGCATTTCGGGCCCGGCCCGCATCAATGAGCAGGCGAGCCTCAGCAATGGGCGGGTCGTCACCCAGCTCTCCAACTATGCCGAACTGGCGCCGCCGGCCGATTTCACGCTCGAGCCGGGCGCCGAATGGACCGTCACCATCGACCGGCTGGACTACCCGCTGCGGCACTGGACCGACGGCGCGACGACCGGCTTCGTGATTCTCAGCGACAACCGCGCCGTGCCGGCGGTGACGTTCCCGACCGCCCGGGCCGACAGCGCGCCCTATCGGCGTGGCACGATGCAGCTCGACGGCACGCCGTCGGCCATTGCCGTTGTGCCGTGGCCGAACAAGGTGGCGGTCAGCGGCACGCGCAGCGCGCCGCATGGTCTCGCCATCGGGGCCGGTGACGGCACCAAGGCGGCTGCCGCGTTCCGCGAACTGACGGACCGGCTGTTCCCCGGCGAAGGCCTCGTGCGCGAGGCGCATGAGGATGGCTTGCCGGTGATGCTGAGCCAGGATGGCGATCTCGGCGCCGAAGCCTATCGCATCGTCTTCTCGTCGCATGGCGCGAAGGTGGAAGCGGCTGATGACACCGGCTTTCTCTATGGCCTCGTGACGCTGGGGCAGATGGCGCGCGGCGCGCGGCACCAGCGGCAGGATCATATTTTCCCGCTCGGCGGCGAGATCGACGACGCGCCGGCGATGGGATTTCGCGGGTGCCATCTCGACGTGGCGCGGCGCTTCTATTCGGTGGCCGAGGTCGAGAAGTTCCTCGCCATCCTCGCCTGGAACAAGCTCAACCGCTTCCACTGGCATCTGAGCGATGACGAAGCGTGGCGCGTCGAGATTGACGCCTATCCGCGCCTGACCGAGATCGCGGCGTGGCGCGGGCATGGCCTGCCGCTGCCGCCGCTGCTGGGGTCGGGACCGGAGCGCTCCGGCGGCTTCTATTCGAAGGCCGATGTGGCGCAGATCGTGGCGCTGGCAAGCCGCTTCGGCATCGAGGTGATCCCCGAGATCGACGTGCCGGGCCATTGCTATGCGATGCTCGAGGCGATTCCGGCGTTGAAGGATCCCGGCGAGAACGGGCTCTATCACTCGATCCAGTCGTTCCCCAACAATTGCCTCAACCCGGCAATCGAGGGTGTGTACACGGCGGTCGAGACGATCTTCGGCGAGATGGCCGAGATGTTCCCCTCGCGCTGGTTCCATGTCGGCGCCGACGAAGTGCCCAAGGACGCCTGGCATTCCTCGCCGCAGGCCAATGCGATGCGCGCCAAGCTCGGCGTCAGCGGCGCCAATGAATTGCAGGCGGCGTTCCTCAAGCGCATCCAGGAGTTCCTCACGTCGAAGGGCAAGATCACCGGCGCCTGGGAAGAAGCCGCGCATGGCGGCGGCATCGACAAGGCGCAGTGCTACCTCGTCGGCTGGGTGAATGTGGAAGGCAGCCAGAAGCTCGCGGCCGAGGGCTATGACGTGGTCGTAGCGCCCGGACAGGCATTCTATCTCGACATGGCCAATGGCGTTGAATGGCACGAGCCGGGCGCCGGCTGGGCCGGCTGGTCGTCGCCGGAGAAGGCCTACCGGTTCGACCCGACGGCGGGCTGGAACGAGAGCGAGAAGCGCAAATTCCTCGGCGTCCAGGCCTGCATCTGGTCGGAGCCGATGACCGACCGCGACGTGTTTGACCGGCTGGTGTTCCCGCGCCTCTCGGCGATCGCCGAGACCGGCTGGACGAAGGCCGGGAACAAGGATTTCGCGCGCTTCTCGACGCTTTCGAACCTGATGCCCAACCTCTATGGTCGAAGAGAAGAGGGGAAGCACAATGGCTGATCTGCTGGTCCGGTTGTACGATCTGCCGGTGTTTGAGAGCGAAGCGAAGGTGCACGAGGCGGGCGTGGTGATCCGCCGGGCGCTGCCGCCCGAGGCGCATGTCGTGCTCGACTGGATCGGCGAGCATTTCGGCCGCCACTGGGTGTCGGAAGCGAGCCTCGGCCTGACCCAGCAGCCGCCCACGACCTATATCGCGGTCAAGGACGGCACGCTGCTCGGCTTTGCCTGCTACGACACGACGGCCAAGGGCTTTTTCGGCCCGACCGGGGTGGACGAGGCGGCGCGCGGGCAGGGCATCGGCGAGGCCCTGCTGATCACGACGCTGCGCGGCATGCGCGACGCCGGCTATGGCTACGCCGTGATCGGCGATCCGGGGCCGGTGGCGTTCTACCAGAAGCGGCTCGATGCGCTCGAAATCCCGAAATCCAAGCCGGGCGTCTATGCCGGCATGTTGCAAGGCAAACCGGCGTAATAAGGCTAAGGCCATATTTACTGCTCTGCCTTAGTTTCCGGAGGGTTGGCCGCATTCCGCGGCCCCCGCCGAGAACGCCTGGATGCAGAACGCATTCGCCCAGATGATCGCCAAGGCCACGAAGGCCGATGGCGAACTCGACCTTGCCGCCCTCGGCCGGCTGGTCAGTGGCGAACTCAGCGCGCTGAAGCGGGACCAAAAACTCGCCCGCGTGCGGATGCAGTCGACCATCGACAGCACCGGCCATGCCATCTCGATCTATGACCGCGACTGGCGGCTGGTCTATTGCAACCAGCAGTTCCTCGACGTCTACCGGCTGCCCAAGCGGCTCGGGCGGCCCGGCACGACCTTCGAGGCGATCTTGCGCGGCCGCGTCGCCGGCGGCAGCTTCATCGGCGACGACGCCGAGCTGTATGTTGCCGAGCGCATCGAATTCGTCGAGCGCTGCCTTGCCACCACCGATGTGCTGACGCTCAATTCGGGGCGCATCCTGTCGATTACGCATCAGCCGCTCGCCGATGGCGGCTGGGTCTCGACGCACAAGGACATCACGGAATTCGCCCGGCTGCAGGACGAGCTGGCGCACCGCGCCTATAGCGATGCGCTGACCGGCCTCCCCAACCGCCACATGCTGCAGGAGCGGCTCAGCGAATGCGTGACGCAGTCGGCGGGGCTCGGGAGCTTCGCGCTGCTGATCATCGATCTCGACGGCTTCAAATCCATCAACGACACGCTGGGCCACGCGGCCGGCGACCATGTGCTGAACGAAGTGGCGCGGCGCATCGAGAATGTGGTGGGTCACGCAGGCATGCCGGCGCGGATGGGCGGCGACGAATTTGCCGTGGTCATGGAAATGGGCGCCACGGCGCATGACGCGCATCTGCTGGCGCTGCGCCTGATCAAGGCGGCGCAGGAGCCGCTGCTGGTGGACGGACAGCCAGGCCGCATCGCCTTCTCGATCGGCGTTGCGGTGGCGCCGGGCGATGGCGACGAAGCCGACCAGCTGCTCAAGAACGCCGATCTGGCGCTCTATGCGGCCAAGAAGGAACGGCGCGGTTCGTACCGGTTCTTCGAGCCGGCGATGGACAAGGCGATGCGCGACCGCCGCCAGCTCGAGCAGGATCTGGCGCTGGCGCTGGAGCGCGGGCAGTTCGAGCTGTATTACCAGCCGATCCTCAATCTCAAAAAGCAGGTGATCTCGGGTTTTGAGGCGCTGCTGCGCTGGCGGCACCCGGAAGAGGGCATGATCTCGCCGGCCCGCTTCATTCCCGTTGCCGAGGAAACCGGGCTGATCGTGCCGATCGGCGAATGGGTGCTGCGTGAGGCGATCAGCGAGGCAGCGCAGTGGCCCCAGCAATTGCGCGTTGCGATCAATGTGTCATCGGTGCAGTTCCAGCGCGGCAATGTCGTGCCGACGATCATGAACGCGCTGGGTTCGGCAGGCCTCCCGCCGGAACGGGTCGAGATCGAGATCACTGAATCGGTGTTCTTCGAGAACAGCACGGCCAATCTCGACGCGCTGCGGCAGCTGCATGCGCTTGGCCTCAAGATCGCGCTCGACGATTTCGGCACGGGTTTTTCGGCGCTGAGCTATCTGCTGAGCTATCCCTTCGACAAGATCAAGATCGACGGCTCGTTCATCCGCGCCATCGACGACGCGGGCGGCGCGCAGACCATCGTGCGGGCCATTGCCGAAATCGGCCACGGCATGGGCATCGTCACCACGGCCGAGGGCATCGAGACGGCGGCGCAGCTGCGCAATGTGCATGCCGCCGGCTACAATGAAGCGCAGGGCTATCTGATCGCGCGGCCGATGCCGGCGGACAAGGTGCGCCAGCTGCTGGCCGGCGAAGATGACGCGATGCCCTTCCCGCCCATGCAGCAACGCGTCGCCGGATAAGCGAAAGGCGGAGCTGATAAGCTCCGCCTCTGCAATGCCGATTGTCTCGGTCTTGTTGTTGTCTTCTACCGGATGAAGAAGATGATGATGAGGATCAGCCAGATCGGCACGCCGAGCAGCCAAAGTCCAATTCCACGCAGCATTGCGAAATCCTCCTGATCAGAAGCGCTTGAAGACGTCGGCGAAGACCGTCTGCTTGTCGCGATGGTTGCCGCCCTTCATCGCCGCCCAATAGGCGCCGACGGCACTGACGAGCAGCGAGGCAGCGGTGAGGAAGGCGCCGAGCACGGTCCACTTGCGGGCTTCTTCCGCCACATCGGCGGCCTGGGCCTTGGCAGTGTCGACCGCAGTGAGCACCTCGTTGACGCGGGCCGTCGCTTCATCCGGCGTGAGGCCGGTATTGGCGGCGACGAGCTGGGCGAGATAGGCCTTGTCGGCATCGGGAACGGTACCGCTGACCGCGCCATTGGCGAGGATGCGGGTGGCTTCGCCGCGATAGTCCTGCAGCGTGCCCGCGGCAGCCGTCGAGCCGGGGCCGGCGCGGAACAGCGTATCGACGAAATAGGCCTGCGGATCGAGCGCGCCCTCGTCGGCGACGTTCGAGGCCGCCGTGGTGAGCGTCGCCACGGCACTGCCGGCCGCGTTGAGCGCGGCACCCACACCGCCAACGGCGATGATGGCGCCGATGACCAGTGCACCGGCCCAGACGAGGAGGCCATGGGCACCGTCGCGCACGTCGCTTTCATGCTCAGTGGCATCGTAGTGACGGCGGCGCATGCGGCCGGTGATGTAGCCGCCGGCCATGAAGCTCGAGATCTGTACCCAGAGCAGCCAGCTGGCAGCGGCGATGGCGATCCAGAGCGGATTCACATCGGGGCTGGCATCGAAATTGGCAAAGCTGAGGCCAATGGCGGAGCCGAAGGCGAGCAGCAATACCGAGATGGCGGTAGCGAGGACGATGCCGCCGATGACCGCCGGCCAGTCCACATAGGAATGATGTTCTTGCTCACCAGCCACCGGTACGGTGGAGGTGGCGACGAGGATGTCGTTGTCGAGTGCCATGGTCCTGGTCCCTCGCTCAGCGCAGGCCGAAGAAGGACAGGATAGCCAGGATCACGACGACGAGGCCGACGAGATAGATGATGCCGTTCATTGGGAAACTCCGTGACGCAGTTCGATAGGCACAGAATTGTCAGAACGCCGTTTGGTTGCCGCAATTGCACAGATTAGTGGCAGGGGCTGGAACGAAAGGCCGCTGCCGCAGTTGTTGGGTCAGCCGAGATTTCGCGCTAGAAGGGTGCACCCCGGGGAACAAGCACCAGATGGACGATAGCGTCGCCCAACCGAAAGCCGAAGCGAGACGCTGGTCGTTCCGGATTCCGGCCTACATCCTTGTCCCCTTCTACGTGATGCTGATCGGGGTGGCGCTCCGCTATGCGGTCTATGTGCGCAACACCGACCATTGGAGCTTCGTCGAGTATCTGCGGGCGCTGTGCGTCTATGATTGCAACGCCTATGAGCGCCTGGCGCTCAATGGCTACGAGGACCGGCCCGACGGCTTCGACAAGGGCGATGCCAACAATTGGGCATTCTTCCCGTTCTATTCGATCCTCGCCTGGGCCGTGAGCAAGCTGACCGGGCTGAGCGTGCTGATCGCCGGATCGGTGCTGACCTCGCTGCTGGCGGTGTGGGCGGCGATCCTCAGCTGGCCGCTGTTCGAGGGCAAGTTCCGCGCCTACTTCCTGTTCTGCTTCTTCCTGTTCCTCGGCCCGTTCTCCTATTATTTCACCACGCTCTATACCGAGGCGCTGTTCATCCTCCTGACCATTGCCGGCTTCGTGCTGCTGAAGCAGCGCGACTATGTGACGGCGGGGCTGACGGGGGCGCTGATGTCGGCGACCCGCTCGACCGGGCTGCTGTTCATGGCGGCGATCGTCATTGCGGCGCTGCAGCACCATCTCAAGGATGGCGGCACGGTGCGCGGCTTCTTCGCAACGCTCTGGAAGCGCACCGATCTGCTGCTGGCGCTGGCGCTGGTGCCGGTGGGCATCAGCATTTTCGCGGTCTATCTCTGGTTCCATTCGGGCGATGCGCTGGCCTTCCAGCACATCCAGCGCGCCTGGGGGCGGGCCTTCAACAATCCGTTCTGGAATTTGTGGCTGACGATCGAGTTGCAGTTCAAGAACGGCAATTTCAAAACCATCTCGTCCGACCTCGCCTTCGGCCTCGCTGCGATCTTCGGCATCCTGATGTCGGTGGTGATGGCGTGGCGCGGCAAATGGGACTGGGCGATCTTCTCGCTCTTCGCGGTGCTGCTGCCGCTGTCGACCAATGCCTATTCAATGCTGCGCTTCGTGGTGGGCGTGGCGCCGATCCTGATCATCTCCGCCTTCATCTTCAGCCGCTGGAAATGGCTGTTCTGGCTGACGCTGCCGGTGCTGCTGATCCTCGATGTGTTCCTGCTGCCGACCTGGATGTCGCGCTCCTATTATCTGATGTGAACTGATGGCCGAGCCGACCTACAAACCAAAGGCATGGCAGCTTGGCGTGAGCGGGCTGATCGCCATCTTCGGCGCGGTGGTGCTGTGGA
This sequence comes from Hyphomicrobiales bacterium, assembly GCA_004144345.1. GTDB lineage: Bacteria > Pseudomonadota > Alphaproteobacteria > Rhizobiales > Devosiaceae > Devosia_A. The sequence continues at coordinate 19,288 of SEEL01000036.1, forward strand.
TGGTCCTCAATCCGCGCGTCGAGGACGACTATCGCAACTACTACATCGAGCGCAGCTGGTCGTGCTTCCCGCGGCTGATCTCGTTCTTCTATCCGCTGGGCGAGCCGGTGAGCTTCGTCAAGGACCGGCCGGGCTACAAGCGCGACACGATCCGCTGGTGCGGCTTCATGCCGATCAAGAATGACGGCATCAAGAGCTTTGGCGACTACGGTATATTGAAGCTGAAATTCCCGATCCCCGACGAGGATCTGCTGCTGACCTTTTCGAGCTGGGCCAACACCAACGCCGACAAACCCGAGCGCGAGGTGGCAATCCTCGTCAACGGGCATCAGGTGGGAACCACCATCTACAAGGACGCCAAGCGCGTGAACGGCCATATCGTCATCCCCGCCGCGGTGGTGCAGGACACGGTGGCCGATGGCGTGGTGGAAATTCGCTTCAACGTGCCGCGCATCGCGCCGCCGGGTACCAATAGCGAGCCGGTGACGCTGCAGCTGCGGCTCGAGGCTCTGCGGCTGGTACCGGTGAGCAAGGCGCCGCCACCGGGCCATACGCCGATCGGCGAGCCGGGCGAGCGGGAACAGGAACCGCGCTGGACAATAGAAAGAGGCGGGATCGCTCCCGCCTCCTCAGTTCCGGTTCTGCCCTAAAGCCTAGAGCTTGTCGGTGACGGCGGTGCTGTAGGCACCGGTCGGCTCGGCGGTGATGATCTTCTGGTCGATCAGCGCCTTGATCGTGCGATCATAGGCGGCGATGTCGAGCTTGGGATCGTTGGCGTCGACGAGCTTGGACACTTCACCGACCATGTAGCGCTGGTGCGCGAGTTCGGCGGCGCCGCTCTCGTCGGCATCGACGACGATCTGCGCGGCTTCATCCGGATTGGCGAGGGCATAGGCCCAGCCTTCCATCGAGGCCTTCACGAAGCGGGCATAGGCATCGACCTTGGCCGGATCGGCCAGGGTGTCTTCCATGACATAGAGGCCGTCTTCGAGCAGGTCGTTGCCCAGTTCGGTGTAGTTGAAGATGGTGAGGTTGTCGGGGCCGTAGCCGGCGTCGAGCGCCTGACCATATTCATTGTAGGTCATGACCGAGATGCAGTCGGCCTGCTTCTGGATCATCGGCTGGATGTCGAAGGACTGCTGCAGCACCTTCACATCGCCGCCTTCGGCGGTGGAGAGGCCGAGCTTGTTCATCCAGGCGAAGAACGGATATTCGTTGCCGAAGAACCAGACGCCCAGTGTCTTGCCCTTGAAATCGGCCTCGGTCTTGATGCCGGTTTCGGTCGGGCAGATCATCATCAGACCCGAGCGCTTGTAGGGCTGCGCGATGTTGACCAGCGGCACACCCTTTTCACGGGCCGCAGCAGCGCCGCCCATCCAGTCGACGATGATGTCGGCGCCACCGCCGGCGATCACCTGCTCCGGCGCGACGTTCGGGCCGCCCGGCAGAATGGTGATGTCGAGATCGGCGGCGTCGTAGAAGCCCTTCGCCTCGGCGACGATGTAACCGGCGAACTGCGCCTGGGTCACCCATTTGAGCTGCAGACGCAGCGCATCGGCAGCGCTTGCACCGCCCATGGTGCCGGCCATTGCCAGCACGGCGGCCAGTGCGGGTACCAACAGTTTCTTCATGTCCCTAACCTTCCCTGTACGTTTCTTCCTACTACGCCCGTCCACCACGGACGGACGGATGCCAGAACGTGACAGCCCTCTCGACCAGCACGATCAGTCCATAAGAGGCAGAGCCCGCCACGGCCGCGACCGCGACTTCCGCCCACACCATGTCGGCATTGAGCCGGCCCACTTCCGTCGCTATGCGAAAGCCCATGCCGACAATGGGTGTTCCGAAGAATTCCGCTACGATTGCGCCAATCAGCGCCAGAGTCGAGTTGATCTTGAGTGCGTTGAAGATGAAGGGCGCTGCCGCGGGGAGCCTGAGCTTCCACAGCGTCTGCCAATAGCCCGCGGCGTAGGTGCGCATCATGTCGCGCTCCATGCGGCCGGCGGCGTTGAGCCCGGCGACGGTGTTGACCAGCATCGGGAAGAAGGTGATGCAGACGATGACGGCGGCCTTGCTATGCCAGTCGAAGCCGAACCACATCACCATGATCGGCGCGATGCCGATGATGGGTAGCGCCGAGACGAAATTGCCGATCGGCAGCAGCCCGCGCTTGAGGAAGGGCGAGCGGTCGACGAGGATGGCGACGACGAGGCCGGCGGCGCAGCCCATCGCATAGCCCGACAGCACCGCCTTGATGAAGGTCTGGACGAAATCGGCCCAGAGCGTCGCCGGCGAACTGATGATGCGCGTGAAGATCTGGCTGGGCGAGGGCAGCAGCACCTGCGGCACGCCGAGGCCGCGCACTGCGACTTCCCAGATCAGCAGCAGCGTGGCGCCGAAGGTGAGCGCGACGAGGAGGCCGAGGCCCGGGAGCTTTGTCTCGCCGCGCCCCATGGCATTGGCGAGCCGGTCGATGAACAGCCAGGCAAAGAGCCAGGTGGCGAGCAGGGCCAGCCAGAGCGACGGCGCCAGTTCATCGAGCGTCGCCACGGCCGCGACGGCGCCGAGCAACGCCAGCCCGCCATCAAGCCAATAGCTGAACGGACGCACAAAGCGCAGCAGCGACAACGCGCCGGCAAGGCCGAAGGCGATCAGCCAGACATGCGTGCTGGCGGAGGGGAGGACGAACAGGGCACCGAGCGCTGCGGCAGCGCCGGCGACGATGGCGAGAAGGCGCTGCCAGACACTCATGCCGGTGCCTGCCCCATTTTGCGCATCACCAGCTTCTCGGCGAGGCCGACGGCGATAACGAGAACGGCGGCGAGCGTCGCGGCGACGAACAGCACGCCCCAGATGGTGATGGTCTGGCCGTTATAGGAGCCGGTGAGGAGGCGCACGCCGAGACCGCCCGCGGCCGTGTTGGTGAGCTCGGCGACCAGCGCGCCGATCAGCGCGATGGCGATGCCGACCTTCATCGATGCGAAGAGGAAGGGCATGGCGGCGGGCCAGCGGAGCTTAGTGAAAACCTCGAAGCGCGAGGCATTGTAGGTGTGCATCAGATCGAGCTGCATCTGGTCGGGCGAGCGGAGGCCTTTGACCATGCCGACCACGACGGGAAAGAAACTGAGATAGGTCGAGATCAGCGCCTTGGGGAACAGGCCGGTGACGCCGACGGCGTTGAGGCCGACCACCAGCATGGGCGCGATGGCGAGGATCGGGATGGTCTGGCTGGCGATGATCCACGGCATCAGCGAGCGGTTCATCGCCTCATTGTGGAGGATGAGCACCGCAAGGCCGAGGCCCAGCACCGTGCCCAGGATGAAGCCGGCCACCGTGGCCGAGAGCGTGATGCTGGCGTGATAGACGAAGCTGCGCTTGGATGTGACCTCCTGCAGTACGCTATTGGTCCAGACTTCCTGCACCACCTGATGCGGCGCCGGCAGGATGGGCTTGGCCTGGCTCCATACATCCGCCAGATATTGCAGCAGCGGCACATCGGTGGTGCCGGCGCGCTCGTAGAGAATGGACTGCCACGGCGCATTCATCAGCGTGGCGGCGCCGTACCAGACGATGAGCAGCACCGCGAGGACGATCAGCACCGGGATTGCGTTGCCGCCCGTCCGCTGCATCAGACGTGCTCCTCATAGGAGTGTCCGGCGCGGAGGCCGTCACGCACGCGATGCGCGATCTCGAGGAATTCCGGTGTCTCGCGGATATCGAGCGGCCGCTCGCCCGGTGGCAGTGTCGATTCGATGATGTCGGTGACGCGACCGGGCCGCGGCGACATGACCACGATCTTGGTCGACAGGTACACGGCTTCGGGGATGGAGTGCGTGACGAAGGCGATGGTCTTCTTGGTGCGCGCGAACAGCTTCAGCAGCTCGGAATTGAGATGGTCGCGGACAATCTCGTCGAGCGCGCCGAAGGGTTCGTCCATCAAGAGCAGGTCGGCATCGAAGGCGAGGGCGCGGGCGATGGAGGCACGCTGCTGCATGCCACCCGAGAGCTGCCAGGGAAATTTGCGCTCGAAGCCGGCGAGGTTCACCAGCTCCATGGTGCGGGCGATGCGCTCTTTCTTTTCGGCTTCGGAATAGCCCATGATTTCGAGCGGTAGAGCGACGTTCCGCTCGATGGTGCGCCACGGAAACAGCGCCGGCGCCTGGAACACATAGCCATAGGCGCGCGACTTGCGCGCTTCCTCCGGCGTCATGCCGTTGATCGAGATGGAACCCGATGTCGGCTGCTCGAGATCGGCCATGACGCGCAGGAACGTCGTCTTGCCGCAGCCCGACGGGCCGATGAAGGAAACGAATTCGCCCTTGCCGATGTCGAGATTGACGTCCGACAGCGCGACAACGTCGCCATCATTGGTCTTGAAAGTAAGGCCGAGACCCTTGGCCTCGACCACGTTGTTTGTTTTGCCCCCGTCAGTCGCCAAGTCCGTTACACCCCGCTCTGCGGAATGCCGGAGCGCTCGATCTTGCGCGGGGCGGTGATTTCTTTCCACTGGCTCAGCGCACGGTTGACGGCGCCATTGGCCTCGCGACCGACGAACTTGCCATGGCCCTGCTCTGTGCTGACCTTACCCTCGGTGACGGCGACCTTGCCGCGGGTGAGGGTGAAGCGCGGCAGGCCGGTGACCTCGATGCCCTCGAACACATTGTAGTCGATGGCCGATTGCTGGCTCTTGGCTTCGATGGTCTTGCTCCGCTTGGGATCCCACACCACGAGATCGGCATCGGCGCCAACCAGCACCGCGCCCTTCTTCGGATAGAGGCCGAGGATCTTGGCGATGTTGGTGGAGGTGACGGCGACGAACTCGTTCATCGTCAGCCGGCCGGTGTTGACGCCCTTGCTCCACAGCACCGGCATGCGGTCTTCGAGGCCGCCAGTGCCGTTCGGGATTTTCGCGAAATTGCCGATGCCGGTGCGCTTCTGGTCGGTGGTGAAGGCGCAATGATCGGTTGCGACCACCTGCAGCGAGCCAGAGGCGAGGCCGGCCCACAGCGAATCCTGATGCTGCTTGTTGCGGAAGGGCGGGCTCATGACGCGGCGGGCCGCATAGTCCCAGTCGCGGTTGAAATATTCGCTCTCGTCGAGCACCAGATGCTGGATCAGCGGCTCGCCATAGACGCGCATGCCCTTCTGGCGGGCGCGGCGGATGGCTTCATGGGCCTGCTCGCAGGAGGTGTGGACGATATAGACCGGCACGCCGGCCATGTCCGCAATCATGATGGCGCGGTTGGTCGCTTCGCCCTCGACTTCCGGCGGGCGCGAATAGGCATGGCCCTCGGGACCATTATTGCCTTCGGCGAGGAGCTTGGCCGTCATCGATGCGACGACGTCGCCATTCTCGGCATGGACGAGGGGCAGGGCGCCCAGTTCGGCGCAGCGCTGGAACGACGCGAACATCTCGTCATCATTGACCATCAGCGCGCCCTTATAGGCCATGAAATGCTTGAACGAGGTGATGCCGCGTTTGACGACATCCTCCATCTCGTTGAACACCTGCTCGCCCCACCAGGTGATGGCCATGTGGAACGAGTAATCGCAATTGGCGCGCGACGTCTTGTTGTCCCACATCTGTAGCGCTTCGAGCAGCGACTGGTTCGGATTGGGCAGGCAGAAATCGACCACCATCGTGGTGCCGCCGGCGAGCGCGGCGCGCGTGCCGGATTCGAAATCGTCGGAGGAATAGGTGCCCATGAAGGGCATTTCGAGATGCGTGTGCGGATCGATGCCGCCCGGCATGACGTAGCAACCCGACGCATCGAGCACGTCACCGCCCGAGAGGTTCTGCCCGATCTCGGTGATCGTGCCATCCTCGACGCGGATATCGGCCTTGTAGGTGAGATCGGCCGTGACGATGGTGCCGTTCTTGATGATGGTCATGCTAGAACCCCGTTACTCTACGATCTCGGCCGTCTCGGCCACGGCATGGAACAGGACATCGGCGCCGGCGGCGGCCCAGTCCTTGGAAATGTTTTCGGCTTCGTTGTGGCTGAGGCCATCGACGCAGGGGCACATGATCATCACTGATGGCGCGACCTTGTTGGTCCAGCAGGCATCGTGGCCGGCGCCCGAGATGATGTTCATGTGGCTGTAGCCGAGGCGCTCGGTGGCGGCGCGGACGCGGCCGACCAGCGTCGGATCGAAGGTCACGGGATCGAAATGGCCGACGGCTTCGACGGCGCATTTGACGCCGAGCGCGTCGCAGATCTTCGGCGCTTCGGCCTCGATGCGGGCGCGCATGCGGTCGAGCTTGGCCTGTTCGGGCGAGCGGATATCGACGGTGAACACCACTGTGCCGGGCAGCACGTTGCGCGAATTGGGCGAGAACTTCACCTGGCCCACGCCGCCCACGGCGCCGGGCTGCTCGCTCATCGCGACGTCCTGCACCATCTCGAAGATGCGCGACATGGCGAGGCCGGCATTGACGCGCATGTTCATCGGCGTCGAGCCGGTATGCGCTTCCTTGCCGGTGAGGGTGAATTCGAGCCACCACAGGCCCTGGCCGTGGGTGACGACGCCGATCTGCTTGTTCTCGGCTTCGAGGATCGGGCCCTGTTCGATGTGATATTCGAAATAGGCGTGCATCTTGCGCGAGCCGACCGGCTCGTCGCCGACCCAGCCGATGCGCTTCAGCTCGTCGCCGAAGGTCTTGCCGTCGCCGTCCTTGCGGGCATAGGCCCAATCGAGCGTGTGGACGCCGGCGAAGACGCCGGAGGCCAGCATGGCGGGCGCAAAGCGCGCGCCTTCCTCATTGGTCCAGTTGACGACAACGATCGGGCGCTTCGTCCTGATGTTGAGGTCGTTGAGCGTACGGATGACTTCGAGGCCAGAGAGCACGCCGAGCACGCCATCATAGCGGCCGCCGGTCGGCTGCGTGTCGAGATGGCTGCCGATATAGACCGGATCGAGCGACGGATCGGTGCCTTCGCGACGGGCGAACATGGTGCCCATCTGGTCGAGTCCCATGCTCATGCCGGCGCCTTCGCACCACGACTGGAACAGGGTTCGACCCGTCGCGTCGTCGTCGGTCAGCGTCTGGCGGTTGGAACCGCCAGCGATGCCGGGCCCGATTTCAGCCAGTTCATGGATCGAGTCCCATAGCCGGTCCGGATTGATACGAAGATTTTCACCGGGGGCAGCCATGGGACCTCTATTATTTCTGGCTCGGGAAGCTGAATTCCGCGCCGGATTTGATCCCGGCGGGCCAGCGCGTGGTGACGGTCTTGAGGCGCGTGTAGAAATGCACGCCTTCGGGTCCGTAGATGGAGTGATCGCCGAAGATCGAGCGCTTCCAGCCGCCGAACGAATGGTAGGCGACCGGCACCGGGATGGGCACGTTGATACCGACCATGCCGACTTCGATCTTGTCGGCGAAATCGCGCGCGGCATCGCCATCGCGGGTGAAGATCGCCGTGCCATTGGCATATTCGTGGCCGTGGATGAGATCGACGGCATCCTGGTACGACTGGGCGCGAACGACCGACAGCACCGGCCCGAAGATCTCCTCGCGGTAGATCTTCATGTCCGCCGTGACGCGGTCGAACAGCGTGCCGCCGACGAAGAAGCCATTTTCATAGCCCTGCAGCGAGAAGCCGCGGCCATCGACAACGAGTTCGGCGCCCTGCTCGACGCCCGAGTCGATGTAGCCGACGATCTTGTCGCGCTGGACCCTGGAGACGATCGGACCCATCTCGGCGTCCTTGTCGGTCGCGGGGCCGATCTTGAGCGCTTCGACGCGCGGCTTGAGCTTGGCCACCAGCGCATCGGCGGTCTTGTCGCCCACCGGCACGGCCACCGAGATGGCCATGCAGCGCTCGCCGGCCGAACCATAGCCGGCGCCCATCAGCGCATCGGCCGCCTGGTCCATGTCGGCGTCGGGCAGGATGATCATGTGGTTCTTGGCGCCGCCCAGCGCCTGCACGCGCTTACCGGCGGTGGTGCCGCGGCGGTAGACATACTCGGCGATCGGGGTCGAGCCGACGAAGCTCACCGCCTTGATGTCGGTGTGGTCGAGAATGGCGTCAACCGCTTCCTTGTCGCCATGGATGACGTTGAGGATGCCCTCGGGCAGGCCGGCATCCATCAGCAGCTGCCAGGCGAACATCGGGGCGCTCGGATCGCGCTCGGAGGGCTTCAGGATGAAGGCGTTACCGCAGGCGATGGCCAGCGGATACATCCACATCGGCACCATGGCCGGGAAGTTGAACGGCGTGATGCCGGCGACGACGCCGAGCGGCTGGCGATCCGAATAGGAATCGATCGACGGGCCGACATTGCGGCTGAACTCGCCCTTCAACAGTTGCGGGATACCGCAGGCGAAGTCGACGCAGTCGATACCGCGGGCCAGTTCGCCCATCGCATCGTCATGCACCTTGCCATGCTCACGCGAAATCTCGCGGGCGAGTTCGTCGGCGTGCTTTTCAAGCAGCTCCTTGAACTTGAACATGACGCGGGCACGCTTCATCGGCGTGGTGGCGCCCCAGGCAGGCTGCGCCGCCTTGGCATTGGCGACGGCGGCGTTGATTTCGTCGAGCGTCGACAGCGGCAGCGTGGCGATCTGCTCGCCAGTGGCCGGATTGAAGACCGGCTGCGTGCGGGTGCTGGTCGAAGTGACCAGCTTGCCGCCGACAGCGTTCTGGATGGTGTGCATTATTCGAGGCCTTTCAGCACCGTGGACAGCGTGCCGATCAACTCGTCGATCTGCGCCTTGGTAATCATCAGCGGCGGTGACATCGCGATGATGTCGCCGGTGGTACGGATCAGGATGCCGGCTTCGAAGGCCTTCACGAAGGCCGCGAAGGCGCGCTTGGTCGGCGCGCCGTCGATCGGCTGCAGTTCGACCGCGCCGATGAGGCCCAGATTGCGGATGTCGATGACATGCGGCAGGCCCTTGAGCGAGTGCAGCGCGTCTTCCCAATATTTCGCCAGTTCGGCGCCGCGGGTGAGCAGCCCTTCATCCTTGTAGGTTTCGAGCGTCGCAAGGCCGGCGGCCGAAGCCACGGGGTTACCCGAATAGGTATAGCCATGCATGAACTCGATCATGTGCTCGGGGCCCTGCATGAAGGCGTCATGGATCTCGCTGGTAACGAGCACCGCGCCCATCGGGATGGTGCCGTTGGTGAGGCCCTTGGCGGTGATCATGATGTCCGGCGTGACGCCAAAATAATCGGCGGCAAACGGGGTGCCGAGGCGGCCGAAACCGGTGATGACTTCGTCGAAGATCAGCAGAATGCCGTGCTTCTTGGTGATCTCGCGCAGCTTCTGCAAATAGCCCTTGGGCGGAATGAGGACGCCGGTGGAGCCGGCGACCGGCTCGACGATGACGGCCGCGATGGTCGAGGCGTCATGCAGCGTGACGATGCGCTCGAGCTCGCTCGCAAGGTCCGCGCCCTCTTCGCGTTCGCCGCGGGTGAACTGATTCTTGCCCGGCGTATGGGTGTGCGGCATGTGGTCGACGCCGGTAAGGAGCGTGCCGAACATCTTGCGGTTGGTGACGATGCCGCCCACCGAGATGCCGCCGAAATTGACGCCGTGATAGCCGCGCTCGCGGCCGATGAGGCGGAAGCGCGAGCCATCGCCCTTCACCCGGTGATAGGCGAGCGCCACCTTGAGGGCGGTCTCGACCGATTCCGAGCCGGAATTGGTATAGAGCACATGGTTCATGCCCTCGGGGGCGATGTTGACCAGCGCGTTGGCGAGTTCGAACGCCTTGGGGTGGCCCATCTGGAAGGCGGGCGCGTAATCCATCTCGGCCGCCTGCTCGGCGATGGCCTCGACGATTTTCGGGCGGCAATGGCCCGCGTTCACGCACCACAGGCCCGCCGTGCCATCGAGCACCTGGCGGCCGTCGGAGGTGGTGTAGTGCATGTCCTTGGCCTTCACGAACATGCGCGGGGCCTTCTTGAACTGCCGATTTGCCGTGAACGGCATCCAGAAGGCGCTCAGATCGTTCGGCGCAACATTTTGACGGCTGGACACGCGGACACTCCCCGGAGGTTATTTTTGGGCGTCCCCGCCAAGTTTCGCTTGACGGTAGGACGTGCTGACTGGATTTTTGACCAGTTGGAAAAAATGTTAGCACTCCCATGCAGCCGATCAAGGCGAAAATGCTTCGCCGACGGCACGCTCTGAAAGGCTGATCCTGATGCCGGTGCAAGGCAAGCCGAAGCCACGGACGCGCATCCAGCGTGAGAAGCAGGACGTGATCCTCGACGCCGCCTTGAACGTGTTCTCGCTGCACGGCTTCCGCGGCGCCACGATCGACCAGATCGCCGAGGCGGCGGGGATGAGCAAACCGAACTTGCTCTATTACTTCGCCAGCAAGGAAGACATTCACCGCCGGCTGCTGACCTCGATGCTGGACCTCTGGCTCGATCCGCTGCGCGAACTCGATTCCGACGGCGACCCGATCCCCGAGATTCGCTCCTATATCCGCCGCAAGCTGGAGATGGCGCGCGACTTCCCGCGCGAGAGCCGGCTGTTCGCCAATGAGATGCTGCAGGGGGCCCCGCACGCCATCGACGTGCTGGAGACCGAATTGAAGGCGCTGGTCGATTCCAAGGCGCGGGTGCTCGAAGCCTGGATGGAGCAGGGCAAGATTGCCCGCACCGACGCCTACCATCTGATCTTCTCGATCTGGGCGACGACGCAGCATTACGCCGATTTCGACGTGCAGGTGCGGGCGGTGCTCGGCAAGGAACGTGGCGGCGAAGGCCGCTTCGAGGATGCCGCGCGCTATCTCGAGCATCTGTTCATGGACGGATTGCTGCCGCGCGGATGACAGACTCTCGATTGACCATTGCCGACCAGGCGATCCTCGGAGCGGCCAATTTTTGCCTTATCGTCCGCCACCCGCGCCTTACCGAACGCTTCTGGCGCTACAGGCAGGGGGTGCCGCTCTTCGCGACGCCGCGCAACCACAGCCAGCTCGTGCATTGGCGGAAATTCCTCGACCACAATCCGCTGTTCGTCACGCTGACCGACAAGCTGGCGGTCAAGGACTGGGCCAGGGCGCGCGGCGTGGAGTCGCCGCGTGTCGTCTGGCGCGGCAAGCGCGGCGAGGACATTCCCGACGAGCTGCTGACGGCGGCCCATGTGGTCAAGATGAACCACGGCTGGAACGCCAACATCTTTCCGGGGCGGGAAACGCTGCCGCGCGAGGTTCTCAATAGCCGCGTCAATGCGTGGTTGTCCCGGCGCTGGGGCTATTCCAGGCAGTGGGCTTACCGGCACATCGAGCCGGAAGTGTTCGTCGAGGAGATGGTTGAGGCCCACCCCCTATGGGAGATGACCTTCCGCTGCCACGACGGGATCATTGCCTCCTGGTACATCTCGCGCGAGCAGAAGACGCCGCGCGAGCAGAACGCCTTCTTCGACGCCGAGGATCGCCGCCTGCCTGACCCGGTCGGCTGGGGCGAAGATGAGAATCTGCCGCGGGACTTCGTGATCCCGGATTTTGTCGCGGAAGCCAAGGACGCCGCGCGGCGGCTGAGCGTGGGGCTCGACTATGTGCGCGTCGACCTCATCTGGGACGGGCAGCATGTCCTCCTCAGCGAGATGACGATGTACCCCGGGGCCGGCTTCGGCGCCGAAGCGCGGGCGCGCATTGCACCGCTGATCGAGCCGCTCTGGCGCGAAAAGCTGCATCTGAGCTGGTTCCTCAGCACCCCGCAGCCCTGGCCGAAATCGCTCTATGCGAACTCGCTGAAGAAGTGGCTGGCGGCCGACTAATCCTTCACCGCGGCCAGCACGATCAGCCCCAGCACGGTGACCAGCGCGCCGGCCGCGATGGTGAGCGGCGGCAGGCCGTGGCCGACCAGGGCCTCGAAGACGATGACGAAGGCCGGGGTCAGATAGCCATAGGCGATGACTTTTGGCGCGGGCAGGCGCAGCGACGCGTACTGGATGAGAAAGAAGCAGATCGCCGTGGGACCGACAGCCAGATAGAGCACGACCCACCAGACGATGGGCGGCAGATTGAGCCAGTCGGTGGCGAGGATCTCGGGCGCGCCAGCAAGGGTGATCCACACGGCGGTGGCGGCGAGGGTCCAGAAGCTTTGCACCATGGCCGGCTCGCCCCGGCTGAAGCGGCGAAGCAGCGGCGTGTAGATGGCGTAGGCGACGCAGCCGGCGAAATAGATGAGTTCGCCCCGGCCAACATCGAAGCGGAGCAGCGCGTCGAGATCGCCGCGGAAGATGACCCAGACGGCGCCGAGACCGGCAAGCACCAGCGAGACGAGGACCGCGGCGCCCGAGCGCTGGCGCAGGATGAACCAGGCGGTGACGGCGGTCATCAGCGGCACCAGCGTGTAGACGGCGCTGGTGGCGACCGGCAGCGTCATGGTGAGCGCGATGAACATGGTGACGAAGTAGATCGCCATCAGCGCGCCCATGATGGCGAAGCGCCATGGTGCGGGCGGGAAGCTGAAGCGCTGGCGGGCAAAGCCGAAGCTCGCGACGCCCATCAGCGCCGCGGCGAGGATGAAGCGCACGGCATTGAGCGGGGCAGCGTGGAGATAGGGCACGGCCATGGCCCCGGTCGTGAAGGAGCCGGCAATCAGCGCCGCGAACAGCAGCATGCCGAGGTGCGCGAGGAGACGCTCGCGCGGCGTCACGAGGCGGGTCACGAGACGGCGATCACCAGGAGGAAGCCGCCGATGATGGCGAGGTTGGTGACGACCGAGTTCCAGTGAGTGGTCCGCTCGGCGCCCCGATAGCTCCAGAAATTATGGTAGAGCACATTGGCCGCGATGGTGAAGACGATCAGCGCGATGGCGCCAAGCGCCGGGAAGATGCCGAGCGCGACCGACAGGCCACCCAGCACCTGCACGGCGAGCGCTACCAAGAGGCCCTCGCGCGGGAAGGGCAGGCCCTTCTTGGTGAGGATGTCGGTATGGAGCGGCACCTTCATGAAGTTCCGCACCCCCGCCTGGACGAAATAGAAGCCGAGCAGGAAACGGCCGACGATGATGAGGGTGGCGGTCATAGGGACTCCAGACGCTTTGGCAGCGTTCTACTGAGCATTGGGGCCGGGCGGAAGCTCATATGAAGCGGGCCGAGAGCACCGCGAAACCGACGAAGGCGGCGATGAACAGCGAGCCGACCAGCGGGCCATAGCCCATCCACCAGCCCTGCGTGCCGCGCTGTTCCTTGCGGGAAAAGGCGAAAGCGGCGGCGATCAGGGCGATCACAAAAGCGGCCCCCTGCCAGAAGAGAAAAGGCTCGAGCCGGTCCCATCCGCGCGCCTCCGGCGGCAGCAGATAGGTCAGCAGCAGGGACGCCAGGACCAGCAGCGCCCAGCCCCAGACGAGAATATTCGTCAACAATTTCATTGGTTTGTTCCGCCTCCCCAGCGGATGACCCGGTCGTTGAAGTCTTGTTTGAGCATCGGATTGCGGGGTGTGAATCGAGAGTCAATAGAGTCGATGTCACATGAGGCAGATGCGCAACAGTTCCTTAACTGTCTTCCCGCGCCTGAATCCTCCCACAATCTCGCCACAGCTCCTTTCTAGGTCGCGCTGGTCGTTAACTAGCGTGAGTCAGTAGTAGTTGATTAAGCACATCGTTGTCGCCGCCGCCCTTGTCACGGGTTGTCTTTCTTTCTCGACAGGGCAGTCCTTTGCGGCAGGCGACCAGTGCGGTACCGCGTCCTGGTACGGTCCCGGGTTCCACGGCAAGACAGCCGCCTCGGGGGAGACCTATAATCAGAACGCCATGACCGCAGCGCACAAGACGCTCCCCTTCGGCACCAAACTCAAGGTGACCAACCAGAAGACGGGCAAGTCTGTGACGGTGAAAATCAATGATCGCGGACCCTATCACGGGAGCCGCGTCATCGACCTCAGCAAGGCCGCCGCTTCGGCGCTTGGCATTGTGCAGGCCGGCACCGGCAAAGTGTGCTTCACGAGAGTCTGACGCAGAGTATTTATGCAGCAGACAAAGTGGGACGTCCCCTACGGGGGCGTCCCTTTTCTTTTGGCGCTCTGGACCAAGCGAGTCTGAAGCAGTCTCGCTTGGCCAACCGCTGAGGATCATCATTGCACCGCGAGCCATGCCGCGAACTGGCCGAGGGCGGCGTTCCAGTTGATGGTGATCTCGTTGACGCTCCAGGCCTGGATGTCGTCGACATAGCAGAGCTGCGGGGCGCAGCCGCGCTCGGCGAACAGGCCCTGCGCCACCGGATCCTGGATCGATGAGTTGGGCCCGCCCGCCAGCGCGCCCCTGGGCGGCTCGGGCATCTCGGCATTCACCGATCTGGCGAACCAGCGCGAATGCTGGTTGTGGGCATAGCGCGTGCCATAGCCGGTGATGAAGCTGAGATTGAGCGCGTTACGGCCGAGCAGATAGTCCATCGCTTCGAGCGCGCCCTGCCGGTATTTCTCCGCGCCCGAAATGTCGTAGGCGGTGGCAAGGACGATGGCGTTCTGCACCACGAGATGGCTCGAGCCCCACTCATATTTGCCCGAGACCGGCGAATAGCTCTGGCCGAAGGGTTCCCCGGCCTGCAGCGCGAGGAATTTGTCGGCGCCATCGAGCACCGACTGACGTAGCGCCGCCGCCTGCGGGCCGCTGAAGCCGGAGGCGGGTTCGAGCGCCAGCGTCAGCCGGGCGAAGGCGCCCACCGACTGCCAGCCGAAGCCATCGGGATCGAAGATGTCGCCGGCCCAATGCGGCGAGGCGTAGAGGTCGGCGCGATAGGCCGGATCGCCCGTGGCGAGGGTGAGCTCGGCGGCGGCCCAGTAGAACTCGTCGCTGAGCTCCGTGTCGTCATAGGGCCCGCCGCCGGAATCGCCATCGGCGGCCGGTGCGAAGATCGCGGGGTTGTCGAGCGCCGCCTGATAGCTCTTCCTGGCGGCGAGCAGCAGGCGATCGGCAAAGGGCTTGTCGTAGAAGGCGAAGTGGCGCGCCCCGGCCGCAGCGACCGCGGCGAAGTTCAGGGTTGCTGCGGTCGAGGGCCGGTGCAGCTCGCGCTGCTTGTCGTCATTGGACGGCAGCAATGGGATGCCGGTCCATTCATTGTCGTGGATCTTGTGATGCACCATGCCGGCGAGCGGCTGGCCGTCGGGGACAACCATCTTCAGCATCCATTCGAGTTCCCAGCGCGCTTCGTCGAGAATGTCGGGGACGCCATTGCCCTGTTCGGGCAGGCGCAGCGTGCCGTCGCCCACGACATCGGGCTCACCCGCCCGCGAGGCACGGCGGAAGGCGGCCATCAGCTGCGCGACGGAGATGCCGCCATTGACGACATATTTGCCGTGGTCGCCGGCATCGTACCAGCCGCCGGTGACGTCGAGCCTGTAGTCGCAACTCCACGGCTCGCCATAGACCTTGGCGCTGGCGGCGGGCGGCTGGCACGGCACATCGGCATCGCCCTTGTTGGGGGCGACACTGAGATGGCCGGCTGGCCGGCCATAGCCCTCGCCCGCAATGGCGGCGTCGATCGCGATGCCGGAGCGGACGGGGTAGAAATAGCTCAGCGCATCGACAACGAGCGGCGCATAGAGGCCGGGCGCGATGGCGAAGGGATAGCTGGTCTCGCCATCCACGGCGATGATTAGGCTGCTGCCCGTGGCATCGGCGGCGGTGAAATCGAGCGTGTGGACCTTGAGGCCCGCGCTCGGGTCGAGCCCGCGCGGCGTGGTGGTGCCTTCGAACAGGGTCGCGCCTGATGCATCGCGCAGGCTGAAGGGCAGGGGCCCGCTGGCCTCGCTGACGAGCGTCGCGCGCTTCGGCCCATCGGGCAGATAGCCGAGCTGGTTGACGCGGATGCGCGGGCCGGTGTCGGGCTTGTACACGGCAACTTCAGTACCCGAGTTCAGCGACACCTGGTCGAGGCACAGGGTCCAGTCGCTGCGCGAGCCGCCGACCTGGAAGACGATCTGCGCATCGGGGCGATCGACCGGCGCCTTGAATTTGCGGCTGGTGGCTTTCTCTTCGGGGGCGGCGCGGGGCGTCGCTTCGACATAGGAGGTCCAGGGATCGACCGGCATCTGGACGAGGGCGCGGACGGGGCCGCCGGGATCGCCGGTCGTGGCGAAGCTGAACTCGTAGCTCTCACCCTTCACCAGCGGCAGGTCATTGGTGCCGATGATGGCGTCCCACGGATTGGTGGTGCCGCCGGGGATCGTGGCGCAGAGCCTGCCGTCGCGCGCCTCGAGCGTCAAATTCTGCGTCGCCCACCAGCCCGTGGCGTCAGTGTCGAAGCCGCCATTGGCGACAAGTTCCGCGGCGGGAATGGCCGTCGCGATCGTCAGGGCCGGCGCGAGCACCAGCCAGATCATGCGCTTCATATTCCCCTCCCAAGGTATGGAGCAGACTCATTCGAAGAGATCCACGAGTGCGAACTTCGTCACGTCGACGAGGCCGAGATCGGTGACGCGCAGCTGCGGGATCACCGGCAGCGCGAGGAACATGTGCTGCATGACCGCATTGTTGAGCGTGCAGCCGCACTGCGCCATCGCCTCGATCAGCTTCTCGGATTTCTGCGCCACGATCTCGGCGCGCTCGTCGGACATGAGGCCGGCGATCGGCAGTTCGACCAACGCCAGCTGCCTGCCACCGGAGACGACGACGAAGCCGCCGCCCACCTGCTGCAAGATGTTGGCGGCGAGCGCCATGTCGTCCTTGTCGGTGCCGACGACGATCATCTGGTGGCTGTCATGGGCGACGGTGGAGGCGACGGCGCAGTCGACGCCATAGCCGAAGCCGGTGACGAAGGCGTTGACCACCTTGCCAGTGGCCTTATGGCGCTCGATGACGGCGACCTGTGCCACGTCCTGCGCACGATCCATGGCGACGAGCCCGTTCTCGACGCCGAGCACGGCTTCGGCGGCTTTCGTCGGCGCCTGGTTCTCGACGATGCGGATGACTTTGGCGGTGACGCTGTTACGGCCCGCTGGCGAGACGATGTCGAAATCGCGGGCGACGATCTCGCGGCCGACCTTCACCGTGTCCTTGGCGAAGGCGGGGTAGGGATAGGGTGCGATGTCCCGCGTCAGAACGCCGTTCTCGGCGATGATCTCGCCATGCGCGATGACCGTCTCGATGGGCAGCGTCACGAGATCGGACGAAAGGATCACATCGGCGCGGCGGCCCGGCGTGATCGAGCCGAGCTCGCGCTCAAGGCCGAAATGGCTCGCCGTGTTGAGCGTCGCCATCTGGATGGCGGTGATCGGCTTGAGGCCGTGGCTGATGGCGTGGCGCACCGTGTGGTCCATGTGGCCATCATTGACCAGCGTCGCGGCGAAGCGGTCGTCGGTACAGAGGATCACATTGCGCGGGTCGAGCCCGCCTTCGGTGATGGCTTTCACCTGCGGGCCGACATCGTACCAGGCCGAGCCGAGGCGCAGCATGGCGCGCATGCCGAGCCGCACGCGGGCCACCGGGTCGATGGCGCGGGTGCCTTCATGGTCGTCGGCGGGACCGCCCGCGACATAGCCATAGAAGGCGCGGCCAAGATCGAGCGACGCGTAGTGGCCGCCGACGGTCTTGCCGGCGCGCTGTGTGGCGGCGATCTCGGCCAGCATCTTGCGGTCATTGTTGGCGACGCCGGGGAAGTTCATCATCTCGCCAAGGCCGATGATGTTGGGCCAGCCCATGGCTTCGGCGACATCGTGCTCGTCGATCGAGGCGCCGGCGTTCTCGAGGCCGGGCGCGGCGGGCACGCAGCTCGGCATCTGGACGTAGACATTGGTCGGCATGGTGACGGCTTCGTCATGCATCAGCCGCACGCCTTCGAGGCCGAGCACGTTGGCGATCTCATGGGGGTCGATGAACATGGTGGTGGTGCCATGCGGGATCACGGCGCGGCAGAATTCGGTGACGGTCACCATGCCGCTCTCGACATGCATGTGGCCGTCGCAGAGACCGGGGACGAGATAGCGGT
Organism: Hyphomicrobiales bacterium; assembly: GCA_004144345.1. Taxonomy (GTDB): domain Bacteria; phylum Pseudomonadota; class Alphaproteobacteria; order Rhizobiales; family Devosiaceae; genus Devosia_A. Next base: position 37,184 of record SEEL01000036.1, read on the forward strand.
CATTGGCCTCGACGATCTGGGTGCCCTCGCCGATGGTGTAGCCGAGGTCCGGCCCGATGGCGGCGAAGCGGCCGGCCTTGATCGCGATATCGGTGCCCGGGATGATCTCGCCCGAATGCACATTCACCCAGCGACCGTTGCGGATCAGCATGTCGGCGGGGGCGCGGCCCATGGCGACGTCGACGAGCTGCGGCGCGGTTTCGGACCAGGGGGCGATAGGCATGGGCAATTCCTTGTTGTTCTTGCTCGATGTGACGGCTGGCACGGCGTGGCGTCAAGCTGGGCGAGCGGAAGGACCGGACCGCCCACTGGCTCCCGGTTGTTACCTTGCCGGGGAGCAAGGCGGTCCCCGGACGGAAAGCGCGGAGCGCCTCCGATTGCTTTAGGAGCGTAAGAAGAC
>SEEL01000081.1 GCA_004144345.1 Hyphomicrobiales bacterium
CGCCCAGTCGCTCACCAACGGGTACCCCAAGGCTGGACCATGCAGAGCACGACTGCCCCGCCCCCGCCGCTGCCACCCGCACTTCGTCGGTACGCCGGGCTATACGGCGGCAGCAGGGGCATTATGCCGGCGGTCCAGGGGGACGTGGATAAGTTTCCGGATATTTCTTGGATTGGTGAGTGTGGGCAGCGGGTTCGGGGCGGATGTGAATGTGAAGTGTAGCGGGTTGGGGGTGATTGCCCCACCCTCATCCGCCCTTCGGGCACCTTCTCCCATCAAGGGAGAAGGCGATGGAGCCGCGACGCCGGTGGAGTGGCGCAGGCAAGTAAGCCGCGATGCTGGTCGGGTGGCCTTCTCCCTCGATGGGAGAAGGTGGGCGAAGCCCGGATGAGGGTGGAGCAAGGAGCTCGGTGCTGACTGCCCTGGATTCCCGCCTGCGCGGGAATGACGTCGGGGGTGGCGGCTGGTTATTGATGGGACACGAGCTATCACACCCCCACCCCAGCTACGCTACGCCTCTGGCGAAGCTGCGCTACCCTCCCCGCAAGGGGGAGGGAGGGCATTGTGGGTGTGGCTCGCCCCACCCACCATGCTTCGCATGGTCCCCCCTCCGCGCTTCCTTGCGCTCTGGCCGTAGCACGCGAAGACACGTGCTTCGGCCAACCGCAGCGTGGGGAGGGATGGGCTCCACTCAGGGTGCGGCACGGTGCTCACAGTCGTCTCCCTCCCCCTTGCGGGGAGGGATCAAGGGTGGGGGTGGCGGCGCCCGGTCGCTATTGATGGGCACGTGGCGCTGCAACCCCCACCCCAGCTTCGCTACGCCTGCGGCGAGCTGCGCTACCCTCCCGCAAGGGGGAGGGCGGCGCGCGGTGTTTGTGGCTCGCCCCACCCACCGGCTTCGCCGGTCCCCCTCCGCGCTTCCTTGCGCTCTGTCCAAAGCACGCGCGGACGCGTGCTTCGGCCAACCGCTGCGTGGGGAGGGAGGGGCTCCACTCAAGGTGCGGCTCGGCGCCCGCAGTCGGGTCTCCCTCCTCGGCGCGTAGCGCTGGGAGGGGGGACCAGCCGTAGGCTGGTGGGTGGGGTGGAGGCTGGCGCGGTGGTCGGTGCGGCTTGATGGTTGCTCTGGATCGTTAGGACGCTTACAGTTTTGGGTTGGAGGTTGCCGTGGCCGTGCCTGTTGCTGAGTTGGATCGGTTCGTCGTGGCGGCGAAGCGGGCGACCTATGTGGGGGACGGGGCGCGGGCGGCCGCGAGCCGGGAGGGGTCGCACGACCTGACCTTCGGCGCGGGCGAGTGGGCCTATCGCGACAGCTATTTCGGCGGCACCGATTTCATCGGGCAGGAAGTGGTGTGGCACCGGGGCGAGCCGGTGTGGGCGATGAACTATTACGGTTTTATCACGCGAGCCGATTTGATTGATGCGAGCCGGGCCGGCGCGACGATCAAGGCGGCGCTGAGCGCCATGTATGAAGAAGGGCGCTTTCTCGGCGGCTTCGAGTGGCAGGGGCCGCATGGGCTCTATCGCGACGGCTCGACCGGCGATGTGGCGCATTTTTCCGGGCGCGAGACGATCAGCGTGGGCGCGGTGGAAGCCTATGCGCTCGACTATCATGGCGGGTTGATCAAGCCGTGAACCCTTCCAACAATGCCCTGACTGGAATCGCGTTCAAGGTCGGCTCGGTGCTGGTGTTCCTCGTGATGACGGCGCTGGTCAAGGCGGCGGAAGGCGTGCCGCTGGGCCAGATGGTGTTCTTCCGTTCGTTCTTCGCCATCCTGCCGGTGGTGGTGTTCCTCGCCTGGCGCGGCCAGCTGGTGGAAGGCGTAAAGACGAAATATCCGTTGCGGCATCTGGCGCGCGGCCTCGCCGGCACGGCCGGCATGATGTTCGGCTTTTATGCGCTGACGCAGCTGCCCTTTGCCGAGGCGACGACGCTGACTTACGCGACGCCGTTGATCATCGTGGTGCTGAGCGCGCTGTTCATGGACGAGGTGGTGCGGCTCTATCGCTGGAGCGCGGTGGTGCTGGGACTGATCGGGGTGGTGATCATCAGCTGGCCGCGGCTGACGCTGCTGACGACGGGCGTCGACCAGGAGGCGGCGATCGGTGTCGGCGCGGCGATGATGGCCTGCCTGTTCTCGGCGATCGCGATGGTGCAGGTGCGCAAGCTGGTGCAGACCGAGAAATCGGCGACGATCGTGCTGTACTTTTCGGTCGCGTCGTCGATGATCTCGCTGGTGACGCTGCCCTTTGGCTGGGTGGTGCCGTCGCCGCAGGCGCTGTTCTATCTGGTGATGGCGGGCATCTGCGGCGGCATTGCGCAGATCCTGCTGACGGAGAGCTATCGCCACGCCGACATGAGCGTGATCGCGCCGTTCGAATACACGTCGCTGATCTTTTCGATCGGCATCGGCTTTCTCGTCTTCGGCGACGTGCCGACGCTGCATGTGATCGTCGGCGGGCTGATCGTGGTGGGCTCGGCGCTGTTCGTCATTCTGCGCGAACGGCAATTGGGCAAGGCGCAGCCCGAGAAGGAAATGGCGACGCCGCAGGGGTGACGTAGCCGGCACGGAGTTCCCTCCCCCGTGTGGGGAGGGCAGCAGAGCTAGGCGCGACAGCGACGTAGCGGCGCTGGGTGGGGGGATGTTCGGCCCCACCGGCAACGAAGTCTGTTTGTGAAAGTCCTCCCACCCCGGCTTGCTACGGCTTTGCTGGTCGCAAAGCCAAGCGCCCCGCCCTCCCCACGCGGGGGAGGGAGAGGCCCGGTGGGTGCTCCGGTCGGCCGTGTCGAAATCTCTCCGGGCTGCGCGACATTGGGGTAGCATCAAGCCGAGGGAGGACAGCATGCTGGCCGTGACCGTCTACAGACAAGACTATGTCGATGCCTGCCGCGCCGGGGCGAAGGCGCAGCTTGCCGCGTTCCGCAAGCTGATGGCGGCGGCGCCGGCGGCGGCCGCGTCGTTCGCGCCGGGCTATTTTGTTACCCAGGTGCTGGCGCTCGACCATTTCTTCCTCCACCGCCAGCGCAGCTTTGAGGGCAAGGCCGGCGGGCCGCTCAACGAGCTTCGGATGCTGTGCGACGGGATCAAGGAGAATGGCGGCGTGCTGGCCGCCAATTCGACGATCAAATACGACGCGGCGAAATCGGTGACGGGGCTGGCCGTGGGCGCGAAGATCGTGCTCGACGACAAGACGTATGAGCGGCTGAGCAACGCCGTGTTCGACGAGATTGAGGCGAAGTATCGGTGAGGGCGTCTTACCCGCCGAGCGACAATTGGGTCCACTCGTCGGGTCCCATCAAGGAGCCTCGCGCGGCAAAGAACAGAATTAGCTCATTTAACAACGCCCTGGAATCACTAAGGCATTGTGCGAGCGCGTCTTCTGCAAGCCCTGCGCCATGGACGCACTTCGACCGCTGATCGTAGAGCGCCCTTACGGCCAAGAATCGTTGCCGCCTTGCTATGCCATCGCTTTCTAGTACCTGAGCGATGGAAAGGGCGAGACGAAAACGGAGTTCGTAGTCGAAGCCCATGAGCGCCTCGATGCCAGACCAGATTGCCGCGATCCGCACGCTTCGATTTGGTTCACGGTGACTGTTGCACGCGACGACACAGGCGTGAGTGAACCTCTTGACTCCGAGCATACTGGAGAAGGTGCCGTACAGCTCCGTCACTCGGGTAACCTCATCACTCGACACCATCTTCGGTGGCGCAAACACTGTCTGTCCGAAGTACACGTTTTCGATGTGGGTCTTGGCTAACCGTATGTCTGCGCCGCTATGGCTAGACTGAACAGGGAAGTGGATCGGATGGTCGATGACAATCGACATCAACATCAGAAACCATTGGCCATTCCACGAGCGGACCAGCGCGTCCTCGGTTGTCTCCGCGCTAGCCCTTAGCTCGAAAGTCACGTGAGGCGCCAAGGAGATCAAGAGTCCGTATTGCTCTTGCGTCTCCGCGCATTCCTCCATCTCGAAATACGGTGCGTCGATCTTGGTCCGATGCAGCGACAGGTGTTCGTTAATCTCGTAGTCGTGCTCGAGCGAGACTCCCAACCCGAAGATGTATCGGCATAATGCGATAGTGCTACCCCTTGTTCACAAAGCTATCGAGGACCTTCTTCCGACCGGCTTTTTCGAACTCGATGGTGAGTTTGTTGCCTTCGACTTGTTCGACGCGGCCGTAGCCGAATTTCAGATGGAACACCCTTTCACCGGCCGCGTATTTGCTGCCGCGGCCGTCGTCGGTTGATCTCGCGACGAGGTCGCCGTCGATGGTGAGGGGGCCGCCGCCCTTGCGGTCTTTGGCCTGAGCGCGGGCGCGTTGCCAGCCGGGGGTTTCGTAGACGCTGTCGAACGGGTCGGCGACCGAGAAGCGGGAGGCGGCGCGGCCGCCGTAATTGTAGCCGCCATAGCCCGAGCCGGTGTCCTTGACCTCGACGGCTTCGGGCGGCAGTTCGTCAATGAAGCGCGAGGGGATGGCCGATTGCCAGAGGCCGTGGGTGCGGCGGTTCTGGGCCATGGAGATGCGCACGCGCTTGCGGCCGCGGGTGATGCCGACATAGGCGAGGCGGCGTTCTTCCTCGAGGCCGGCGCGGCCGGATTCATCCATGGTGCGCTGGGAGGGGAAGAGGCCTTCTTCCCAGCCGGGGAGGAAGACGGTGCCGAATTCGAGGCCCTTGGCCGAGTGGAGCGTCATGATCGAGACGGCGTCGTCAGCTTCGCCGGTGTCGCGGTCCATGACGAGGCTGATGTGTTCGAGAAAGCCGCCGAGCGTTTCGAACTCGGCCATGGAGTTGACCAGTTCCTTGAGGTTTTCGAGGCGGCCGGGGCTGTCGGGCGATTTGTCGTTCTGCCACATGGCGGTGTAGCCGGAATCGTCGAGGATCTGCTGGGCCAGATCGGCATGCGGCATGGTGCGGCTCAGTTCCGACCAGTTGTCGAACTGGGCGACGAGATCGCGCAGGGTAGAACGCTGTTTCGGCTTCAAATCCTCGGTTTCGAGGAGGAGGCGAGTGGCGGCGAACAATGCACGGTCGGTGGCGCGGGCAGTCTCGTAGAGCTGGCGCACGGTTGAATCGCCGATGCCGCGCTTGGGGGTGTTGACGATGCGCTCGAAGGCGAGGTCGTCGGCCTGGTTGGCGACGAGGCGCAGATAGGCGAGGGCGTCGCGGATTTCGAGGCGCTCATAGAAGCGCGGGCCGCCGATGACGCGGTAGTTGAGACCGAGCGTGATGAAGCGCTCTTCGAATTCGCGCATCTGGTAGGAGGCGCGCACGAGGATGGCGACGTCGTTGAGGTCGCTGCCGTGGCGGTGCAGCTGTTCGATCTCCTCGCCGATCTGGCGGGCTTCCTCCTCGCTGTCCCAGACCTGGGTGACGCCGACCTTGTCGCCCTCTTCGCCGACATCGGTCTGCAAAGTCTTCCCGAGGCGCGATTCATTGTGGGCGATCAGATGCGATGCCGCGCGGAGGATGTTGGAGGTCGAGCGGTAGTTGCGCTCGAGCTTGATGGTCTTGGCGCCGGGGAAATCCTTCTCGAAGCGGAGGATGTTGTCGACCTCGGCGCCGCGCCAGCCATAGATCGACTGGTCGTCGTCGCCGACGACGCAGATGTTGGCTTCGCTCGCGGGCTTGCCCTGCGCGAGGAGGCGCAGCCAGAGATATTGGGCGACGTTCGAGTCCTGGTACTCGTCGACCAGCATGTATTTGAAGCGGCGATGGTACTCGGCGAGGACATCGGGCTGTTCGCGGAACAGGCGGATGCATTCGAGCAGGAGATCGCCGAAATCGACGGCGTTCAGCGATTTGAGGCGCAGCTGGTAGTCGGCATAGAGCTTCTGGCCGCGGCCATGGGCATAGCCCGCGGACTCGCCGGCGCTGATGTCCTTGGGCAAGAGGCCGCGGTTCTTCCAATTGTCCATCATGCCGGCGAACTGGCGGGCGGGCCAACGCTTCTCGTCGATGTTCTCGGCTTCGAGCAGCTGCTTGATGAGGCGGATCTGGTCGTCGGTATCGAGGATGGTGAAATCGGATTTGAGGCCGACGAGTTCGGCATGGCGGCGCAGGATGCGCGCGCCGATGGAGTGGAAGGTGCCGAGCCAGGGCATGCCCTCGACGGTGGCGCCGACGAGCTTGCCGATGCGCTCCTTCATCTCGCGGGCGGCCTTGTTGGTAAAAGTCACCGAGAGGATTTCGCTGCCACGGGCGCGGCCGGTGGTCATGATGTGGGCGATGCGGGTGGTGAGCACGCGGGTCTTGCCGGTGCCGGCGCCGGCGAGGACGAGCAGCGGGCCATCGATCGACAGCACCGCGTCGCGCTGCTCCTCGTTGAGGCCGCGCAGATAATCGGCGCCGGCCGCGCGGTTGAGCTGCGACGTGATCGGATTGGAGCGAGCGGGGGCGGGTGCCGGCATGGGTTCCTTTTCGCCTGCCGGCACGACCGAAACCGGCAGCAGGGCGCGCTTGACGAATCTCTTTTTGTTCTCGGTGCCGAATATAGGTGCGGGACGGCCGCAAGTACAGGAACGGGGAGTGTCACAGGCCCGTCATCGGGCTGTCATGCCGGGGAAATGCGGGGGGCTTAAGCGGGCCTCGTTATTCATCCTGCCTGGGGCGCACAATGCACATCAAATCCGTTCTGCTGGCCGTAACGGCTGGCCTGTTGGCCAGTTCCGCCTATGCGGCGCCGGTGTTCAACCGAATCGCGAGCCTGCCGGTGGAGCTCAATGCGCCGGACGCCGAGGCGACGTCCGCCGAAATCATCACCGCGTCGGAAGACGGCATGATGCTGATCTATTCGGACAGCCCGGGCGGCGGGATCGGTTTCATCGACATCACCGACCCCAAGGCCCCCAAGGCCGCGGGCTATGTGAAGATCGACGGCGAGCCGACCTCGGTGACCGAGATCGGCGGCAAGGTGTTTGCGGGCGTCAACGCGTCGGAAAGCTTCACCAATCCCTCGGGCCAGCTGGTGGTGATCGACCTCGCGAGCAAGGCGGTCGAGGCGACCTACGAGCTCGGCGGGCAGCCGGATTCGGTGGCGCATAACGAGGCGGGGACGCTGGTCGCCATCGCCATCGAGAATGAGCGCGACGAAGAGGTCAATGACGGGGCGATCCCGCAGGCGCCGAGCGGGTTCGTGGTGATCTTCGATGTGGCGGCGAAGACGCTGCAGCGGGTGGAGGTCACGGGCCTCGCCGACATCGCACCTGAGGATGCGGAGCCGGAGTTCCTGTCGTTCAACGCCAATGACGAGATTGCGCTGACGATGCAGGAGAACAACTGGATCGTCATCATCGACGGCAAGACCGGCAAGGTGACGGGCGGCTTCTCGGCGGGCGAGACGGGTGTTGCCGGGGTCGATACCAAGAATGACGGCAAGATCGATTTTTCGGGCGACAACAAGGTGATGCCGCGCGAGCCGGATTCGGTGAAGTGGCTCGGCACGGACCGCGTGGTGATCGCCAATGAGGGCGACTGGAACGGCGGCAGCCGCGGCTTCACGATCTTCAACCGCGACGGCAGCGTGGCGTACGATTCGGGCAATGCGCTCGATGTGAATGCGGCGCAGCTCGGCCACTATCCCGATGCGCGCAACAAGAAGGGCGTCGAGCCCGAAGGCCTCGAGGTCGCGAGCTTTGGCGACAGCCAGTACATCTTCATCGCCGAAGAGCGCTCGTCGCTGATCGCGGTCTACAAGGACAATGGCGCGGTGCCGGAATTCGTGCAGTCGCTGCCGTCGGGCATTTCGCCCGAGGGGCTGGTGGCGATCCCGTCGCGCAACCTTCTGGCGACGGCGAACGAGGTCGACCTCCGCGCCGACGGGCTCGGCGGCTCGCATGTGATGATCTATGAGCTCGGGGAAGGGGAGGCGGCCTATCCGCAGCTCGTGTCCGACCTCGATGCGGACGGCCATCCCATCGGCTGGGCGGCGATCTCGGGAGCCGTGGCCGATGCCGACAAGGCCGGCACGCTCTATGCCGTGTCGGACAGCGTGCTCTACGCCGCCCCGGCGATCTACACGATCGACGCGACGCAGAAGCCGGCTAAGATTGTCGCGAAGACCGTTGTGACGCGTGGCGGCGATGCGGCGCAAAAACTCGATCTCGAAGGCATTACGCAGGATGGCGCGGGCGGCTTCTGGCTGGCCAGCGAAGGCGATGCGGCCAAGCTCGTGCCGCATGCGCTGTACCATGTCGATGCCGACGGCAAGATCGTCGAGGAAGTGCCGTTCCCGGCAGCGCTGCTCGGCAGCCAGACGCGCTTCGGCGCCGAGGGCGTGGCCAAGGCCGGCGATGTGCTGTGGGTCGCGGTGCAGCGCGAATGGGCCGACGATCCGAAGGGCTTGGTGAAGCTTCTTGCGTACAACACTTCCAGCAAGGAATGGGGCGCGGTGCGCTATCCGCTCGAAGCGGCGCCGGAGGGCGGCTGGGTCGGGCTGAGCGAAATCACCGTGCATGGCGAGCACGCCTATATCGTCGAGCGCGACAACCAGATCGCCGGCAAGGCGGGGCTCAAGGCGGTGTATCGCGTGGCGCTGAGCGACCTCGTTGCGGCGCCGCTCGATGGCGAACTGCCGGTGGTGAGCAAGGAACTCGTCCGCGACCTGATCCCCGACCTCAAGGCGCAGAATGGCTATGTGGTCGACAAGGTCGAAAGCTTCGCGATCGGCGCGGATGGCACGGCGTATGTGATCACTGACAATGACGGGGTGAAGGACAGCTCCGGCGAGACGTTCCTGTGGACGTTTGGCGTGGAGTGAGCTGATACCCACATGCATTGGGTTGGGCCGGTTCCGCGAGGGACCGGCCTCTTTGTTTTGTGCGTGTGCTGCCCCACCCACCGGCTTCGCCGTTCCCCCCTCCCCGGTGGGGAGGGATGGGCTCCACTCAAGGTGCGGCAGTCGGGATATCCCTCCTCGGCGCGTGGCGCTGGGAAGGGGGGACCAGCCGTAGCTTCTTTGGGCTCTGTCTGAGCGATCACAAGAGTGCTCGCTCATCCAACCGCGGGGTACCCCCACCCACCATGCTTCGCATGGTCCCCCATCCCCACAAGGGGGAGGGAGACCTGACTGCGAACGTGCTGCGTGTGGCACCTTGAG
>SEEL01000107.1 GCA_004144345.1 Hyphomicrobiales bacterium
CCGCGCGCCGCGAGCTTGGCGCCGTCGTACATGCCTTCGTGGCTGTAGCCGGTGGTGAGTGCGCCGCCGTGGATCCATATGATCACCGGCGCGTCCTTCGCCTGTTCGGGCGCCCAGATGTTGAGCGTCAGGCAATCCTCGGAAATCTTCGCGGGCGGATTGGCGTAGATATGCACTGCGGTGGGGCGCGGCTGGATGCAGGCGGCGCCGAAGCTCTGCGCCTTGCGCACGCCTTGCCATGTTGGCAGCGGCTGCGGCGCCTTCCAGCGGAGCGGCCCGACCGGCGGCTGCGCAAAGGGAATGCCCTTGAACTCGCGGATCTTGCCGACGGTCTTGCCCTCGAGCGTGCCCGCGGGCGCTTCGACCACCGGGCTCGCGGCGATGGCGGGCACCGCGAGCAAAAGCCCGGCTGCCGATAATGTAGCGCGCAATTTCTTCATACTGCCAGCTCCTGTCGGCTCTCCTCTTGGCGCAGTCGCCGCGCGAGCCAGAGGAAGAGCCCGATCGCGATCAGGTAAAAGGGCGTCAGCGTGTAGAGCGCCGTTTGCAGCCCGTGCAGGTCGCCCTGCGCCTTGAACCAGTCGCTGGCGAAGCCGACCCATGTCGGCCCCAGCCCCAATCCGATGAAGTTCATGATGAGCAGGAGCAAGGCGCCCGCGAGTACGCGCTGGTTCGGCTTCACTTCCTCCTGAACCAGCGCGACCGAAGCCGAGAGGTAGAAATAGTTGAAGATCATCACGACGGTGAGCAACGCTAGCGCGAGCGGCCAGCCCGGCGCCCACACAAAAGCAACGTAAAAGGGCATCGCGACCACCAGCGAAAGCGCCGGGGCAATCGCATAGCCTGCGCGCGATTTGCGGACCATGCGGTCGATCACGCGGCCCGAGATGATCATCCCGCCGCCCATGCCGATCAGCAGCACCAGCGCGTACCAGATGGCAACATCGCCGAGGACCATGCCCTTCTCGCGCATCAGGAACAGTACCGCGAAATTGCCGAGGCCATAGGTGACGAACTGTGTTGCGCCGCTGCCCAGCGCCGCGAGCATCAAAATCGGATGCGAGAGGAACATGCGGACGGTTGGCCAGAAGGCCGCCTTGTCGTCGGAACTCACGGACGAAGCGGCAACATCGGTCGCGCCGCGGGTCGGCTCTCGCACCGTCAGCCATACCACCAGCGCCGTCACGATCCCGATCACGCCCACTGCGATAAACGGAATACGCCAGCCGAAGCGCTCGGCAATCGCGGCGCCGAACGCCACCCCCGCCGCCGCGCCGATCGCCGGGCCGAGGTTGAAGATGCCGAGCGCCGCCGCGCGCTTGCCGGGGGGATAGGTGTCGGTGATGATCGCATAGGAGGGCGGCACGCCCCCCGCTTCGCCGAAGCCGACGAGCATGCGCGCCACCACCAGCTGCGTATAATTGGCCGCCATGCCGCAGGCGACGGTCGCCCCGCTCCAGATCGCGCAGGCCGCCGCCAGGACGCCGACGCGGCTGGTGCGGTCGGCGAACCAGCCGACCGGGATCGCGATGAAGCAATAGAACATCGCGAAATAGAGCCCGCTGATCAGCCCGAGCTGGCCGTCGCTGATCTGGAGCGCGTCCTGTATCGGCTTGGCGAGGATCGACAACAGCTGCCGGTCGAGAAAGTTCAGCACATAGACGAAGCAGAGCATCCCGAGCACGAAGGTGGGGTTGCCCCCCGGCCGCGTGCCCGAATCTTGGGACGCTGCGGCCGGGGAGAGGGAGGCTTCTGCGCCCGCCATCGCTTAGAGCCCGTAGCCGAGGCGGATGCCGAAGGTGCGCGGGCGCATTGTTCCGAAGCGGCTCACGAGGAAGGCCTCGGGATGGATGTAGGTGATCGAATGATCGTCGAGGAGATTCTCGACATAGAGCTGCGCCGAGATATCGCCCTTCTTGAGCCCGAAGCTCAA
>SEEL01000002.1 GCA_004144345.1 Hyphomicrobiales bacterium
GAGGGGATGAAGCGGGCGAGGCGGCGGGCCTCGGCTTCGTTGCCGTTCACCGGGAAGGTCTCGTAGTTGCGGCCGCCGGGGTGCGCGGTGTGGTAGACGCAGCCGCCGATCGAGCGCTTCGTCCAGCTATCATAGATGTCGAAAGTCAGCGGCGCATTGACCGGCAGGACAGGGTGCATGCCGCTGGCCGGTTGCCACGCCTTGTAGCGGACGCCCGCTACAGCCTCGCCGGCCTTGCCGGTGGGCGTCAGCGGGACGCGGCGCTTGTTGGCGGTGACGATGTAGCGCTCGGGATTGGCGCCTTCGAGTTTCACCTGCAGCCGTTCGACCGAGGAATCGACGAAGCGCACGGTACCGCCGATAGCGCCCTGTTCGCCCATCACGTGCCAGGGTTCGAGCGCCTGGTTGAGCGTCAGCTTCATGCCCTCATATTCGGCTTCGCCGCAGAAAGGGAAACGGAATTCGAGCTGCGCCGCGAACCATTCGGGGTCGAGGTCGAAGCCGTTCTGGCGGAGGTCGGCGAGGACATCGAGGAAGTCCTGCCAGACGAAATGCGGCAGCATGAAGCGGTCATGCAGCGTCGTGCCCCAGCGGGTGAATCTGCCGTTGAGCGGATTGGTCCAGAAGCGCGCGACGAGGGCGCGCACCAGCAATTGCTGGGCAAGGTTCATGCGCGCATTGGGCGGCATCTCGAAGCCACGGAACTCGACAAGGCCGAGCCGGCCGGTGGGGCCATCGGGCGAATAGAGCTTGTCGATGCAGATCTCGCTGCGATGCGTATTGCCGGTGACATCGACGAGCAGATTGCGGAACAGCCGGTCGACCAGCCAGGGCGCGGGCGGCGTGCCGGGCGGCGGTACCTGGCTGAGCGCGATCTCCAGTTCGTAGAGCGAGTCATGCCGCGCCTCGTCCATGCGCGGCGCCTGCGAGGTGGGGCCGATGAACAGGCCCGAGAACAGATAGCTCAGCGATGGATGATGCTGCCAATGCAGCACCAGCGATTTGAGCAGATCGGGCCGGCGGAGGAACGGGCTGTCGGCCGGCGTGGCGCCGCCGATCACCACATGGTTGCCGCCGCCGGTGCCCACATGCTTGCCGTCGATCATGAATTTATCGGCGCCGAGGCGGCTCTGCCGCGCTTCCTCATAGACGATCTCGGTGGTCTTGACCGCTTCGTCCCAGTTCGACGCGGGGTGGATATTGACCTCGATGACGCCCGGATCGGGCGCGACGCGGATGACGTTGAGGCGCGGATCGAAGGGCGGCGCATAGCCTTCGATCTGCACCGGCAGGCCGGCGGCCTTCGCGGCGTCCTCCGCGGCGGCAACCAGTTCGAGATAATCCTCAAGCGTCGAGACCGGCGGGAAGAAGACGCTGAGGTGGCCCTCGCGCAGTTCGACGGTGATCGCGGTGCGGACGGTCGAGTCGATCTCGTCGAGCACCTGCTCGTTGATCTGCTGCGTCTCGGTGGGGTCGGCGGTGAAGCGCGCGGTGGGCTGGATGCGGTCGGGCAGGGACCCGGCCGGCGGCAGGTCGCCTACTGGCTGCAGGGGATCGGCGGGCACGATATGCGGATAGCTGGTCGCGCCGACATGCTTCAGCGAACTCAGCGGCAGCCGATAGCCGACGGGCGAGTCACCGGCGGCGAGGAACAGCTTGCCGCGCCGCGTGCGCCATTTCTCGGTGATCCATTTCTGGCCGGGGGCGCGCGAATTCCAGCGCTGCACCGGCAGCACATAGCCGGTCGGCGCGGTGAGGCCGCGCTCGAACACTTTTGCCATGCGCGAGCGGGCTTCGGCGTCCTTCAGCTCATTGTTGGTCGGATCGACATTGTCGGGCAGGCGCGCTTCCTTGAGCAGCCAGTCGCCCGGATCCTCATAGGCGGGCGCCACCGTATCGCCGGCGAGGCCCAGATTGTTGGCGAGCGTGACGAGCAATTTCTCCGCATCGGCAGGTGTCGCGGGCGTCGTTTCGCCTTCGGTTGCCACCAGCGACTGGTCGCGCCAGACCGGCTGGCCGTCGCGGCGCCAGTAGAGCGAAAACGTCCAGCGTGGCAGCGTCTCGCCGGGATACCATTTGCCCTGGCCGTAGTGGATGAAGCCGCCCGGCGCGATCTGTTCGCGCAGCCTCCGGATAAGGGCGTCGGCCTTGGCGCGCTTGGTGGGGCCGACTGCATCGGTGTTCCACTCGCCGCTCTCGAAATCGTCGATCGACACGAAGGTCGGCTCGCCGCCCATGGTAAGGCGAACGTCGTTCGCCTGGAGCACGGCATCGACCTTGTGGCCGAGAGCGTTGAGGCGGGCCCAACTGTCGTCGGAGAAGGGCTTGGTGATGCGCGGATGCTCGGCGACGCGCGTCACCGTCATGTCGAAGGCAAAATCGGTGTTGACCGGACCCGTCGCCGAATAGGCGCCGCTGATCGGCGCGGCATTGCGGTAATGCGGCGTCGCAGCCAGCGGGATATGGCTCTCGCCGGTGAGCAGGCCCGACGTCGGATCGAGGCCGACCCAGCCGGCGCCGGGCAGGTACACTTCGCACCAGGCGTGGAGGTCGGTGAAATCGACATTGGTGCCGGCCGGGCCGTCGAGCGAGACGAGGTCGGGCTTGAGCTGGATCAGATAGCCGGAGACGAACCGCGCGGCGAAGCCGAGATGGCGCAGCGCTTCAACCAGCAGCCAGCCGCTGTCGCGGCACGAGCCCTGTGCCCGCGCCAGCGTTTCCTCTGGCTCGAACACGCCGGTTTCGAGCCGCACGATATAGCCGATGCGGCTTTGCACATGGGCGTTGAGTTCGGTGACGAAATTGACCGTGTTGCGGGGCGTGCGGTCGACCGTCGCCAGAAATTCAGTCAGCAGCGGCCCGGCCGGCTGCGGCTTCATATAGATCGAGAGATCGTCGCGCAGCGTTTCGGGATAGGCGAAGGGCCAGATCTCGGCCTCTTCCTCGACGAAGAAATCGAACGGATTGTAGATCGTCATGTCGGCGACAAGATCGACTTCGATCTTCAGCTCGGTCACCGGCTCGGGGAAAACGTGGCGGCTCAGCCAGTTGCCATAGGGGTCCTGTTGCAGATTGACGAAGTGCTTGTCGGGAAAGACTTTCAGCGAATGGCTGATGACGCGGGTCTTCGAATGCGGCGCTGGCTTCAGCCGGATGATCTGCGGCGCCAGCAGGACCGGCCGGTCATATTTGTAGTGGGTGAGATGATAGATCGCGGCTTTGATGGACAAAGTCGTCGTTACCTTAATTCGCCAAGCCGCTTCCCAACGCCAACCTTAGCGAGCCGTTCCCGGCGCGTCGAGGCTTCCAAATGCTTCGCGCCAATGCATTATCCGCAAATGGCATTCACCCTCCGGCAGCTCCAGTATTTCATCGCGGTGGCGGAGGAGGGGACCGTTTCGGGCGCCGCGCAGAGCCTTTCCATCAGCCAGTCGGCGGTGACCGAGGCGATCAAGGAGCTCGAAACCGACCTCGGCGTGACGCTGTTCGAGCGGCACCGGCGGGGCCTCACCATCACCCACAAGGGCCACCAGTTCTACCGCCATGCCAACCGCATCCTCGCCGATGTGCAGGATGCGCGGCGCTCCTTTGCGCCCGATGCCGAGCCGCAGGCGCAGCGGCATCTGTCGCTGGGGGTGACCTCGCTCGTCGCCGGCTATGTGCTGTCGGATCTCCTCGCGCGGTTCCGGCGGGCTTATCCCGGCGTCGATGTGTCGGCGATCGAGGACAATGGCGATTATCTCGAGCATCTGCTGATCGGCGGCGAGCTGGACGTGGCGGTGATGGTCATCTCCAATCTCCGTGATCGCAATGCGCTGCAGGCGGAGATCTTCGAGACCTCGCCCTACCGGCTGTGGCTGCCGCTCGGCCACAAGCTGGCCTCGGCCGAGAGCATCGCGCTCAGCGACATCGCGTCGGAGCCGCTGATCATGCTGACGGTGGACGAGACCGAGGAGAACACCGGCAAGCTGCTGTCGGCGCTCGGCGCCAAGCCCCATGTGGCGTTCCGCACCCGCTCGGTCGAGGCAGTGCGCAGCCTCGTCGCCACCGGCGCCGGCATCGCGATCCTGCCCGATCTCGTCTACCGGCCGTGGTCACTGGAAGGCGACCGGATCGAGAGCCGGGACATTTCGGGGGCGCTGCCGGTGGTGCAGGTCGGCATGGTCTGGCGGCGCGGCTCGTCGCTGCCGCAGGCGGCGCGCGACTTCATCGGTATCGCCCAGGCGCAGGTCGCGGCCCGGCAGCGGCAGTAAACGCCCACCGCGTCATTCCCGCCTTCGCGGGGATGACGTTGTGGTTGGGGCGCAGCAAATGGCCCGATGGCGGTATCTGATATCGGAAATTCCGATATTTCCATTCGCCCGAATGAATTTGCGAATGTTAATGCCCGAGATACGCTCCCAATCAAGGGAATGCCGCGGCGCGACAGCCCGGCTCCCGAGCAGGGAGAGCAAAATGAAATCCATTCTGAGGACGTGCACGGCCCTCACGCTGGCCGCCAGTTTTGGCGGGCAGGTGATGGCGCAGGACATGCTGCAATCGCTCGGTGCCGGCGAGGGACAGGTCTCGATCGTCGCCTGGGCGGGATATCTTGAGCGCGGCGAGACCGATCCGGCCTTCAACTGGGTGACGGATTTCGAAACGGCCACCGGTTGCAAGGTGAACCAGAAAGTCGCCGCCACGTCCGACGAAATGGTCGCGCTGATGAATGAGGGCGGCTTCGACCTCGTCACCGCCTCGGGCGATGCCTCGCTCCGCCTGATCGCGGGCAAGCGGGTGCAGCCGATCAACACGGCGCTGATCCCGAGCTGGTCGACCATCGACGAGCGCCTGCAGAACGCGCCCTGGCACACGGTCGACGGCACGCATTACGGCACGCCCTATGTGTGGGGCGCCAACGTCCTCATGTACAATACCGAAGTGTTCGGCGACACGCCGCCCGACAGCTGGAGCGTGGTGTTCGAGGAAACGACGCTGCCCGACGGCAAATCGAACAAGGGGCGCGTGC
Organism: Hyphomicrobiales bacterium; assembly: GCA_004144345.1. Lineage (GTDB taxonomy): Bacteria > Pseudomonadota > Alphaproteobacteria > Rhizobiales > Devosiaceae > Devosia_A. The sequence continues at coordinate 5,009 of SEEL01000002.1, forward strand.
AGGCCTATGACGGCCCGATCTATGTGGCCGACGCGGCGCTCTATCTGCAATCGACCAAGCCCGAGCTCGGCATCACCGACCCGTACGCGCTCAACGAGGACCAGTACAAGGCGGCGCTCGATGTGCTGCGCGTGCAGCGCACGCTGGTCGGCCGCTACTGGCACGACGCCTTCATCCAGATGGATGACTTCACCAATGAGGGCGTGGTCGCTTCGTCGTCCTGGCCGTTCATGGTCAACGTGCTGAAGGCCGGCGGCGCACCCGTCGCGTCGGTGTTCCCGAAGGAAGGCATTACCGGCTGGGCCGACACCACCATGCTCAGCGTCGACAGCGCCAATCCGAACTGCGCCTATATGTGGATGGAGCATTCGCTGTCGCAGAAGGTGCAGGGCGATCTGTCGGCCTGGTTCGGCACCGTGCCGTCCGTGCCCGCCGCCTGCACCGGCAATGCGCTGCTCGGCGATACCGGCTGCGCCACCAATGGCTACGACAATTTCGAAAAGATCCAGTTCTGGCGCACGCCGACGGCCAAGTGCGCCACCGGCGAATGTGTCCCCTACTACCGCTGGGTCTCCGACTATGTCGGCGTGATCGGCGGGCGGTAACCCTCTTCCTCCGCGGGGGGCGCGGCTTGCGCTGCGTCCCCCGTTCCCATCCACTGTGTGCGGTCAGGCGGTGCTCCGCCGAAGGCCCGCGTGCGCGGGTTCAAGGCCACAGATAATGGTGAGGACGTCTGGCAAGTGACTGCAGCGGTATCCCTCCAACAAGTGTCGCGCCATTTCGGGCTGGTCAAAGCCATGGACGCGGTCGATCTCGAGGTCGCGGCGGGCGAGTTCTTTGCCATGCTCGGGCCGTCGGGGTCGGGCAAGACGACGTGCCTCAGGCTGATCGCCGGGTTCGAGCAGCCGACCGCCGGCCAGATCAGGATTTTTGGCGAGGCGGTGGAGGGCGTGCCGCCCTACCGGCGCAACGTCAACACGGTGTTTCAGGACTACGCGCTGTTCCCGCACATGAATGTGCGCGACAACGTCGCCTTCTCGCTGATGCTGCGCAAGCTGCCCAAGGCCGCGCGCCACCGCGCCGCCGAGGAAGCCCTCGAGATGGTGCGGCTCAGTGGCTATGGCGACCGGCGGCCGGGGCAATTGTCGGGCGGGCAGCGGCAGCGCGTGGCGCTGGCGCGCGCCATCGTCAACAAGCCGAAGGTGCTGCTGCTCGACGAGCCGCTGGGCGCCCTCGATCTCAAGCTGCGCGAGTCGATGCAGGACGAACTGAAGGCGCTACAGAAATCGCTCGGCATCACCTTCATCTTCGTGACGCATGATCAGGGCGAGGCGCTGTCGATGGCCGACCGCGTCGCCGTGTTCAATGACGGCCGCGTGCAGCAGATCGGCACGCCCGAGGAAATCTACCGGCGGCCGCAATCGCGCTTCGTTGCCGATTTCGTCGGCTCGTCGAACGTGCTCGATCCGGAATTCGTCTACTGGATTCTCGGCGAGAAGCGCTGGGCGAGCCTCAGGCCCGAAGCCATCCATGTGATGGCCGCCGGGTCCGGCAATTCGCTGTCGCGCATGACCGGCACGATCGTATCGAAATCCTATCTGGGCCCGGTGGTCCGGCTGCTGATCGATCTCAACGGTACCAAGCTCCACGCCTCCGTACCCTCGACGGAACAACTGCCGGGCGAGGGCGAGAAGGTGACGCTGGGCTTTGCCAAGGACGCGCTCCACATCATGGAGAGCGGCGCATGAGCATGACCGCCGACGCCGGCGCCATCCTTCCCGGCCGCGGCGGCGTGTTCGGCGCGCTGTCGGATCTGTTCTGGCGGAAGCCGAAACTGCTCGTCTTCCTGATGATCCTGCCGGCGGTGCTGTGGCTCGGCATCGTCTATGTCGGCTCGCTGCTGGCACTCTTGCTGCAGAGCTTCTTTTCCATCGACGATTTCTCCGGGCTGATCGTCCATGAGTTCACGCTCAAGACCTATGCCGAGCTGTTCCGGGCGCAGAATCTCGACATCATCATCCGCACGGTGGCGATGGCGACGGCGGTCACCATCGCCTCGGCGATCGTCGCGTTCCCCATCGCCTATTGGGCGGCGCGCTATGCGCGGGGCCACTGGAAAGCCGTTTTCTATCTCGGCATCATGCTGCCGCTCTGGGCCAGCTATCTGGTCAAGATCTATGCATGGAAGCTGATCCTCGCGCGCGAAGGCATCCTCAACTGGATTTTCGAGCAGCTGCACATCACCTTCCTTCTCGACTGGTGGCTGGCGCTGCCCGTCATTGGCGGCAACTCGCTGTCGATCTCCTACACGGGCACCTTCCTCGTCTTCCTCTATGTGTGGATGCCCTACATGATCCTGCCGATCCAGGCGGCGATCGAGCGCGTGCCCGTCAATCTCCTCGATGCCTCGGCCGATCTCGGCGCGACGCCGCGGCAGACCTTCTGGAAAGTGATCTTCCCGCTGGCGCTGCCGGGCATCATCGCGGGCTCGATCTTCACCTTCTCGCTGACGCTGGGCGACTACATCATTCCGCAGATCGTGGGGAACTCGCAGTTCTTCATCGGCCAGGCCGTCTATGCGCATCAGGGCACGGCGGGCAACATCCCTCTCGCGGCAGCGTTCACCGTCGTGCCGATCCTCATCATGGGCTTCTACCTCTGGGGCGCCCGCCACGCAGGAGCCTTCGATGCGCTCTAGCGAACCCCGCGCCCCGCTGGGCCTCACCATCGCCGCCGTCGCCGGGCTGCTGTTCATGCTGCTGCCGCTGGCGCTGATCTTTCTTTATGCCTTCTCCACCGAGGAGCGGACCTATCGCTGGCCGCCGCCGGGGCTGACGCTCGATTGGTTCCGCGTCACCTGGGGCCGGGTCGATGTGTGGCAGGCGCTGACGCTGTCGGTGCAGGTGGCGAGCATCTCGACCGTCATCGCGCTGATCATCGGCACGCTCTGCGCCGCCGCTGTATCGGGCACGCGCTTCTTCGGCCGCGAGACGATCTCGCTGCTCGTCATCCTGCCCATCGCGCTGCCCGGCATCATCACCGGTATCTCGCTGCGCTCGGCATTCAATCTGATGGATATCCCGTTCAGCTTCTGGACCATCATCCTCGGCCACGCGACCTTCTGCGTCGTGGTGGTCTACAACAATGCGGTCGCCCGCTTCCGCCGCCTCCACGGTTCCATGGTGGAGGCGGCGATGGACCTCGGCGCCAATGGCTTCCAGGTGTTCCGGCACGTTATCCTGCCCAATCTCGGCACGGCGCTGCTGGCGGGCGGCATGCTCGCCTTCGCGCTGAGTTTTGACGAAGTCATCGTCACCACCTTCACGGCCGGCCAGCAGCAGACGCTGCCGATCTGGATGCTTGAAGAGCTGGTGCGCCCGCGCCAGCGCCCCGTCACCAATGTGGTCGCGATGGTCGTCGTGATCGTCACGTTCCTTCCCATTCTCGCCGCGTTCTACCTGACGCGCGGCGGCGAACAGACCGTCAGCGGGATGGGGAAATGACTCACACTATTTCAATCATCCACAACGTCATTCCCGCGCAGGCGGGAATCCAGGGCAACAACCACGGTGCACGTGGCCCCTGGATCCCCGCCTTGGCGGGGATGACGCAGTGGGAAATCTAGGAGGACCTGATGGATACCCAAATGCTGATCGGCTCGCGGTTTGAAGCGGGCACTGAAACCGAGGAGCAGGTCCTCAATCCGCGCAATGGCAAGCTGATCGAGGCGATCCCGGAGGCCTCGACAGCGCAGATCGATGCCGCGGTGCTGGCCGCCGAGGCGGCGTTCAAATCATGGTCGCGCACCACGCCGGGGCAGCGCTCCGCCTATCTGCTGAGGATCGCCGCCGCCATTGAGGCCGACGCGGCAGGCTTCGCGGCGCTTGAGGCACTGAACTGCGGTAAGCCGATCAATGCGGTGCTCAATGACGAGATTCCCGCGATCGTCGATTGCTGGCGCTTCTTTGCCGGCGCAATCCGCTCGATGCCGGCGACGGTGGGCGGCGAATATCTGCCGGGCCACACGTCCTTCATCCGCCGCGACCCGATCGGCATCGTCGGCTCGATCGCGCCGTGGAACTATCCGCTGATGATGATGGCCTGGAAGCTGGCGCCGGCCATCGCGGGCGGCAACACGGTGGTGTTCAAGCCGTCGGAGCAGACGCCGCTGACGGCGCTGAGGCTCGCGAAAGTGATGGCCGACATTCTGCCCGAGGGCGTCGTCAACGTGATCCTCGGGCGCGGCGGTTCGGTCGGCAATGCGCTGATCAACCACCCCAAGATCAACATGATCTCGATCACCGGCGACGTCTCCACCGGCAAGAAGGTGCTGGAGGCGGCTGCCAAATCGGTGAAGCGCACGCATCTCGAACTGGGCGGCAAGGCGCCCGTCATCGTCTATGACGATGCCGATCTCGAGGCGGTGGTGAGCGGCCTCAAGGCCTTCGGCTATTACAATGCCGGACAGGACTGCACCGCCGCCTGCCGCATCTATGCCGGCCCGAAGATCCACGACAACCTCGTCGCCGATCTCTCGGCCGCCGTGTCGTCGATCAAATACAACCAGCAGGACGACAGCATCAACGAGATCGGCCCGCTGATCTCGAAGCGGCAGCGCGACCGCGTCGCGAGCTTTGTCGAACGCGCCGCCGAGCTGCCGCATATCAAGATCGCGACGGGCGGGCACACGGCCGGCGCCGATGGCTTCTACTACGAGCCGACGGTGGTCGCGGGGGCGCTGCAGAGCGACGAGATCGTGCGCCGCGAAGTGTTCGGCCCGGTGGTTTCGATCACCCGCTTCACCGAGCCCGAGGATGCCATCGCCTGGGCCAATGATTCCGACTATGGCCTCGCCTCATCGGTGTGGACGAAGGATGTGTCGAAGGCCATGCAGACCGCGGCGCGCCTCCAATATGGCTGCACCTGGATCAATACCCACTTCATGCTGGTCAACGAGATGCCGCATGGCGGGTTGAAGCAGTCCGGCTACGGCAAGGACATGTCGGTCTACGCGCTCGAAGACTACACCGCCGTGCGGCACATCATGGTCAACCACGGCTAGCGGTCACGCCGCCTTTGCCACCTGCCGGCGCGGCTTGATCACCGCCGGCACGCCGACGGCAATGGAATGCGCCGGCACATCGGTGAGCACCACGGCGTTGGCGCCGATGGCCACATCGTCGCCGATGCTGATGGCGCCGAGCAGTTTCGCGCCGGCGCCGATATCGACGCGGTCGCCGATGGTCGGCGCGTCGGCCGGCCGGTCCATGTTGCGGATGCCGATGGTGACGCCCTGGCGGAGGCGTACGCCATCGCCGATGCGCGTGTCGCTATGGATGATGATGGTGCCGAAATGCTCGATGACGCAGCGCCTGCCGATGATGGCGTTGCTGCCGATCGAGATGCCGAACAGGATTTCGGTGAGCTTGTTGCCGACATGATAGGGCAGGCGCGCGAGGAGGCGCAGCGGCCGCTGCCGGATGCGGCGCGTCATGGCGCCGTAGCGGTGCACGCGCAAGGCCCAGAACCCCTGCGCCAGCAGTCCCTCGCGATAGACCGAGAGGTCTTCCTTCCACAGCGCAACGAAGCCGAGTTGCTCCGTCGCGTCGGGTTTGATCCCGGCGCCCATGGCAGCCTCACAAATCCGCCGCCCGCCGCTACTGGGGCTGCATGAGGACTATCCGCCCGGCGCCGCGCGCTGGTTATGGGGTGAACAGCAGGGGAGCAATGTGCCGCGCGCAGGTGTCACCGTGAGGCGGCCCGCGCATCAGTCGCCGGCCGGTTCGCCCCAGGCGATGCTGTCGGTGGGGCGTGCATTGAGGGCCGAACGGATATCGCGCTCGGTGTCCTCGAGATGCGAGCGCATCGCGGCGCCCGCCGCCTTGGCATTGCCGGCGCGGATGGCTTCGAGCACGGCGACATGGGCGGCGATGGTGTCGTCGGCGGTGTGGCCGCGGGCATCATGGCCGCGGCGGCTCAGCGCGAAGCTGCGCTGCAGCGGCTGCGCCATCGCCTCGAACAGATAGGAGATCAGCCGGTTGCCGCTCGATAGCGCGATGGCTTCGTGGAAGCCGACATCGTGCTGGTGGAATCGTAGTTCAGAGCCTTCGACATCGATGCCCTTCTTGCCGTCCTCGGCGGCGACGCGCATGCCCTCGATGGCCGTCTCGAGCGCCGCGATACCGGCGCGGGTGGCGCGCTTGGCGGCGAGCGTCGCCGATTGCGTTTCGAGCGACATGCGCAGTTCGATCAGATCGAACAGGCCCTTGGGGTCGCTGCGGATGACGGTGGTGAGATAGTCGGAGAAGCCGCGTCCCGTCGGCTCCACCACCACCGAACGGCGGCCGCGGCCGACATCGATCAGCCCGCGCCCGGCGAGCATCTTTACCGCTTCGCGCACGGTGAGGCGGCTGACATCGAAGCGCGCCGCGAGGTCGCCCTCGCTCGGCAGGCTCATGCCTGGCGACATCTCGGTGAGCACCATATTGGCGAGCGCGTCCGCGACGGCCGCCGTAGCGGTGCGGGCGCCGGTCGTCGGCGTTGTGGCAGGTTTGGCGGTACTGGCCATATCCCCTCAGATATCAGATACCTTTTCTAGCATATCGGCTTTTAGCGCTTAGGCAATAGGCTCATTCACCGATGAACGTGCCTCCGAAATGTGATGAAAGCGCTGGCATTCAAGCATCTCAAGCGCTTGCAAGTATTGTATACAATGCGGCGACTATCACGGCATTATTAGCGTGCTTTACAACAATATCTGACTACTCTAGTTTCTGCCCTGTGCGACTAAAGCACTAGAGAGGCCGTCAAGGCCGGCGCCCGGGAGGCAGAATCGGTTGGCATGCGAGACGGAGCCGAGGCTCCGGCGCACGCTTCCCCACCACAGCGACGACCCATCCCACGGAACGTCGCCCGCTTTTCCAGCATCGGACGAAACGGCAGCTCGCCTCGCGGCTGAGTTCAGCCACAACCACACCGTTCCCGGGAGGACGCTCGTGAAACTACTGAAACTTCTGACGGCGACTGCGATCGTCGGCGCCATGGCCCTGTCGACCGGTGCCGTGTATGCGCAGGACAAGGGCCTGATCGGCGTGCTGATGCCGACCAAGACCTCGCAGCGCTGGATCAATGACGGCGATGCCGTGAAGTCCCAGCTCGAAGCCAAGGGCTACACCGTCGATCTGCAGTACGCGCAGGACGATATCCCGACCCAGCTCAGCCAGCTCGAAAACGAACTGACCAAGGCGCCGGTCGCGCTGATCATCGCCTCGATCGACGGCACCACGCTCGTTGACGCGCTGCAGAAGGCTGCTGACGCCGGTACCGTCGTCGTCGCCTATGACCGCCTGCTGAAGGGGTCGCCGAACGTTGACTACTACACCACGTTCGACAATTTCGGCGTCGGCGTCATCCAGGCCAATTCGCTGGTGAAGGGCCTCAAGGAACGCTTCCCGGACACCAAGCCGTGGAACGTCGAACTGTTCGGCGGCTCGCCCGACGACAACAATGCCTTCTTCTTCTACGACGGCGCCATGTCGGTGCTGCAGCCGCTGATCGACGCCGGCGACATCAAGATCGTCTCCGGCCAGACCGGCATGGACAAGGTCGGTACGCTCCGCTGGCTCGCCGCCACTGCCCAGGCCCGCATGGAAAACCTGCTGTCGGCCAACTACTCGGACGGCACCACGACCGTGCAGGGCGTGCTCTCGCCGTATGACGGGCTGAGCCGCGGCATCATCGAAGCGCTGCGCGCTGTCGGCTACGGCACGGGCGACCAGGCCTGGCCGATCGTCACCGGCCAGGACGCCGAGACGGCGTCGGTCAAGGCGATCATCGCCGGCGAGCAGTACTCCACCGTGTTCAAGGACACGCGCGACCTCGCCAAGGCGACGGTCGAGCTGGTCGACACGGTCCTCACCGGCGGCAAGCCGGAAGGCCTCGACGAAAAGACCTACAACAATGATGTGAAGGTCGTCCCGTCGATCCTGCTGACCCCGTACGAAGTCGATGCCTCGAACTACCAGGCGCTGGTGGTCGACTCCGGCTACATCAAGGCGGACGAGCTGAAGTAAGCCGCCGCACTTTGTGAACGAGGGCTCCGCGGTTGAACGCGCGGAGCCCTTTTCGCTAGCCGGGCACAGGGCTAACATCGGACAGGGGCGGAGGAACAGCAGAGCCATGGCGTCGGCTATTCTGGAGATGCGCGGCATCACCAAGGTCTTTCCGGGCGTGAAGGCGCTGTCGGACGTCAACCTCAGCGTCGAGGAAGGCGAGATCCACGCCGTCGTCGGCGAGAATGGCGCCGGCAAATCGACGCTGATGAAGGTGCTGTCCGGCGTCTATCCCGCCGGCTCCTATGAGGGCACGATCGTGTTCCGCGGCCAGGAGATGTCGTTCAAGGGCATCCATGACAGCGAGCGCGTCGGCATCGTCATCATCCACCAGGAACTGGCGCTGGTGCCGATGCTGTCGATCAGCGAGAACATTTTCCTCGGCAATGAGCAGGCTAGGCTCGGCGTCATCGACTGGGTCGGCAATGAGCAGAAGACCGCCGCGCTGCTCAAGAAGGTCGGGCTCAGCGAAGATCCGCGCACGCTCATCACCAATATCGGCGTCGGCAAGCAGCAGCTGGTCGAAATCGCCAAGGCGCTGAGCAAGGAGGTCAAGCTCCTCATCCTCGACGAGCCCACCGCCAGCCTCAGCGAGAAGGACAGCCAGGCGCTGCTCGATCTGCTGCTCGAGTTCAAGCGGCAGGGCATCACGTCGATCCTCATTTCGCACAAGCTCAACGAGATCAGCCGCGTCGCCGACCATGTGACCATCATCCGCGACGGCAGGACCATCGAGACGCTGCCGCGCAGCGAACTGACCGAAGATCGCATCATCACCTCGATGGTCGGGCGCTCGCTCGACGATCGCTATCCGCCGCGCGAACCCAAGATCGGCGAGGTGGTGTTCGAGGTGAAGAACTGGAGCGTCTATCACCCGCTCCATGCCGAGCGGCAGGTGATCAAGGGCATCGACATCAATGTCCGCAAGGGCGAAGTGGTCGGCATTGCCGGGCTGATGGGCGCCGGGCGCACCGAATTCGCGATGAGCGTGTTCGGCCGTTCCTACGGCACGCGCATCAGCGGCGAGGTGTTCCTCCACGGCAAAAAGCTCGACGTGTCATCGGTCGGGCGCGCGGTGGAGCAGGGCATCGCCTATGTCACCGAGGACCGCAAGACCTACGGCCTCAACCTCACCGACCACGTCAAGCACAACATCACGCTGGCGCATCTCGACGGCGTGTCGAAGGCCGGCATCATCGACGATCTGCACGAACTCGACGTCGCCAATGATTTTCGCGGCCGCACCAATATCCGCTCGTCGAGCGTGTTCCAGAAAACCGGCAACCTGTCGGGTGGCAACCAGCAGAAGGTGGTGCTGAGCAAATGGCTCTTCGCCAACCCCGAGGTGCTGATCCTCGACGAGCCGACGCGCGGCATCGATGTCGGCGCCAAATATGAAATCTACACCATCATCGCCCGCCTCGCGGCCGAGGGTAAGGCCATCATCGTCATCTCGTCCGAAATGCCCGAACTGCTCGGCATTTCCGACCGCATCTATGTGATGAACGAGGGCCGCATCGTCGGCGAAATGGCGGCAGCCGAGGCCAGCCAGGAAAAGATCATGCGCGCCATCGTGCGGGGAGAACTCAAAGCATCATGACCACCGAATCCTCTCCCGCCCCGCAGACCGGCGCCGCATCGGACATCAAGCCGGGCAATCGCGCCCGGGTCTCGTCGCTGGTCAACAATCTGCGCGACTATGGCCTGTTGCTGGCGCTCATCGCGGTGATGCTGGTGTTCCAGTATTTTACCAATGGCACGATGTTCAAGCCGCTGAACCTCTCCAACCTCGTGCAGCAGAACAGCTTCATCATCGTGATGGCGCTGGGCATGCTGCTGGTGATCATCGCCGGCCATATCGATCTCAGCGTTGGCTCCGTCGCCGGTTTTACCGGGGCGCTTGCCGCCATGATGATGGTGATCTGGCCGCTGGGGCCGCTCTCCAATCCGCTGGTCGTGTCGCTGGTCTGCCTTGTCATCGGCGGCATCATCGGCGGGGCGCAGGGCTATTGGATCGCCTATCACAAGATACCGAGCTTCATCGTCACGCTGGCCGGCATGCTGATCTTCCGCGGCCTCTGCCAGGCGCTGCTCGGCGGCGGCTCGTCGGTCGGTCCGCTGCCCGATCCGTTCAAGGCGCTGAGCTCGGGCTTCATCCCCGATCTCATCGGCCCGCTGACGCTGGTGCCGCCCATCGTCAATGCCGCCGGCAAGACCGTGCAGGGCAGCGGCATCGTGCTCCACATGACCACCATCGTCATCGGTATCGCCGCCGTGCTCGCCTATGTGTGGTTCGGGCTCGCCAGCCGCCGCACGCGCGAGCGCCGCGGCCACCATGCCGAGCCGTTCGGCCTGTTCGCGGTCAAGACCTTCGTCGTGGCGGCGCTGGCGCTCTTCCTGTTCTTCCAGTTCGCCAACTACAAGGGCCTGCCGATCGTGCTGGTGGTGATGAGCCTGCTCATCGGCTTCTTCATGTTCGTCACCAAGAAGACCACCATCGGGCGGCGCGTCTACGCCATGGGCGGCAACATCAAGGCGGCGCAGCTGTCGGGCATCAAGACTGAGCGGCTGACGCTGCTGGTGTTCGTCAATATGGGCGTGCTGTCGGCGCTGGGCGGCCTCATCATCGCGGCGCGCCAGGGCCAGGCGGTTCCCGCCGCGGGCCTCGGTTCCGAACTCGACGTGATTGCGGCGGTGTTCATCGGCGGCGCCTCGGCCATGGGCGGCGTCGGCCAGGTGGTCGGCACCGTGGTCGGCGGCTTCATCATGGGCGTGATGAACAACGGCATGTCGATCGTCGGCGTTAACATCGACTGGCAGCAGGTGGTCAAGGGCCTCGTGCTGCTCGGCGCCGTGGTGTTCGACGTCTACAACAAGAACAAGGGCTAGGCCGGCCGCTCAGCGCTGTTAGGTGCGGCCACACGCGGCCGCACCTTGTGTGCCGCGTCTCAGCGCTTGCGGACATACACCGTGAGCGAATTGTCCGACATCGTATAGGCGACGATCTCACCACCGGCTTCGCCCTGCGCCGCCAGCGCGTCGATCACCATCTGGTTGGTCTGCAGCGTGGCCACCGCCCCGCCATCAATGGCGGCAAGACCGCCGATGCCCGAGCACTCGTCGACGGCGAACACGGTCACCGACGTCACTGCAGCGAGCGCTGCCGCATCGATCGGTGTCAGCATCATGGTGGACATGTCGAGCGTATCGCAGCTCATCGCCTCGCCCGAACTCATGCCGGACGACGAGGACATCGACGACAGCTCGGACGACAGCGCGGACGATACCTCCGACGAGGCCGAGGACAGGACGCTCGACAGATCGGGCGTGCTGACGCTGACTTCGCCGCTGACACTCACCTCGGTACTGACGCTGACATCCTGGGCCATCGCTAGCGCAGGCAGCATCATCGCCGCGCAAAGCGCGGCCAGGGACAGTTTCTTCATGGCTGGAACTCCGGGGCGGCATCGCCCTTCGGAAAGCAGCAATGTGCGCAATCGTGCTTCGTTGCGTGCCGACGCAAAGATTAATGCAGATCGTAGAACGCCGATCAAATGTCAAAAGACGTGTTTGTCAGCTATCCTTCACAATGTCCGCCTCGGGATGGGCGCCCCATTCGGCCCAGGAGCCGTCATAGACGGCGACCTGTATGGCGCCCGCCAGCTTGAGCGCCAGCAGGAGCGTCGAGGCGGTGCTGCCAGAGCCGCAGCTGGTGATGATGGGCTGCTCGAGATCGAGCCCTGAGGCCGCGAACATCGCCTGCAGTTCGGCCACCGGCTTCAGCCCGCCATTGGCCACCAGTTCCATCGCCGGCAGGCTCACCGCGCCCGGCATGTGGCCCGATCTCAGGCCCGGCCGCGGTTCGGGGTCGCGGCCGATGAAGCGGCCATTGGGCCGCGCATCGGCGATCTGCCCCTCGGCCGCGATGGCGGCTTTGACGTCGCCGAAACTCTTCACCAGCTCCGCGTGGAAGTCGGGCGTGAACACCGCCGGCGGCCGCGTCACAGCGCCGGTTTCTAGCGGCCGTGCCTCGGCGCGCCATTTCGGCCCGCCTCCTTCGAGGATGCGGATGTCCTTGGCGCCCATCGCAAGAAATTCCCACCAGACGCGCGGCGCCGAGAACAGGCCGCTCTCGTCGTAGATCACGATGGTCATGCCGTCGCCGATGCCGAGCGCGCCGACCTGGCGGCCGAATTCCTCCGGCCCGAGCAGCATGTGCGGCAGGCCGGTGGAGGTGTCGGCGATCGCGTCGACGTCGAAGAACAGCGCGCCGGGGATATGCCCGGCGAGATACTCGGCCTCGGGGTCGCGCTTGGCCGCCGGCAGATACCAGCTGCCGTCGAGCACAATGATGTTGGGGTCGGCAAGCCGCGCAGCCAGCCACTCTGTCGAAACAAACGGATCTTCCATGGCGCCAATCTAGCGCGCGATGTCGCGGCTGACCACGCCCTCCGGCGTCAGCGCCGTAAGCGCCAGCGTCTGGTCGAGATGCTTTGCCCGCCAGCTCAGCAGCCGCTCCGCCATTTCGAGCTGCACTGCCGCATAGGCCGGATTGCCGGCGAGGTTCACGAGATTGTCGGGATCGGCCTCGAGATCGAACAGCAGCGGGGGCAGCGCGGCGAAGTGGACGTATTTCCACTTCCGCGTCCGCACCGCCGCCATGTTGAGCGACACGCTGTCGAGCCCCAGCGCCTGCTCGGCCGACTGGCCCGCCACGTCGCGGAAATCGAACTCCCAATGTGCCGCGTCCCGCCACCAGCCAGCGGGCTGGACATCGTCGAGGAAGGGCAGCAGCGAGGCGCCGTCGCTCACATGGACGGGCGTCGCGCCGATCGCGGCGAGCAGCGTCGGGTAGATGTCGACCGATTCGGTGAAGGCCGTAACCCGGCCACCACCTGCCTTGCCCGGCAGATAGAGCACCAGCGGCACATGCTGGCTCTGGTCGTGATAGCCGCCCTTGCCGAGCAGATAGTGGTCGCCCAACAGTTCGGCATGGTCCGAGGTGAAGATCACCAGAGTGTCGTTCCATTGCCCGGCCGCCTTGATCGCATCGAAGACGCGGCCAAGCTGCGCATCGACTTCGCTGATCATGCCGAAATATGTCGCCTTGATCTGCCGGAACTCGGCCTCGCTGAGGTCGGCGACCGGCCCGCTGGCGCCGGGAACGAAATGCTCGCGTCCGGTGCTGGCCAGCGCCAGCGCCACCAGCGGGTGCACCGCCGCCTCGGCCGCCACCGTCGCGGCGCGGCGGAAGCTGCCCATTTCAGCCGGATCGTACATCGCATTGTACGGCTCGGGCACGATGAAGGGCGGATGGGGCCTGAGGAAGCTCAGATGCGCGAACCATTTGCCGTCCTGCTCACCGAGAAAGCGGATGAACTCGTCGGCGAGGAACGCCGTCTGCGTCTGCTCCTTGCTGTAGCGCGGCGGGGCGATGCTGATCTTCCCCGCATCGCGCACCGGCCGGTGCGCGTCGTGGCGATCGGCGAAATCGAGGCCCTGCGCGGCGAGCCAGCTCAGCCAGGGCTTGTCGTCCTCGGGCAGGCGCATCCGCACATCAAAGCCCGGCAGCACGCCCTCATAGGTCGTGAGCCGCGGATCACCCGCCGGCACGACATTGGGGTCCGCCGCCTGGTCGGTGTAGCCGAACAGCGCGGGCGCATAACCGACGCGCCGCGCCGCCAGTGCGACATTGTCGAAGCGGTGGGCGTGCGGCGTGCCGTTGCGCACCACGCGGTTGGTCATCTGGTAGAGGCCGGTATAGAGGCAGGCGCGCGCCGGCGAGCAGGGCGCGGCATTGGCATAGTGGTTGAGGAACACCGTCCCCTCCACCGCCAGCCCATCAATGTTGGGCGTCTTCACCAGCTTATGCCCGGCAACGCCGAGACATTCGCCGCGCCATTGGTCGGCGGTGATGAAGAGGACGTTGAGGCTCATTCCCCGAGAACGAGAATGTCGCTGCCGGCGATGGTGACCTTGACCGTTTCGCCATAGGCGGGCGGCGGCGTGTGCGGGTCGTTGAAGGTGTCGAGCGCCACCACATTGGCCCCGAGCTTCACCTTGAGCCGGATCACCGAGCCGAGGAACGACACTTCGCTCACCGTGCCGTCGAGCACGATGTCGCGGTGCTGGCCGTTGGCGAGCGACACCGCCTCGGGGCGCATGGTGAGCGCAATGGGGCTGCCCGCCGCGAGGCCGGCGGGCAGGGCCGGGATCGTCGCGACCTGCCCGTCGATGCTGACGCGTTTCGCCGCGCCATCCACCACTTGGGCCTCGAGCGTATTGAGCGTGCCGACGAAGGTCGCGGCAAAGCGCGTCGTCGGCCGGTTGTAGATTTCGAACGGCGTGCCGAACTGCTCCACCTTGCCGGCATTCATCACCACGATGCGGTCCGAAATCGACAGTGCCTCTTCCTGGTCATGCGTCACGAACACCGTGGTGATGCCCAGTTCGCGCTGGATGGCGCGGATTTCTTCGCGCAACGACACGCGGATCTTGGCATCGAGCGCCGACAGCGGCTCGTCGAGCAGCAGCATCGAGGGGCGGGGCGCAATCGCCCGCGCCAGCGCCACGCGCTGCTGCTGGCCGCCGCTCAGTTCGAACGGGAAGCGCTTGCCATAGCCGGGGAGGCCGATGAGTTTGAGCATTTCCTCCACCCGCGCCTCGCGCTCGGCGCGCGGCGTGTTGGTGATCTTGAGGCCGAAGCCGATATTGTCGGCGACATTCATGTTGGGAAACAGCGCGTAGGCCTGGAACACCATTCCGATCTTGCGCCGGTTCGGCGGCAGGCCGGTGATGTCCTTGCCATCGACGATGATCGAGCCGGTGGTCGGCTGCTCGAACCCGGCGATCATGCGCAAGATCGTCGTCTTGCCACAGCCCGAGGGGCCGAGCAGCGACACGAACTCGCCCTTGTCGAAGGCAAGGTCGACGCCCTTCACCACCTGGTTGTCCTTGAAAGTCTTGGTGATGTTGTCGATCCTGAGGAACGGCTCGGCCATCTCAAATCCGCGGGGCTGTCTTGGGAGCGAAGCGCGCGAGCAGCTGGATCATGCCCATCGCCCCCCAGGTGATGATGAAGGAAATGATGGCCAGCGCCGACGGCTCGAAGGCCCGGTTGGCGCCGACATTCTGCATGTAGACGCCGAAGGCCGGCCGGTTCAGCAGGCTCGCCATGGTGAATTCGCCGATGACGATCGCAAAGGTCAGGAAGGCGCCCGAGATCACCGCCACGATGATGTTGGGAAAGATCACATTGGCCATGATGCGGATCGGCCCGGCGCCAAGGATGTTGGCCGCTTCGGTCAGCGTCTGCACGTCGATGGTGCGCAGCCCCGTATCGACGGCGCGATACATGTAGGGCAGGGCCAGCACCACATAGCCGCAGGTCAGCAGCAGATCGGTGCCCAGCGTCGAATTGGTCAGCGGCAGCCAGGAGCTCGAATTGTAGAGCCGGATATGGCCGAAGACGAGCACGATCGGCGGAATGATCAGCGGCAGCAGCGTCACGAAATCCATGATCGGCCGCAGCCACGGCAGCCGCAGCCGCACGAAATAGGCGGCGGGCACCACGATCAACAGGCCAAGGATGATGGTGAACACGCCCACCATCAGCGAATAGCCAAAAGTCGCCTGGAAACGCGCGTCGGAGAACACCGAAATATAGGCGTCGAAGGTCAGCGTATCGCGCCGCATGCGCAGCGAGAAGATGAAGGTGGCGATCAGCGGCGCGAGGAAATACAGCGCCCCCAGCGCGAACACCAGCCAGGGCCAGAAGCGCGACGCCTTCATTTGAGCCACCTCTCGGCGCGCGTGCGCACGGCGATGGCGATGATGTTGGCAATGCCGGTGATGACGATCATGCCGAGCGCCAGCGCGGCGCCGAGGCCGGGGTTCTGCAGCACGTCACCACGGATCTGCGCATAGAGCAGGATCGGCACGATGTTGAGCGACGAGCCGGTCAGCGCATAGGCGGTGGCGATGGCGCCGAAGGCATTGGCGAACAGCAGCGACAGCGTGCCGAGCAGATTGGGCCACAGCACCGGGAAACCGACATAGAGCCAGAACTGCCAGCGGCTCGCGCCCAGCGTCGCGGCGGCCTCCTGCCATTCCTTCTTCAGCCCGTCGATCGCCGGCGCGATGATCAGCACCATCAGCGGGATCTGGAAATAGAGATAGGTGAGCGTCAGGCCCCAGAAACTGAGGATGTTGAAGCCCATCTTGTAGATGTCGATGCCGACCAGCTTCAGCACGATGGTCAGCATGCCGAGCCGGCCGACGGTCGCGATGAAGGCGAAGGCCAGCGGCAGGCCGGCGAAGTTCGAGGCGACGCCCGAAAAGGTCATCACCGAGTCGCGCACGAAGCTGGGCAGCCTGCCGCGGATCACCGCGAGCGCGATGGCAAGGCCGATGGCGGCGCCGAGCAGGGCCGAGGCGGCGGAGACGCGGATTGAAATCGAGAAGGCGCTGACGACGCGCTCGGTCCCGAGGTCGATCAAATTCTGGAAAGTGAAGTGTCCCGCCTTGTCGACGAAGGCCGACGAGATGAGGAACAGCGTCGGCACCAGCAGGAACATCACGGCAAAGATCAGGAACGGCGCGACGCCGATCCATTCGGCGAGGCGGATGCCGCCGTCACGACGAACGGGTCCTCGAGCCGGCCCGGCCTTGGCCGAACCGGATGCCGACCCAAAAACCGGCCCGGCTTGCGCCGGACCGGTTGCGGTTGGAACGACCAGCGATGGGTCTTGCTTATTCGACATTGGCGCCGACGACAGCGTCCCAGTTCGCGGTGATCTCAGCCTTGGCGGCGTTCTGCTCGTCGATCGAGGGGAACACGGCCTTGGCGTAGAGGTCGGGGTTGGGCAGCTTGTCGAGCAGGTCCTGCGGGATCTTGCCGTTGGCGGCGAGATCGTTGAAGCGGATCGGGTGGCAATAGCCTTCGAGCCACAGCAGCTGGCCTTCGTCCGAATAGAGGAACTCCATCCAGAGCTTGGCGGCGTTCGGATGCGGCGCGTGGGCCGAGATGGCCTGCACATAGACACCAGCGACCACCGAGTCCGACGGCACGACCACTTCGGCCGCCGGGTTGCCGGCAAAGCCGTCGCGCCAGGCGAGCACGTTGTAGTCCCAGGCCGCGACGATCGGCGTCGTGCCCTGCGCCACCGAAGCGGCCTTGCCGATCACCGGCACGAAATTACCGGCGCTGTTGAGCTCCTTGAAGAACTCGAGGCCGGCCTTGGCGGCTTCCACCGGATCGGTCGCACCGCCGGAACGGCCGGCGGCGTAGACCGCCTGGATGGCCTGGTTGGAGGCGCGCGGATCGCCGGCGAGGGCGAAGGCGTTGGCGTAGTCCGACGCCTTCAGCTCGGCCCAGCTCTGCGGCACCTTGGTGACGATGTCGGTGTTCACGAGGAACGACATCACGCCATAGTAGTCGCCATACCAGAAGCCGTCGGCATCCTTGGCTTCGGCCGGGATCGAGTCCCAGGTCGAGACCTTGTAGGCCTGATAGAGATTCTCGGCCTTGCCCGACGGGCCGAAGCTCAGGCCGACGTCGACGACGTCCGGAGCCTGGTCGCCGGTGTTGCCGATATTGGCCTTGATCGCCTCGATTTCGTCGGCGGAGCCGGCGTCGGGGTTCAGTTCGTTGACGGTGATGCCGGGATACTTCGCCTTGAAGGTCTCGATCACCTTGCCATAGCCGCACCAATCATGGGGCAGCGCGATGGTGGTCAGCTTGCCCTCGGCCTTGGCGGCTTCGTAAAGGGCGGTGAGGTCGGCCTGGGCCATGCTGGTGAAGGTCGTGCCAAGCAGGGCAACGATCGACACGGTAGCGGCGAGCGCGTTCTTGAACTGCATATACGTCTCCCTTGAATTGTAGGCTGTTCTTGGATCGACGAGGAGATCTGAAAGCCGCGGGCTCACCTAGTGAGGGCAAATGACAGCCACATGACGGCCGCCCGCTCACCCCCCGCAAACCCCCGCTTTTCGTCGTGCGGCCCCTGTCACTCCGACCAGCCGCCCCGGTCCTCCCGTCCCGTTGTGACAATTGTGACAGTGGCAGATTTCAATGGGGGGAGTCGAGTGAGGGCAGCTGTGTTGTTGTGGGACAGTAACGCTGCACGAATTCGGGCGCGAGAAGCGCGGTGTGCTTGCGCGCGGACCGCAAGTGGTGGCGGGGCGGTACCGAACGCTGCGCGTCATGGGCACAACGTCATTCCCGCGCAGGCGGGAATCCAGGGCCTCGACCCCGATCCTCTCCACCGTCATCCCCGGGCGAAGACCCGGGGACCCAGCCGCACGTCCCGCCGGGTGGCCGGGTCGAGCCCGGCCATGACGGCTGAGAGAGTTGCGCGCGTTACACGCCCACCCACCGGCTGCGCCGGTCCCCCCTCCCCACAAGGGGGAGGGATGGGCTCCACTCAAGCTGCAGTCAGGACTCCCTCCCCCTTGTGGGGAGGGGGACCATGCGAAGCATGGTGGGTGGGGGTGAGCCAAGTGCACCGCGCGCCTCCCTCCCCCTTGCGGGGAGGGTAGCGCAGCTCGCCGCAGACGTAGCGAAGCTAGGTGGGGGTTGGAGAGCCCGTGCCCGATCAGTGCCGACCGGGCGCCGCCACCCCCACCCTTGATCCCTCCCCGCAAGGGGGAGGGAGACGACTGCGAGCACCGTGCCGCCGCTTGAGTGGAGCCCCTCCCTCCCCACCGGGGAGGGGGGACCGGCGAAGCCGGTGGGTGGGGCGGCCACACCCACCGCGCTCCTCCCTCCCCCTTGCGGGGAGGGTAGCGAAGCTCGCCGCAGGCGTAGCGAAGCTGGGGTGGGGGTTGCGGAGCCCCGTCCGTCGAGGGCGACCGGGCGCCGCACCCCACAACGTCATTCCCGCGCAGGCGGGAATCCAGGGCAGTCGGCACCGAACTCTTTGCCCCACCCTCATCCGGGCTTCGCCCACCTTCTCCCATCAAGGGAGAAGACCTGACTGAGAACTCACGGCTCCATTGCCTTCTCCCTCGATGGGAGAAGGTGCCCGAAGGGCGGATGAGGGTGGGGCCACGGCCCCAAAACCCCGCTACAATTCACATTCACATCCGCCCCGAACCCGCTGCGCCCGCTCACCAATCCAAGAAATATCCGGAAACTTATCCACGTCCCCCCAGGGCACCCGCATAATGCCCCTGCTGTCGCCGACTACCGCGGCGTACCGACGAAGTGCGGGTGGCAGCAGCGGGGGCGGGGCAGTCGTGCTCTGTATGGTCCAGCCTTCGGGTACCCGTAGTTGAGCTAACCGGGCGATGTGACAGGTCGCGCCGGGCCGTTCGCCTACAGTTTGGGAAACCGAAAGAGGCCCATTGGCACATGCCCAAAGCACGGATAAAAGCCCCGGCTACAGGCAATGCAAACGATTGCATTTCCACGCTTCAGGCCGGCGGTCGCCAATCCCGTCGCCTCAGGGAGGATTTAATGGCGAAGACCGCAGCGGCCGCAGCAGCGCCGGCGAACTTCTATTCGGAACTCGACCTCAGCGGCGATTTCGCGCTGTCGACCCCTTCCCGCAAGCTCAAGGCGAAGACCATCGCCCTGCCCGGCGACGTGCACAATGCGCTGCTCAAATCCGGCGACATCCCCGACCCCTATTTCGGCGAGAACGAGAAAGAGGTCATGTGGGTGCACCAGACGCCCTGGCAGGTGGAACGCCGCTTCACGGCGACCAGGGCCGACATCGACGGCTATCTGACGCTCACGCTCGAAAACGTCGATTGCATCGCGACCATCTTCCTCAATGGCGAGGAGATCGGGCGCACACAGAACCAGTTCATCCGCTACGATCTCGACGTTACGGGCAAGGTGAAGGCCGGGGCCAACACGCTGCGCCTCGAATTCGCCGTGGCGCAGGACGTCGCCAAGGCGCGCTATGACGCGCATCCGTTCCCGATCCCCTACACCTACAATTATCTCAGCAATGGCCTGCCCGGCGTGCACATGAACTTCGTGCGCAAGACCGCCTGCCATGCCGGCTGGGACTGGGGCATCCGGCTGATGCCGACGGGAATCTATGGCCGCATGGCGCTGCGCAAATCGCGCCTCGCCCGCCAGGAGAGCGTGCAGATCGACCAGGCGCATGGGCGCAACAGCGTCGAGCTCTCGATCAAGACCATCGTCCACGCCTTCGCCGAGGGCTCGGTCGAGCTGATGCATGAGATTGCGGGGCAGAAGATCGCCGACAAGGTCGTGGTGCGGCCGGGCGAGAATGTCTTCATCCACAATCTCACCATCAAGAACCCAAAGCTCTGGTGGCCGAACGGGCATGGCGAGCAGCCGCTCTACGAGCTGTGGACGACGCTCGATGGCGAGCGCACGACGCGCAAGATCGGCCTGCGCAAACTCGAATGGATCGTCGAGAAAGACGCCATCGACCACAATTTCAAGGTCCGCGTGAACGGCCGCGATATCTCGGCCTTCGGCGCCAACTGGATTCCGGCCGACGCGATCCCCTCCCGCATCACGCCCGCGGTCGTGCGCGACCTGCTCGAAAGCGCCCGCGCCGTGAACATGAACATGATGCGCGTCTGGGGCGGCGGGCAGTATGAGCCCGACTATTTCTACGAGCTGTGCGACGAGCTCGGCCTCCTCGTGTGGCAGGACTTCATGTTCGCCTGCATGAGCTATCCGTCCGACCGCGAGTTCCTCGCCGATGTGAAGGTCGAGATCACCCAGCAGATCCGCCGCCTGTCGCATCACGCCTGCCTCGCGCTCTGGTGCGGCGACAATGAAGTCATCGGCTCGCTGCACTGGTACGCCGAGACCAAGGCCGATCCGGCGCGCTACATCGCCAATTACGACCGCCTGAACTCGATGCTCGGCGACCTCGTCGAGGACGAAGACCCGGCCCGCCGCTTCTGGCCGTCTTCGCCGTCGCTCGGCTACATGGATTTCTCCGATGGCTGGCACAAGGACACGCGCGGCGACACGCATTACTGGTCGGTCTGGCACGAGGCCAAGGATTTCTCCGCCTATCGCGACGTGCAGCCGCGCTTCGCTTCCGAATTCGGCTTCCAGTCCTTCACCTCGATGAATGTCGCCGAGACCTTCGCCCTGCCCGAGGACATGAACCCATCCTCGCCGGTCATGGAGAGCCACCAGCGCAATGTCGGCGGCAATGCCCGCATCGTCGAAACGATGCTGCGCTATTTCCGCTTCCCGTCGAATTTCGACCAGATGGTCTTCCTCAGCCAGGTGCAGCAGGGCCTCGCCATCAAGACCGCCATCGAGTTCTGGCGCTC
Source organism: Hyphomicrobiales bacterium (assembly GCA_004144345.1). GTDB lineage: Bacteria > Pseudomonadota > Alphaproteobacteria > Rhizobiales > Devosiaceae > Devosia_A. The sequence continues at coordinate 26,398 of SEEL01000002.1, forward strand.
CACCAAGCCGCGCTGCATGGGCACGCTCTACTGGCAGATCAACGACACCTATCCGGTGGCAAGCTGGGCCAGCCTCGATTACGGCGGGCAGTGGAAGATCCTGCAATATATGGCCAAGCGCTTCTTCCGCCCGGTCAACGTCGTCGCCGTGCCGGAAAAGGACAGTGCCTCGATTGTCCTGCGCGGTATCAACGACACCGCTGCCAAGGCCGAAGTGACCCTCGAAGTGCAGGCCGTCGATGTCGGTGGCCGGGCCCGCGTCGTCTTTACCGGCAAGGGCAATGTCTCGCCCGACGCCGCCAGCGACCTCGCCCATATCGCGCTTGAGGATCTGCAGCCGAGCGAATTCCTCTTCTTCTCCTGGCGCGACAAGACCGGCAAGCTGCTGGGCGAAAACGACTATTTCCCGCAGGCGTACAAGGCCTACGACCTCGTCCCGGCCAAGGTGACCAGCCGCTGGGAAACCGCCGACGGCCAGCCCGTGCTGGTGCTCAAGGCCGACAAACCCGCCGTTTTCGTTACGGCCACGACCGACGTTCCGGGCTATTTCTCCGACAACGCCGTGACCCTTCTGCCCGGCCGCGAAACTCGGCTTGGCTTTACGCCGCGCCACGGCCTAAAGGTCACACAGAAAGCGCTGGCGGCGGGCCTCAAGGTTCGCCATCTTCGCGAAACTTATTAGGAGCCGTCCGATGAAACTGAGCAACGACGAAAAACTGGCACTCGTACTGATCGTCGCGGGCGCAGCCAGCCGCCTGATGCATCTGCCGCCCAATATCGCGGCCGTCACCGGCGTCACCCTCCTCGCCGGCTTCGCCATCCGCAATATCTGGCTGGCGCTCGCCGTGCCGATCGCCGCCATGGCGCTCGCCGATACGATGCTGGGCTGGTATCCGGGCGTCCTTGCGACCTATGCCGGCATGGCTGCCGGTGTGTTCCTCGCGCGTGGCCTGCTGCTGCCCAAGCTCACCGCGCTCCGCCTCGTCGGCACGACCTTCGCGGCGAGCCTCGCCTTCTTCGTGCTGTCGAATTTCGGCACCTGGCTTGAGGGCTGGTACGGCTACACGCTCGAAGGCCTCGTCGCCTGCTTCGTGGCCGCGATCCCGTTCTGGCAGAACAGCCTGATCGCCGATTTCACCTCGACCGCGCTCGTCTTCGGTCTGTTCCTTCTGGCGCAGCGCTTCGTCCTTCCCCGCGGAGCCAAGGCATGACGTCTGCCTCCATCAAGCGCAGTGATGTGAACCGCATCATGCGCGAGAGCGACAAATTCATCCGCTCGTTCGGCTACATCATGCCGCCCTTCGCCTATTGGTCGCCGTCCGAGTTCAAGGCCCGCAAGGCCGAGGCCCAGGCGATCATCGACCATAACCTGGGTTGGGACATCACCGACTACGGGCTGGGCGAATTCGACAAGACGGGCCTGTTCCTGTTCACCGTGCGCAACGGCAACAATGCCGATCTGAGCAAGGGCCGCGGCATGCTCTATGCCGAAAAGGCGATGATCTCGCGCCAGGACCAGTATTCGCCGATGCACCGGCACAACCTCAAGGCCGAGGACATCATCAACCGCGGCGGCGGCACGCTGGTGATCGAGCTGTTCGGCGATACGGGCGGTCTATGCGACCGCTCGAAGGGCACGGTGGTCTATACCGACGGCATCCGCCGCGAGCTCGAAGCCGGCCACAAGCTGAAGCTCGCGCCGGGCGAGAGCGTCACGCTCATGCCCAATGAGCACTGGCATGCGTTCTGGGGCGAAGGCGGCGATGTGTTCGTCGGCGAAGTCTCGACGGTCAATGACGACAACACCGACAATGTGTTCGAGGACCCGCGCATCTCCCGCTTCGGCGGCATCGAGGAAGACGAGGAGCCGTGGCACCTGCTGGTGTCCGACTACGCAAAATGGCTCGGTTGACAGGGTGCGCGTCCTGCCGCAACGATTGAGGTAACGCCGCACTTCCTTGCGGCGCGGATTCCCTCCATGTCCTCTCACGTCAGGCCGATCGAAGAGCGCCGCCTCACCGGCATCGCCTTCATTCTGATCGGCTATTTCTTCTTCACGATCATCGACAGCTGCGCCAAATGGCTGTCCCTCAATGGCGGCATGCCGACGACGCAAGTCGTCTTCGTGCGCTATGCGGGGCAGCTGCTGTTCTGTACGGCGATCTTCCTGCCCATACGCGGCGTCGAACTGGTCCGCACCCGCAGCCCGAAACTCGAAATTCTGCGAGCGCTGAGTCTCCTTGGCTCGACGGTCAGCAATTTCCTCGCCGTGCGCTATCTGCCGCTGACCGTCACCGGCTCGATCGCCTTCACGATGCCCCTGATCCTGTGCGCCCTCTCGATCCCGCTGCTCGGCGAGCATGTCGGCTGGCGGCGCTGGCTCGCAATCTGCGTCGGCTTCATCGGCGTGCTGATCATCGTGCGACCGGGCACCGAAGCCTTCCACCCGGCGATCTTCGCCTCGCTGTCGGGCGCGGTGTTCACCGCCTTCTATATGCTGCTGACGCGCAAGCTTGCCGGCGTCGACTCCACCACGACGCAGCAATTCTACGGCGCGCTGGTCGCGAGCCTCGTCATTGCCGGCTTCGCCATCAATGGCTGGGTCTGGCCGACCACGACCGGCAGCTGGGTGGCGTTCGTGCTGATCGGCATTTCCGCCCTGATCGGCCACCAGTTCCTGACGACGGCGCATCGCTACGCCCCGGCAACGGTGCTGGCGCCGTTCAGCTATTTGCAGATCATCTTCATGACCGCGGCGAGCTGGTTGGTCTTCAACCAGCCGCCGGACATGTGGATCTTCCTCGGCGCGCCGATCGTCATTGCGTCGGGCCTCTATATCTGGCTGCGCGAACGGCAGCTGTCGCGATCGGTGGTCACCAGCATGACCACGCAGGACTGACGCCTCAACGGCCAACGGCGTTTGTGATCGTTTCCCCCGTTGCGCAGGCCGCAGCGCCCCCGTAAATTTGCCGGTGGGTTCAGGGGGAGCGACGCAATGCCGGTTAAGCTGATCGACGCGAGGATCCCGGACTTCGGGGTGCCCGCGGCTGGCGTTGACTTGCCGCGCGGGATTTACGCCCGGCGCCTCGATGCCCTGCTGAAAGCCCGGCGGGCGAGCGGCATCGATACGCTGCTGATCTACGCCGACCGCGAGCACTCGGCCAATCTCACCTGGCTCACCGGCTTTGATCCCCGCTTCGAGGAAGCGCTGCTGATCCTGCCGGCCGGTGACGTGCCGACCATCCTCGCCGGCCCTGAAAATCTCAGCCGGGCGCAGAACGCCACCATCGAAGTGTCGGCGCGGCTCTATCCGCCCTTCGGGCTGATGGGCCAGGACAGGACGCAGACGCCGGACCTCGAGGAAGTGCTGACCAGCGCCGGCATCGCCGCCGGGCAGCGCGTTGGCGTGCTGGGGTGGAAATATTTCGGGCCGCATGAGGCCAAGAAGCCGGAGGCGTGGTTCGAGACCCCGGCCTACATCATCGACACGCTGCGCAAGATCGTCGGCGAACAGGGCCGCGTGGTGAATGCCAATGCGCTGACGATGGATTCGAGCAATGGCCTGCGCGCCATCAACGAAGTCGAGCAGATCGCGCAATTCGAGTACGGCGCCGTCATGGCGTCGGAGGGACTGAAGGCGCTCTACCGCAACTTCAAGCCGGGCATGAGCGAGATCGCGGCGGTACAGGCGATGGGTCTCGGCGCCCTGCCCCATTCGTGTCACACGATGCTGTCGACCGGCGCGCGCCTTGTCGGCCTCAACAGCCCGTCGGGCAAGATTGTCGAGCGCGGCGATCCGCTGACCAGTGCGGTGGGCTATTGGGGCGGGCTGTCGAGCCGTATCGCCTTTGTGGTGGAAGATGCCGCCGAACTGCCGGCCAATGCGGCGGACTGGCTCGAGCGACTGGCGATGCCGTATTTTGCCTGTGCGGCGGAGTGGTACGAGACCATCGGCATCGGCGTCACCGGCGGTACGCTCGACGCGATTGCGCGCAAGCATCTCGGAACACCGTTCTTCAATCTGATCCTCAACCCCGGCCACCTCATCCATCTCGATGAATGGATGAACACGCCAGTCTATCCGGGCTCGACCGAGACGCTCAGATCTGGCCAGGCGATCCAGTGCGATATCATCCCGGCGGCTGGTCATCCCTATTACGGCGCCAATATCGAGGACGGGATCGCCCTGCTCGACGAGCGGGGCCGGGCCGAACTGAGGGACAAGTTCCCCGCGGTCGCCGCCCGCGTCGAGGCGCGCCGCGCCTTCATGGCCGATGTGCTGGGGATCAGGCTCAAGCCGGAAGTCATGCCGCTCTCGAATCTGGCGGCGGCCTATCCGCCGTTCCTGCTCGCGCCGGATCGGCTGATGGCAAAGCGCTAGTCGGCGCGTCCTGCGTGATGAGCCGGGCGCTGCGATAGCCGGTGAGGTAGATCCAGAGCCAGTTGAGGGCGATGAAGATGCGATTCTTCAGCCCGATCAGGAAGTAGATGTGGGCAAGGCCCCAGACCCACCAGCCGACCCAGCCGGTAAGTTGCAGCCAGCCGAAATCGATCAGCGCGCGGCTGCGGCCGATGGTGGCGATATCGCCCAGGTGCTTGTAGCGGAACGACATCGCCTCGGCCCGGCCCGCCAGCCGCGCCTTGATGACCCGCGCCGCGTGGCGGCCGCCCTGCTTGGCGGCGTCGCCGATACCGGGCACCGGCTTGCCGGCGGAAGTCGCGGCAGTCACCGTGTCGCCGACGGCGAAGATGTTGGGGTGGCCGGGCACGCTGAGATCGGGGCTGACCTTCACCCGGCCGGCCCGGTCGGCCTCGACACCGAGCCATCCTGCGGCGGGTGACGCCAGCACGCCGGCGGCCCAGATGATGGTTTCCGACTGGAGCGTGGTGCCGCCGAAATCGACGCCATTGGCATGCACCGCGGTGACGGCCTGTCCCAGTTGCACATCGACGCCGAGTTCGCGCAGCGCCTTGTCGGCATAGGCCGACATTTCCGGCTGGAAGGTGGCTAGGACGCGCGGGCCCGCTTCGATGAGGACGACACGCGCCTCCTCTGGCTGGATGTTGCGGAAGTCGTTGCGCAGCGTAATGCGGGCGAGCTCGATGATGGCGCCGGCGAGCTCGACGCCGGTCGGACCGGCACCGATGATGACGAAGGTCAGCTGGGCCCGGCGGCGCGCCGGATCGGTCCCGAGTTCGGCGCGCTCGAACGCCATCAGCAGGCGCCGCCGCATGGCAGTGGCGTCCTCGAGGGTCTTGAGGCCAGGGGCGAAGGGCTCCCAATCGTCATGGCCGAAATAGGCATGCTGGGCGCCGGTGGCGAGGATCAGATAGTCGAACGGCACGCTGCCGCCGCCTTCGAGCAGCACCGCGCGCGCGGCCGTATCGACGCTCTCGACCCGGCCGAGCAGCGTCGTGATCTCGCGGCGGCGGTGGACGAGCTGGCGGATCGGCCAGGCGATCTCGGACGGGCCGAGCGAGGCGGTCGCCACCTGGTAGAGCAGCGGCTGGAAGAGGTGATGGTTGCGGCGGTCGATCAGGGTGATGTCGGCATCGACGCCGCGCAATTCCTGGACGGCGGCCAGACCGCCAAATCCACCCCCGATGACGACGATTTTCGGCTTCTGAGTCATGGTTCTCACCACTTCCTTCGCCCCACGCCGCATGTAGTGCCTGCGACAGGCTGTCGCAATCGGGCGAGGCATCTCCTGCAGCAACCAAGCCATGCGTTTTGTGAACCGCGCCGGACGGTCGCGGTTCACTTTTGCCGCTGAACGCAAGGCAGCTGCCGAGAGAACTCGTCGTCCGTTTGGCTGCCGTTATCGGCGTCACTCCGCCCGGAGAAAGGCGGCGGGTCGCCCCGACAGCGCGCTCCATGTCGTCAGGGCGCCCACTGCTATCGTGAGGCTGATGGCGCCGCAGGTGATGAGGACCAGCAGTGCAGGGTCAACCACGAAGTCGATCTGAATGACCCGGGTCGCGACGAGCCACGCGCCGGCTATGCCAAGGCCCGTCGCGAAGAGAGCGGACAGCAGGCCCAGCAGTCCGTACTCGATGGCAAAAATGCCCAGCAGCCGGCTCCGAGTCGCGCCCAGAACCTTGTGGACCACCGCATCGGATTCGCGCTGCCGTCGCCCCGCGCTCAAGGCGCCTGCGAGAACGAGCAAACCGCTTACGAGAGCCAGTCCGCCGATGATTGCAACGGCATTCACCACCGCGGTGATGACGGCCGTGATCGCGCCCAGCGCGTCGGAAACCGGCAGCACCATGAGCTCGGGGTAACTGGCCAAGAGCATGGACTGAACCGCGTCCTCCTCCTCGGGCGCGGTCTTCAACAGGCCCAGATAGCTCATCGGGAAGTCATCGAGCGCGCCCGGGGAAAGGACGAAGGTGAAGTTCATGTTGCCGCCGCGCCATTCATAGGTGACGAAATTGGCGATGGTAGCCACCACGGGTTGGCCGAACAAGTTGAACTCAACCCGGTCGCCCAGTTTCAGCCCGAGATTGTTCCGCAGTCCGTTGAAGACGGACACCAGGGGATCACCGCTGTAGTCGGACGGCCACCATAGCCCCTCGACGATACGGGATTGCTCGGGCAGCTCCGGTGAATAGGTGAGCGGCATTTCGCTGTCGACCAGCAGTGAGGATTCGGCCGGCAGGTTCGGAAGCTCTGCGAGCGGCGCGTCGTTGATGGCGGTCAGCGCTCCCCTGAGCATGGGGGCGAGCTTGAAGCTCTCGATGCGCGGGTCGGCCTGCGAGAGGTCCGTGAGCGATACCGCCTCATCCTCGAACAGATCCATGAAGACGAAACTCGGCACTGCCGTCTCCGCCTCGCCATTGAGCTGCCGGCGCAGGTTGGTATCGACCAGCGCAATCATCAGCAGCAGGGCAAGACCAAGCCCCAGCGACAGCATCACAGTGGGTGCGGGCGCACCGGGGCGATAGATGTTCTGCAGCGCATGGCGTATCGGCAGCGCGGACGGCGGAGGCAATGCCTTGAGCCCGGCCTGGATCAGGAACGCAGCTATCCGCAATATGGCGAAAGCGGCGATTGCCCCGGCGGCGCAATAAAGGACCAGTTGCGGCCTGCCGGTGGTCAGCACGGCGAGGCCGATCAGGCCGCCAGCCGCGAGCAGCAGCGGCAGAGACGTCGCGGGCTTGGCAATTTCACGCCAGCTCAACCGGCCCGCGCTGCCAGCCCCCGCCGAACGGAACAGTATCGCCGGCCGCAGTGCGCGAGCGCGCTGCAAAGGCAGGTAAGCGAAAGCAAAGCTGCTCAACAATCCGAACATCATCGCAATGCCGAGCGCCCTCCAGTCGATCTGGGGCTCTACTGCGATGCCAAAGGAAGTCCCGATGGGAGGCAGCACCAGCAAGGTCATGGCTGCGCCGAAGGCGAGGCCGATCAGGATGCCGATCAGCGCCAGAATCGCGACCTGCGTAAGGAAGTGAACAAGAATACGGTTGCCCGTCGCGCCAAGACTCTTGAGCGTCGCGATCGCCCCCTGCCGGTCGGTAAGGTAAGCGGTGATCGCGTTGCTCACGCCAATCCCGCCGACCAGCAGAACGGCGAGACCAACCACGGTAAGGAAGCGCGAGAAGAGGTCGAAGAAACGCGCCAGATCCGACGTCGCCTCCGGCGCCGATTTCACCTGCCATCCCGCCGACGGAAACGCCGTCTTGAACGCAGTCTCCGCCGCGTCGAAACTGAACTCCGGGTGAAGCAGAAGCTTGTAGCGGTAACGCGCGATGGTGCCCGGTGGCAGAATGTCCGCCTCGAGCAGCCCCGCGAGCGGGACCAGAGCGGGGATGCTGAACGTCACGCCGCGCGTCAGCTGGTCCGGCAGCTCCTCAAGCACGCCGCGAATCTGGAACCGCGCGCTGCCGATCGAAACCTCGTCACCGATCACAGCCCCCAGCCGCTCGATGGCCAGCGAATCGACCACGAGTCCGAACACGCCATCACGCTCGGCGAGAATCTCGTCCAGCGGTCCGCCGACACCTCCGATCGTCACGCTGCCGAGCAGCGGATAGGTCGGCTCGACCGCTCGCAGGCTCAGCGTTGTCGTCGCCTCGTCCGCGCTGGCGCGGCCAAGCACCTCGATGATCTCGGCAACAGCGCCATGCTCCTCGAGCACCGCGCGCTCTTCCGGCGTGGCCCGACGGTAGGAAAGCTGCGCCTCGAGATCGCCGCCCAGCATCGCCCGCGCATCCTGGGTGAGGCCGGACTGGAGCGCCGTCGACACGCCGCCGACCGTCGCGATGGTGCCCACACCCAGCGCCACGCAGGCGAACAATATGCCGAAGCGCCGGAGATCTTTTCCGAGGTCGGTGAACGCCACGCGCAGCCAGCTCGCGATGATCTTCATGTATCCTTGGCTCCGGTGTTGATCGCGCGCGTCTGTTCCGCCAAAAAACTATCTGGCTGCGATGCCAGAAGATACTGCCTGATCGAAACGCATCGGCACATATTGCTGCGGGGTACTGGCGTCCTGTCTACTCCTTGCTCTCACCCGGGGAGGCTCGCCTGAAGACCGACAATCAAAGTACCGGGCTGCCCGCCGCCGGGAAAACCAAGAACCCGGTCCCGAAGAACTCCCTGCGCTTCTGGCACGGGATGCGCTTTTCCACCTGGTGGCGCGAACTGACGCTGAATCAGTTCGACGTGTCGCCCGGACGGTGGCGATGGCGCGCCATCGTGATCACCATCACCTCGCTGTTCAACTCGCTGCTGGCCGCTCTCGATGGCCTGATCTATGGCCAGAGCGTCGAACGCGCCCCGCCGCCCCACGGCCCTATCTTCATTCTCGGTCATTGGCGCTCGGGCACCACATATCTCCACGAACTGCTCACCTGCGACCCCGCGTACTCCTACCCCACTACCTATCGCTGCTTCGCGCCGCACCACTTCCTGCTGACCGAGCGCGCGCTCAAGCCTCTGCTGGGGTTCCTGCTCCCCAAGCGGCGGCCCATGGATGATATGGCTGTGGGATGGGAGCGGCCAATGGAGGAGGAATTCGCCCTCGCCAATCTGGGCGTGCCGTCCCCCTACCTCGCGATCATGTTTCCCAATCGCGGCGCGCGGCACTCGGACTACCTCGCCCTCAACACGCTGGACGAGCCCTCTCTCAAATCGTGGAAGCGAGAATACCTGCGCTTCCTCAAGCGGCTTACGAAAGCCGATGATCGCCGGCTTGTCCTCAAATCCCCGACCAACACGGCGCGCCTAGGCCTGCTGCTCGACATGTTCCCCGATGCCAGGTTCATTCACCTCACGCGTGAGCCAAGTGAGCTCTACATTTCAACGCACAACATGTGGCAGTCGCTACACCGCGAGCAGGGCATGCAGGAGCTTGCCGGGAGCGACTGGCTCGGCCCATCGGTGCTCGACGCGCTCGACACGATGTATGCCGCTTACTGTGAGGACCGGAGGCGGCTCGGACCGAACCAGCTTTTCGAGCTGTCCTATGAAGACCTGATCGCCGATCCGAAGGGGCAACTTGCGGCGATCTATGAGACGCTCGAACTCGGCGATTTCGGCCGGGCCGAACCAGCGCTCGATGCCTACCTATCGACCGTGCGCGACTATCGTCCCGGCAAGCTCCCGGTGCCTGCCGAGGCGCAGCAAGTGGTCAGCGACCGATGGGGGCACTACGCCGAAGCATTCGGATACAAATAGCTCTCGGGCTCGAGACCGTTCACCGATACGATTGTAGCGGCGCCGCCATACCAGCACGCTCCGAAGAGACCGGCCGGAAGTTTCAGCACCGCAAGATGAAGGCCATCTGCACCGGTCTGTATCGATGCTTCGATCTCTCGCGCGCGGGTCGGGCTGTCGAGCGCCTCCGCCAGCGTCAGCCCGTGACACTTCGTCCACGCCTCAATCACAGTCCATGCCTCGATCGTGCGACTTCTGGCGGCCCGCCCCTCGCCCAGCACTCTCGCGACCCGCGCGATCAGATCGTGCTCGGGCACCGGGCGTTCGCCTTCGATATCGACGCCCACGATGCCCCCATGATTGACCGCAATCGCCACATGGCTGCGGGTGTGCGACAGACTGAAGTCCGGTAACCCCGGCACGAAAGGCTTGCCCGCTTTGGTTCGTTGCAGGGCCGTATCAGCCGCGCCATTCCACCTTCTGGCGAGCTGCCGCAGCCCGCCACGCGACGCGGCAAAAACCCTTGCATCCAAGGGGTCGCGAAAGCCCCCCAGTCGCCGCTGTTCGGCGGGCGAGAGCTTTCCGGTTGCATGGCGCGCAAACTGCGCGCCATGCCGGTCGACGTCGATCAGCCAGACCTCGACCTGTGCTCTTTCTTGCACGTCACCCGATCCGCGAGGCGTAGGACTGAATCTCAGGCGCCAGTCCCTTGTTCAGCCGGGCGATGTCGTCCATGTGGCCCACCATTTCAGAGACCATCCCGCCGCTGAAATGCGCGTTGTCGAGCCCCAGTTCGCCTATCGCCTGGTCGAGCAATTGCTCGGCCTCCGCCGGCGTGAGCGACAGCAGATCGTGGTAGAAATGAATCTCGATCCCGTCCTTGTTGGTCATCGGCCGCAGCGCGAAATCACCACGGCTGAACCCATAGGGCTGAGCAGGCAGCGCCTCGATCTCGAAGGTGAGGATGCGGGTCGTTCCACCGGCGGCGCTGCCAAGCAGCGGGCCGGCCAAGCTGTTCTTGACAACTTGCTCCGGTAGCACGCGGCCATAGGCCCATTGCGTCCACGCCGACTGCCCCGACGGGCTACCGTCCTGCATCTGCAGTGGCGCATCGAACGCGAGGCCCGGAAAGGCATGCTCGTTGTTCAGCGTCGCGCGCTCCTGGATCTGTTGTGCCAGCGCGTCAAATCCGCCGGCTTCGGCAACGTCGCACCGGACCGGCAGGCGGCCTGAGAGCATGGCCACCTTGTCGTGCAGCGCTCCATTGTTGCGCATCGCATGGATCATCGCGAGATAGGCCGAGTCGACCCCCGCCATCCGCGTCACCGGCCCCATGATGGCGGCCGACCACAGGGCGTTTTCGTTCACGCCGAGGGCTTTGCTGCGCTTGCGCAACCGGCTCGCACCGGCCTTGTTGATCTGCAGCGTGCGACGCTGATAGGGCGCCTGCATGCCGGGGACGGCCGCCAGCTGACCCTTGGCGATCCGCCCGAAAGTCGGCAGCGGCACTGGCGAGGCCAGCACACTCCGCCAATAGGCGTCGCGCGCCTCTCGGCCGTCCTCGGGCAGAGCCGTCAGCTTCAGCAACTCGGCGTACCTGGTGCCATCGCCAGCGACCCCGAGGCCAAAATAGTGACGTACCAGTTCATCGACGATCAGTGATGTGGACCACCCATCCGAGATGAACTCGCACAGATGGATGAGCACCACATCGCCCATCCGCCCGCATTTGAGCAGATGCACTTCAAAAAGCGGGCCGTTGTCCATGTCGAACGACTGCGAGGAGATCGTGCTGACCATCTCCAGCATTTCGGCGCGCGTCGGATCGCCGAGGTCCTGGACATGCAGCTTGCCCCGATACTCATCGTCCACTACGGCCAGCAAGCGCTCTCCGACAAAGCGGTAGTGCGTCCGTAGCGTGTCGTGGCGTGCCACCAACCGCTCCAGCGCCGCCGCCATCCGCCGCGCGTCGATGCCCGGCCGAACCAGCAGCGCCTGGTTGACGTTCCAGTTGCTCAGGAAGGTGCGGGTCGTATGCTGACCGCGCAGCACCGACATCACGACGTGCGTGCTGGGGAGCGCTGGGTAGGTGACCGATCTTGTGCTCGTCCCCTGCAGGGCAGGCGCGGCCACGCCCTCGACCTTCGCGTCCCGCGCGACGACGCGGTTGTCGCCGACGACCGGAGCTGCCGTGATGGCCGCGCGATCCGTCCGCAACGTCACACGCTCGACCGGCACGATCTCCGGCACGCGATCGGTGATCTCGCCGGCTAACGTAGCGATGTCGGCCAGCAGCGCACGGGCAGATACCTCGTCGATGGCGAGGGTGTCGAAGACGAGCCGCAGTGACACGCCTTCGTCCGCGGGCGTGACCTCGAGGCAGAGATCATGCGCGTTCGCGCGGGAGCCCAGCGGTCGGTGCCATGTGAACCCAAACTGACCGGCCAGCGTGCCCGCCGCTTTCATCTCGTCGGCAAAATGTGTGTCGCACGACGCCAGCCCAAACGCGACATGGCGCTCGCCATTCGCCAGTTGCCGACGGATACGATCCCGCGCGACCGAGGGTGACGAACCGGCGTCGCGCAGAATGATCGGCATCGAATCCGCCCAGGGGCCCACGCTGCCCGCCAGCGCCTGTTCGAAATGGCGCTCCACCAGCACGGATGCCGACTTAGTACGCCGGGCCAGGGCAATGGCGAGGGCGGCCAGCAGCGTTGCCTCATCAGACTCGCGATCGGCCTCGGGCAGATCGAGCTGCAGAACCGCCGAGGGGCCGCGATTGAGCCCAAGGCCCAGCGGCGCCAGTGCAATGCGGCGGCTCTCGATCTTTGCTGCCGGGATGAACGGCCGCAGCATGGCGCGCCAATAGGCGATATCCGCAATGCTGTCGTCACGGTCGAGGTCAACGTGCCGCATCCGCAGACGGTCCAGCACCTCGCCCGCCTCGGGGCCCGCCGGCACACTTCCGTCGGCCAGCGCTGCCCACTCCGCGAGCGCGAAATCGAGCCCGGTCCTATCCGTCACGCAGGCCTGCGCCCGCAGCGCAATATGCGTTGCGCCATCATCACCGGTCTGGACTACCGCCCGCACCAGTTCACCCGCCTCCAGCCGAAGCGCCCCGGCGATTGCGTCGTGCGCCGCGCTCACCGCAACCAGCGCGGGTTGCTCGCCCAACTCAAGAGCACCCTCATTCCGCGCCAGCCGCAGCACGGGGTGCCGCTCGCAAAGCTGCGTCCACGCTGCCTCGAGTGTCGCTAGCTCACATGCGGAGTCCAGCGGCAACAGCGCTGCGCTCTCAAGCGCCAGCCTGCCCTCGCCCGACGTCATGCTGCCCGTCGCAAGCTTAAGTGCGCGCAACTGCGCATCCGAAGCAACGAACGCACCGTTCGCAGAGGTCACCGCTTCTTCGCCGTCTCCGCCATCCGCATTGTCGGCGCGTGCCTGCTTGGCCTTGGCCTCCTGCACCAGCAGATCGACCACCAGCAACGCCAGGTCACCCAGCGTCTTGGCTTGCAGGAACACGCCAACGGTAAACGAGAGCGACAGCCGGCTTTCGAGCCGGTTCTTGAGCTCAATCGATGACAGCGAGTCGAAACCCAGCTCGGTGAGAGCACGTGACGCCGTGACCTCTGCCTTGTCGACACCTAGCACCGCCGTCACCTCGTCGATGACGAAGGCACTGACAATCTCCGGCCAGTCGGATTGCGGCGCGACCGCAAGATCGGCGCGAATCTGGTGCGTTCCCTCGCGCCGCCCCGACATCACAGTCGAAAGGCGCGGGCTCTGGCCGCTCTGACCCAGGGCACGGCCGAGACGTGACCAGTCGATGCGCGCATAAGCGACCGAAGCGAGATCGCTCCCGAGACTGCTCGCCAGTCCCTCAAAGGCCTCCGCATCCTGCAGCGGCACCATGCCCATGCTGTCGAGATATCGTCCCAGCGATTCATTGCGGGCCACAAAGCCGGCCTCGCCCAGCGCGCCCCAGTCGATGGTCAGCGCAGTGCGGCCACTGGCCTTCCGGTAAAACGCAAATCCATCGAGGAAAGCGTTCGCCGCCACATAGTTGGCCTGACCGATGGAGCCGATCACTTGCGCGATCGAGGAGAAGCTGACGAAGAAATCGACCTCAGCATCCGTCCTTTGGAGGGCCCCGTGAAGATTCCACGCCCCGGCGACCTTGGGATTGACCACCGCCGCAATTCGGCCGCGGTCAAGCTGGCCGATGAATGCGTCGTCGATAACCGCCGCACCATGGACAATGCCGGCGAGCGGACGCGCGCCCGTGGACAGCTCGGCCACAAGAGCATCCACGGCCGCTGCGTCAGTCACGTCCAGCGCACAAGAATTGATGATTGTGCCGCGTGCACGCGCCGCTTCAAGCAGCGCCTCCGCACCGGCATCGACGACGCCCGAGCGTGAGGCGAGTGTCACCTCGCCCGCACCGTTGACGCTCAACCACTCGGCAACCGAAAGGCCGAAGCCGCGCGATCCGCCGGTGACGAGATAATTGCCATCGGCCCTCGCCGCGAACACTGTGTCGGCCGTGCCGACAACGCTCACCGGCTCATCGCTGAACCCGATAACGACCTTGCCGATATGTTTGGCCTGCGACATGTGCCGGAAGGCGTCGCGAGCCTCGGTGATATCGAACAGCTGGAGCGGCAGCGGTGCCAGTTTTCCTGCCGCAAACTCCGCATTGACCTCGTCCATCACCTGCGCCAGCAGGTCCGGCCGGTCCGACGCCATCGCCGCGAGATCGATCACGTTGAACGAGATGTTCTTGCGCAGGCCGTGCATGCCGATGGGCGTATCGGCATAGACATCGCGCTTGCCGATTTCGAGGAACCGCCCGAACGGGCGCAGCAATTGCACGCCCTTTTCGATATAGGCCGTCGGCAGCGCATTGAGCACCACGTCGACGCCCTCGCCACGCGTTGCTGCCAGCACATCGTCGGCAAAGCTGAGCGAGCGTGAATGCATCACATGCGCGACGCCCAGTTCGCGAAGATAGTTGCGCTTCGCGTCACTTCCCGCGGTCGCAAAGATCTCCGCGCCGATATTGCGGGCGATCTGGATCGCGGCCAGTCCCACGCCGCCCGTCCCGAGATGGATCAGCACGCGCTCGCCTTTGCGGAGGCGCGCCACGTGGTTCAGGGCGTAGTACGCCGTCGAGAAGGCCGAAGGGATCGTTGCCGCCTCGGCGTCGCTGATGCTGCCCGACAGTCTGGTGAGCGTTGCTGCCTCGACCGTCTGGAACGCCTGCAGGCAGCGCCGGCCCATACCCATGACCCGGTCACCGGGTTCAAGGCCGACAACGCCATCGCCCAACGCGACGATCTCGGCGCTGTATTCAAGCCCGAGATTCTCCCAGGCAGGGTCGGGCTCCGCATCAGCCGGCAGCAATCCGGTCACTGCCATCACATCGCGGAAGTTGAGACCCACGGCGCGGGTGCGCACCAACACCTGACCGGGCTCAAGATCGGGCGTCCCCGCTTGCTTGAGCAGCAGATTGTTCGGCGAACCCGGCGCGCTCATGGTGAGGGCGAAATTCTTCCCGTCCCGCTTGGGGTCGAGCGTCACAAGGGCGCGCGGCAGATCCGCTGCATCCAATGCGCGAAGGCGCGGGACCGATGCGGTCCCGTCGCTCAGCACCCATTCGGTTTCGCCGCGAGCATCAGCAATCGCGCCAACCAGCAAGGAGGCGTTGAGTTCTGCCGGGCAATCGATAGACACGACCCGGTTGCTTGAGCATTCATTGGCAATCGTGCGCGCCAGCCCGATCGTGCTCGAACCCGCCAGCCCATTGACGCCAGGCACTTTGGCCAGTGCGCCGAGCCGCGCCTCGCGCGTCAGCACCAGCAGTTCGGGAAGGCAGTTTTCGTCCTTGAGTGCAAGCAGCGTGCGTCCGATTCCGGTCAGGGCGGACGTCATCCGTTCGACCGCATCGGCCACGTCGCTGCCCGTGCTGCTCTCATCGAGCTCCCGCAGCAGATAGGGCGCGGCAAAAATGATCCCGCGACGTCCATCCGCGTCGATCCAGCCGCGGCACTCGTCCTCCAGCTGTCCCGCCGCGAAATCGAGCGCTCTCTCGACTGGCACAAGCCTGACGTTTGCGCCATGTGCCGCAAGCGCAGCGATCAGCTGATCAGCCTCTGGCGCGACATCGGCCACCATGAGCCACTCACTGCCCGTCAACGCATCGCCTTCCGCCCGTGCCAGCGAAGTCTCGACGAAGCTCTCGAGGAAATGCTGCGCCGCAACCGCATTGTCCGCCGCGGCTTCCACGTTCCGGTCGACGCTGCGGAGTTCCATGCCGTCAATCGCTATGAGCGGCGCGCCTGCCATGTTGCGCAGCAGATAATCCGCGCTGCGCTCGCGCGCTGAGCGGCCATTATGCATCCGCGAGGCGACCGTGAACTGCAGCGGCAGCTGTGCGGCGAAGCGCAGGCGCTTCACCCCCACCGGCAGGCTGAGTTCATTCGGATTGCCATTGGCCGCCCGGCCGATGGCCACCACCGTCTGCAAGGCAGAATCCAGCAGGGCCGGATGCGCCAGATAGGCGGTCACCTGCCGCGCCATTTCCGGCGCTGCATCGATTGTGCCCAGCGCGCTTTCTGGCCCGGCATCGACCGTCCCGACCGACTGGAAGGCATCCTTGTAGTCCAGCCCGTGCCGCGAGGTCTCCTCATAGAACGCCGACCGGTTCAGCGTCAGGATGGCTTCATCTGCTCCGCCAACCTCGCTGACCTGCATCGCGTCGCTGATCCGCATGTGACCACGCGCCCGCGCCACCCAGTTCGGCGATTCATCGCGCGTCCGGCTGAAGATTTCGACCAGCCCGCTGCGCGGGTCGTATCGCGTGTTCATCACAATGGTGTCGTCGGGGCGCACGAACAGCGCCGCGAGGAACTCGACATCGGTGAGCTCGATGACCCCATCCTCGAGGGCATCACGGCCCGCCGCGAGCATGATTTCGAGATAACCCGCAGCCGGGAAGATCGTGTCGCCTTCCACCGCATGGCCACCGAGATAGCGCTCGGAGATCAGGCTGAACTCGTTCGTCCACACGAGATCAGGACCGGGGCGCCGGGCGCCCAGCAGCGGATGCACCTTGCCATTGTACAGCGTCTCGCGCGCTTCTTCCGACTGGTGCCAGAATTCCTGCCGGTCCCACCCATAGGATGGCAGGCCGCCCTTGAAGGCAGTGCCGCCGGTTACGGCCGGCCAGTCCAGCGACGCGCCCGCGCAGTAGAGCTCGGCGGCGGCCACGGCCAGTACGTCGAAATCATCCTCGTCACGGATCAGCGAATTGCCGATCACCGCCTTGGCGCCGCGATCGGCCGCGATGCCTGCCGTCAATCCGCTGAGGACCCGATGCGGCGACAGCTCGAGGAAAAAGTCAGACCCCAGTCCTAGCGCTGTCGCGATCGCGGCGTCATAACGCACGGGCTGGCGCAGGTTTCTCCACCAATATTCGAGATCGAACACCGTCTGCAGAGTGCCGGTCACCGTCGAAACCAGCGGTACCGTCGGCGGCTGGTAGGCGATCGACGCCAGCGTCTCGCGGAACCACCCCTCCACACCGCCGATCAGATGCGAGTGCCAGGCGCAATCCGTCTGCAGCCGCCGGACCATCACTTCGGGCGCGGCCCCGGCGAGGAATTTCTCTGTCTCTTCGATCGCCTCGACCGGGCCGGAAACGGCGATCGATTGCGGTCCGTTGAAGGCGGCGATGTCCACGCCGCGATCCCCCGCCAGCGCGGTGAACGCCGCAGGCGCCATGCCGACCACCATCATCGTGCCGGCCGGAATGCGCTCCTGCACACGCGAGCGTGTGCTGATCAGGCGCGTTGCGGCTTCGAGATCGAGCGCCCCCGCTACATGTGCCGCGGCAATCTCGCCGAAGCTGTGGCCGATCACCAGGTCGGGCGTCACGCCCCTGCTGGCCCAATAGGCGGCAAGGCCGATCTGGACGCCGAAAATCCCCGGCTGCGCAACGATCCCGCGCCCGACTTTGGAATCCGCCTTGTCGCGTAGCAATTCAGCCTTGATCGACCAGCCCGACAGGTCCGAGAAAATCTCGTCGAACGCGTTGAATACGGCGCCGAACGCCTGGTCCTCCTGGATCAGCCGGCGCGCCATTCCCCACCATTGCGCGCCCTGCCCCGCGAAGGTGAAGGCAATCTTCGGCCGACCATGTGGTGAAGCCGCGACATGCTTCGGCAACTTCCCCCGCACCGCAGGCGGCACCTGGCTGGCCGCGATTTCGCGCAGCAGCGTCACCGCTTCGTCGGCGTCCTTCGCAATGACCGCGCGCCGCTTTCCGAACGCCGTGCGGTACTGGCCCATCGCAGCAGCAACATCGGCGAGCGGCCGTCCGGTGAGTTCACCACCTTCGAGCGCATCGGCCAGCTTGCCCGCAACGAGGCGGAGACTGGAGTCCGTAGCGGCGCTGATCGCCAACGGGACGGGTCGCGCGGCCTGCGCCGGAGGCGCAGCACGTGCCGTGTCCGCCGCATAGCCCTCAATCAAGGCGCTGGCATTCGTGCCGCCGAAGCCGAAGCTGTTGACGACCACGAGCGGAGCATGGCCGTCCGCATGGCCGATATCGGTCAGCGCCTCGGGCACTCTGATGTTCAGCGCGTCGAACGGGATAGCGGGGTTGGGCGTCTCGAAATTCGCATTCGGCGGCACCTGCCGGTGATGCGCGATCAGCACACCCTTGATGAAGCCCGAGATACCGGCCGCTGCCTCGAGGTGCCCGATCGCCGGCTTCACCGAGCCGACCAGTACCGGCTCGCCATCGCGCGCCTGCCCGAACACACTGCCGATGGCGCTTGCCTCGATCGGGTCACCGACCGGCGTGCCCGTGCCGTGTGCCTCGACATAGTCGACGCGACCGGGGGGCGTATCTGCCCGGCGGCACAGTTCCACCAGCATGGCCCGCTGGGCGTCCTCGCTGGGTGACGTCAGCGTCACCGTGCGCCCGTCCTGGTTCACAGACGTCGCGCGCAGCGTCGCATAGATGCGGTCGCCGGCGGCCTTGGCATCGGACAGGCGCCGCAGCACGACGATTCCGGCGCCTTCGCCGCGGACATAGCCATTGGCGCGCTGGTCGAACGTCGAGATGCGGCCCGTCGGCGACAGCATGCCGGCCTTCGAGAACGCAACGAAGGCCCCCGGGTCCGCGAGGATGTTGACGCCGCCGACAAGGGCAAGATCGCAGCGGCCCTGTCGCAAATTGCTCACGGCCTGGTCCAGTGCCACCAGCGATGACGAGCAGGCCGTGTCCACGCTGAACGAGGGACCGCGCAGATTGAAGCGGTGTGAAATACGGTTGGAAACGATCGAGAGAGCCGATCCTGTGCCGGCGTAGGTGTCGCTGCCGCCATACCGCGTGCGCTGCAGCAGTCCGTAATCCGATGCCGACACCCCGATGAACACGCCGGCGTTCATCTGCTGCACGGCTTGCCGCGTCAGGAAGGCATCATCGAGCGCATCCTGAACGACCTCGAGCAGGATGCGCTGCTGCGGATCCATGCCCAGCGCCTCGCGCGGCGAAATTTCAAACAGGCTCGCGTCGAAGCCCTGTACATCTTCAAGAAAACCACCCCACTTTGTAATGGAGCGGCCCAGAGCATCAGGGTTGGCATCGTAGAACGCCTCAACACTGAAGCGGTCCGACGGCACTTCAGCGATGGCGGACTTTCCTGTCGTCAGGAAATCCCAGTAACTCTGGGGTCCATCGATGTTACGAGGCAGGCGGCAGCCAATACCGATGACAGCAATGACTTCGTCGTCATTTAGTGACGGTCGCAAACGCTTTCCCCCTAAGCTCCGAATGCTACTGCCGATCGAAGCGGCCGTAGACCTATTCGCAAGCGAGAAAGCACCCTCGTACCAAAAGCATATCGCACTAAAGGGCCGAGCCGCTGCGAGTCAAGCGAGTGGAGCGGCCTTCGAGTACGAACGCTGCCACATATCGTTGATGTGGCACGGGTCTGCCTCTGGGTTGCGCTGATCTGCAAATCGCTTTCTGGTGAACGCGCTTGGGCGCGGGGGCGTTGTTGTACAAATTTCTTTCCATCGACCGGACCTTCGGGCCGAAATATCCTCGCGCTATCGCGTTGGTGGAACGGCTGGCGCTGTTCAACCGCATCAATGCGCTGGCCGAGGCTTGCGGCCACGGCACGATGCACGAATATCTCGAGGGGATGGGAGAGGCCGGTGGCATCTACTCCACGGACCCGGTACGCCACATCCCCGACTGCGAGACACCAAGTGTGCTCTATGCGAACCATCCACTTGGCTTTGCCGATGGCATCGCGGCGATGCGTCTCATGCTGGCGGACGGTCAGTCTTTCAGGATGATGGCAGCGCGCGTGGTTGACATACCGCCTGCTGCCCAGCCCTACGGCATCACAGTGGATGCCTCGGGCCGAGACAAGGCCTTCAATGGCCGCGCGATGGCGAGGATTTTGCGCGAGTTCGGGCGTGACTATTCGCGGCTGTTTGTCTTTCCCTCCGGCCTTACGTCGCACCTCGAGCTGCCGAGCCTGACGCCGACCGATCAGCCATGGTCCGATGCCTATTGGCGGATTGCACAGCGCGCCAGCGCCAATCTGATCCCCCTCTGGTTCTCCGGTCGCGCCAGTTGGTCCAGCTACTTGCTCTTCCTGCTGCTCGGACGGTCGGGACGGGTGGCGCTCCCGCACGAGTTCTTCAGGCGCAGGAAGGATCCGCTAATCGTTCGCATAGGCGCACCGATCCCTGCAGCGAGCACGGTGTTTTTCGGCGATCAGCGGGCCGCCGCCCTCCGCGCCGCATCCTATGGGTTGGAAACCAACCCGGGGCCAGACCCCGCATTGTGGGCCCCGGATGCGCCCGCGGATCCCCAGCCCGTTACCAGCTGCGAGATCGCCGTCCACACTCCCGAAGACGTCAACCGGAACAGCATTCTGGCGTTGCGTCGCGCCTGCCTCGGCGAGGACGCATGGACCGATGCGGATGGCCTCGCCCGCCATGTCACCTTCTACGCAGACTCCCGCTGCGTCGCCGCCTGCCGCCTCCTCGACTGGGGCAGTATCGACCAGGTGACCCTCGACCGGGTGTCTGCGGTCCATTCGGTCTTCGTCCCCGACGCGACCACCCTGCGCGATCACCGTATCGTCGAGTTCGGCGAGCTATGCGTCCAACCCGGATTTGATGATCCGATCCTGCTCGACCAGTTTGCGAGCGCTCTGCGTACCGCCATCTTCGCGTCGGGCGAGGTGACCGCTGCGATCGGTGTTGTCAGCCTTGCGGCCCAGAATCCTGTTCTGGCAGCCGCGCAGTTCGAGTTTGCGAGGCGCAACGCCCCGTCGCCCCTTGCGTCTCACTTCAAGCCGAAGCAGGAACTGATCACGCCCAGTCGGCACCACGACTTCCACCCGAGCCGCATCCGCTACGACGAACAGCCCTCGCCCAATGCCTTGCCCAGCGCCCTCCGCAACCACCTCGCTCTCGGCGCGCGGCTCGGTCAATCTGCCAACTGGGCCCAACGCGGATCACGAGCCAGCATCCTGGCAACGATGACCCGATAGGACGCGCCTACTCGCTGTCGTGGAACGGCAGGCGGCAGTGCTGTGTGCCATCGACATAACGATTTCGCTGAGCGGCGCTTAGCTGCGCGCAAGCTGCACGCGGCTTCGCTGATGAACAGCGGATGACGACAGTCGCCCGGCGCGAATCCGATCGGCGATGGCTTGAGAGAGGGTCCCTCCCGCGTGCCTTGGCTTGTCAAGGCTGCCCGGCGCTCGTAAGACCCGTTCCCGAGTTGCCATCCAGCCCAGCGCTGCCTGCCGACTATCAGACGTACTTACCGCCTTTTTTTGATGAATATGTGTGACCGGGCCGTCAAAACAGCCAATGACTGACGTGAAATGAGCAACGGCCAGCATCACAAATCACCTCACAATCCGTTGAAGACTGCGGATTTTGTCGGAAGAACCAAGAGCGGACCTTCGACGCTTTGCGCGCTCGAATTGCTAGGTCGTGCTTGGCTTGAGCGACTGTTCAAGTTCATGCCTAAGCTTGTAGGCACCGACGGTAGTGTCTGCCACGACATCACCCCACGTGAGTTCTGCATCCTTTGCGACGTCGCGGCGCAAGGGTAGCCCGTGCGCGAGACCGAGCGGCAGGAGACGGCCAGCCACGGAGACAGTCGCCGGTCGCAGTTTGCCGAATACGGTGAAGCCGCCTTCCCCATCTAGGATTTCGCCTATCTTGAGATCGCGTTTTGCTGTGGCCACCACATCGGCATTGAACCATCGCGCCGCGCCCGTGGCTTCGCCCCTGAGACCGATCGCGGCAACCGAAATTCCGAGCTCAAGTCCTATGAGATGCCAGCGGCGGTAAAGCGCCATGTAGCGCCCATCAGGATCGGTAACCACTTGGTACTCTTGGAAGCATCGCCGAATGTAGTCCGTATCGGCCTCGATCACCACCCAGACCCCCTTGCGGATATCATAGGGTACCTTGGTGCCATCCAAGCGAAGGCTGGAAACGACCTCGACCATGCCCTTGCGCTCAAGCGCCCCACCCTCGGAGCGCGGCCGCATGAGCGTCGGGATATCATCGACCGAGCCGGGCGGGAAGGCGAGTCCCTCCGTCGGTGCCTCAAGGCCGGCAGCATTGGCGATCGCCGTGCTCTCGATGGCCGGCTTCGAACCGTCGAGGAAGGCGTTGAACATCTTTGGGTTGAGACCACCCGCCTGCGCCTGCTCAGCGGTAAGTCCCCAATGATCCCAGACCGTTTCCGGCGTCGACTCACGATATTTCGGCAGCCACTTGTGGCCACGCCCGGCCGCAACTACGGGAAAGCCGCTGGCGCGTGCCCAGTCGACCAGTTCGACCGCAAGGGCGGGCTGGTCGCCATAGGCGAGGCTGTAGAGAACCCCCGCTCGCTCCGCACGCTGCGCGAGGGCGGGTCCGAGAAAGGCATCGGCCTCCACCGTCACATTGATCACATGCTTGCCGTGCTCGAACGCCGCCAAAGCGTGGTCCACCGCCGCGAGCGGATTGCCCGTGCATTCGATGACGATCTCGATCCGCGGATCGGCCACCAGCCGCTGCCAGTCATCGGTCACGAAGGTCGCACCGCGAGCCATCGCGTCATCGAATGATCCAGCATCATAGCGCTCTGCCGGCCAGCCGACATTGGCGAGGTTCTGGCGGGCGCGCGTCACCGAAAGATCGGCGATGGCGACCACGTGGACGCCGGGCGTACGGACGACCTGGGCGAGATACATCGAGCCGAACTTGCCGGCACCGATGAGCCCGACACGGATCGGCTTGCCCGCCTCCGCCCGTGCGAGCAGCTTGCTGTGAAGGTTCATTTGCTTGTCTCCGGGGCGGCAGTCAGGAAGTCGAAATCGCAGCCCTGATCGGCCTGGAGCACCGTCCGGCGATAGAGGGCGGCATAGCCACGTGCCGGCATTGCCGGCGGTGAATGATCCGTTAGTCGCGCCTTGAGCGTGGCGTCATCGATCAGCAGGTCGATCCGCCGGTCGGCAACAGAGAGCCGGACGCGGTCGCCATTGCGCACCGCAGCGAGCGGCCCACCCACAGCCGCCTCGGGCGCCATGTGCAGTACGATGGTGCCGAAGGCAGTACCCGACATGCGCGCATCGGAAATGCGCACCATGTCCTTGACGCCGGCGCGCGCCAGCTTCTTGGGGATCGGCAGATAGCCGGCCTCGGGCATGCCGGCGGCTTGCGGCCCGGCATTCTTGAGCACGAGGATGTCATCGGCGGTGACGTCGAGATCGGGATCGTCGATCCGGTTCGAGAGATCTTCCAATCCCTCGAACACCACTGCCCGCCCCTCCGTCTCAAACAGCGCCGGCGTTGCTGCGGCGCGCTTGAAGATGGCGCCACCCGGCGCCAGATTGCCATGCAGCGCAATGAGCCCGCCGACGGGCGACACCGGATCGTCGAAGGCACGGATCACCGACCTGTCGACCCAGTCAAGCGGTTCCGACAGTCGCTCGCCCAGCGTGCGCCCTTCGATATCGATCGTGTCGAGGTGGAGCAGATGCCGAAGTTCGCGCAGCACCGCACCGACGCCACCCGCGGCGTAGAAATCTTCCATATAGCCGGTGCCGACCGGCTTGAGGTCGACCAGCACCGGCGTCTCGTCGGAGATGTCGTTGAGCCGCTCCGACGACACGCGGATACCGGCGCGGCCGGCGATCGCCGTGAGGTGCACGACGGCATTCGTGGAGCCTCCGGTTGCCATAAGCATCCGCAACGCGTTCTCGACCGACTTCTCGGTGATGATCTCCCGCGGCGCGATGGGCGCGCCAACCAACCTCACGGCCGCCCGGCCCGATTCCTCGGCCGCAACGAGGCGCGACGCATGTACCGCCGGAATGGCCGCCGTACCCGGCAGGCTCATGCCCAGCGTTTCGGCGATGCAGGCCATGGTGCTAGCCGTGCCCATCACCGCGCAGGTGCCGGCCGTGACGGAAAGCCGTCCCTCGACCGACGCAAGCTCTTCGCTATCGATATCGCCAGCGCGATACTTCCCCCAGAAGCGGCGGCAATCAGTGCAAGCGCCGAGGCGTTCGCCGCGATGCCGGCCGGTCATCATCGGGCCGGTGACCACCTGAACCGCCGGCACACCCGCCGACAGGGCGCCCATCAACTGCGCCGGCACAGTTTTGTCGCAGCCGCCGATGAGGACGACCGCATCCATCGGTTGCGCGCGCACCATCTCCTCGGTGTCCATCGCCATCAGATTGCGGAACATCATCGAGGTGGGGTTGAGAAACACTTCGCCCAGCGAGATCGTCGGAAACACCATCGGCAGCGCGCCCGATGCCAGCACGCCTCGCGATACGGCCTCGACCAGTTCGGGCATCAGCCGGTGGCAATTGTTGTAGCTCGATGGCGTCGAGACGATGCCGACAATGGGCTTGCTCAGCAGTTCCGGCGAGATGCCGGTGGAGCGCGCGAAGGAACGGCGCAGGAAGCGGGCGAAGTCGCGATCACCATAATTGGTAAGCCCGCGCGCGAGGCCGGTATCGTCATCGCTCATTGCTTTTCCTCTCCCGGAAGCTGACGCCGAGCAGCGCCTCGAAAACCTTGATCATGCCGCCCTTGTCGTCGCCGCCATGCCCCATCAGCAACGCCTGCTGATAGGTCGCAGTCGCGGCGGCAAGCACCGGCAGCGGGATGCGCGCATGCGCGGCGATCTCGGCCGCAGCGACCAGATCCTTGTAGGCAGCCGCCATCGGGTAGCCGGCGTTGAACTGCCCCTTGAGAATGCCGGGAACAAAGCATTCGGATGCGTAGCTGCGGCCAGTACCGCTATTGACCACGGCGCCGACCTTGGCGGGATCAAGGCCAAGCTTGGCCGCCATCGGCAGGATCTCGGCCAGTGCGGCCGCGTTGATGTCGAAGAGCAACTGGTTGACGAGCTTGGTCAGCTGACCATTCCCCACCGGTCCCATGTGGAGCACGGTCGACGCTATCAGCGACAGGACGGGTGCGACGCGTTCGAAATCTGGTATCGCGCCCCCAACCATTGTGGTCAGGGTGCCGCTGGCGGCGCGGGCGGCCATCCCAGACACAGGCGCATCGACCAGATGGTGCCCGCGCTCATTCAGCTGCGCGGCGATGGCCAGCGTGTCCCGATAACTCGTCGTGCCCACGTCGATGAACGTCGTGCCCGGCTTGAACCGGTAGCCGGCACCGCCAAACAGCGCGTCAGAAATCTCGGCGCTACCTGGTAGGCACAGTAGAACGTAGTCGCACGCGGCGAAGGCCTCGACGCCAGAAGCCCAGCGCGCGCCCGCCTCGACCAGCGCGACCGCACTCTCTTGGCGACGTGACAGCACGACCAGACTTGCTGCCGCCTTGAGGAGGTTGCTGGCCATCGGCCGACCCATCTGGCCGAGTCCGATGAACCCGAGGGTTCCCAATTTCGCTGTAGGTGCCGCTACCATCACGCTCTCCCGCACAGGGCGCACTATGATGGTGTTTGGAACGAGCCAATAATCCCAAGTCGAGACGGCTGCGCTTCCGAAATGAGATGCTGCTAGCCCTGCAGCGGCGCCAGGCACTCGATCAGCGTGCGGCAGACGATCGGCAGCGACCTGTAGTCTCGATAACCGAGGAACAGTGAGCGCGTGGCCCACGGTTCGTCGAGCCTGAGTGCCACGAATGACCCTGTCAGCGCATAGGGCGTCACGGCGCCCTCCGGCAGGACGGCAACCCCAAGACCCGCTTCGACCATGCGGCGAATGCCGTCGAAGCCGAGCACCTTGACCCGGAAGCGGAGAGCCCTGCCGCTCTGCGCATGCTCGTTGATCAGTTTGAACTGCAGTGAGCTGCCTTCCTGAAGACCCACCTGGTCGTACTCAGCCACTTCGGCCAGAGTTACCGCGTCTCGAACGGTTAGCGCATGGCCCTTGGGCACGATGACCATCAGCGTGTCCCGCCGGTAGATTCGCGTCTCGAGCCCGGAGCTGTCGACATGCTCCGAGAAGATGCCGATATCGGCGAAGCCATCGCGAACCGCATCGACAATCACGCCGCTCGTATCTTCGCGTAGGTCGAGACGAACCTCGGGAAAGCGCTCGACATAGTGGCGGAGGTCTTCGGGCAGGAACTGCGTTACGGCAGATGTGTTGGCCCAGATGCGCACCTGGCCCTTCACCCCATCATTGTACTCGCTGAGTTCGGCGTTGAGGTCCTCGAGCTGGCGCAGGACCCGCTTGGCATGGCGGAACAGCGCCTCGCCCGCCGGCGTAGGCTCGACGCCCTCCTTCAGCCGATACAGCAGATTGACGCCGGCGCGGCCCTCGAGGTCGGAAATCCGCTTCGACACGGCGGAGGCGGCGATGTTGTTGATGCGCGACGCCCGCGCGATGTTCTTTAGCTCGACGACCGAGACGAAGAGACGCAGAGAAACGATATCGAAATGCAACAAGGGCGGTGGTCCGGCTACGGTCATGGAGACCAGTCGCTGGTCGAGCGCCGACGACAGGATTCCACGGCTATCGTGAGATGGCGCCATCATACCTCTGCCGCGCGCTGCTGGAACCCATAAATTGCGCGTGTGCGCGGCGGGCCAGCCGGAAGAAGGCGCCCGGCAGAAGCCGGACGCCGATTGGCTTTGTTACTCGATGGTGATGCCGGCCTGCTCGATGACGCCACCCCACTTCGCGTCATCCGCAACGACGCGGGCGGCGAGTTCATCGGGGGTCGAGACCACCGGTTCAACGCCGAGCCCGACGAGACGCTCCTGCACCGCCGGATCATCGGCCGCAGCCTTGATCGCCGCGTTCACGCGGTCGATTACGTCCTGCGGCGTACCCGCCGGGGCCATGAAGGCAAACCAGATGGTCACGTCGAAACCGTCGAGGCCCTCTTCAGCCAGCGTCGGAATATCCTGCGCGGCAGCCGGGCGGGTCGGGCCGGTGGTGCCGAACGTCTTCACGTCGCCGCTCTGCAGGAGGCTCAGACCGGCCGGAATGGCTTCGAACATCAGGTTGATCTGACCAGCCAGAAAATCCTGCGAGGCCTGGGCGCCGCCGGTATAGGGCACGTGCACGAACTCGACCCCGGCCTCGATCTGCAGCAGTTCAGCGGCAAGATGCGTGGACGAACCGACCCCGGACGTTCCGTAGGTCAGCGCGCCGGGATTGGCCTTGGCATAGGTAATGAGTTCCTCGAGATTGGCGGCCGGCACGCTGCTGTTGGCCAGCAGCATGTTCGTCGACGTGCCCGAGAGCGAGATCGGCGCGAACTGGTCAACGCTGTAGGCGAGCGTCGCGTAGAGATTGGGATTGATCGCCATGGTACCCATGGTGGCGAAGAACAGCGTATAGCCATCCGTCGCTGCCTGGGCAGCCTGTGCCGCACCCAACCCGCCGCCGGCACCGGCGACGTTCTGAATGACCAGAGTGGTGCCGAGTTCGACGCCCATGCGTTCGGCAAAGACGCGTGCGACCACGTCCGTAGCGCCACCGGCCGAGAACGGCACGATCACCTGAATTGGCTTTTCCGGGTACTGCGCGCTAGCGATGCCAACGATCCCCAGTGAAAGGGCAGCGGCCAGTAGAAGCTGCTTTTTCATATTCGTCCTCCTTGCTGTCAGGTCGTCGCAATCTGCGATGTTGCGGCCATGACCCGAGCGAACGCTGACAGGTGCACGTAGTGATGAGAACCAGTGGATGACGATGCAGGTCATCGTCTGACGAGACGGCAGCACTCAGTTCTCCTCGGCCACTAGAATGGTCGACTGCCGGTTGCGCAGGAACGTAACCACGGTGACCACGAGCAGGCCAAGTGCGAGCGCGAGGAAGACGGCGCTCAACGGCCGCATAGCGAACACGGTGATATCGCCGCGCGCGATGAGCATGGCGCGCTTGAAATATTGCTCGATCATCGGCCCCAGGATGAAGCCAAGCAGCAGCGGCGCCAGCGGATAACGGAACAGCGTCAGCAGGTAGCCGGCAACCCCGAAGATCAGCACGAGGAAGATGTCGAAGCTGCTACCCCTGAGGCTGAACACGCCTACGCAAATGAAAAATACGATGATGATATAGAGGAGCTGATAAGGGATCGCGAGAATACGCACCCATATGCCGATCAGCGGAATGTTGAGGATCAGCAGCATCAAATTGCCGATCCAGAAGCTCGCCACGAGCCCCCAGAACATCTCCGGCTGGTCATTAAGGAACCCCGGTCCCGGCACCACACCATGGATCATCATGGCTCCCAGCATCACAGCCATCACGGCATTGCCCGGAATGCCGAGACTGAGCGTCGGGATAAAGGCCGCCTGCACCGAGGCATTGTTCGCCGCTTCGGGGGAGGCAACGCCCTCGAGCGCCCCCTTGCCGAACCGTTCCGGAGTGCGTGACACGCGCTTTTCCAGCGCATAGGCCATGAACGACGCGATGGTGGGACCGATCCCCGGCAGCGTGCCCATGGCTGTGCCCAGCAGCGAACCGCGCATCGCCGGCATCGTCGCGATGCGGATGTCCTCGCGAGTCGGAATCATCGAACGCAGCGAAACGCGGCTGATCGGTTTCTCCTTACTCCGATCACGTCCGACATTGGTGAGGATTTCGGAGAGACCGAACAGGCCCATTGCGATGACCGCCAGGTCGACGCCGTCGATGAGCTGCATGAACCCGTAGGTAAAGCGCAGCTGACCGCTATTGACGTCCATGCCGACCAGTCCAAGCACCGAGCCGACCAGCACCATGGCGAGACCCTTGACGGGGGACCCCACGGACAATGTCGATGCCGCGATGAGGCCGAGCAGCATGATCGAGAAATACTCTGCAGGGCCGAACTGCAGCGCCAACCGCGCCAGCACCGGCGCGAGACCGATCAGAGCAAGGATGGCGACCGAGCCGCCGATGAACGAGGCGATCGTTGTAACGAACAGCGCCACGCCGGCGCGCCCCTGCCGGCTCAATGGGTAGCCATCAAGGCAGGTGACCGCCGAACTCGCATCGCCGGCGATATTGAGCAGGATAGCGGCCGTCGATCCCCCGTACTGCGCCCCGTAAAAGATTCCGGCCAGCATGATGAGGGCAAGCGTGGGGTCGAGATAGAAGGTAACAGGCAGGGCGAGCGAAATCGCCGCCAGCGGACCGATGCCAGGCAGCACACCGACCAGCGTGCCGATCGTAACGCCAATGAAGCAATAGAACAGAGCTTCGGGCGTCAACGCTGACTGGAAGCCCGCCAGCACCTGAACAAGCATATCCATCACCACCTCACAATCGACATTGGCAGTTTCAGTGCTTCAACGAAGACGATGGCGCCGAGCGCCGAGAGACCGATGATGAGCAGGGCAAGGGGCACCAGTCGGACCGGCCGCTCCGCCAGCGCGCACAGCACCACCATCGCCGCCGTGGCCGGCACGAGGCCGAAGCGCTCGGCCAAAAGCCCGAAGGCGACAAGACCGGAGCAGACCCAGGCTACCGGCACGACGTAGAATTTCGGCGTTGGCTCGGGACTGCGCGCCACAGTTAGGGTGAGCAGGACACCGATCCCGGCAAGCATTAGGCCCAGCGCCACCGGCACGAATCCGGGTCCCATACGCACCACAGTGCCAAGGGGAAAGTGCGTGCCTTCCCAGGCCACATAGAGTCCAGCGAGCGTCAACAGCACCGCTGCGACGATCTCCCCGACATTGAGACGGGCTGGTCCTGCCGCGTGGCTCCCCTCGGTCATCCTGCTCTCTCCCCCTGCCGCTAGCCGCGGGCGCTTGTCAGCCCGACACTCGCGAGCGAGCGGCGGATCAGGGCGCGATGCGCGTCGGTGACGCCCACTGCCGGCTCGCGAACGTTGGAATTGGGAATCTGACCCAATTGGACGAGCGCCTCCTTGATCCGCGATACCTCGCTCGTCGATGACGTCGGCTCCTGGTTCTCGAACAGGCTGGCCATCAAAGGCACGCAGAAGTCACGATGGATCGCTTGCGCTTTCACGAGGTCCCCATCGAGTGCCTCCGCCACCAGATCGGACCAGCGCTTGGTGCCGACGACGCTGATGCCGATCAGCGAGCCATGGGCGCCATGCATCAGCATGCCGAGCAGCGACGGCTGGTCGACCGCCGCGAGCACGGACAAGCTGTCCTTGAGTCCTTCCCAATGCGCGACATAGTGAGTGACTGTATCGCAGGAGCACTTGACCCCCACGACATTGGGGATCTCGGCGACGGCCTTGAGCACGTCGACCGGATAGGCACAGCCCGACCGCTCGCCATACTGGAAGATGATCATCGGCAGGCCGATGCCCCGGTCGAGCGCCGAGAAGAACTCGTGCACCACGCGGGTGTCGCGCACGAGGCGCCGATAGGGACGCACGTCGAACGGCGGCAGCACCAGCAGCGCGTCGGCGCCGGCCGCCTTGGCCGCATTGCCGTCAGTGACATATTGCGCCGCGTTGCGTCCTTCGAGCCCGGCGATCAACAACTGGCCGGGACGCAGCTCGGCCTTCGCCGCCGCAATGATGGCAACCCTGTCGTCATCGCTGAGCTGCAGGATTTCACCGAGGAAGGCATTGACGACAATGCCGGTCACGCCGTCCGTATCGGCCGTCTCGCGGACGTGGCGGCGAAGCGCCTCCATGTCCACGGCGCCATCCGTCGAGAAAGGCGTGATCGTTGCCGGAATGAGGCCGGACAGCTTGACCGGCTTGGTGTCGCGAAGCGTACTCATGGTTTTCTCTCCCGGAACTAGATGACGGACTCGCCGCCATCGATGTTGATGGCCTGCCCCGTGATGTGCTTGGCGGAACTCGACAGCAGGAAGCCGATCAGGTCGGCCAGATCCTGCGGCTCGCCGATGCGGCGCAACGGAATACCTGCACGGAAGCGGGCCGGCGAACCCTCGACACGGTCGCGCAGAGTCTGCGGACCGTCCTGCTCCTGCGCTTTGCGCACCATGGGTGTATCGATGCTGCCGGGGCAGACGGTGTTGACCCGCACATTGTACTGGGCCAGTTCCAGCGACAGCGCGCGTGAGAACTGCGCGACACCCGCCTTGCTGGCGCAATAGGCTGTCTGCTCGAGTCGGCCGACATCGGCCGACAATGACGACACGGTGACGATAGCACCCTGTGACGCAATCAGGTGCGGCACCGCGGCGCGGCAGCTCACGAACACGCCGCGCAGATTGACGCGGATCACCTCGTCCCACACGTCGTCGGTGAGTTCGGTGATCGCCACCGAGCGCTGCCGGATACCGGCACTTGCCACCAGTCCATCGAGCTGGCCAAAGCGA
Organism: Hyphomicrobiales bacterium; assembly: GCA_004144345.1. GTDB lineage: Bacteria > Pseudomonadota > Alphaproteobacteria > Rhizobiales > Devosiaceae > Devosia_A. The sequence goes on from SEEL01000002.1 coordinate 57,850, forward strand.
CTCGCGGTCTCCGCGACCACCGCTGCCATCGCCTTTGTGTTGGCAGCGTCGCCGGCAAGGCCGATCACCCTGTCGCCGCCGGCCAGTTCAGCCACGGCGCGATCGACCGTCGCCTGCGCAATGTCCGTCACGGCAACTTTGGCGCCCTCGGCCAGCAAGTGGCGCGCGGTCGCGAAACCGATGCCGGTACATCCACCGGTGATAAGGAAAGCCTTGTCCTTGAAGCTCATCCGAGCGTCCCTTCTGTAGCTGGAGTCGACGTGCCAATCGGGCGTCGACGGATCATTGTTCTGTGAATGCCGTGCTGGACGACGGCGCCGTGCTGATTGAGGACCTCGATGAACTCGGCCACGATCCCCATGTCTGGGCGCGACCGCGATTCACGTCGCTCGCGGATGGTCCAGCGTACGCGGATTGTGTCGCCGATACGGATAGGGGCCACGAAGCGCCACTCGTCCCAGCCCAGCGACGCGACACCAGTGCCTTGCGTGTAATTGGTGCGCAGCATTAGCCCCTGCGCCATGGAGAGGCCGAGCAGACCGTGCGCGATGCGCCCACCGAACTCGCGCTCCCGGCAATATTCATCGTCGGTGTGAACCTGCATCAGGTCGCCCGTGAGCCCACCGAACAGCAGGATGTCAGCGTCCGAAATGGTGCGGCCGGCACTGTGCTGCACGAGCCCCAGCGGCATATCCTCGAAGTAGCGACCCAGCACCAGCTCATCGAATGGAGTGTTCATGATCGGCGCTCCTGCGGTTCGCTGGCGATATCGAGCGGCCCTTCGTTGAACAGCGTGGTATCCATCGGTCGCAGCTGCGGGGACACGTCGAGCTCGAACGGCAACTTCGCCCGGATGTCGTCGATCCCAATGCCGGGTGCCAGTTCCGCCAGCACCAGCCCGGACGGGCCGAGATCGAAAACCGCGCGCTCGGTCACATAGCGCACCTGCTGGCCCTGCCCGAGCGCACGGGCAGCATTGAAGGTGCGTTGCTCGACCGCGGGGACGAATTTGGCGCTGCGGCCTTCGCGGACGATGCTAAGCTGACCCTCTGCGACAGCCACGTCGAGCCCTCCGCTAGCAAAGCTCGTGCAGAACACGATGCGGGGCGTCCGCTCGATGATGTTGTTGAAGCCACCGGAGCCGTTGATCTCCGCACCGAAGCGGCTGACATTCACATCGCCCGAGCCGTCGACCTCGCCGACGCCTAGGAAGGTCACATCGAGCCCGCCACCATCGTAGAAGGCGAACTGGAAACCCGAATCCATGATGGCGTCCGGATTGAGCGCCGGCACGAACGAACCGCCGATCGCCGTCGCCATGAGTCCGCCGAAAATCCCGTGCTCATTGGTAAAGATCACGCGATCGAGTGCACCCTCTTCGAGAGCAATGCGCGGCAGGTGGGTGGGGATGCCCGCCCCGAGATTGACCACGTCACCTGCCCTGAGCTCAAGCGCCGCACGGCGCAGCAGCAGCCGGACAGCGCCGGGTGGCATCGCCGGCAGATTGTCGAGCGGCGTCCGCAGGGCGCCTACCAGGAAGGGACTCCAGCCGGCGAGCGGATCAGCCATCGACGGCGACACTTGCCGCTGCGTGGGATGAACGACGATGTGGTCAACCAGCGGGCCCGGCACGCGGACGAGCCTGGGATCGAGCGACTGTCGGCGGGCGAGCCGCTTTACTTGCGCCACGACACGCCCGCCGCTGGCATGGGCAGCCAGCGCCAGCTCCACCATGCCGAGCGTATTCGGCTCCTCCTCCATCGACACGTAGCCATTCTCGTCGCCGGTGGTGCCGCGGATGAGAGCCCAGTCGATATGGAGGGCGGGGTAGAAGATGTATTCCTTGCCGTCGATCTGTTCGATCCGGCCCATGGGTGCGGACGTCCGCTCGTTCATGCGGCCGCCGCCCTGGCGCGGATCGAGGTAGCTGCCGAGGCCGGCCCGCGTGAAAACGCCCGGCTGTCCGGCGCCCGAGGCGTGCAACAGCTGGATCAGCACCCCCATGCCGACGATCTGCGCATCGCAGGCGCCGGCCGCGATCATGTCCAGCAGGCGCGGGTGCCGATTGCGATTGAACGATGAGCCGATGATGCGCCCGAGCATACCCTCATGCGCGATGCAGTTGAGACCGCCCTCGCCGGGCCTGTCGCCCGGCAGCATCGGCGCGATGATAGTGAGATTACGCGGATGGCCGGTCTCGAGAAAGCGCCGTTCCAGCGTTTCGAGCAGTAGGTCCGGCTCAACGGACGCTCCAGCGCCCCCTATAACCAGCGTCGCGCCATCCGCGATGGAGTCCACCACGGCGCGCACATCGGCAAGTTTGCTCATCGAGCACCGCCTTCCGACCACAGGACGCTGAGGTTCATGGATGTGCCCTCAAAGCACGCAGAGGGCATCTGCTGCGCCAGCTCGGACACGCGGGCGCCAGTGAGCGAGGCAAGCTGGCGCGGGTCGCTACCCGGGGCATACTCGGTGATCTCGAGCCCGGCCGCGACAAGCCGCATCACGCCCTCTTCGGTGACATAGATCACCTGCTGCCCGCGCCGCTGCGCTTCACTCGCGCTGAACGTGCGGTGCTGCAGTTCGGGCACAAATTTCCGCGAGGCCTTGGGGCCGGCCTCGAGCGTGAACACCAGGCGGCGGATTCCCGAGGTGATATCGACAAACCCGCCCGATCCCGGAATGCGGTCACCGAACCGGCTGACATTGATATTACCCTGCGGGTCGATCTCCCCCACGCCCAGAAAGGCCAGATCAGGCACACCGCCGGCATAGCCGCGCAGCTGGTCCGCCGCATCGATGATGGCGCTCGGCGCGTAGGAAATGGGGAACACGCTGCCGCCCATCGAAATGCCGTTTACCCCGCCGACGACGCCATGCTCGACCGAGAAATTCAGCCGTTCCAGCACCCCCTCGTGATGGGCGAGCCTCGGCAGTAGCGCCGGCAGCCCCATGCCAATGACGGCAGTGCACCCCGGTGCGAGTTCGAGCAGGCAGCGGCGCAGGATTGCGAGCCGTGGCCCCTCCGGCACCGGCGGCACGTCAAGCGCAGTCGTCGCCCCCGCTTCGGCGAGACGCGCATCGAAGCGGGCGCCGGCGACCTGCTCCTGGCTCTCATGCACCACCAGCGCATCGACCAGATGCCCCGGCACCCGCACGTCGTGCGGCGGCAGAGTGTGCCGAGGCACAATACGGCTCACCTGAGCAATGACTTTGCCGCCATTGGCGCGGGCGGCCTGCGCGAGTAGCAACGGCCCGCAGACGGACGGCTCGCCGGCAACGCCGATATTGCCATCCTCGTCGGCCACGCTGCCGCGGATGATTGCCACATCCACCGGCAGGGCACGGTAGTAGAGCAGCCGCTCGCCATCGATCCTGACGCTATCAACAAGTTTGCCGGTCGAGCGCGCGTTCAGTGCACCGCCGCCCATTACCGGGTCGAGATAGGTATCGAGCCCCGCCCGCGTCACCACGCCGGGGCGCCCGGCAGCCGCTGCCTCCAGCATCGCATAGACGAGGCCGATCGACAGATTGTAGGCCTCGAACGCCCCGTCATGGATGGCACGCACAAAATCAGGGACACCAACGGGCCAGATCGACCCGCCGATCAACCGCGAAACCATGCCGCGCATCGCCAGCCGGCTAGTGCCGCGTCCCTCGCTTGCGCCGGTGCGCATCGGAAACAGCAGCGTCAGATCGGCCGGATCACCCTTGGCCTCGAACCGCCGTGCCAGCGCCTCGATGATCGCATCGGGTTCCTGCACGCCGCCAGCCCCGCCCACCGCCATCGTCATTCCCGACGTGACAAAACCGATCGCGGCCTCGGCCGGCATGATCTTGCTCGATCTGCCTGTCGTCACGCCTTGCTGTCCTTGTCGAAGGCACTGGTGTTGGCGCGGTAGGATGGGTCGGCCTGGCGGACAGAACTGACCAGCCCGTGCATCGCACCGGCAATGCGATGATCGTCACCCATGCGAATGGCGATCTTGGCATAGCGCAGCGACTCCGCCGGACGCTTGGCGATCTCATCCGCCATGGCTAGGGCAGCGCCAAGCGCTTCACCCTTGCCAACGACGTGGTTGACGAGACGCAGCGACGCCGCCTCCGCCGCGCCAAGGCGGGTGCCGAGCGTAATGAGTTCGAGCGCCTTCGCCTGCCCCACGACCAGGGGCAGGCGCTGCACGCCACCGGAGCCCGGCAGGCTGCCCAGCGTCATTTCCGGAAAGCCGAACGACAGATTGTTCGCAGCCAACCTTATGTCCGCGGCGAGCGCCAGTTCCGCGCCGCCGCCCAGCACATGGCCGTGCAGCGCCGCAATGCTGATGAAGGGCGCGCGCGCCACCGCATCGAATGCCTGCCAGGTTTTTTCGAGATAGCGCCGCAGTGAGCTGCCCGAAAGCGTGCGCACATGGGTGAGGTCGGCGCCACTGCTGAACGCGCGCTCACCGGCCCCCGTCACTACCAGCACTTTCGTCGCATCCCCGGCCTCGAGCGCCGCGACGGTCGCAATCAGCGCATCGCAGACGTCCGCATCGATCGCATTGAGAACTTCGGGGCGGTTGATCGTCAACAGCGCAATCGCGCCCTGTTGACGGAGTTCGAGTTTCGGCGTTGTTGTCATGCCGCCCCTCCCCAGGCCCACGCATCAATCGAGCGTTGTTAGCCACACCGGACTCGGAGCGCCATCCTCCATTCGGAACCCCCGCCATCACCATTCGGAACGGCGACGCGTTCTACGGTCCTGAAGTCTGCATGCTCACCGCGGTGGCGAGTGCGGGTGTTTCATTAGCTTAGAAGAAAATCAGGAACAGCACGCAGTCTGGTTCACCGGCAATTGTTTTTCCTGACGACGAAGACAATGCGAAGATGAGAACTATAACCCATGCCCGCTTGCTAGTCTTCGCTCACCGCCTGAAGATTTCGGCGACGCGTTACATCGACGGCCAGCGAACTTTGTCTCCGGATTCGCTGGTGCTGTCGCATCGACCACTGGCGGCGAGCTCGAAGGCTCGCCCAGCGTCGTTTTCCGATCAACTACGGAAGGCGGCTCGGGCCGCGGAGGGATCAACTAACAACATGGCCAGCCAATGTCGCGGCCACTTGCGCTGAAGGTATCGCGCTGGAGGTCGCCCCAGGCATCGACCTTATGGGGCCGCCGCCTTATGACGATAGACTTCCGGATAGCCGCTCGGTGAAATGCGCTCGTAATCGGCGGCAATGAGGTCGGCGAATTGCTTGGCCGTGTCTTTCCATAGGAAGCTGACGACCCCGTCGCGACCGGTCAAGATGTAGGTGGGCTTCGATCGCATGATACGACCCAACTCGTCCGCCACGACATAACCCGCCTCCTCGAGGGGCCGCATGATCGCGGGCTTGACCAGCGTGCTCGGATGAACGCCGGCGCGTGAAAGCGGGGGTTCGCGCAGGTAGAACAGCGCAAGGTGGGCCTCGGGTCCCCAGATCGTTTCGCCGGGCAGCCGATCCTTCGCAATGAGGTCTGCAGCGGCGCGCACAGGCAGAGCCGGAGTCTCGCCGCGGATGTAGGCGATGGTGGCCGGCAGAGAACCAGCAAGCGCCAGCGTGATCACTGCAACTGCGCCCATGCGATAGGCGTCCCCCTTCCAGGGTACCGTTCCGACGGAGAGCGCGGTCAGCATGGCCAGCGGTACGTAGAACTGAATCAGGTAGTGTTGGAAGAAGGCGCCACCCAGCACGATCGAGGCTGCGATCGCGATGAGCACGGCGGCCGGCAGGGCCAACTGACGATTGAGCCCGCCGTGGCCCTTGAATGGGACGAGGGCAAGCATCAGGCATGCCCCCGAGAGGTAGATGTACCAGATCTCGGCGCCACCAAATCGGCCGGCCCTGAGACCCCGCTCTCCAAGCGTCGAAAGAGTGGTGAGCACGCTGCCCTGTTCTGCTGCATAGGAGAGCGGCACGCGAACTGTTGCGAGCAGAAGCTCATTGAGGCTGCCGTGGAAGGCGTAGACACCGAAGAGCAGGATGGGAATGATCAACCCGCCGAGGACGTATTTGAGAACGTCGTATCTTCTCGGCTGCGCGGAGAGCAGCCGCGTTGCATAGAAGATGCCGATTGCGACAGCAACAAAGGCAAGATTGCTTCTCGACAGGACGGCAAGAGATATCAGCACCCCAACGAGCCACGCCGTTAGCCAGTGGTTTCTGCGGGTTATCAACAGCGCCAGAGCGGCAGCCACCCCCACATTGGCGATGACCTCCGACGAGGTGTGCATACCGAATTCGCTGACATGGGCCGCGACGAAGGCGGCCGCGGCAGCGCCAGCCACGGCAATGCCGGCACTCTGCTTCGTTGCGAGATAAATGCAGGCGGCCGAGGCGAAGATGCAAAGGTCGCCAAACCATCGCATTGTCTCGAGGCTCTCACCGAACAACAGCATGGCCACTGCGGCTCCGACAAATGTCAGCGGCGGCTTGTTGTCGAAGGCTTCGGTGTAAGGCAGATGACCACGCAACATATCCTGCGCCATGAGCATGAAGGTGGTCTCATCCCAATCGATGATCTCCCTCGGCATGCTTCCCAGTTGGGTAACCACCACCAGCAGAGCGATGAGTGCCAGCATCGCGACATCGACGCCAAGTGTGCGAACCACGGGCTCGGCCGGCGGCCGCACGGTGTCCTCGCCGGGTCGCATGACCCGCATGGCCTTACCGAAGACGATAGATGACATAGGAGTCTGTCTCGGCGGCGATTTCGGCGGACTGGTCCAGATGTGTCAGCAGGCCCTTATGATGCTCGAGGAAACGACGGCCCTCTGAGTCGCGAGCGTTCTTGGCGATGCCGAGCCAGGCGGCGCCTTCGGCACGCAACTCCTCCAGCAGCGAGATAGCCTCGCTGTCGTCCCGCAGTCGCGACCAGTCGGTGTCACCGCCGCCAGGGGGAAACACCCAGCCACGGCGACGCGAGTAGTAGACTGCGATTGGGTCGCCGACGGTGCTGGAAACCGCAATGACGAGATCGCCGGGTGCGCTCAACGACGCCAGTTCGGTGCCAAGCTCGTAGCCCGTCTGGGCATAGGCCTTGCTCAGGTACAACCGCGAGGGAAGTGCACATACGAGGACGAGGAAGAGGCATATCCCGCCGGCCCTCACAATGCTGCCAGCGCTTGCCCCCGATCCGCCCAAGCCTGCCGCAACAACGAGGCCGCGCCCAGCGAAGGCCGCGATAGGGACGCTGAGGATGTGCAGATTCCACGGATTGTTCACGATCTCTCGCGCCGCCACGAGAAAGAGAACGGTGCCGCCGAGGAGCCATGCGTGAAAGAACCAGCCGAGTGGCGCCTTGCCCCTGTCGTCACGTGCCGGGGGGCGGAGGAGCAAGCCGATCAACGACAGCAAGAGCAACGGCCACGTCAGGTACCACGCGTCGACCAACTCTCGGAGGTCGGGAAGGTAGAATCCATTTCGCAGGAAGGATGGGAGTCCATCGGTCCAGGCGTACCCGCTGCCTGCCATGTGATAAGGCGGGTAGCTTCGCGCGAGGTGGAGCGCCCAGGCATAGTAAGTGGCGACGGCAAGGCCACAGAGTAGCCCGACGCCAGCGACCAGCGCGAAGAGCCGGCTGGCGACAGCCGTTCGCGCTCTCATCTGTTCGACGAGCGCGTAGAGCAACGGCACGGCAACGGCGATGCCCGCTACCTTGGCGAGCACGCCGAGGGTGACAACCGCACCCGAAAGGATGAGCCATGCCATCCGTCCGCGGTCGAGGAAGACGATGAACAGCAGGGCGCCCGATGTGACGAGCGCTAGCATCGATGGATCGGGCAAGAAGGACCGATCGATGAACGTTGCACCCGGCAGGATAGCCATCATGAGCGCACTGCCGCGGGCTTCCCATACCCCCCAGCAGCGAAGCGCGATGGCGTAGAGGCACGCGGTGGTGATCAGGCCGAAACAGGCGCTGATCGCCCTGCCGAACCAGTCGTGCCAGCCGAAGACCTGGTAGAGCACCGCGGCGATGTAGGATGTAATCTGGAACTCTCGCCCCTGATAGCTCGGCCCGGGGCCGGTCCAACTGACTTCAGGAAAAAAGACGTTCCAGCTGCGCGTCTGGAAATTGTCCGCCATCATGGCGGTGCTGGCCTCGCGCCAGCTGAAGGCATCCACCAACGGTTGGGTGATGCTTTCGAAACGAAACGCCGCGGCAACGAGTAATGCCAGCAACAGCCAGGGATCTACCGCCATCGCCGACTGCCGCGCTGCCCTCGGACTGGATTCCTGCTCCGGTCGCCTGAGGTAATGCGGCTTCTGAGTCATCGGGCTGCAATGTGCCAGCCATCGTCCGGCCCTGTCTTGGCCGACGGACGCGCGAGGTAGGCGGGCGCCGTCCCGGACTCGTGGTAGATGCGCGTGACGACTTCGGCGAGGAGCCCTGTAAGGATCATCTGGAAGCCGGCGATGACCAGGAAGAAGCCTACGAACATCAGCGGGCGCGTACCGATGTCCTCGTCGAAGACCAGCTTGAGCCCAAGCAGATAGGCGAGGATCAGCAGGCCGCCAGCCAGAGCACCGAGACCAATGCCACCAAAGAAGTGGCCCGGCCTTGTCCGATACCGCATGAAGAAGAACACGAAGACGAGGTCGAGGATGACGCGGAAGGTTCGCGAGATTCCATACTTGGATTTGCCGTGGACCCTAGGGTGATGGACCACCACTTCCTCCGCGATGCGACGAGGCGTGGTCACCGTCGCCATCCAGGCCGGGATGAAGCGGTGCATTTCGCCGTACAGACGGATGCTGCGGATGGCGCTGGCGCGAAACACTTTCAAGCTGCAGCCATAGTCGTTGAGGCGGACGCCAGTCGTGCGCGCGATAAGCCAATTGGCGATACGCGACGGAATACGACGGAGGAGCAGTCCTTCCTTCCGGTCCTTTCGCCAGCCGGCTACAAGGTCGAGGTCCTCGTTCAACAGACGCGCCACCATGCGCGGAATGTCGAAGGGATCGTTCTGGAGATCGCCGTCCAGCGTGACGATGACGTCGCCGCGCGCCGCATCGATGCCTGCCTGCATGGCAGCCGTCTGGCGGTAGTTGCGCACCAGTTCAACGAGATGAACATGCCGGCCCGCTATGGACGCCATGCGTCGTATTTCGTCGATTGTCTCGTCGGAACTGCCGTCGTCGACCAGGATGAGTTCCCATCGATAGGCGTATCCGCTCATCGCCTCGCTGATACGCTCGACCAAGGGTGCCACGTTCTCGGCTTCGTTGAACAAGGGCACGACGATCGATACCGCATGGGCATCGTGGGTCACTGTTGCGACCCTCTTGCGACTGGCCATTCGCACGGCCCCACTCATCGTGGCACCCTTTGCGGAAGTGGCACCGCCGAACGGTTGGACGCGGGGATGAAGGCGCCGATTGCTCCACCGAGCAATGATGCGAGGAGGACCACCGTATGCGTTACCAATGCAGCCCTCAGACCCGTCTCAAAGGGGATGCCACTGGGCAACAGCAGCGCCGCCGCTCCGGCCTCATATGTGCCGAACCCGGCCGCGCCCTGCACGGGCAGAAGCGCCGAGGCTTCGCCGCCAATGGCGGCGGCGAAGCCCGTCGTCCATTGCGCTGACAGGACGTGACTGAGCAACCACGCCAAGGCGAAAAGCTTGAGTGCCCAGTTCGCCACGGTCCAGAACCACCCGTTTCGAGACTGGAGCGTCGCTTCGTTCAAGCGATCGCGGAAGGTGCTCAGGACGGTCAGCGGTCCCTTGCTCGGGCGCCAGTGTGCGGACCGCCGTACCCACACGGGCATGAGAAGCGACAGGGCGAGGAGCGCGGCAAGGCCAAGCGCCCTGCCCCACCACGGCAAGTTCGGGAAAACGACGAGCGCAAGCGCAGCGAGGACAACAAGGTCCTGCATACGGAACCATGCGAGCGACGCTACGCCGCGCGCGAGGGTCACGCCGGTATTGCGTGCGAGCAGGATTGGAAAGGCTAGTTCGCCTGACCTGAATGGCAGGACGTTCACTGCGACGTTGTGAATAAGGATGATGCGCAGGCAGTCGCGAAAGCCGATCTCGTGGCTGCGGCTGAACTCGTCGAAGACGCGCGCCGCGCGCACGCCGTAGCTCGCGAACAATGCCAGTACGGTCGACAGCAGGACCGGCCAGGTCAACTGCTGGAAGAGCGAGGCGACTTCGGTCCATGCTTGCCCCGCAGCGATCCATGCGAAGAGCGCAAGAGCCAGCAGGATGCCAATGGCCCCAGACACTTGCATCCTAGCACTTGATAAAAATCGCATTTTAGCAGCGACCATAAGTCTTCCCTGAAGTAGAGTTGATCGAAAGTATCCGGACTTCAAGTAATCTTCGTCAGACCAAAGTCGCCATTGGACCAAGCCCATGCAGCATGAGACGGAGGGCATTTCGCGCGTAAGGATGGGGCCTCGAGACAGCCTGCGCAGAGCCATCCTGTCCGCGCGACGCCTGCTGATGCGGGCGAGCCTGCCCGTCCGTTTTCTCTCGGTGACGGCCGCCCTTTTCGCACTGGCCATGGGAGTGCTTGGCGCCCTGCTCACGGGACAGGCAACTCAAAGCGTGGTTAATGGCGTGGCGACGACCCTGGCAGGCGGCGACAGCCATGCCATTGCCAGCTATCTCGGCGATATCGACGAGACTGCACCTATTGACGAGCAAACCCGTCACCTGCTGGACGCCTACTTCCAGATCGGCAGCGACGCCGAGAACAGCCGGCTCGTCCAGTTGCGCATTCGCCGCCTCGATGGCGTGCTGCTGTACGAGGCGACGCCCGGAATTCTTGATAACGCCACCCAACTGGAGCTGGACAATGCAGCTAAAGGTATGGTCTCGGGCAGCCTGGCCGATGTGACCATCGAGCCGCTGGGACCCTTCGGCGCCCACACGTTGCCGCTCCTGCGCATCGTGGCGCCGATCCATCGCGTGAACGGCAGCGATATCGTTGCCGTTGCGAGCCTCTATTACAGCGGCCGGTCCCTTGTTTCCTCACTCGACGCTGTGCTCAGAGGCGTTTGGGCGAGCGTACTGGCGACGGGCATTAGCGTTGCAGGGGCGCTCTATTTGTTCGTTCTCGGGTTGAACCGAACCGTCGTACGCCAGAAGGGCCAGCTGTCACGCAACCTCGGTCGGTCTCGCGCGCTGACGCGCGAGGTACATGCGCTGCATGAGGCCTCGGAGCGCCTGCGCATCGATTCCATCGAGGCAAATGAACAATTGCTGGCGCGCGTCGGGTCCGACATCCACGATGGTCCCCTTCAACTCCTGGCTCTGGCCATACTCCGGCTGTCGCAGCCGGTTGGCGACGAGAGCCGGCGGGATACAAAGCACGCTGCGGCTCTCACTGGCGACGCCATGCGCGAGCTGCGGAATATTTCAACGGGGCTTGTGCTCCCCGAGCTTGCCGGGCTCTCGGTGATGCAGACCGTTGAACTTGCGGTCAGCCGGCATGAAGGCATCACCGGCAGCAGCGTGAAACGAGATTTCTCCGCCGAGGACGCGCATGCGGACACGGGGGTCCAGATTTGTGCTTACCGGATCGTGCAGGAAGCGCTCACGAATGCCTTCAGGCATGCCAAGGGGCTCGAGCAGTCGGTCCTCGTGGCGATCACTGGCCCGACAGTAAAACTGACAATATCCAACCGCCGCGCCGACCCGCCATCGGGCGGAGAGGATGCGCCCCGCCTTGGCCTGCGCGGGATGCAACTCCGCGTCGAAGCCGTCGGTGGCGGCGTTCAGGTCAAGATGGGCTCGGACCAGGTCGTCGTCGTGGCGCAGTTGCCCCTATCGTCGGTCCGTGTCACTCGGGGTCAAAGCTGACATCGACGCTATCGCGTTGCAGGTCCTTGGCGGCGAGAGCTACCTCGAGGCGGCTCTTTACCTTGAGCTTGTTCATGAGATTCGTCATGTAGTGCTTGATGGTCTTTTCGGTCAGTTGCAGCGAACGGGCGATCTCCTTGTTGCTCTGACCATCGAGAAGACCCTCCACGAGCTGCTTCTCACGGGCGCTCAGACGCACTGCCTTCGGACCGTCGCTGCGTGTCCGGTTGCGGTAGCCGGCAAAGAGCCGGGACGAGAAATCGGGTGAGACATAGAGCTCGCCTCGCTGCACGGAGGCGATTGCATCGGAGAGGTCGTCAGCGGGCCTGCCCTTAAGCACGAAGGCATGCGCCCCGGCGTCGAGTGCACGTAAGGCGAGATCGACATTCGCATAAGCCGTGAACACCACGATCTTCACGCCGGGATGGTTCGCGGTGATCTCGTTGATGGCGTCGAAGACGCTGCCGGGCATGCTCAGGTCCATCACCACGACGTCGGGAGCACTCGACTGCACGATCTCGACTGCGGCAGCGGCCGTGGCACCCTCAGCGACAATGGAGTAGCGCACGTCCTCGGTAAATATTGTGACCAAACCGCGGAGGAGCGTGGGATGATCGTCCACAAAGGCCACGCGGATTTTCTGCCCGCTGATCCTGGTGGGAGGGGCGGCCGCGCGTTCGGCCGTTCCGCGTAAAGGCATATTCTCTACTCGCTTGTACTACCGGCGCTGTTGCCACGCGCCTTGCCATTGCCGTTGACGCTATTGCTTGAGCTACTCTTGCCGCTGTTGCCGCTTCCGCCAGTGCTTCCGTTTCCATTGCCGCCAGCGTTCCCGTTGCCGTTTCCACCAGCGTTCCCATTCCCGTTGCCGCCAGCGTTCCCATTCCCGTTGCCGCCAGCGTTGCCATTGCCGTTGCCGCCAGCGTTCCCATTGCCGTTGCCGCCAGCGTTTCCATTACCGTTGCCGCCCGCGTTCCCATTGCCGTTGCCGCCAGCGTTCCCATTGCCATTCCCGCCGGCATTCCCATTGCCATTCCCGCCACCGTTACCGACTGCCGCTGTGGATTTGCCGGAGGCCGCGCTCGTGGCCTCTGGCTCGAGAACGGTGTAGGAGTTAGAACGGTGGTCTGCTTCGATCACGTCACCCGAGGCGACCTGAACATATTGCCCTCCCGCGACGGCAATCGACGCCACGCCGGAGGAGACGACGACTAAGGTCGCGGTTGGGGCGAAGGTCACATTGACGACACCGGTAATGCCAGCGATCGCCAGATTGCCCGACTGAACGATCATCCCCGTGCGCTTGCGATTAGCGGAAAGGCTTAGCGAGCCGGCATATTGCTGCACCCATGTCGACTTGCCGTCTTCACGAATTCTCACGGCCGATACGGGACCGACGCTGATGGTGACGCCGCCCGAGGTCAACTCGAGCTCAGCCCGGCTTAGAGTGCGCAGGACCGGATCGGCGAATGACTCGCCCTGCTGAACCTCGCGCCACTGATCCCCGACCAGGGTAAGCGCAACACCGTTGGCTTTGGACACAAGCCATTGACCGCTCGCGAGAGCGCCCGTCGGCCAGAGAGATGCCAGGCCGAGCCAAATGGCTACGGCGCCAATCCTAGCTCCCATTCCCTCGTCCCCGGGTCGCGATGACCTCGCTCCAATCGCTCGAAAGTAAGTCTGTTGTAACGATCGCCGGACCGGCGCGGCTAGACCTGAATTTAACACGTGATTAATCGTGTTACTCCTCGGCCCGGCCGGACTTCCGGCCCGCACATTAACCACACAACTGATTGTTTACCGTAGTCGCCAACGCAATGGCGACCAAAGTCCGTAGGCGAAAAACGCCCGAAGTGCTTGGCTGTCTTGGCTATTTTTGAGTGCCACCATGTCTGACATCGATGAGTTCTCGACCAGCACTGCCGCCTCGCGGAACGACTTGGTCTTAAGGGGCAATCTCACCGGCCCCTTCCACCCTGCACAGAACAGCGCCGTATCGACGGATGAGCCGGCCGAGAGAGTTGCCTTCGTGGGTCAGGCGGGCCTCGCAGCAAGCAGCAAGAACGTCGCCGTCATCGGTACCGGCTATGTGGGGTTGGTCAGCGGATCGTGCCTCTCCGATCTCGGGCACCGCGTGGTCTGCATCGATGCGGACCCCAGAAAGGTCGCCGAGCTTTCGAGCGCCAGGCTGCCCATCTACGAGCCGGGGCTAGAGGCGATCGTGTCGCGAGCGACGGCGAGCGGACATCTGCGCTTCACGTCCGATACCTACGCCGCCCGTGATACGGATATCGTCATCCTGGCCGTTGGAACGCCGTCACTCGACGATGGCCGGGCAGACCTGAGCCAGATCTTTGCCGCTGCCTCGGCGCTTCGCCTTACCGTGGATCGGTTCGTCACCGTCGTCATCAAGTCGACGGTTCCCGTTGGCACCGGGGACGAGGTCGAGCGTATCCTGCGGGCCAGCAATCCGAACGCCAGTTTCGAGGTTGTGTCTAACCCGGAGTTCCTCAGGGAAGGCTCGGCCGTCGACGACTTCTTTCGACCGGACCGGATCGTTGTCGGCTGCTCGACCGACCGCGCCCGCCAGGCAATGCTTCAGCTCTATGGCAATTTGCCAAATTCCGGCACGCCGATCTTCTTTACGACACGGCGTTCGTCCGAGCTCGTGAAATACGCCGCGAACGCATTTCTTGCGATGAAGGTCGCCTTCATCAATGAGATGGCGGACCTCAGCGAAGCCACGGGCGCCGACATCGATGATCTCGCCCTCGGCATCGGGCTCGACAAGCGGATCGGAGCATCGTTCCTGCGCGCCGGCCCCGGATATGGTGGGTCATGCTTCCCCAAGGACACCGCGGCCTTGCAGGCCATGGGTATGGCCCACGGGGCACCCGGCCTCCTCGTGCAGGCCACTGTCAACGCCAACCAGCAGCGCAAGCTGCGCATGGCGCGCAAGATCACTTCGGCGTGTGGCGGCAAAGTCGCGGGTCGGCGGATTGCGGTGCTGGGACTGACCTTCAAAGCGTCGACGGACGATATGCGCGACGCGCCTTCCATCGACATCCTTCGCCATCTGCAAAAGGCGGGCGCAACGATCTCGGCCTTCGATCCGGAAGGCATGAACGCCGCCAGGCTCCTGATGCCCGACATCAACTACGCAGTGAGCGCGATGGAGGCGGCCACGGGCGCCGATGCCGTCGTGATCATGACCGAG
Source organism: Hyphomicrobiales bacterium (assembly GCA_004144345.1). Lineage (GTDB taxonomy): Bacteria > Pseudomonadota > Alphaproteobacteria > Rhizobiales > Devosiaceae > Devosia_A. The sequence goes on from SEEL01000002.1 coordinate 72,898, forward strand.
TGGGATGAATTTCGGCGGATCGACCTCGCCCGGCTGCATGCCGTCGTCGCCAAACCCGTCGTGGTCGATCTGCGCAATCTCTTCTCGCGGCAAGTGATGGAGTCCTACGGCTTCACCTACTCGTCCGTCGGCCGGCCGGCGTGACGACCCGCCCCGGCCAAAGATAGGAACCGAACCTTGGATGGACGTGTCACATCGCTGGCAAGCCGGAAATCAACCGCCATCGCCCCGAGCCGCCGCGCTTTGGTGACGGGTGGCTCCGGCTTCGTGGGTTCGCATCTCTGCGAAAAGCTGCTTGCCGCCGGTCATGAGGTTGTTTGCCTCGACAATCTGGTGACAGGGCACCGGTCGAACGTCGCCCACCTCGCGGCCTCGCCCCACTTCTCGATGGTGATTGCCGATGTCGTCGATCCCGTAGCGCTCGACGTCGATACGATTTTTAACCTCGCCTGCCCGGCCTCGCCAATCCAGTACCAGAAATCGCCCATCGACACGCTCAAGACCAACGTCATGGGCGCTGCCAACATGCTGGAACTCGCGCGGAACAAGGGCGCCCGCATCTTCCAGGCGTCCACCTCTGAGGTTTATGGCGATGCGCTTGTGCATCCCCAGAAGGAGACGTACTGGGGCAACGTGAACTCATTCGGCCCCCGTGCCTGCTACGACGAAGGCAAGCGCTGCGCTGAAACCCTCTTCTACGACTACCATCACCGATTTGGCGTCGATATCCGCATTGCGCGGATATTCAACACCTACGGCCCGCGGATGAACCGCGAGGACGGTCGCGTGGTCTCCAACTTCGTGGTCCAGGCACTGACCAACGAGCCGATCACGATCTATGGCGATGGCTCGCAGACGCGTTCGTTCTGCTATGTCGACGATCTGGTCTCGGGGATCACGGCGCTCATGAGCCGCGACGACGCGCCGACCTCGCCGGTCAATCTTGGCAACCCCGCCGAGTTCACGGTGCGGGAACTCGCTGACCTCGTCGTGTCGCTTACCGGATCGCGCTCACCCATCATTCATCTACCGCTGCCGCTGGACGATCCCCGGCAGCGCAGACCCGACATCTCGCTCGCCCGCAGCTGTCTCGACTGGGCGCCGCGCGTGCAGCCGATCGAAGGCCTGGTGCGGACGATCGCCTATTTCGATTCAGTTCTGTCTGGCACTGACCTCAAGGAGACGGCGTCATGACGCTCAATTGTCTCGTGACGGGCGGCGCCGGCTTCATCGGCAGCCATGTCTGCAAGGAATTGAGCCGCAACGGTTTTATCCCTGTCACGCTCGACAATCTCGCCACCGGCCACCGCGACGCCGTCAAATGGGGACCGCTCATCGAGGGCGATATCCTCGACACGGCAACCCTGGTTCAGGCACTTCGCACCCACGGGCCGGCAGCCGTGCTGCACTTCGCCGCTTCGGCCTATGTCGGCGAGTCCGTCGACAAGCCTGCCGACTATTACCGCAACAATGTCCTCGGCCTTCACTCTCTGCTCGAGGCGTGTCGCGAGGCTGGTGTCGGCACGCTCATCTTTTCGAGCAGCTGCGCGACCTATGGCAATCATTGCGAACCGATCAGCGAGACGTCGGTGCAGCAGCCAATCAACCCCTATGGAAGAACCAAGCTCATCGGCGAGCAGATGATCGCTGATTATGCGACCGCCTACGGGCTGCGGTTTGCGATGCTCCGCTATTTCAATGCCGCGGGGGCGGACCCCGAGCGGGAGCTGAGTGAACGCCATACGCCCGAGACACACCTCCTGCCACGCGCGATACTCGCCGCTCTTGGTGCGATCCCGCCGCTTGAAGTGTTCGGCAGCGACTACCCGACGCCGGACGGCACCTGCGTCCGCGACTACATCCACGTCTCCGATCTGGCGAAGGCGCATGTGCTGGCGGCCAAGCATCTCATCAATGGCGGGAGTAATCTGCGGCTGAACCTCGGTGCCGGTGTCGGGTCGTCCGTCCGGCGTGTCATTGACACGGTCGCGGACGTCACGGGCCTGCGCGTGCCCTATGTGTTGCGCGACCGTCGAGCGGGCGATCCGCCTTCGCTGCTCGCCGATATCAGCCTGGCCCGGTCGACCCTCGGCTTCGAGCCGCAGCTCTCGACATTGCGCCGGATCGTCAGCGACGCCGCTGCCGCCTTTCTCGAAGCTCGTCCAAATGTCGCGTGAAACCCAACCCGCAAGGCTGCTCTACACCCCGATCATGCGGGGTCCGATCAGGTGGCTGCACACAGCTACAGTCGTCCTATGGTTCGCTAGTCTCCTCTACTTCTGGGTCTGGTGGATCGCGCCCGAGCACTCTAGCGCACCGCTGCCCTTCGCGCTGGTCAGCCTTACGCTGGCGTGGCTGACATTCACGCCTGCGTACTTCCTGCTCATCTTCAGCGGCGGTAGACGCCCATCAGGCGTCGAGGGCACACGGCCATCGCTACGGGTGGCGATGGTGGTGACCAAGGCGCCTAGCGAACCGCTTTCAGTGGTGGCCGAGACACTCGAGGCGATGCTCGCTCAAGCGCCGAGCCACGACACATGGCTGGCCGACGAGGATCCGTCGGAAGAAACACTCGCCTGGGCCGCAGCACATGGCGTCAAGGTATCAACGCGTCATGGACGAGACAACTATCACCGTCGTACCTGGCCCCGGCGGACGCGCTGCAAGGAAGGCAACCTCGCCTTCTTCTACGATACCTACGGGTACGACGCCTATGACGTGGTGGTGCAAATGGATGCGGACCATGTCCCCGCGCCCGGCTATCTGGCGGCGATGCTGCTCCCCTTTGCCGATCCCGAGGTGGGTTACGTTTCGGCGCCGAGCATCTGCGATCGCAATGCGAGCCAGAGCTGGTCGGCGCGTGGCCGGCTGTATGCCGAAGCCAGCATGCATGGGTCGCTGCAGGCCGGATACAACAATGGCTGGGCGCCGCTCTGTATCGGATCGCACTATGCGGTGCGGACAAGCGCCCTCAAGGAGATCGGCGGGCTTGGGCCTGAGCTGGCCGAGGACCATTCGACGACGCTGATGATGCAGAGCGCCGGCTGGAAGGGCGTGCACGCCATCGATGCGATTGCTTATGGGTTCGGGCCGGCGACGTTCACCGATCTGATCGTGCAGGAGTATCAGTGGTCACGCAGCCTGACGTCTGTCCTGCTGCGCCACACACCGGTGCTCATCGGCGGCCTCAGCCCCAAGCTTCGCTTCCAGTTCCTGTTCGCACAGATTTGGTATCCATTCTTTGCACTGTTCATGGCGCTTGGCGTCCTGATGCCACTGGTCGCCCTGTCGTTCGATTTCAGCTACGCGAACATCTCGTACATCGAGTTCCTGCTGCACTATCTGCCCGTCTCGGCATTCCTCATCGCGCTTGCCTTCTGCTGGCGGGCGAGCGGCAGCTTCCGTCCCTACGATGCACCCATCTTCTCGTGGGAAGCGGCGCTGTTCATCGTGGTCCGCTGGCCATGGGCGCTGCTGGGCAGCCTTGCGGCCGTCCTTGACCGGCTAACCAACAGCTATGTGGACTTCAGGGTCACGCCCAAGGGTGAGATCCGGTCGGACGATCTGCCCGCCCGGGTGGTCCTGCCCTACGCCGCCATCTCGATCGTATCCGGCGCCGTAGCCCTCTACGCGACCGGTCTGGCGAGCGCGAACGGCTTCTACTTCTTCGCGATACTCAACGCGGTGCTCTACGCACTGGCCGTGGCCGTCATCCTTGTCGCCCACCGGATCGAGAACAAGGTGCGTTGGTTCCACAAGGCGCGGCGGTTGCTACTACCCGCTGCCGCAGCCGGGCTGATTGCGTTCCCGGGCTTCGCCCTGGGTGCCAACGGTCTGCATGGACTCGAGGCGCTGACCTGGGGGTCACGGTACCTCAAGCTGACGGAAGCGACGTTCTCCGTGGCCGGTGCCGGCATGGGGAAGACGGGCGTGCGCGTCCTGCGATTCAAGTTTCAGTGGCTGGGCGGAGCCGGGCAATAGCGCAGTGTAAACTAAGGTTAGGAGCTCAAAGTGTCTTTAAGATCAGTCTTGATGATTGCCTCGGCGGTGACGTTCCTGGCACTGGGAGCCGTCACCGCGACGGCGCAGGATGGACGCCCCGTCGCGCCGCCGAACGCCATACCGTTTGGCGTCTATGATCCCGCCGGCGATTTTCAGAACGACACGTTGCCATCGATCGAGCACCTCTTCCTGCCTTGGGAGGACATCGATCTTGCAACGCTGGGCCTGGCCGACAACTATGCGCGGGCCCGCAACCGGACCGTCCTCATCACGGTGGAGCCTTGGTCATGGGACCAAGACAAGCGCGTCAGCTCGGCCAATCTGCTCGCCGGCATCCAGAGCGGTGCCTATGACGGCAACATCATCGCCATCTGCACCGAGATCGGAAAGATGCAGGCGGCCACGACGCTGCGCTGGGCTCAGGAAATGGAAGACGACACCGGGCGCTTCACCTGGGCGAACTGGACGCCGTCCGACTACATCGCCGCCTACCGGCATGTTGTCGAACTCTGCCGGCCGCTGACCCCGAAGACACGGTATATGTGGTCGCCCAAGGGGATGCCGACGCTGGTCGACTATTATCCGGGCGACGACGTGGTGGATGACATCGGCCTCTCTGTGTTCGGCCTGCAGGCCTTCGACAATGGCGAGTTCGGCCGTGATCGCACCTTCGCCGAGATCCTGAAGCCCGGCTACGATCTGGTCCTGCCGTTCAACAAGCCGATCTATGTCGCGGAAGCGGGCTATGTCGGCAAGGCGCCCTACGTCACCCAATGGAAGACGACGATTCTCGCGAACGATCCGGCCTTCCCCGAACTGAGAGCCGTGATCTACTTCAACGATAAGGAAGTGGCGCCCTGGCCGAAGGATTACGGCCTACCGAACTGGAAGGTCACCGACAACACGCTGCCGTGACGCATGAGGGCGACGGCATGCCGTCGCCCCTCACCGCTTAACCAAGTTCTGCCCGGAGATAGCATCGCGCGCGCTGGCCGAAACCGCTTGGCGTGCAGATGTAGGGGGAGGTCGCAACACCGTAAGTGCGCTTCTTGCCAGCAGCCTGAATTTCGGTGACGGCGAGCGTCGACGTGAACAGTGCCGCCAGCACGGCAACCTTCAGTGCCGCTGCCGGAACAGACATGACGGATTTCATCAGATCCTCCTATCCACGCGCTTTCGCCCGGTGGCGATGCAGTGGACCGGAGGCTAGAGACCTCGACTTAATCGGCGTCGTTCGGGATACGGCTGATTTTCGTCGAGTTTAGTTCGAATTGTATCGACCGGTTGGGTCTGGTCGGAACGCTCTGCGCCGCTGAGTCCATATTCCACGGCGGAATGGTTGCGAAGGCCATGCGTTTGACCAGCACGTCGCGCTCCAGCCCGCGCAGGGTCCATAGTCAGCATGCGGTACGAGATGCGGACCGCGCGACATCACGCCGATCACATGATCGTCCACTTGTCGCCGATCCGGTCGAAGCGATTGCGAAGACGGCGCTGAGGTGGCTTAGATAATTCCCAACGGTTGAAGGGGACCGACCGGCCCCTAAGTACCTGCGCCTTGGTCTTGCCGATGTCCTTGAGCGTCGTTTCCACATACCGATCGATGGCTTGAGAGGGGGGCCTTCCGGCGTGCCTTGGCTTGTCAAGGCCGCCTGGCGCTCGTAAGACCCGTCCCGCGTTGCCAACGTTTGGGCTTCATTGTGAACAACCTTGCCGCCCTTTTTGATGACTATGTGTGACCGGCCGTCAAAACAGCCAATGACCGACGTGAAATGAGCAACGACCAGCATCACAATCCGTTGAAGACTACGGATTTTGTCGGCAGAACCAGTCTCACCGTGGCGCGCCGCTTTTCCGTGGCGCCGATGATGGATTGGACGGACCGGCATTGCCGGGTGCTGCATCGCCAGCTGACCAAGCGCGCCCTGCTGTTCACCGAAATGGTGACGAGCGCGGCGGTGGTGCATGGGGATCGCGACCGGCTGCTGGGGTTCTCCGCGATGGAGCAGCCGCTGGCGGTGCAATTGGGCGGCTCCGATCCGGCCGAGCTGGCGGCGGCGACGCGGATTGCCACGGCCTATGGCTATGATGAGGTGAACCTCAATGTCGGCTGCCCGTCGGACCGGGTGCAGTCGGGCAAGTTCGGCGCCTGCCTGATGGCCGAGCCGGAACTGGTGGCCGACTGCGTGCGCGCCATGCGCGACGCGACCGATCTGCCGGTGACGGTGAAGTGCCGCATCGGCATCGACGACCAGGACATTGAACAGAGCCTCGACCGCTTTGCCGACATGATGGTGGCGGCGGGGGCGGCGCATCTTTACGTGCATGCGCGCAAGGCCTGGCTGAAGGGGCTGTCGCCGAAAGAGAACCGCACCATCCCGCCGCTCGACTATCCGCGCGTGTACCGGCTGAAGGCACGGCTCGCGCCCTATGAGATGTCGATCAATGGCGGCATCGAGACGCTCGACGCGGCGGCGGCGCATCTGGAACATATGGACGGGGTGATGCTGGGGCGCGCGGCCTATCATGAGCCGATGCTGCTGGCGGAGATCGACAGCCGCTTCTTCGGCGAGGCCGAACGGAGTTCTTCGCTGACCGCGATCATGCATGCCATGGCCGAATATGCCGAGGGCGAGCTGAGCAGGGGCACGCGGCTCAACAATATCACGCGCCACATGCTGGGCCTCGCCAATGGGCGGCCGGGCGCGCGCGTGTTCCGGCAGATCCTCAGCGTCGATGCGGCGCGCAAGGGCGCCGGGCCCGACGTGATGCTGCGGGCACTCGCCGAAGTCGAGCCGGAACGGGCTGTCGCGTAAGATTTGATCGCCATCCTCCGGGCGTGTTTTCGCACCGGACCGCCTTACGGCTCCCGGCTTCGGGGTAAAGCCCCGCCCTTTCGGACAGAGCGAGCAGCGGCGAGGTCTGACCTCGTCGCGGGCAGTCCGCAGTAGGTGAGGCTCGTGCCTCGCCGCTGCACCGGGGCGTCCCTCTGAACCGATGACCTGCCGGAATCTCTCTCCACGTCCGGCGGTGGTTCGGATGCGCCGCCCTTGCCGGCTCCTAACGCATCCGCTCGACAGGGCGGGTAAGCGCCCTGCCGTCCACCGTGCCGCCTGTGGCGGACACAGTATCGGTCCCGGAACATAGTGGCAGGCGACCCCGCCACACCCGGTCTCCGCTCTCCGGCTGCTCGTTTGCAACCATCGCTCCCGAGGAGCGGATGAGGCGAGTCTAGGGCCGCCCAGGGGGTACGGGGATAAGTTTTTTGCTCGAGGGCGGATTGGTGAGGGCGCGCAGCGGCTTGCGCACGTTTGTTGCTATGAAGTGTAGCAAATGGTCACGATGTCATTTGGGTTGCTGGCAGCTTCGCGCTCCCCTCAAGGCCCCTCACCTGCCGCGCTCGTACTGGAACTCAGTTCTGGATGAGGCGCAGCAGGGTGCAGTCGGGGTCGATGAGGGATGCGACGCGGCCGCCCCAGGGTTCGAGCCGGGGTGGGTGGAGGCGGGGCCAGCCCGTGTGCTGCTCGGGAATGCCAGAGGCGGTGCAGGCGGCGTAGAACTCGTCGAGATTGTCGAGGCGGAGGCAAGCGCCAAAGCTGCTGGTGGCCGGATCGAGCCCGGCGAAGGGGAAGAATTCGAGCGTCACGCCGCCGCGGTTGAGGATCATCCAGCCCGCGTCGCGCCAGCTCTCGGTAAAGCCGAGGGCGGCGTAGAAGCGGGAGGTTGCGGCGAAGTCGCGGGACGGCAGGTTCGGCGTGGCGCGGTCGGTCATGGCGGGGCTCCTCATCGGGGGAGCGTAGCCCGGCATCGAGCAAGGTGCACCCCCAACCCGCCACGCTGGTCGCGCAGCGCAAGGTGCTCCCCTCTCCCACCGCTGTCGCGGACCCCCTCTCCCGCAGGCGGGAGAGGGAAGTCGGTGGTGACTGCGGGGCCTCGCGTTCGTGGTCGCCCCCTCCACCAGCTTCGCTGGTCCCCCTCCCCCGCCACGCGGGGGAGGATCCAACTCCACTCAAGGTGCACCCCTCTCCCACCGCTCTCGCGGTCCCCCCTCTCCCGCTGGCGGGAGAGGGAAGTCGGTGGTGACTGCGGGCTACGGTTACTCAGCAGCCTTGGCGTCGAGGTCGAGGAAGCCGCCGGACTGGCGTTCCCAGAGCTGGGCGTAGTGGCCGCCGGAGGCGAGGAGTTGGGTGTGGGTGCCTTCCTCGACGATCTGGCCGGCTTCGAGCACGACGAGGCGATCCATCGCGGCGATGGTCGACAGGCGGTGCGCGATGGCGATGACGGTCTTGCCCTGCATCAGCGATTGCAGCTGCTCCTGGATGGCTGCCTCGACCTCGGAATCGAGGGCGGACGTCGCCTCGTCGAGGATGAGGATGGGCGCGTCCTTGAGCAGCACGCGGGCAATGGCGACGCGCTGCCGCTGGCCGCCCGAGAGCTTGACGCCCCGCTCGCCCACCTGCGCGTCGTAGCCGCGTTTGCCGGCGTGATCGACGAGGTTGGGAATGACCTCATCGACCTTGGCCTGCCGGGCGGCCTCGATCATCTGCTCCTCGGTCGCGTCCTGCCGTCCATATTTGATGTTCTCGCGGATGGTGCGGTGGAGCAGCGAGGTATCCTGGCTGACGAGGCCGATGGCGGCGCGCACGCTTTCCTGCGTGACGTGCCGCACATCCTGGCCGTCGATGCGGATGGAACCCGATTCCACATCGAACAGGCGCAGGGCCAGGTTGACCAGTGTCGACTTGCCGGCGCCGGAGCGGCCGACGAGGCCGACCTTTTCGCCCGGGGCGATGCGGAGGTTGAAATTCTCCATCACCGTGCCGGACTTGCCGCGCCAGTAGTTGAAGCTGACATTGTCGAAGACCAGCTCGCCCGTCGTCACCTTGAGATCGGGGGCGCCGGGCGGATCGACCAGCGTAATGGGCTGGGCGATGGTATCCATCGAATCCTTCACCGTGCCGATCTGGCGGAAGATGGCGGAGCCGATCTCGAGGATCCAGCCCGACATGTTCATGATCTGCAGCGCAAAGGGCACGGCAGTCGCCACTGCGGCGGCCGACAGCGTGCCGCGGTTCCAGCCATCGAGCGCCAGCCAGGTGATCGAGATCACCAGCGCGGCATTGAGGAAGAACAGGATCGTCCACATATAGGTGAAGGTCGCCATGAGCTTGCGATACTCGGCCGTGTGGGCGAGCACGCTGTCGGCGACATAGCGATCCTCATGCTCGGACGAGGAGAAGGTCTTGAGCGTCTGGATGTTGGTGTAGCTGTCCACCATGCGCCCGGTCATCACCGATTTGGCGTCCGAGAGCGTCTCGGAATAGCGCACGATGAAGGGCATCACGACGATGAAGAGGATGGCGTAGAGCAGCAGCCAGATGCCGATGGGGACCAGCAGCACCGGGTCCATCGCGAGGAGCGCGATGGCGGCGACGACCACGAAGATCAGCGCGTACCACACCGCGTCGATGGCGGCGTTGACGCCATATTCGAGCGCCTCGCCCGATTGCAGCACCTTGTTGCCGATACGGCCGGCGAAATCGTTCTGGAAATAGGTCCAGCTCTGGCGGATCACATGGAAGTGGCTCTGCCAGCGCACGAGGTTCACCAGATTGGGCTGGATCGCGTGGTTGCGCACGAGGCTGTCGAGGATGAAGGCGCCGGGGCGCACGATGGCGATGGTGGCCGCCATCACGAGCAGCATCTGCCAATGCTGGCTAAAAATCTCGCCGGGATTGGTGGTGGCGAGATAGCCGACCAGGATGCCGACGAAGATGGGCATCATCGCATCGGCGACCGAGCCGATGGCGACGAGGCCCGAGCGGACCAGGAAGGCCGTGCGGAACTGCTTTACGAAATAGAAGACGAAGGGCCACGTGCCGTTGGGCGGCTGGCGGTTCGGAGCCAGGGCGATGGGCGAGTAGCGGTTATCGAACCAGGCGAGAATGGGCTTGAACATTTGGCTCTCATGAGAGTGAGAACCCGAGCTGCGGTCAGCAGAGGGTTCGCTTGAAGGAGGTTCGCTTGCGGTCGTGCCTGATATGACGGCGGCCGGGGTTGCGGGTCTCGATCATGCTTTCCATCGGTGTCTCCTGTTAGGGCGGTATGCCCAGTTTTGTAGTCGGTTATTCGGCCGCCTGCTCGGCGGGGTCGAGGTCGAGGAAGCCGCCGGACTGGCGCTCCCAGAGGCCGGCATAGATGCCTCCACTGGCCAGCAGTTCGGCGTGGCTCCCCTGCTCCACGATCTTGCCCTGCTCGATGACGACGAGGCGGTCGAGCGCGGCAATGGTCGAGAGGCGGTGCGCGATGGCGATGACGGTCTTGTCCTTCATCAGGAGCTGGAACTGGCCCTGGATGGCCGCCTCAACTTCGGAATCGAGGGCGGAGGTCGCTTCGTCGAGCACAAGGATCGGCGCGTTCTTGAGGAGGACGCGGGCGATGGCGATGCGCTGGCGCTGACCGCCGGAGAGTTTGACGCCACGCTCGCCGACATGGGCGTCGTAGCCCGTGCGGCCCTTGAGGTCGGACAGGGTCTCGATGAAATCATGCGCTTCGGCGAGCCTGGCCGCGGCGATGATTTCCTCGTCGGTGGCGTCAGGGCGGCCATAGGCGATGTTGTCGCGCACCGAGCGATGCAGCAGCGAGGTATCCTGCGTGACGACGCCGATATTGGCGCGCAGCGAATCCTGCGTGACGGTGGCGATATCGGTGCCATCGATCGAGATCACGCCGCTCTGGCGGTCGTAGAAGCGGAGCAGCAGATTGACGATGGTCGACTTGCCGGCGCCGGAGCGGCCGACAAGGCCGATCTTTTCGCCCGGACGGACATGCAGATCGAGCCCCTCGATGACGCCGGCCTGCTTGCCATAGTGGAAGCTGACCTTGTCGAAGCGGATGTCGCCGGTGATGGGTGCGATCGGCTTGGCGCCGGGCTGGTCGTGGACGACGGCGGGGAGCGACAGCGAATTGATGCCGTCGCGCACCGTGCCGATGTTCTCGAACAGCGCCGAGAATTCCCACATCACCCAATGCGACATGCCCTGCAGGCGCATCACCAGCGCGGCGGACACGGCGATGGCGCCGGCGGTGACGATGCCGGGGAGCCACAGCCAGATGCCGAGCGCGAAGACGGCGAACAGCAGCAGGCAGTTCATCGCCGTGATGGCGATGTTGAGCAGCGAGAACATGCGCATCTGGCCGTGCACGGTCTGGAGGAAGCCGTCGAGGCCCTCCCGCGCATAGGCTTCCTCGCGATGCGAATGCGAGAACAGCTTCACCGTCGAGATGTTGGTGTAGCTGTCGACGATGCGGCCGGTCATCAGCGAGCGCGCGTCGGCCTGGGCCTCGGCGATCTTGGCGAGGCGCGGCACGTAAAAGCGCAGCAGCAGGATGTAGCCGGCGAGCCAGACGACGAAGGGCGCGGCGAGGCGCCAGTCGCTGGTGGCGGCCAGGACCACGGCGCCGCCGAAGTAGAAGACGACATAGACCAGCATGTCGAGGATCTTCATGACCACTTCGCGGACGGCGAGCGCGGTCTGCATCAGCTTGGTGGCGATGCGGCCGGCGAACTCGTCCTGGAAATAGCTCATCGACTGGCGGATGAGGTAGCGGTGGCTCATCCAGCGGATGCGCTGCGGATAATTGCCGAGCAGCGTCTGGTGGACGACGAGCGAGGAAAAGCCGTTGATGAGCGGGATGGCGAGGAGGATCACGGCCCCCATCAGCGCGAGCATCGGCAGATTCTCGTCGATGAAGGTGTCGCGATTGGCGGTGCCGAGCCAGTCGACGACGCCGCCGATGAAGCCGAACATCAGGATTTCGAGCGAGGCGATGGTGGCCGAGCAGATGGCCATGGCGATCAGCCAGCGCTTGGCGCCGCGCGAATAATAGAGGCAGAAGGCGACCAGGCCCTTGGGGGGCTGCTCGGGCTCCGCGTCCGGATAGGGGTCAAGGCGGCGTTCAAACCAGCCAAACATGAAGTCACCTGTAGTTTGAAAGTGGCGCAACGCTTGACGGCCGACGGTGTCGGAGATTTGTTGCGCACCGGTCTCCCACCCTTCCCATTGCTGCCTCAATTGGCGCAAAGAGGAAAAGGACCGGTCGATCCAGCCGGTTAGAATATAAGAAGATTCGAGGCTTTGCCTGTCACCGGCGAGCCACACTTGTCGAGCGTTGGAGCGGCATATGCGGACTGAAACCGAGCACACGATCTTTCTCAAGGACTATGCGCCTACCCCGTACCGGGTCGAGAAAGTCGATCTCGATGTGAAGATCGGCCCCGAATACTCGCGCGTGCGCACCCTGCTGACGCTGACGCCGCGGGAGGGCACGGCGCCCGGCACGCCGCTGGTGCTGGATGGCGACGAGGTGAAGCTCGACAGCATTGCGATCGACGGGCTGCCGCTGGCGCTGACGGCGTATGAAGTGGATGAGACCACCCTGACCATCGTCGAGCCGCCGAGCCGCAGTTTCGTGCTCGAGACCGAGGTGACGCTGGAGCCGGAGAAGAACCTCAAGCTGATGGGCTTTTACCGCTCGGGCGGCACCTGGTGCACGCAGTGCGAGCCCGAGGGCTTCCGCCGCATCACCTATTATCCCGACCGGCCGGACGTGCTGGCGCCGTTCAAGGTGACGATGACGGCGGACAAGAAGCTGGCGCCGGTGCTGCTGGCGAACGGCAACCTCATCGACAGCGGCGAGCTGGAAAACGGCACGCATTTCGCCGTGTGGGAGGACCCCTTCCCCAAGCCGAGCTATCTGTTCGCGATGGTGGCGGGGGATCTGGGCGCGATCCATGACGACTTCACCACGATGAGCGGCCGCAAGGTGGCGCTCGGCGTCTATGCCAGCCACGGCAAGCAGGAAGAGTGCCTGTGGGCGATGGATTCGCTGAAGCGCTCGATGGCGTGGGACGAGCGGCGCTTTGGCCGCGAATATGATCTCGATGTGTTCAACATCGTGGCCGTGAGCGATTTCAATTTCGGCGCGATGGAGAACAAGGGCCTCAACATCTTCAACGACAAGCTGGTGTTCGTGAAGCCCGACAGCGCGACCGACGACGATTACGAGAATGTCGAGCGGGTGATCGCGCATGAGTATTTCCACAATTGGACGGGCGACCGCATCACCTGCCGCGACTGGTTCCAGCTGTGCCTCAAGGAAGGGCTGACGGTCTATCGCGACCAGGAGTTCACCTCGGACGAGCGCAGCCGGGCGGTGAAGCGCATCGACGATGTGATGACCCTGCGCGCGGCGCAGTTCCCGGAGGATGGCGGCCCCCTCGCCCACCCGGCGCGGCCCGATCGCTACAAGGAGATCAACAACTTCTACACGGCGACCGTCTACGAGAAGGGCGCCGAGATTGTCCGCATGCTGGCGACGATCCTGGGCGAAGCCGATTTCCGCAAGGGCATGGACCTCTATTTCGAGCGCCATGACGGCGAGGCGACGACGATCGAAGCCTTCATCAAGGTGTTCGAGGACGCCAATGGCGTCGACCTGCAGCATTTCCAGACCTGGTACCTGCAGGCGGGGACGCCCGAGGTCACGGTGTCGGACAGCTATGATGCGGCGAGCCAGACGTATCGGCTGACGCTGAGCCAGAAGACGGCACCGACGCCCGGACAGGCGACTAAGGTGCCGCTGCCGATCCCGGTGAAGTTCGGGCTGATCGGGCCGAATGGTTCGCCGATGGGCTGGAGCACGGCGAGCGGCGATGTGCGCGACGAACTGCTGATGCTGGATGGCGCGAGCGCGACCTATGAGTTCAAGGGCGTGCCGAACAAGCCGGTGGCGTCGCTGTTCCGCGAGTTCTCGGCGCCGGTGAAGATCGTTTCGAACGCGACGCAGGCCGACCGGCTGTTCCTCGCGCGGCATGACAGCGATCCGTTCAACCGCTGGCAGGCGCTGCAGGACGTGGCGATGGCGCTGATGCTGAGCGCGGTGGCGGGCAAAGACTGGGCCGCGAGCGATGTCGCGGCGCTGGCCGAGGCGCTCGATGACACCGTGACGTCGAAAACGCTCGATGCCTCGTTCAAGGCGCTGACGCTGGCGCTGCCGTCCGAAGCGCTGGTGGCGCGGACCATCGGGAGCAATGTCGATCCGGCGCGCATCCGCGAGGTGCGGGTAAAGCTCTTGGCGGAACTGGCGTCGCGGCTCGAGGCGACGCTCGAAGCGGCCTATCGCGCCAATGTGCCGGCGGGCGCCTATCTGCCGGACACGGCGCAATCGGGGATGCGGGCGCTGCGCAATGCGGCGCTGGGACTGCTGACGCGGGGCGGGCGGACGCTCGGCGCGACGCTGGCGCGCGAGCAGTATGAAGCGGCGGCCAACATGACCGACCGCTATGCGGCGCTGTCGGCGGCGGTGGGCGCATGGACGGGAGATGCCGAAGCGATGCTGGGCAATTTCCGCACGCTCTACACGGCCGATCCGCTGGTGCTCGACAAATGGCTGGCACTCAATGCGGTGTCGCCCGAGGAGAACGTCGTGACGCGGCTGGCGGCGATCCTTGCCGACCCCACCTTCCCGCGCAACAACCCCAACCGGCTGCGTTCGCTGATGGGCACTTTCGGCATGAACAATGCGACGCAGTTCGCGCGGCCCGATGGCGCCGGCTTCCGCTTCGTCACGTCGTTCGTCGCCGATGTGGACCAGCGCAATCCGCAGGTGGCGGCGCGCGTGCTGACGGCGTTCCGCGTGTGGCGCAGTTATGAACCGGGGCGTTTCGCGGCGGCAGAATCAGCACTGACGGCGCTGCGCGATGCGGGTGGGCTGAGCCGCAACACGGCAGACATCCTGGAACGGACGCTGGCCGGTTAACGAAAGCCTAAGAGAAGAATTTTTCTTCGGCCGCTAAGTGATTCAGGTGACTCAGCTTTTGGCCCCGCGCGACAAAGGTTAACGCCAGCCCCTCTGGACAGAGCTAGAGCGCTGATTCAGATTGCCGGACAAGGGCGTGGCGTTAATCTTTTCAATCTGAATTTCGGGCGGAGCACTGCATGCGGTCGGCGGAGACATCCGGCGTCGGGTCTTATCGATTCGGCGGATTTACCGGGCAGCTATCGCCGCTGACCTACGCCGTCGCGATCACCGCCTTCATCTCGGCCACGCTGTTCGTGCTCGCCGACACCATCCGCAGCTTTGACGATCTGGGCCAGCGCACCGCGCTGATGGAGCGGCTCAGCGCGTCGCAGCCGCTGCTGCACCGGCAGTTCGTCGCCAATGCGTTCGAGCCGGTGATCGGCACGATCCGGGTGGATGAGACAATTGCCGGCGTGGCGCAGCGGGGCGCCCTCGCCTATGGGCTGGCGCTGCTGTTCGTCGGCTTCGCCTGGCGCCGGAAGGCCATTCCACAAAAGGCCGGGCATGCGGCGCATGAGGATCTGATCTCGACCATCCCGTTCGGCGTTGCCTGCTGGACTGCGGAGGGCTCGCTGACCGCCTGCAACGAGCAGTACCGGGCGCGGCTCAACGCGCAGCCGCATGAGGCGCGGGTCGGCGCTTCCTATGCGGCGCTGGTGCGGCGGCTGCTGCAGGGCGGGCATATGCGGCTCGTCACCGAGGACGATCGCAGCCGGCTGATCGAAGTGCACCGGCAGGATGGCTCGTGCCTGATGATCGACGAACGCCCGCTGCAGGGCGGCGGCTTCGTGACGCTGGTGACCGACGTAACCGAGAGCCGGCGTACCGACCATCTGCTGTCGTCGATCCGCGAAGAGCAGCGCGTGCTGGCGCGTCGCTACCACGAGGAAAAGCTGAGGGCGGAAGCGGCGAGCCAGTCGAAGACGGCGTTCCTCGCCCATCTCAGCCACGATATCCGCACGCCGCTCAACCACATCATCGGCTTTGCCGAGCTGATGCGGCACGAGACCTATGGGCCGCTGGACGACCGCTATGCGGACTATGTGGAATCGATCCGTACCTCGGGCGAGCGGCTGCTCAAATTCTTCGCCTCGACGCTCGATCTTGCCGAGCTCGAAGGCGGCAGCCGGGTGCTGAACCCGGTGGCGCTCGACGTGAACGATCTGCTGGGCGATGCGATCCAGCGCTTTGGCGCGCAGGCGCAGCGCCGGGGCATCACGCTGGCGCTGGGCGCACAATGCGATGCGACGCTGCTCGGCGACCGCTTCTCGCTGGAGCGAATGCTGGGCAACCTCATCGACAATTCCATTCGCTTCACGCAGCGCGGCGGCCGCGTGACGCTGGCCGCCTATGCGGCGAGCGATGGCGTGGTGCTCGAGGTCACGGATAATGGCATCGGCATGAGCAGCGAACGGCTTGCCTCGGTGTCGCAGCCCTTCGCGTTCCGCGATGCGTCGCTGACGCGCGACCATGACGGCACGGGGCTCGGTCTCGCGATTGCGCGCACGATCGTCGAGCTGAGCGGCGGCCACCTCGCCATCGACAGCCGTCCGGGGCTGGGGACGACCGTCGCGGTGTCGCTGCCGCTGCTGCGCGCTGCACCCGATGTGGGCGTCGCGGCCGAGTAGCTAGAGCGTCCGGGCTTTCTCGTACCACTTGGCCGTGGCGGCCCGCACCTCGCCCTGCATCTCGACGAGATCGTCGGAGAGGCGGAGGAAGTTGGGGCTGTTGGTGAGCTGGGCGAGGAGATCGCGGAAGGCGTCGGTCCAGCCATCGTCCTTGAAGGGATTGGCGAGCGCGGCGCTCATCACCTGCAGCACGGTGGCATAGATGCCGTGGATCTCGGCGAGACGCGCGCCTTCGGGCAGCAGGCCGGTTTCGGCGAGACGCGCGAGAATGGCGGGAGCAGCGGCCTGCGGCAGCGACAGTTGCTGGCGGGCGACGAGCTGGGCCGACTGGGCGATGAACTCGATATCGACGAGACCACCGGGCACCAGCTTCAGATCGAAGGGGTGACGCGGCGGGCGTTCCTTGGCGAGGAGTTCGCGCATGGTGAGGACGTCGGCGATGGTCTTGGCCGCATCATGCGGCTTGTCGAGCGCGTGGGTGATGGCGTCGCCGATGCGGAAGCCGAAATCGCCATCGGCCTCGATGACGCGGGCGCGGGTGAGCGCGAGGTGCTCCCAGGTCCAGGCGCTCTCGTCCTGATAGAGCGTGAAGGCGCGGAGGCTGCTCGCGAGCGGGCCGGCATTGCCCGAGGGGCGGAGGCGCATGTCGGCATTGTAGAGCACGCCCTCGGAGGTCGGCGCGGTGACGGCGGCGACGAGCCGCTGCGTCAGGCGGGCGAAATACTGGCTGGCGGCGAGCGGGCGTTCGCCGCCCGACTCCACCGAGGCATCCTCGACATCGTAGAGCATGATGAAATCGAGATCGGACGACATGGTCATCTCGCGGCTCGCCATCTTGCCGAAGCCGAGAATGCCGACCGACGCGCCGGGGATGGTGCCGTGCTTTTTCTCGAACTCGGTGCGGACGGCAGAGAAGAGGCGGCGCAGCAGCGTCTCGGCCAGCGCGGTGAACTGTTCGCCGGCGCGCTGGGCGCTGACAGTGCCCGAGAGGAGGCCCGCCGCGATGAGGAATTGCTGCTCCTGGCCGATGATGCGGGCGCGGTCGATCACCTCCTGGTAGTCGCGCGCTTCGCTGAGGAAGGCATCAACCTTGCCCACCAGCACGTCGCGGCGCGACACGCCATCGGCGAAGGCGGGATCGATCAGCGCATCCATGACGTGGGCGCGATGGATCACGGCTTCGGCCATGCGCGGCGCCGAGGCCATCAGCTGGACGAGCAGCGTGCGCAGCTGGTCGTAATTGCGCAGCAGCGAGAACAGCTGCACGCCGCTCGGCAGGCGGCCGAGGAAATTGTCGAAGCGCTGGAAGGCGAGATCGGCATTGCCGGTGCGCGCAAAGGTGGTGAGCAGCAGCGGCAGCAATTCGGTGAGATGGGCGCGGGCGGCTGACGCAGCCGTGGCGCGATAGCCGCCATAGTGCCATTTGCGGATGGTGGACGAGACCATCGCGGGATCGCTGAAGCCCATGCCGGTGAGGGTTTCGAGCGTCCGCGGGTCGTCGTCGCTGCCGGTGAAGACAAGATCGCCGCCCTCGGCGCCGAGCGTCTCGCCCTCGGTGAAGAGATCGGCGTAATAGCCCTGCACGCGGTTGAGCGCGGCGCGGTAGTCGGCCTCGAAGATGTCGCGGGAAGGATAGTTCATCAGCGTCGCGATGACGCCGACCCCCTCCTCCGTTTCGGGCATCACATGGGTCTGCTCGTCGCGCAGCATCTGCAGGCGGTTCTCGACGGCGCGGAGGAACCAGTAGGTGTCGGTGAGATCGGTCGCGGTGCGATCGGCGATCCAGCCGGTGCGGGCGAGCGCCGCGAGCGCGGCGGCGGTGGGGCGGACGCGCAGGGTCTTGTCGCGGCCGCCGGCGATCAGCTGCTGGGTCTGGGCGAAGAACTCGATCTCGCGGATGCCGCCGCGGCCGAGCTTGACGTTGTGGCCCTCGACGCGGGCCTCGCCGACATTCTTCGAAATGTTGATCTGGCGCTTCATCGCCTGGATGTCGGCGATGGTCGCGAAATCGAGATGGCGGCGCCAGATATAGGGCGCGAGCTCGGCGATGAAGGCGTCGCCGACCACGATGTCGCCGGCGCAGGGGCGCGCCTTGATCCAGGCGGCGCGCTCCCAGTTCTGGCCACGGCTTTCGTAATAGGCGAGCGCCGCATCGATCGAGAGCGCCACGGGGGTCGAGCCCGGATCGGGGCGGAGGCGAAGATCGGTGCGGAAGACGTAATCGTCGCCGGTGCGGTCCTGCATCATGGCGGCAAGGCGCTGCACGATGCGGGCATAGATCTTGGTCGCTTCGTCGGGATCGGTGAGCGCGTCGCGGCCGCGATCGAAGAAGGCGACGATGTCGATGTCGGAGGAATAGTTGAGCTCGCGGCCGCCATGCTTGCCGAGCGCGAAGATGGCGAGGCCGGAATTGGCCACGGTGGTGCCGGGCTTGAGGTCGCCCTTGGCGGTGGCGCGGGCGATGAGGAAATTCAGGCCGGCATCGAGCGCCGCGTCGGCGAGATCGGACAGCGCCGCGGTGGAGGCAGCGGTGGTCCACAGCCAGCCGGTCTCGGCGGCGGCCGCCAGCAGCGCGACACGGCCCTTGGCGCGATGCAGGGCCTCGCCGATGCCCGCCTCGTCGGCCGCCTGCAGCCCCGCCGCGGTGACGGCGGCGAGCTCATGGGCCAGCGCCCGGTCGGGGTCGGCCAGGGCAGCGGTCAGCCAGGCTTCGTGGCGGCGATGAAGCGCGGCGAGGTAGGGCGCGGCGCCAAGCAGGGTCTCAAGTAGGACGGGCATAGGCGGGCACGCTAGTCACTGTGCTGTTGCACCGCAAGCACGGCCGGGCGCCCGCTGTCGGGCATAGCGGCGTGGGCACTGGCTTTCCGCCGACGACTCGCTATGTTCCGGGCCGATTTTTGGGAAGCCGTTCATGCGCCGCATCTTTGCCCTTGCCTTGCTCGCGACCACTGCCCTCGCTGCCCCGGCCCAGGCCGCCGGCCTCTCCGGAATGGGCGCCAATATCTTTGGCAGCTTCTTCAATTTCTCGAAGGCCAATCTCGAGCAGCAGCCGGTCAAGAAGATCAGCGCCGGCAAGCTCGACATCGATCTGCAGCGCACCAAGCTCAGCGCGCTGGTGAAGGCGTTCGGCGGCACTATCCAGAGCGACGGCGACGCGACATGGGTCTGCTACAGCACGGGCGAGACCAACAACTGGTTCATCTCGAACGCGCTGGGCGGGCAGGAATTCGTGATGATGGTGGCGGTGGAAGCGGCCTCGCGCAAACCGGCCGATTGCGACGCCAGCGAGAGTTTTACCGGCCTGACCTTCAACGTGCCGGGCCTTGGCGCCAAGACCGCCGAGATCAAGGCGCATTTCGGCAGCGCGGCCGGCTCGGGCAAGATCACCTATCGCGCCGACCAGCCGGGCGGCTACACCGACAATGCGCAATATCTCGGCTATCAGATGAAGGGTGGCGCGGTCGCCGGCATCGGCGTGGGCGAGACCTCGATCCCGACCACGCACTAAGTTTTAGCTAGCGGTGCGCTCAGCGCACGCCCCCACCACCGCTACGCCGTCCCCCTCCCCCGCTGCACGGGGGAGGATACTGACTGCTGACTCCCGTACTAGCCGGCCGGCAGATCGATCACGGCGCGAACGCCGGGGGCGTTGTCTTCGATGCGGAACTCGCCCCTGTGGAGGCGGGCAACGGCGGCGACGAGCGACAGGCCGAGGCCGGAGCCCGGTTCGGTGCGGCTCTTTTCGAGGCGGACGAAGCGCTCGACGACGCGGGCGCGATCTTCGGCGGGAATGCCGGGGCCATTGTCGGTGACGGCGATGAGCACGCGGCCATTGGCTGAACTGACGGCGATGCCGAGCCTGCCCTCCTTGCCCTCGACCGGCTCGTAGTATTTCAGCGCGTTCTCGACCAGATTGACCAGCGCCTGGCCGATCAGTTCGCGATTGGCGCGCAGATGCACATCGGGGGCGATGTCGGCGGCGAGCGTCAGCCCCTGCTCTTCGGCGGCGGGCTCGTAGAGTTCGGCCACGTCGTGCGCCACCTTGCTGACATCGACATCGGCGAAGGCGCCCGAGGGCGCCCCGGCTTCGGCGCGGGCGATCATCAGCAGCGCGTTGAAGGTGCGGATGAGCTTGTCGCTCTCCTCGAGCGTGGTCTCGAGGGCCTCGCGCTGCGCTGCCGGATTGGTGTCGCGCAAGGCGGCCTCGGCGCGGGTCCGCATGCGGGTCAGCGGGGTCTTCAGATCATGCGCGACATTGTCGGTGACTTCCTTCAGCCCCTGCATCAACAGCTCGATGCGATCGAGCATGGCGTTGAGGCTGGTGGCGAGCGTGTCGAACTCGTCATTCGCCTTGGTGACCGGGACGCGCTCGTAGAGATTGCCCGACATGATCTTGGACGAGGTGGCGTTGATGGCGTCGATGCGCTTCAGCACGCGCCGCGCGGTGAGGAGGCCCGCCAGGGTCGAGAAGACGAGGATGCCGAGGACGGCGTAGACGAAGCCCTGCAGCACGATCGCGGTGAAGCCGCGGCGCTCGACCACGTCGCGGCCGACGACGAGGCGCAGGCCGCCTTCGAGCGTCAGCGAGCGGACGACGGCATAGCCCTCGGGGCCGGCATCCTCGACATTCTCCTGGTCGAAGCTGCCGCGATCATAGTTGAAGCTGAAGACGCCATCGTTCTGCAGCACGTTGGCCGGAAAGCCGGTGACGTTGCCGACGATCTGGAGGCCATTGTTGTCGCCCAGATAATAGATGCCGGGGCCGGGCTGGCTGGCGAGCCGCGCCACGGCGAAGGCGACGCCGCGCACCCCCTGCCGCGCTTCGATGCGCTGCAGCGTCTCGACCTCGCGGTCGATGGCCGCGGTCTGCTGCTGCTGGATCTGGATGCTCGACTGATAGGCGAGGAAGGCCAGCAGCAGGACCGAGAAGACGACGAAGAGCAGAATGAAGATGGCCGTGAGCCGAACGGTGGTGGTTCGCCACAGCTGCGGGATCTTACTCACGGATCATGTATCCGGCGCCGCGGATGGTGTGGAGGAGCGGGTTGGCGTGGCCCTTGTCGATCTTGGCGCGGAGCCGCGACATGTGCACGTCGATGACGTTGGTCTGGGGATCGAAATGATAGTCCCAGACATTTTCGAGCAGCATGGTGCGGGTGACCACGGTGCCGGCGTTCTTCATGAGATATTCGAGCAGGCGGAATTCGCGCGGCTGCAGCAGGATCGCCTGGCCCTCGCGCTCGACCTTGCGCGACAGCCGGTCGAGGCTGAGGTCGCCGACTTCGTAGCTGGTGGCGGCTTCGGACGGGCTTGAGCGGCGCGCCAGGACTTCGACGCGGGCGAGCAGTTCAGTGAAGGCATAGGGCTTGGCGAGATAGTCGTCGCCGCCGGCGCGCAGGCCCGTGACGCGGTCATCGACTTCGCCCAGCGCGCTGAGGATGAGGACAGGGGTCTTGTTGCCCTCGGCCCGGAGGGATTCGACAATCGACAGGCCGTCGCGGCGCGGCAGCATGCGGTCGACGATCAGCACGTCGTAATCCATGCTGGAGGCCATGGCGTAGCCCGTTTCGCCGTCGGAGGCGTGATGGGTCACGTGACCGGCCTCGTCGAGGGCCTGGATCAGGTAGCTGGCGGCCTCGCGGTCGTCTTCGATCAGCAGGATCTTCATGACGCCAACCTACGCAAACGAGGGTTCCGGATAAAGGTCCGGCCCCGGGGGATGACCCCGGGACCGGCTGGGAGGAGAGAAGCGCGGCGTTAGCCGTTGTTGCTGCTCAGCGGCAGGCCGATGAAACGGACATTGCCGTTGCGCTCGGCCTTGATCAGCGCGGTGCCGCGGCCCGAATCCTTGACCGCCGTGATGGCGCTTTCGAATTCGGCGGCCGTCGCGACCGGCTTGTTGTCGACCTCGAGGATGGCGTCGCCAATGGTGAAGCCCTTCTCGGCGGCCACCGAGTCTTCCTCGATGTCCTGGATCAGGAGGCCCTGGCCGTCAGCATTGGGCACCAGAGTGATGCCGACGCTGGAGGGGGTCGGGGCGACCGGCTGGTCCGGCTGCTGCGGCTGCTCGGGCTGGGCCGGCTTTTCTTCGCTGAGCGTGCCCAGCGTCGCGGTCAGCGACGTTTCGGCACCGTCACGCCACACCGAGAGCTCGACCTTGGCACCCGGCGCCTTGCCGGCGATGGTGCGCGACAGCGAGATGGCATCGTCGATCTTGGTGCCGTCGACGGCGAGGATGATGTCGCCCGACTTGAGGCCGGCCTTGGCGCCCGGCGAGTCGTCGTTGAGCTGGGTCACCAGCGCACCGCGGGCGGCATCGAGGCCGACGCTATCCGCGATATCGCGGGTCACGTCCTGGATCGACACACCGAGGAAGCCACGGGTCACCACGCCATTCTCGATCAGCGAGGCAGTCACCTGCTTGACGGTCGAGGCCGGGATGGCGAAGGCGATACCGACATTGCCGCCATTGGGGGTGTAGATCTCGGAGTTCACGCCGACGACTTCACCATTGAGGTTGAAGGCGGGACCACCCGAATTGCCGGTGTTGATGGCGGCGTCGATCTGCAGGAAATCGCCATAGGCGGACCCCTGCACGTCGCGGCCGAGGGCCGACACGATACCGGCCGTCACCGAACCGCCGAAGCCGAACGGATTGCCGACGGCGACGACCCAGTCGCCCACGCGCGGCGAGGCATCGGCGAAGCTGACGAAGGGCATGTCGGTCATGCCGTCGACCTTGACGACGGCCAGATCGGTCCGCTCATCGGTGCCGACGACAGTGGCCGCATGCTCGTCGCCATTGTCGAGGACGACAGTGACCTTGGTGGCGTTGCGGACGACGTGGTTGTTGGTGACCACATAGCCATCGGCGGAAATGGCAAAGCCCGAACCGGCGGCGACGAACTTGCGGCCCTGCGGACGCTCACCGCGCTGCGGACGGTCGCCGAAATCGGGCGGCGCGCCGAACTGCTCGAAGAATTTGCGCAGCGGATTGTCTTCCGGCAGGTCCGGCATCTGCGGGTTGAACTGGTTGCCGAAGTTGGCCTGCGGGTCATCGCGGCCCTGGACAACGATCGACACCACGGCCGGCTTCACGGCCTCGACGAGATCGGCAAAGCCGACGGAGGGATTGACCGCGGGGACGGTCACCTGCGCGGCGGGCTGAACCTGTGCGAAGGCGGTCGGCGCGGAGGCGGCGAGGAACGCCGTGCCACCACCGAGCCCGACAAGAATCGCCAGCGCCGAGGCGCCAATCCATTTGCGGGAGCGGGTGAGGAAAGTGGAGCGCATTGTTGGTTCTCCTTCAAACGGCTCAACTAGTGCTATGCCGCCTATATGGAGGGAGCGCTCTTTCCGAAAAGTGGCGCCAACATTACTTCTTGGTAAGGCGGCGTCGCGGGAGCGGGATGGCCCGGCGGCCGGATCAGAACAGCGCGCCGCGGATCAAATCCAGCGCCACGATGCTCACCACGATCTTGAAGCCGGTGCGGAACAGGCGTTCGGGCACATGGAGCAGCAGGCGGCTGCCGACGGCGGTGCCGGCGAAACCGGCGATAACCATCAGGGCGATGAGGGGGAGATAGGCGCCGAAGGCGAAGCCCAGGACGATAAAGGTCAGCACCTTGAACAGGTTCTGCACGGTCATGAGCATGGCGTGGGTCGCGACCAGCTGGCGGCGGTCCGGCAGGCCGCGCACGAACGTTGCGATCAGCGGGCCGGTGGGGCCGACGACCATGCCGAGCGCCGAGATGATGGCGCCGCCGGCAAATTGCACGGCCCGGCTGTCGGCGATGATCTTTGGCTGCGGCAGCCAGATGCTGACGAGGACAAACAGCCCGATGGCGAGGGTCAGCAGGTGCTCGGGCATCAGATAGGCGAACTGCCCGCCGACGATCGAGCCGATGATGGCGCCGAGTGAAATCCACACGATCATCTGCCACTGGATATGGGCGCGCTGCAGCAGCGCCCTGCCCGCATTGCTGCCCAATTGCACGCAGCCATGAATGGGCACGACGATGGCCGGCGGAAACACCAGCGCCAGTACCGCTACCATCAGGATGCCGCCGCCGAGGCTGAAGGTGGCGGTGATGATCGAGGTGACGAAGCTCAGCCCGATCAGGGCCAGCGCCATCCACAGATCGAGACCGTCGGGGAGGAAAGAGGTCACCAGCACAGAGCGTGCGTAGACCTAGGCGTTGCCGCTGTCCAGATCGTCGAGGGCACGCTGCTCGTCCGGGGTCAGGGCGCCCGGTTCGGTGGCGGCGCGGCGGCGGCGGGTGGCGACAAAGAGGGTGATGCCACCGATGATGAGCACGGTGGGCGCGGCCGCCCAGAGCAGGATGGTGTGCGGCGCGACCACGGGGTTGAGCAGCACATACTCGCCGTAGCGATCGACGATGTACTGGACCACCTGCTCGTCGCTGTCGCCGGCCACCAGCCGCTCGCGCACGATGAGGCGCAGTTCGCGCGCCAGATCGGCATCGCTCAGGTCGATCGATTCATTCTGGCAGACGAGGCAGCGGAGCCCCCCGGAGATGTCGCGGGCGCGCGCTTCGAGCACCGGATCGGCCAGGACCTCATCGGGATTGACGGCCAGCGCGGGCATGGCGAGCCACAGCGACAGCAGGAGCGCGACGAGAGCCTTCATTCGGCAGGCGCCGGTCGGGGCGCGGCCCGGCGTGGCGCGCCGACCCGCAGGCGCCGGTCGGTCAGCGACAGGACGCCGGCCGCCGACATGATCAGGCAGCCCAGCCAGATCAGTGTGACATAGGGCTTGTGCCAGGCGCGCACGACGTGGCTGCCGTCCTCCGCGGCCTCGCCGAGCTGCAGATAGAGCTGCGAGAAGCCGTAGGTCTCGATGGCCGCTTCGGTGGTGGGCGTGCCGCTCGCTTCATAGAAGCGGCGCTCGGGAAACAGCTGCCGCTCGCTGCCACCGGCGGTGGAGGCGGTGAAGCGGCCGGTCTCGCTGATGAAATTTTCGCCGCGCACTTCCTCGAGGCCGTCGAACGTCACGGTGTAGCCGGCGATCGTCTTGCTGTCGCCGGGGTTCATGGTCGAGACGATCTCGACCTCCCAGGCGCTCGCGGCGACGATGCCGATGACGGTGACGCCGAGGCCGAAATGGGCGATGGCGGTGGAGAAGGCGGCGCGCGGCAGGCCGACCAGCCGCCGGAAGCTGAGGCTGAGCGCCATGCGGCCGAAGCCGGCGCGGTCGATGAGCTCGGCCATGGCGCCGAAGGCGACCCAGAAGCCGAGCAGGAGGCCAAAGGGCGCCAGCGAAATCTGCGCGCCGCTGAGCGCGAAGATCAGGATGGCCCCGAAGATCGCCGCGCCGCCGGCGCCGGCCAGCCGCTGCGTCACGGCAATGATGTCACCACGCTTCCAGGCGAGGAACGGCCCGAAGGGCAGCAGCACCAGCAGCGGCACCATGATGATGCTGAAGGTGAGCGAGAAGAACGGCGCTCCAACCGAGATGGAGCGGCCGGTGAAGGCGTCGAGCAGCAGCGGATAGAGCGTCCCCACCAGCACGGCAGCGGTCGCCGTGGCGAGGAAGAGGTTGTTGAGGATCAGCGCGCCCTCGCGGCTGATCGGCGCGAACAGCCCCCCTACCCGCAGCGACGAGGCGCGCAGGGCAAACAGCGCGAAGGCGCCACCGATGAAGGCCGCGAGCAGCGCGAGGATCACGAGGCCGCGGGTCGGATCGGAGGCGAACGTGTGTACCGACGTCAGGACGCCCGAGCGCACGAGGAACGTGCCGAGCAGGCTGAGCGAGAAGGTGATGATGGACAGGAAGATCGTCCAGATCTTCAGCGCATTGCGCTTTTCCATCACCAGCGCGGAATGGAGCAGCGCCGTGCCAGCGAGCCACGGCATGAAGCTCGCATTCTCGACCGGATCCCAGAACCACCAGCCGCCCCAGCCGAGTTCGTAATAGGCCCAGTAGGAGCCCATGGCGATGCCGAGGGTTAGGAACAGCCAGCTCAGCAGCGTCCATGGACGCACCCAGCGCGCCCAGGCGGCATCGATGCGGCCCGAGATCAGCGCGGCGATGGCGAAGCTGAAGCAGATGGAGAAGCCGACATAGCCGGCATAGAGCAGCGGCGGATGGATCGCGAGCCCGATGTCCTGCAGGATCGGGTTGAGCTCCATGCCCTCGGGCGGCACCGGCGACAGGCGGGTGAAGGGGTTCGACGTGAAGATGGTGAAGCCGCCAAAGGCAGCAACGAGCAGGCTCTGCACAGCCAGCACGAGGGCCAGCAGTTCACGCGGGAGGTTGTTGCCGAACATGGCGACGGCTACGCCCATGCCGACGAGGATCAGCACCCACAGGACCAGCGAGCCCTCATGATTGCCCCAGACGCTGGTGATCTTGAACAAGAGGGGCTGGGCCGAATGCGAATGCTGGTAGGCGATGGCGAGTGAGAAATCGGAAACGACGAAGGCCTGGATCAGCGCGGCGAAGGCGGCGGCGACCAGCAGGAACTGCAGCACCGCACCCTGGCGCAGGAACAGCGCAACGCGCTCGCTGCGGTTCCAGCCCCACAGGCCCGCGACGGCGGAGATTGCCGAAATTGCGACGGCGAGGATGAGGGCGAAGTGACCGAGCTCGATGGCCATCAGCCGCCAGCTCCTTCGCGCTGCCACTCGCCATTGGCCTTGAGCGCCTCGACGACTTCCTTGGGCATGTAGTTCTCGTCATGCTTGGCGAGGACATTGGTCGCGGCGAACGAACCGGCATCGGTCATCGTGCCTTCGACCACGACGCCCTGCCCCTCGGTGAAGAGATCGGGCAGAATGCCGCTATAGCTGGCGGTCAGTTCGCTGGCGCCGTCGGTGACGATGAACTCGTTGACTTCGCCGGTCTTGACCCAGCTGCCTTCCTTGACGAGACCCCCGAGGCGGATCGGCGTGCCGGCGGCAACGGCCTTCTCGTGGATCTCGGTCGGCGAATAGAAGAACACGATCTGGTCGCGCAGGGCGACGAGGATCAGCGTGACGGCCAGGGCCAGCACGACCCCGAGGCCGGCGATGATGGAGAGACGCTTCTGTTTACGGGTCATTGCGCTACCAATCCATTGTCAGCGGCCAGCACGTCAAGCTCGGTCCTGACGCTCGCGTCGGGATAGGCCTGCCGCGCGGCGGTGTAGGCCGCCTGCGCGTCCTCCATGCGGCCCTGCACCATGCGGGAGCGAACGAGCCGCGTCCATTCGTCGACCGTGCCGCCCTCGGCGGTGAGCCGCGCCGCCAGCCCGTCGACCATCGCGTCGATCGCGGCGTCGTCGGGGACGGTGATTTCTTCGGGGCCGGTGGTGCCGGCCGTCAGGCCCTGCTCGGCAAAGGCGAGACCGTTCCTCGCCGTCACCAGCCAGGGCTCATTGCCCTCGGCCAGCGCGATCAATGCGTTCCACTCGCCGATGGCGGCTTCGAAATTGCCGGCGCGGGTATCCTCGCCAGCGATGTAGAAGCGCGAGCGGATGTGCCTGGCGTCGAGCGCCGCGGCGTCGCGGAACAGTTGCATCGGCTCGCCTTCGACATTGCCATCGCGCTGCATCATCAGTGCCTCACCCAGATCGGTGAGACTATCGGCGGTCGGCGCGGTGAGTTCATTGACGCGGCGCAAAGCGCGCACGGCATCGGCATAGCGGCCGAGCTGCATGTAAGCGGGGGCGATCACCTGCCAGCCGCGCAGATCGTCGGGCGTGACGGCGAGCTGCTGCTCGATCTGCGCGATGGCGGTATCGAGGTCGATCTCGCCCTGCGGTGCGGCGGCGGTGGCAAGCGGGCTGGCGGGGAGATCGGGCCGGCCGATGAAATAATAGGTCCCGAGCGAGAGCACCGCGACGAGGAGAATCGGCACCCAGACGGTGAAGCGCCCAGAACCAGCGCCGCCCGCAGCCTCCTTGAAGCGCATTATCTCGCGGGCAAGCTCGCCCTTGGCGGCGGTGGCCTCAGCGGCGCCGAGCCGGCCCATGGCCGCGTCGGTGTCGATGGCCTTCAGCTGGGCACGAAAATGCTCGTTGGTTGCATCTGGCAGGGACCTGCCGGCGTTGACCGTCCGTCCGGCGCCCGCGTAATACAGCGTGGCGCAGGCGATGGCGGTCAGTATCAGGGCAAACAACCAGATGGTCATGGCCTCGGCGGGGTTGGAACGCGGTAGAGCCGCGGCATCTATAAAGACATTCGGGCAAAATATGCAGTGGCGCACCGCCGCATGGCAGGCGCCGATTGCCGCAGTCGGATCAGATGCCTAGCTTCGACTACGCGATTTTTGGCTCAAACCTGCTGTCGGGCTTTCTGGCGGGCATTCTGGCCGCAGAACATGGCAAGAAAGTTGTGCGAGTCGGGCGCCGCCCCTCCGCACGGCGCCTGCCGCGCCAACTCGACCTTGCCCTGCCCTTTTCCGCGCGCCCCGAGACGTGGGACCTCGTCAGCCGCACCGCGGCTGAGACGCACAAGCTTCTGCTGGGGATGGGGGCGCCGGAGGGATGGTCGGCGACGGATGTCGCGTGGCTGGCGGACAGTGCCGCGACGACATCAGATGTCGATCACGCGATACATCTCGCGCATGGCATCGGCCATCAGGTGGCGCGACTCGACAAGGGCTGGGCGCTGCGCCGGGTGCCGCTGCTGCATCCCGAATTCCTCGGTGACACGATGGCGAAATGGCTCAGCGAGTCCGGCGTCGTGTCGCAGGACGAAGGTCCCGCCGATGCGGCGCAGATGGTGCTGGCCGACGATGTGGCGATTGCCGAGCAATTGCCCGCCGGGCTCGCGACGCAGGCGATGACCGCGACACTGCTGGCCGCGCCGCGCGCCCTGCCCTTTCCGCTGGATTACTTCCCCGATCGCGGCGTGACGCTGCTGCGCCGGCCCGGCAATGCCGTGCTGGCGCTGGTCAGCGGCGAGAGCGAGATCGAGGCGCGGCTCGCGTCGACACTCAGCGGTCCGTTCCCGCTGAAGCGGCTCGCGACCACGCGCTATCGCCGCGTCATCACCGATGGCGCGCCGATGATCGGCAGGATGGGGGAGATTTTCGTCATCGCCGGTCTCGGCGAGCCCGCGGCATTTCTCGCGCCGCCACTGGCGCGCCTGCTTGCGGGCAGTAGCGAGGGGCGTGAGCGCGACTGGTTCGCGACGCATGATCCGGCGCAACCGCGGGACGCAGTCGCCGATCTCAGGACGGTGGTCGCATGAGCCAGCCCCATCGTCTCGCGGCCGACGCGGCGCACCAGTTCGGCGGCATCGAACTCGACCGCAGCAAGCCGCTGCAGTTCAGGCTCAATGGCCGCCGCATCCAGGGCTATGCCGGGGACAGTGTGCTGTCGGCGCTGCTGGCGTCGGGGATCGACGCCTATGGCTCATTGGGGGAAACGACTCTCGGGCTGAGCGAGAGCTTTGCGCCGCTGGTCAAGGACCGGAGCGGCGAGGCGCTGCCGATGGCGCGGCTGCCGGCCACGGAGGGGCTCGACCTCACCAGCATCGGCTCGCGCAAGGTTCGCTTCGGGCGCAGCGCGGGCCTTGGCCATCGCATCGACGGCATCGCCGATGCGCCGTGGCTGCGGCTGGCGCCGGCTGAAACACTCAGCGCCGATCTGCTGGTGATCGGGGGCGGCGTTGCCGGTCTCGCGGCAGCCGACGATGCGGCCAGCGCGGGCCGTAGCGTCATCCTCATCGAGCGCCGGCCATGGCTTGGAGGCGACGCGCGTTATTTCGGCCCGCTCGGCGATGAGGAGAGCCCCGAGACGGTGACCAACCGGCTGATCGACAAACTCCGGTCCGCTGCCAATGTCACGCTGCTCGCCAATGCCGAGGCCTTCGCGCTGACGGGCACGAGCGCGCTGGTGCATCGCATCGAGGGCGGTCGCGGGCGCGTCGTTTCGATCACGGCGACGGGGCTCGTGCTCGCCACCGGCAGCATCCAGCGCCTGCCGATCATGGCAGGCAACCGGCTGCCGGGCGTCGCGACGTCGATGGCGGCCTATCACCTCGCCAAGCGCTATGGCGTGGTGCATGGCAAATCCGCGATCGTCGCGACGCAGAGCAATTACGGCTACCGCCTCGCCATGCGGCTCAGCGATGCAGGCATCGCGGTGCACCGCGTCACCGATGTGCGCATCAATCCGCAATCGCGCTTCGTCGATTTCGCCAAGGCCAGCGGCTTGACGCTGTCGGGCGGGCACACGCCGGTCGTCGCGCAGAAGACCCAGCATGGCGTACAGGTCGCCTTCATCACCATCGGCAACAGCGCGACGTCGCTCGAACTCAACGCCGATGCGATGATCCTGTCGGGGCCGTTCCAGCCCGATCTCGCGCTGTGGATGCAGGCGGGCGGCGGCACGCATTGGAGCGAGGGCAAGCTGCGATCGCGCGGCGAGATCGAGCATGTGGCACTCGCGGGCGCCGTTGATGGCTATCGCTCGCTCGCAGCGTGCGTGGCGAGCGGCAGGCGCGCGGCGAGCCATCTGTTCGGCGGCAAGACCAATGCCATCGCCGATCCCGAGATCGATGCGATGTTCGAGACGCCTGACGCGCCGAATTTGATTGCGCCGCTCAGCGCCGCACCGCCCGCCTTCCTCGATTCCGGTGCGAGCCTCATTGCCCGCCCGGTGCCAAAGGTACGCCCGGCGCTCACCACGTATGCGCATGCGCCGTCGCTGGGCGATGTCGCAGCGTCGGTGGAACTCAGCATCATCGCCGCCGCCGATGCGGGCGCGGTAGCCGAGGAACGCGGCGCGCCCGGTGGCGATCTCGTTGCGTCGGACTGGCAGGCGCCGCCGCGTGAGCCCGACGAACTGCCGCCATGGCTTTTGGCGCGGCTCGGGCCGTCGCCGGTCCGGCTGCATCTGGTGGTGGATGGGAAACGGCGCTTCGAGCGCGGGGCGCTGGTCTATGCCAATACGAGTGCGTCGGACCCGGCGCTGGCCATCGGCGTCATCGTGGCTGCTGCCCAAGACGAACAACCGGGTGGCATGGCGCTGATGTCGGCCGCGGCGCTCGGCAAAGCCGACCGCTTCATCGTCGAAACGCTGGAGGAGCCGTCGCCGGCGCGCCCGGCTGCGGCAGGCTAGCGGCGCTCGGCCACTTCCTTGGCGCGCCGCATGGTCTCGGCATAATCCTGGTTGAAGCGGGTCTCGGCCATCTTCAACGCGGCATCGAGCCGGGCGGACGCCATCTTGTCCCCCGGGTTCTGCCGGAGTGCATTGAGGTTGCGCTCGATGTGGATCTCGAGCGCCTGCCCGGTCTGCGCCCACACCTGATCGAACACCGTGTTGACCGCCAGCGAGTCCCGGCTGTCGCGCACGGTGGCGAGCAGGAACATGCCGTTGAGCGCCGACAGGATCTGGTCGCCATCGACACGGTCGGCGCCTTCGCGCTTGCGCAGTGCCTTGTTGAGGTCGGGCGCCACGTCGCGCAGCTTGGGATCGAGCCGTTCCGATACCGCCTTGGTCAGCCCGGCCGTGATCGTCGACCAGCGGCTGTTGCGGTTGAGTTCGACATAGCCGCCCACGGCACGCAGCAGCCGGTGGAAGCGGTCCACGGCGCGGCACACAAGGTCCATGTCGGCGAAGGTGCCGACCTGGTTGAGCGGCGGAATTTGATTCTGCGCGTGGGAGAGGATGGCGTCGATGAGCGGCTGGAAGCCGGCGCGGTGGAGCGCGGCCTCGGTTGCGCCGCCGGCAATGCGGATAGCCGCCATCACGAGGCGCGAGGGGACTGCCACCTGCCCTACCGCCGCCTGCATCAGCAAGGCGGCTACCGCCTGATCCTGCAGCGGCATGGATTGCAGCGCCAGCGCCAGTGCCGATTCGTCGGCGATGCCATTGGCAGCGCGGCCAAAGCTCTGCGCCTTGTCGAGCAGAGCGCGGCAGCGCAGCGCGTTGAGCACGGTGGGGAGCTTGTCCCAGGCCTCGTCGCCGCCGAGCTGGGTCTTGAAGCGGCGCAGGCCATCGGGGGTCGATTGCGCGTCGAGCAGTGCCTTGCGCGCCCGGGCGAGCAGCTCGGGCATCAGCGCTTCGAGCGCTGCCAGATTGCCGGGGGTATCGTCGACGGCTTCGATGTCGATCAGATCGGGCGCCAGATCGCGCACGAGCCAGGTCCACGCCGCATTGGCCTCGTCAGTCGAGACCGCGCCGTCGAAGCTGAAATCCACGGGCATGTCGACGATGACAGCGTCGATCATGCCCATGAAGGCTTTGCCGGAGGGCTTCCGACGGGAGCCAGTACCTGCCGGGCGGGCGGTCGCTTGAGCCATGATAACCAGGAGAAAAGTCAGTCAACTCCTGACTCTAGCCCCGTTTGGTAAACAAAGTTCACCAATCCTGCCAAGCAGTTGCTGGCTTAGCCGGTGGTGGCGCTGACGACCCAGCGGCCATCGGGTTCGCGGCAGGACGTGCCCTTGCGGGAATAGTTCTGGCCGGCGATCGTCACCGTGTGGGTGAAGTCGCGGCAATCGATGAGGTTGACCCGCACATAGGGCCCGACCGTCACGGCGCCGCTCTGGCCATTGTCGCCGACCCAGTTGCGCGGCGCGCCGACGCGGCCGAACTGCAGCGCGTTGAACTGGGCGCTAGACGCTTCGGCTCGCGATTTCGACGACAGCAGGCCCAGCGCCGAGGGATCGACGAAGGCCGACACGTCGGTCATCGAGGAGGCCGCCGCGGTGGTCGTCGCCGGGGCCGAAAGCTGCGCCGGGTCGAGCCGGGCCAGCGGCGCCGTGCTGGTCGCCGGAGCGATCGTGGGCGCGGTGGCGCAGGCGGTCAAAGCGAGGGCGGGGAGAAGGAGGAGAGCGCGAGTAAGGGTCTGCATGCGGGTCCCGAGGCTGAGCTGGCCTAGCTGAGCCGCACAATAGCGGCAGAGTTAAGTCAGTTCCGGGCGAGACCACCGACCTTGGCGGCCGGCAGTTTCAGCTCGGCGAGCAGGCCGCCCAGAACCGAACGTCTCAATTGCAGGGTGCCCCCGTAGACGTCAACCAGTTCCTTAACAATATCCAAACCCAGCCCGCTGCCGGGGGTTTTTTCGTCGAGACGGACACCGCGGCGCAACGCTTTGTCCGCTTCCTCCTCGGTGAGGCCCGGACCATCATCCTCGATGCGGATCAGGAGGAAGGCCTGCGACGGCGTCCGTTCCGCCATCATGGTCACGGCAATCTTGCCGGCGCTCCATTTGCAGGCGTTGTCGAGCAGATTGCCGGCCATCTCCTCGAGGTCGCTCTCGTCGCCGCGGAACCAGGGCAGCGAGGCGTCGGGCCGCTTGAAGGCGATGGTGACGTGCTTGTTGAGCTTTTCCATCACCCGGACCAGCCGCAGCATCACCATGGTGGCGTCGGCCTTCTTGCCCACCACCGAGGTGCGGGCGGCAATGCGCGCCCGGTCGAGATAGGTGGTCACGAGCTGCGTCATCTTTTCGGATTCCGAGCTGACGACGCGCGATAGCGGATTGTCCTTGGCGGCGCTGGCTTCGTTGCGCAGCACGGCCAGCGGCGTCTTCAGGCCATGGGCAAGATTGCCCACGGCGTTGCGGGCTCGCTCGATGATCTGCGTGTTGGAGCGCAGCAATTCGTTGATCTCCTCGGCGAGCGGCGCGATTTCGCGCGGATAGGTGCCGGTGATCTCCTGCGCCTCGCCTTCGCGCACCCGCTCGATGGCGGTGCTGAGGCGCCCGGTCGGCCGGAGCGCGAGGCGCGCCACGATCCCCGACATGATGGCCAGCGCGATGCCCACTGCGCCCAGGACGATCAGCGTCTGGCCGCGGAACTGGCCGACAAGCGCGAGGCTTTCGTCGAGATTGCCCGTGACCATGATCTGCAGCGGCCGGCCGGCCGAGGTGGTGGCGCGTTCGATCGCCCGCAGGCGGTTGCCCGCTTCGTCTTCGAGTACGCCGGTCCGGTAATTGTCGGCGCCATAGGGCGTTTCAAGCCGCGGCGTCAGCATGCCGATGCTGGAGCCCGAGGATGACAGCAGGCGGCCGTCGCGGTCGCGGATCACCCAGTACCAGCCAGTCGAGGAGCGGCTGAAGCGCGGATCCTGCACCCTTATGTCGCTGTAGTTGGGATCGGTCGAATCGAGCGTGGCGCTCGACAGCGTATCGATGGTGAAGCGCAGCTGGTTGGCGAGGCTGGTATCGAGGGCGCGCGAATAGAGGTCGGTCAACAGGAACGCCGTGCCGACAAGCGCGAGCACAAGCCATCCCGCCGACAGCCAGAACAGCGAAAAGGCGATGGAGCCTTTTCTCATCTGCCGTCAGTCCTCGATGATCTGGTAGCCCAGTCCGCGAACCGTGTGGATGACTTCCTCGGGCAGCTTCTTGCGCAGGCGGCCGACGAACACTTCGATGGTGTTGGAGTCGCGGTCGAAATCCTGGTCGTAGAGATGCTCGGTCAGTTCCGTGCGCGAGACGACCTTGCCCTTGTGGTGCATGAGGTAGCTCAGCAGCCGCAATTCGTGGCTCGTCAGCTTGATGGCCTGGCCATCGACCGTGACCTTGCCCGCCTTGACGTCGAGCCGCACCGGACCGGCGGTGATTTCGTTGGAGGCATGGCCGGCGGCGCGCCGGACGAGGGCGCGCAGGCGCGCCAGCAATTCTTCCATGTGGAAGGGCTTGGCGACGTAGTCGTCGGCGCCGGCATCAATGCCCTGCACCTTGTCGCTCCAGCGGTCGCGCGCGGTCAGCAGCAGCACCGGCATGGTGCGCCCTGCCCGGCGCCATTCCTCGAGGACCGACAGCCCGTCCATCTGCGGCAGGCCGATATCCAGCACCACCGCGTCATAGGGCTCGGTGTCGCCGAGATAGTGGCCTTCCTCGCCATCGAAGGCGACGTCCACGGCATAGCCGCCCTCGGTCAAGGCGTCCTTGATCTGGCGGTTCAGATTGGTGTCGTCTTCAACAACGAGAATGCGCATCTGTTTTGGTCCACCAAGGCGCTTCCGGGAAAGGGCGAAGCGGTTTTTCCGGGGCTAGGCGATAAAGCAGAGAACTTGTAGCGAGCTGCCGATTCTATGAAACGGCAGCGACTACAGCGATTTACAGCAGTTCTTGCGTGCCATCTACCGCATTGAGGGCAATTTTCGAGGCCTCGCCACCGGGCGAGACCACGTTGAGCATGTAATAGGGAACGCCCTGGATCATGCAGACCTGCACGTCCGAGACTTCATCATAGTCCGAGATTCCGGCCAGCCGTTTGATCTTGGGCCAGCTCTGGATCTTGCCGGTCTCGATTGACGACTGGATCTGCCGATCGGTGAAGCACTCCCGTCCCTGCGCGAACGCAGGCATGGCGGCCGTCAGCGAAATTGTCGCCGCCGCCGCCACCGTGATGAGAATGGTGCGCAACTTGTTCATGCCGCCACATTTAGGGACGAACCGCTGAATGTGGGATGAATGACGTATGTCAGGATGTCGCAGGGGAGCCTTCTAGCCGTTCGAGAGGTCGGATTTAAGGCCGCGGCGCAGGAAAATGAAGGCCAGGGCTTCCATCACCAGCGACGCCGGGGCGTGCCCCTCGAAATTCGGAATATCGATGCCGATCAGGCCGGCAAGGCCGGTCAGCAGCATGATCGCGGCAACGATATAGGTCTTGTATCCCGCAAGCATATTCATGTCGGTTCTCCTTTGAGGTGGAAGTGGCTCGGCGCCCGCCATGGCGAGGGCCGCAAGGCGGATGTCGCGGACGCGGCGGCTCCAGCCGCGGCCGAAGATGGCGAAGGTCGCGATGCGCTGGAGGAACCCCAGCCGGCCATCGCACAATGACGTGATCAGCCCCGCGACGCCCGCAGCCGCGATCCGGACCTTGAGCGCATCGAGCGTCAGCGGCCCGATCCAGCCATCGGCCTTGACGCCGAGCCTCGACTGCAGCGCCTTGATCGCCCGATCAGGGCCAGAGTTCACGGCGAAGTCGAACAGCGCGAGATCGACACCGGCCGGCAGCGCCGCGCCCTCGACCCGGCGCCAGTAGGACGCTTCGTAGATGCCGGCCGCTTCGTCCGATGTCAGCGACTTCACCGCCGCCTTGGGCAGATTCCACCAGGGCGTGACCTTGCGCCAGCGCGCCAGCGTCTTGCGGGTGATCCCCAGATTGGTCGCCCCGCCCGGATCGCGCGGTTGATCGACATAGCCGCCCTCATGCTTGAGGACGAGCTTGAGGCAGCGCGCGAAGCGCTCCGCCGGTAACAGATCAGGCATTGTAGGCTCCTTCGGCCGCGTGGCCGGCTCCCCAGATGGAGCTCTGCTGCGCGACCCTGAAGTTGAAGCTCGCGGGCGGCGCGCCGAAATCGGCGAGCTGTTG
The DNA here is from genome assembly GCA_004144345.1 of Hyphomicrobiales bacterium. Classification (GTDB taxonomy): domain Bacteria; phylum Pseudomonadota; class Alphaproteobacteria; order Rhizobiales; family Devosiaceae; genus Devosia_A. The sequence continues at coordinate 109,675 of SEEL01000002.1, forward strand.
CGCCGCGCTGTAGGTTGCTGCGGCGGTAGACGCGTCGATGGTCCGCAGCGGCGTCACGCCATCGAGGATGGTCACGCGATAGGCTTCGGGCGCCCAGTCGAGCAGCGCGTCCTCGACGGCCCAGCTATCGGCATCGGCCCGGCTGCGACGTACCCAGCTCAACTGGATGTCGGCACCCGTCTTCTCCGCCGATAGTTGCACCGGCGCGAGCGGCAGCACTGGCGCAAGGCTCAGCGGCACGGCCAGAGCCTCGCCCACCGGATCGCCGGTCCCCGCGTAGCTCCGCAGCGCGGCAATCGTATCGAGCCACGACGGCGAGACCGGCTCCGTCACGACCCGTGCATCGAGCAGCACGACGGGATTACCCGCCGATGCAACACCGATCGCATGGTCGGTCCCGCCCTGCCCGCGCAGCAGGCGCGTCAGCCGGTAGGTCCGCGGTGCCGTCAGCTCCGCCTGGGCGAAGCCGACGATCTCCCACTCGCCATCGTCCTTCTCGATGGCGATGCGGTTGGCGCCCGCCAGCACCTCCGCCTCGTCGCGCGAGGACAGATGCCCCGCATGAAGTTCCAGCTCGATGGCATTGAGATCGTCCCAGACAAAGATCGATCCGGCCGCCAGCGGCGCGGTCAGCACACCGAGCGTGCCCGAACGGGACAGCTCCGCCAGCGATGCCCCGCTGTTTTCGTCGGTGATGCTCACGACGCCCGGCCAAGGACGCGCAAAGGCCGTGAGGCCCAGTCGGCTGCGCGTCACATCCTCTGCCACCGGCGGCAGATGCATCGCGGCCACCACGGGCAAGGCGACGACCGGCGGTGCGGTATTCGGCGAGGCGGGCCGGTCGCCGGTGACGGCGACAACAAGTTCCGGCAACAGCGCCCGGGCGCTCACCCGACGGGCCAGCGCATCGCGAAGCTCGGTGACTTCGAAGAGATCGCCCGCCACTTCGAGCGTGTCGCCCACTTCGAGCGCCGCCTGCGACGGCGGCAGCGTCAGTTCAATCGTATCGCGTTGCGCCAGGCGTTCGCCGAGCCATTGCTCGGCCGTCACCCGCGCCCCGGCGATATCAAGCACCAGCCCGCTGCCGATGGCTTCGAGCGCACCGCCACCCGCCGCAATCGCCGTCACCGAGCCACTGAGATAATTGCGCTCGCGATCGGCATAGCTCAGCGCCACGCGGCCGATCGCTTCGCCCGGATCAGGCCGCCGCCGCGACAGCAGCGGGCGCCCCTCCTCCACCAGTTCGCCCGACGGCACCGGTTCGGCGCCATCGGCACGGCCGATGGAGAGACCGTCGACGCCATCGCGCACCATGAGGCCCGTCGCTGCCAGCACCGGCTCGAGCGCCGCACGCGCATTCATCGGCGCCTCGACCACATAGCCGTGGATGAAGGGCGGCTGCGCCTCCACGTCGTCCAGCGTCACGCCGAAATCCGCCGCGACCGCGCGTAGCAGTTCGTCGCCCGCCATGGCGCCGAGGCGGCCGGTCAGCCAATGACCTGTCGCGTGATTGGCGCCATCGCTCCACACATCCGCCAGTGCCGGGAACGCTGGATAGGGCCGCGCATCCCAGGTCCAGAGGTAGACCCGCTCGACCATCCCGCTGTCGGCCCAGTGCGCCAGCTGCGCGCGCAAGAACTGCCGCTGGCCGAGCGCGTCCGGAACGCCGTTCGAGAAAAAGGGTGCGGCGCTTTCGGCGCTCTTGGGGTCATGGAACACATTAGGCTGGTTGGCGCCGCGATTGACCGCGCCGCAGCCGAGTTCGGTGAACCACACAGGCTTCGACCCCGGCACCCAGTCCGTCGGCGACACGGCGCGCACGCCACCCGGCCGGTCGTGATGCGCATGGCTCCACCAATTTGCGATATCCTTGAAGCGCCAGACCCAGGGCTCGCCATGAACGCCATCGGTGATCGGCGTGCGCGTGCCCGCAAGCCGCGCCGCATCATCGGCATAGAACCATTCGTACCCCTCGCCGCCCGCGATCCCCTCAACAAGATCGTCGGTCGCGTAGGGCCCTGACCCGTCGCGCCAGTCGGTCACCGGCATGTAGTTGTCGATGCCCACCGCATCGATATCGGCCGATGCCCACAGCGGATCGAGATGGAAGAACTTCTCGCCCGCGCCCGGCTGCAGCCCGGCATATTCGCTCCAGTCCGCGGCATAGGTGAGCTTTGTGCCGGGCCCCACCACGGCGTGCACATCGGCCGCGAGATCGACCAGCGCCGCAACGAAGGGGAAGCTGTCTCCAGCGCCGCGGGTGAAAGTGAGGCCGCGCAGTTCGGAGCCGATAATAAAGGCCTCGACGCCGCCGGCATCCTCCGCCAGCTGCGCATAGTGCAGGATGAAGTCGCGATAGCTTTCGGTGAAATCTGACACCTGGCTCGCGGCGCCCGCCGTACCATCGGTGCCCGCTTCGCAGCTGATGCGGCCGCGCCAGGGATAGGCCGGCTGGCCCATCGGATTGCCCGCCGCAATATCCATCAGCACGATCGGATAGAGCGTCACGCTCAGCCCGCGCGCCTTGAGGTCGGCGATGGCGGCGCGCACTGCCGCGTCCGACGGCGTGCCGCCATAGGCCGGCCCACCATCATGCGTCGACACTACCTGCGCGTCCCCCCGTGCGAGCCCCGCCACCGACCATGCGGGGCCGGTGACATTGCGCGACGCCGCCTCGACGCGCGGCGCGATAGTGCACTCGCCACAGCGCAGATCGTCGCCGAACCAGGCGACCACCAGCGATACATGCCCAAGGTTCGGGCAGAGCGCCGTGAGTTCGTCGATGGACAGCGTCCAGTCGCTGACCTCGCGGCTCAGATGCGTGTTCTCGGCCACCGTCACGCCCGGCCGCACCACGCGCACGCGCGGGCTCGGATCATAGCCGAACTCGCTCGCCCCCGGGATCACCGTCACCGCCTTGATCGCCGGCTCCAGCTCGCCCACGACGCGGCAGAGCTCGACGCTGATATTGGGGATGCGGTTGCCGAAGGCCGCCAGCGGCAGCCGCTCGAACACGAGATAGCAGAGCCCGCGATACGCCGGCGGCGCGTCGCCCTGCACGGCCTCGATCAGCGAGTCCGCGTCCTGCGTCTCGGTGCCGCGATAGAAGCGCAGATTGAGCCCGCTCGTTTCGAGCAATTGCCCATCGGCCCAGATGCGGCCAAGCCGGTGTACTTCGCCCTCGCAGAGACCGATCGCAAAGTTCGCGGCGATGCCCGCCTCGGTCTCGCCGCCGCCCTTGGCGCCGCTGTCCTCGAGCGCGATCTCCTCAAGCTCGCTGGCCCAGATGATGTTGCCGCTGAGCCGGCTCCAGCCATAGAGTTTGGGGATCGGCGCGCCCTCGCTCGAACCCTGCAGCCGCAGATCGGTGCCGCTCCGCTCCGGTTTCCCCGCGAACAGCGCGCTGTCGATGGCGCTGCCGGCTAACGCGCCGAGGGCGCGGCCGATGGTGGCGCCGAACGGGCCGCCGATCGCGCCGCCGACCAATTGGCCGGCCAGTGACAAGGCTATGGTTGCCATCAATCCCTCGCTGGGAAATCGAACTGCGCGGCGAGCCGGCGCCGCCAGCCCTCGGTAAGGTTCGCCTCGATCACGCCGAGACGTTCCTGCGCATGAATGAAGCGGTCGGGCCCTAGCGCGATGCCGCAATGTTGTGGAACGAGAGTCCGGCCGAGCCGGAACAGCAGCACCTGCCCCGCTTCGACGTCGCCAGTCGCGCGCAACAGCAACCGCTCCGCCGCCGCCAGCATCTCGCCCCGCCCCTCGCGCCAGCCGGCGCGATAGGCCGGCAGCGTCATCGGCTCACTGCCATGGAGCGTGCGCCACACCCCGCGGATCAGCCCGAGGCAATCGCAGCCCGCGCCCAGCGTCGCCGCCTGGTGCCGGTAGGGTGTGCCGAGCCAGGCGCGCGCCGCGTCTACCACCTCCGCCCGGCTCATCCGACCAACGCTCCGCCATCGAGCGCATCGCCGCCGCGCGGATATTTCAGCACGAAGTCGTTGCCCGGAATGTGCGGGAAGCCGCGGAAGTTCGCGACATTGCCGAACCTTTCGCGACAGGTCGCGAGCCGCCGGTCGCAACCGAGCGCAAAGTCCGGATGCAGGCTGCTCACTGTGCAGCGCGCATCGCCGAGCACCGCATCGCAGAGCGGCGAGTAGATCCGTCCGCGCACCCGGTTCAGCGCCTGCTGGCCCGACCGCAGTTCGGCGCGGAACTGTCCGTCCTCGCGGACGATCTCGCCGATCGTCGTGCAGCGCAGCAGCAGCCGCTCGCTCACCTCGCGCCAGTTGACGCGCCAAGTCTCGACCATCGCCCCGTCATAGAGGCCGGCCGCAATGTCCGCCTCGCTGATCGCCTCACTGTGCAGTACGCCGACCACTTCACCGGTATCCACCTGGGCGCCGAGCCGGCTGCCCGTCTCGCTGCCATCGAGCCCATGCATCGGCTCATAGTCGGTGCCATCGAAGCTCAGGCGCTGGTCGTGATCGGTGAAGCCGAGCACCACTTCGTCGGCGCGGGTCAATTTCCAGCATGTGGCCAGCGTCGTCGCGCCGCTCTCGACATGCGCCTTGAAGCCGACATCCAGCGTTCTCATTCCAGCACCTCGACCAGCGAGATGATTGGCGCCTCGGCCGCGTCGAAACTGCTGAGTTCGATGTCGAGCCGGTCGATGTCGAAGCGCACCGGCACATCGAACTCGAAGCTCGCACTCAGCGTCGCGCCATCCGCCGGCGGCATGTCGAAGGTCACGATGCCGCCCTGCCCCAGCGTAAAGGCCACCGTCGGCTCGCCATCGACGAACACAGCCAGCGTGCCCGTCACCGGCCGGGTGATCGGGCGCAGATAAGGGTCGAAGCTCACCCCGTAGCATTTCACCAGCTGGAAGGTCGCAGCCTCACCATCTCCCGTGCCGAGCGGCTGTTGGCCCTGGCTCGAATGGTCCAGGCCGTCGTGCCACAGGAATGCGTGAAAGCGCCCGCGCCGCTCCTCGAAGAAGGCGAGTACCGCCTGCAGATCGGCGCGCGATTTTACGCCATAGCCGGCATTGTAGCGCCGCCGCGACCGCGCCCAGCGCGAATTGCGCTCCTCGCGGCCCGATGACAGCGTGACAATATCGGTCGCGCGCTCGGGTCCACCGCGCGCGCCGAGTGCGATATCGAGCGGAAAGCGGATGTTGTGAAAAGCCATTCTTGATCTCCCGAAGCCCGCAGTCTGGATATCCTCCCCCGCTTCACGGGGGAGGATATGCCGACTGCCACCTAGCTCGCCCTCGTGCCGCGCTTCACCGCACGCAGCAGCATGGCGGAGAGTTCCGCTTCGCTTGCCGCAAAGCTCCGCGCATCGCTGGTGGTGACGTTGAAGGTCACATTCACGCTGCTGCCGCCGCCCGCGACGCCGAGCCGTCCGTCGCTGCCACGCGCCAAAGGCAACACGGCTTCGGCGCCGGCTTCGCCCGCCACGCCAAGGCCGCGCGCCGTCGGGAAATAGGTCGGCGCCGCCACCACGCCGCCCTTGGCGAAGGGGGTTACCGGTAGCGCCGGGCTGGTGGCGGTGAACAGGCTCTCGATGGCGCCCGAGATCAGCATGCCCACCGGTTTCAGCGCGGCGCGCAGCGCGATGTCGGCGAAGGCTTTTGACACATCGCCGAGCACGCTCTTCAGCGATTTGCCGTCGAGAATGGCGCCGCGAAACGCATTGGTCAGCGAGCGGCCCACACTGTCCGCGAGATCGCCGACCCGCTTCAGTTCGATCGATACGTCATTGAGTTCGCGCGACACCGCACCGCCGAAACGATCATCGTCCATCGGGGAAACGCTCCATCATCCGGTTCAACCCGCCGCGGTCCGGCGCCACCGGCCGCGCGCCATGCAGGGCCTCGAAAGCGGCAGACAGTTCGCGCGGCGTCAGCCCCCAGAACTCCTTCGAGCTCAGATGCAGCACACCGAAGCCGAGCTGCATCGCCTCGCGCCAGGGAAAGGGCGTCATGCCTCGCCTCCGAACGTCGCGCGCAGCAAGCGCGCCGCGATGTCGGCGGCGCCCTTCAGGCCGCCCTCGACGCTCATCCGCGCCAGATCGTCATCGGTGATGGCATTGCCGCCACCGCGCAGCCCGGCACCGAGAATGGCCGTGAGGTCGCGCGCCGAGACACGCCCGCTGGCAAAGCGCTCGGCCAGCCCGACGAGGTCGCCGGCCATCAGCCGTGCCTCCAGCTCCGCCAGCGCCCCTAGCGTCAAGCACAGCACCCGCTCCTCGCCATCGAGCATGGCGGCAATCTCGCCGCGTTGAATGTTGGGCATCTTCTTTCCTCTCGTGATTGGGCCTGCCCCACCCACCGGCTTCGCCGGTCCCCCCTCCCCGATGGGGAGGGAGTGGCTCCACTCAAGGTGCGGCACGGTGCCAGCAGTCGGATCTCCCTCCTCGGCGCGCAGCGCTGGGGAGGGGGGACCACGCGCAGCGTGGTGGGTGGGGTCTTCGCCTATGCCGCCGCGAACGACAGCTCGCCGGCGCTCTCGAGCGCGAGGTCGAAGGTCACTTCGCCGGCATGGTCGGCCGAGAATTCCAGCGCCGTGATCTGGAACGGTCCGGCCACCGTGCCGAAATCGGGCAGGATCAACTGCCAGTTGCGGATCGTGCCGGCGAAGAACAGTTCACGGATCTTGGCGTCCGACGCCTGGTCCTTGAAGATGCCGGAGCCGGCCAGCGACGCGCGCTTGATGCCGCCCCCCGCCAGCAATTCGCGCCAGCGCCCGGCGCTCTCGGCGTCGGTGATGTCGATCGCCGCCGCATTGAAGGCGAGCGCGCGCGTGCGCAGGCCGGCGACCGTCAGGAAGCTGCCGCTGCCGGTCTGGTCGAGTTTCAGAAGCATGTCCTTGCCGCTCTGGGCTGTCATGAGGTCCTCAGCTGGGTTCGGAGAAAAAGGTCAGGGCAATCGCCGCGCGGGCGCGGCCCGTCGCATTGTCGATGGCGGTGTCGGTGCGGTCGTGCCGGCGCAGCGTGATCGCCAGCGTCTCGCAGTCGAGCGCCAGCGCCAGGGCGATCACCTCGTCGGCAATCGCCAGCGCCGTCTTGCGGCTGGCTTGGGCGGCCCAGACATGCAGCAGGAGGAAATGCTCATGCCCGGGCGCGCCGTCACCATCGCGTGGCCGGAGGTCATGCCGCGCAATTGCAATGTAGGGCGCCACCGCATCGCGCGGCGGCGCATCGAAGATCGGGGTGTCGAGGGCCGCGCGGATAGCGCCCACAAGCGCCGCCTGCAGCGCAATGATCGGATGGCTCATCCCGTCACCGCCCGCTCGACGCATTGGCAGCCGAGATAGGCGCGGCGCCCGTTGACGTCGCCCAGCGCCTCGATGTCCAGATCGCGGCCCCGATAGAGCACGCGGTCGCCGGGCTTGAGGTCGGTGCGGAAGCGCAGCACCACCGAATGGGTGATGGTCTGGCCGCGCGCATCTTCGGCAAAGTCCTGTCGCGCGCTCAGCTGGCGCACCCGCGCCCACACCGTCGCGATCGGCGAATAGACGGCAAGCGTGCCGCCCTCGTCCTCGCTGGTCGCCACCTTGCGGCGCAGCTGCACGCGATCGGTCAGTGTGCCGAGCGGCGGGATCACGGCCTCTCTCATAGCCGCACCCGCTTGTAGCTCGCGATCAGCCGCTCGAAGCCGATGGGCGCGCTGGTGAGGCTGTCGCGGTGCTCGTACCAATAGGCGATGAGCGCCAGAACGGCCTGCTTGAGATCGGCCGGCACATCCTCGGCGCCGCCATAGCCGGCAATGTAGTCGACGCTCAGTGTCTCGATCGCCGCCGCCAGCAGCAGGCTGTCGCCCTGCAGCACCGCGCCCTCGGGCGCCTCGAGCAGTTCGGCCACCGGCACTACCGGCAGCGGGATGACGAGTCCAGCGGGGCAATTGAGCACCAGCCGCCAGGTCTGCGTCACCAGCGCGCGGCCGGTCAGGCTTTCGACATGGAGCCGCGCCGCGGCAATCAGCGCGCCGAGCAGCGCATCCTCGTCCGTCCCGTCGATCCGGCAATACGCCTTCGCCTCGGCGAGCGACACCGGCTCCTCGCCGGGTCCGGCGATGAGATAGGAAGTCATGTTGATGTCCTTGATTGTGAGTTTGGTGCTCCGGCGCGGCGCGGGGGAGCCGCCGCGCCGGAGTCTTCGCTGAGTTCGCAGTCGGCGAAGTCCGTCAGCCCGAGTCGAATGGCGTGGGCTTTTGAGCACCGGAGCGGAGCGTACCTAAGGTACGTGAGCACTGGAGCGCAGGAAGACCGCGTCAGTCGGCCGGGATCACGGACTTCAGGAGGCGGCGAACTTCAGGAGCTTGATCGCGTCATAATTCTGCACGCCGCCGCCGACGCGCTTGGTGGTGTAGAACAGCACATAGGGCTTGGCGCTGTAGGGATCGCGCAGCACGTTGACACCCTGGCGGTCGACCACCAGATAGCCGCGCTTGAAGTCACCGAAGGCAATCGAGAGCGACGCCGCGGCAACGTCGGGCATCGCCTCAGCCTCGACCAGGTCGAAGCCCATCAGCGTCGCCTTGCCATCGGCGGTCGCGGCCGGCTGCCACAGATAGTTGCCGCCGCTATCCTTGAGCTTGCGCAGCACGCCCTGCGTCTTGCGGTTCATCACCCAGCTGGCATTCTGGCGATAGCCGGCCTTGAGCGCATAAACGAGATCGACCAGCACATCGCTGCCATTGCTCGCCGGCAGCGCGCCGGAGGTGCCAGTCGCCACATAGCCGAGCTTGCCCCACTCCCAGGCGCTTTCGGCCACCGTCGTTTCGGCGAGGAAGCCCTTGGGCTTGTTGGTGCCATTGCCGGAGACGAACGCGATGCCTTCCTGCTGGGCGAACGCCGCGTTCACTTCCTCGGCGATCCACTGGCCGACATCGACGGCCGCATCGTCGAGGAACGCCGTGGTCGCCGCCGGCATGGCGTAGAGCTCGGCCGTCGGAAAACTCAGCGCATCGATGATCTGGCTGTTGGTCTCGGGGCGCGCCGCGGTCTCGGCCACCCAGCCCACTGCCGGGCCAGTGGTGGTCACCGGCTTCTTGTAGACGCTGGTCGACACCTGCCGCACCGAGGCAATCGCCCGGATCGGCGACAGCGCCGCCATCAGCTTGCTGATCTCCTCATCGGTTTCGCTCGGCACCAGATAGCCGCCATCGGGGTTGGAGCCGGTGCGCAGCGCCTTCTCTTCGCCGCGCTTCACATAGGCGGCGAACGCCTCCTTGTACTCATCGCCGGCATCGGCGCGGGCGCCATCGAGCCGCGGCCGCGCGCGTTCGACATTGGCGCGGTCGATCGCCGCCTTGGCGTTGTCGAGCGCGCTGTTGAGCCGCTCGACCTTCTCCTCGGTCAGCACATCGGCCGATCCGCGCTTCTCGAGTTCCTTCAGGCGGCCATCATTGGTCCGCTTGAACTCCTCGAAGGCGCTCATGAATTCGCCGAACATCACATCGATGCCCGCGCCGGCCTTGTTTTCGAGGCCGCTGGTCGCTTCACTCATTCCTGTTTCCTACTGCTTGAATACAGCCATGGCCGCCGCCAGCGACCGTTCGAGCCGGGCGGATTTGCCCGGCAGCTGGTGCGGAGCGATCCGCGCCAGATCCATCATCGGGAAGGTGACGATCGAGATCTCCCACAGATCCACCTCCCACAGTCGCCGGTGCCCCTCGCGGTTCGCCCGCGTCGATTTGACCGTGCGAAAGCCGATCGAGAGCCCATCCACGGCGCCCTTGGCGATCAGCCGCCGCAGCGCCTCGGCACGCGGCACCTCGCCCACCAGCCGCCCCTCGACCCACAGGCCATAGTCGTCCTCGCGGATCGCGTCCCAGACACCGACCGGCTCCTTCGGATCGTGCTGGAACAGCATTTTGACGCGGTGTCGCCCCCGCAGCCCAAGGCTCTTGCGGAAGGCGCCCGGCATGACGATGTCGCCGCCATCGTCGAGCTTGCCGAAAACGCTCGCATAGCCGGCAAAGCGCCCCTCGCCATCAACCGACAGCGCGCTCATTTCTTGCCTCCCGGCGCCGGCCGCGGCGTCCTGGGCACGACAAGGCTCCCCGCGAGGTTCCAGGCGAACTGCCTGAAGACCTCGACGGCCTCCATCTTCTCGATTTTCATGGGTCAGTCCTTCTTGAACAGCCGGTTCAGGGCCGCGATTTCCTTGACGAAATCCTCAAAGCGCCGGTTGGCGGCGGCGAGCTCGCGCAGCGCGAACACCAGCAGCGCACTCGCCCCGCTGGCCCACAAAAAGAGCGCCAGATGTGCCAGATCGCCCCGTGACGCGATGGTCTTGGTCAACTCGTCCATGCCGATGTCTCTATGTTGCTGACGATGACGTTCAGCGCCAATTCAGCGAGGGGCGCCCAGGCTCATCCCATCAACAGATGGAGGTGATCCATGTCTCTCTCCCGCACCCTGCCCGCCGCCCTGGCGATCGCGCTGATGCTGAGCGCCGCCGCGACCGTCCCGTCATCGGCCCAGCCCAATGATGGCCGCTACCAATCCAGCAATGAAGGGCGCAGGAACAACATGTGCGGCCTCTACTGGGACCTGCTCAAAGTCGCCGAACGCGAGGCCGACAAGCGCAGCGGCACCAAGGCCGCCGAGAAATACGCCAAGGAAGCCGATTCCTGGTGGGAAGCCGGCGAGAACGCTGGCTGCTCCTGGGCCGCATAGCTCTACGCTTCGTCGCCCACCCCCAGCATCTCACGCTTCTCCGCGTCGCTGAGGAACCCGGCGCCGCCGATCCGGGCCCACTTCGTGCCCTGGTCCTCGGCCAGCGCCTCGACCCCGTCGAAATCCGGCTCCAGCGTCGCGCCGCCGAAGGCTGGGGCCAGCCAGAAGCTCAGCTCGTCGGTGACGCGCCGCACGAGTGGAACGATGGTCTGGCGCCACAGCGCCTTGTTGGCTTCGGCGAGATTGGCGTACGTGTTGTCGCCCGGAATACCGAGCAGCATCGGCGGCACGCCGAAACAGAGCGCAATTTCCCGCGCCGCCGCATGCTTGGCCTCGATGAAGTCCATGTCCTTGGGACTGATGCCGATCGACTTCCAGTCAAGCCCGCCTTCGAGCACCATCGGCCGCCCGGCATTGGCCGCGCCCTGGAACGCCGCTTCGAGCTCGCTCTTCAGCCGCTCGAATTGCTGCGTCGTCAGCGTCCCCGCCCCCGCCGCATAGACCAGCGCCCCCGATGGCCGCGCCGAATTGTCGAGCAGCGCCTTGTTCCATTTCGCCGCCGCGTTGTGGAGGTCGAGGCTCTGCTGCGCTGCCTCGAGCGGCGCCAGCCCATAGTGATCGTCGAGCGGATGGAACAGCGCCATGTGCAGCACGCTCGCCACCGGCGCGGTGTCGAGCCTCAGATTGCTCGTCCGCCCGCCCGAACTATAGGCATAGGCCTCGGCATAGCCGTCGCGCCCGGCCACCGCCGCGACGCGGTCGGGCCGCAGCCCATAGATCCCCTTCACCTCGCCATCGACGATCACTGCATGGAGATACGCGTTGCCCGCCGTCTGGAGATACGCATAGGCCGCCTCGAGCAACTCGCTGCCCGATTGATGCGGGTTGGGCCGCCGCACCAATTGCAGCAGCGGATGCTCGCTCTGCCGCCGCCCCTGCTCCAGCGCAATCATCGGCACGCGCGTCGCCGCATCGGCGATCAGCCGCACGCAGCGATGCACCACCGGGTTGCGCATGAACCCTTCCTGCGCCAGCGCCGGAAAGCTGCGCCGCGTCCAGTCCGGCGCTGCGAGATCGCGGATCGCCATCACCACGGGTCCGGACTTGGCTTCGGGCAGGGTCAGGCGGCCGCCGAACAGGCGGGTGAGAAGATTGGGCATGTCGGTGTCCTTCGCGTCGGGGGTTTGCCCGGCCAAAACAAAACCGCCCCCGGCAGACCGGAGGCGGCGCATCACGCCAGAGGCGTCAGTCGATCGTTCGTGCGAACCCGCGTCAGCTCAGGCGGCAGGCACCGGCCTCGGCGCCCGCAGCGCGGCGATGAGGCAGAGCGCCACGCCCGCCACCACCCAAGCCGCCAGAGTCAGATTGGCCGTCATGCCACCCGCGCCACCGAAATAGGCGGTCGAGCGGACCAGCGTGCCGGCCGCGCCGGGCGGCAGGATCTGGCCGAAATCGCCCCAGCCCGCCGGCAGCCAGGCGCCGGTCGTTGCTATGCCCGCCAGCGGGTTGCCGAGGAACATCATCACCATGGCGCCCAGCGTGAAGCCGGTGCCGCCGAACACTTCCTGCAGGCCGGCCAGCGGCAACGCCAGCGCGGCGATGCCAAGGCCCACGGCGCCCGCCACCGGCCAGAACGCCGCGACCGCCACGCTGCCGAACACAAAGGTCAGCAGCGCCGAAACGATGATGCCACCCGCCACCGCGAACGCGGCGATGCCGCCCAGCGCCCAGCCGCGGCTCTGCGGAAAGACTTTGCGGAACGCCACCACCGGCACGATGCCGCCGAACACCAGCGGGAACGCCAGCCCGCCAATGCCCACACCCGTCGGGTCCGCCGCCGGCAGCGGCACCAGATCGGTCACCGTCACCGGCCGCCCCAGCTGCGTGCCCAGCGCCTGGCCCACCGCCGTGATGCTCGCCGCAATCGGCGACGAGCCGGCACTGGCCACCAGCACCTCGGCGCCATCGGCGTCGAGCACGATGCCGCCCTTCACCTGGCGCGCCTTGATGGCGTCGGTCAGTTCTTCTTCGCTCGCATAAGGCACCAGCGCAAAGCTGCCCGGCGCTGCCTTGTCCATGGCGCTCTGCAACGCCGTCACATCGGCCTGTGCCGCCACCGTGCCCAGCGCCAGATCATGCGGCCCGCTCTTCAGCGACGGCATGATGAAGATCAGCAGCAGCAAGACGAGGATCACGCCCAGCCCCGCCGACAGGCCAAGCACCTTGAGCAGCCCGCGCCCCGCGCCCTCCTTGCCTTGCTTGAGGTCAGGAGTGGCGGCCTTCGTGGTCATTTCTTTCTCGCGGGGTGTTCGTGGGAGAGCCCGATATGGGTCGCCCCAGATCGAAGTCAAATCCCCGTGACCGCGTCACACGCCGCGCCGGTGCATGAACCAGAGCGCCGTTCGAGCCGGCACGCGCGCCCGATCCGCCAGCATTTTCAGGCATTTTCGGGCATAGTCCGCGCCAGGTGCGCACGACGCCGATACCGTCCAGCCGCGACAACCTGTAGCAACCTAACGCAGCCGCACCGAGAACGTCGCGAAGGCACTGTCCAGAACATCGATGACCATCGGCACATCGCCTTCCATCGGCGACAGCGGCACGAGGCTGAATTGCTTGCCATCCGGCAGTTGGCCGAAGGGCCAGTCGGACGACGCATAGCCCTTCGGCCAAACGGTCGCGACATACCCCGGCACGAAGCCCTGCGGGGCCTCACCCTTCGGCGATCTGAGATCACTCGAATAGACGAGAACGAAGGTTTCGCCCTCGCCTCGCGGTAGCTCATCGAACGCCGTGCTCAGCGCCCGAGCGGCCGGTGCAGTCGTCGTGACGTTGGCTTCGCGCATTTCGGCCTCGACGAGTTGGAACCGTGGGCAGCCACTGGCCGGCAGTTGGCGCCAGAGTCGGCATCGGTGCAATCCCTGATCAGCCGCCCCCCAATTTGCTGACGCTCTCCATCTGCCACCGGGTCATTCCCGCGAAAGCGGGAACCTCCGTTACCGGGCACAAACAGAGATCCCCGCTTTCGTGGGAGTGACACCGTGTTTTGACCCCGGCCTCGCAGTCAGGTTCCTCCCCCGCGTGGCGGGGGAGGGGGACCGGCGAAGCCGGTGGAGGGGCGGCCGCCCGCACCATGGTTCCAAGCTGACCGCAAGATCGGAATGACACGTGCGGTCCTCTACTCACTTCGAAACCGCGACGTAGCGCTATCCGGCCACTGTCCACCGTCAGGAGGTAACACCGTGACTAAGAAGGACCCGTGGCATTCGGTCAAGGCCGACATCCATCACAACAACACCAACTGCAACACCGGCAACAACATCGAGAAAGAGAACATCCGTCAGGGAACCGGCGGGAAACCCCTTTGCAAGGAGTGCGCCGGTCTGAGTTAACAGCAGTGAGGGGGTTCACAGCCCCCTCACCCGCGGCGCCTCCCGCAGCATCAGTTCCGTGATCGCCCACACTGCGGCATCCAGCCGGTCCGGTGAGCGTCCATCCGCCCGGCCGTCCACGCCAAACGCGCACATCTCGTCCTCGAGCGCCGTCAGCCCCGGCGCGTGCGTCACCCTGCCCTGCGCATAAAGCGCCGCGACCGGTTCGGCGCGGACCCATTTGCCGCGCGTGGCGTGGACGAGGCGGACCGGCACGTCGGCGTCGACGCTGGCGATGACCGTGCGCACCATGTCGCCGCCCTGGTTGGCTTCGGCGACAATGCAGTCGGCGCCGAAATCGTGGAACGCCCGCACGGCGCGCGTCGCCCAGTCGAGCGGTGCCGCCGGCCTGAGCGTCAGATCGGCCAGCACCACGGCGCCGCCATCGGTGCGCGCCGCAACGACGATGCCGCAGCCATCCGATGATGCGTGGCTCGTCGCCGGCGGATCGACCGCCACGACGATGCGCCCCTGCTCGCCGCCCGCAGCCGGGCGAAACATGTCGCGCGTCCATAGCGCGCCCGGCAGATCCTCGATCAGTTCGCCGTCGAGCTCCTGCCGCCCCAGAACGCTGTTCCGGTAGCGCGCCACCACGCTGGTGAGAAAGCTCGTCGCCAGATGCCTGCGGTTCAATTCCGTGGTCACCCGTGTCACCACCGTCGTCGGCTCGGCCAGCAGCCGCTTGATCAGCTTCGTCGGCCGCGGCGTCGTCGTTGCCAGCTGGCGCGGCTGTGCTCCGAGCCTGAGCCCGAATTGCAGCATGTCCCAGGCCGCCTCGGCATGCGGCCATTTGCCGATCTCGTCGCACCAGGCGGCCGCGAATTGCGGGCCGCGAAAGCGCTCGGGATCGTTGGCGCCGAGGATTTGCGCCTCGACGCCATTGTCCCAGTAGAGCATGTGGTCGCGCAACAGCGGACGATCCCAGGGATGGGTCACCGCCATGATGCCGCTCGGCCCCTCGACCATCACCGATATCGCCTCGGTGATGGTTTCGCCCACCAGCGCGATGGGCGTCACGCCGTCGGCGGCGAGTTGGCGTACCCATTCGGCCCCGGCGCGGGTCTTGCCGGCGCCGCGGCCACCCATCAGCAGCCAGGTGACCCAGTCGCCCGGCGGCGGCAGCTGGGCGGCATGCGCCCAGTTGGCCCAGTTGAAATAGATCTGGGCGTTCTCCTCCTCGCTGATCGCCGCGCTCCAGCCGGCCTCTTCCTCAACGTTTGAGTTCTGCAATCCGGCCCACCAATTTGTCGCCGATGCCCGTGAGGCTCGCGAGCCGCCGCTTGCGCTTGCCGATCGGCGTCGCCGCCGCTTCGGCCCGCACGAGCTTGCCGATCGTCGCCACCAGCTGGTGCAGCAGCGCGATGTCCTTGTCGGCGCCCGGCGTGCCGCGTTCGAGCTGCGCGATATGGCGCAGCACCAGCCGCAGCAGCCGCGCCACCATGCGCTCGCGGTTGATCGGCGGCTGGTGCCTGAGCGGCCAGCCCAGCCGTTCGCGCTGGCGGTCGAACTGGGCCTTGGTACAATCGTGCTTGAGGTAGATGTCGGTGAGTTTGGTCCCGGCCCGATAGTCGGCCTCGACGGCGCGCCAATAGGCCAGCGGCCGCTCGGCCCTGCGGCTCTCGGTCATGCTGCTGCTCTCTTTTGGATGTGTGGTGCGGCTCCCCGTATCGGGGGGCGGCTTCAAGGCCCATTTCTGCGACCGTAGCTGCACTATACACCAGCTGCGTCACACCGTGGATAACTTTGGCCAAAATAGGCCTCAAAGCCCCGGCCAGCCTGGGCTTGCCGCTAGTAGAGTTAAGCCCCAAAAACGGGGTCTGGAGGACGTCAAAATGCGATTCGATTCACGCCTCGCCGCCGCGGCCGCGATTCTGGCCTGCGGCACCATCGGCGCGCTGGCGCAGGAGGCGTCGAGCGTCCCCGACCATCTGCTCGGCATGGTGGGTCATTGGCGGCTCGAGCAGGAAGACCAGAGCCTGCCCATCTGCGGCCTCGTCTTTACCGAGGATGAGCGGCTCGGCGGCTGGGCGATCGAGCTGCCCGAGCCCTGCCCCGCGCCCTTCCCGCCGGTCCAGTCCTTCGTCGCCTGGGATGTCGATGACAATGACGGCTCGGTGCTGATCCTCGACGCCGCGGGCAACGAGACGCTGCGCCTCTATGAAGGCGAAGACGGCCTCTTCGTCACCGGCGACGGCGTCCTCCCCGCCTTCTACCTCATGCTCCCCTGGGACGCCGACGGCACCGGCGGCGAAGTCGGCGACACGTTCTGAGGCCAGCGCCATTCTAATCCAGTCTATGGCCTGGATTTTCACGCACCAATCCAGGCCATAACCTGGATTTGTTAGTTATGATCCAGGTTATGGCCTGGATTTAGCCCCGAGCTGCGCCTATATTCTAGCCTGCAAGCTCAGGAGGCGTGCGTGCCGAGTACCAAGCTGAAACGCGCCCAGCGCGCGCTGGACAAGAAGCTGTCTTCCCACCAGCCGGCAACGCCGAAGGCTGGCTGGATAAGGGCGGTCCGCGACGCCCTAGGCATGACAGGCCAACAACTGGCGTCGCGGCTCGGCGTCACCTGGTCGAGCATGGACAATCTGGAGAAGTCAGAAGCCGCCGGCACCATAACCCTCAACTCTCTCACCAAGGCGGCGGCGGCCATGGATTGCAGGCTCGTCTATGCATTGGTCCCGAACGCCGCATCGATCGAGGCGCTCGTCGACCAACAGGCGAGACAGGTGGCGCTGGCGGCGCTCGGGCGTGCCAATCAGACCATGCTGCTCGAGGCACAAGCTGTCGGCGCCGAAGAGCTGGAACAGCGCATTCAGGACTACATCACCGACCATATTCGCGACAGCGAGCTTTGGGCCGTCAAACGGTGATCGATCTGGCGCAGATCGAGGGTGCCACGCCTCTCGGGCCGGATGACCTCCGCGGACTGAAGCAATCCTCCATCACCACGCAAGGCGATCTCAACCTCGCCGAGGAGGCCAACATCCTGGCGGCGCTTACCTGGACGCGTCGGCGTCGGCGGGCCAGCCTATTGACCCGGGACTTCCTGCTCGACTTGCATCGACGGATGTTCGGCGATGTCTGGGACTGGGCCGGTCAGTGGCGACGACGTGAGACCAATATCGGCGTGGCGCCCTCCACTGTGCCAATGAGGACGGAGGCCCTGCTGCAAGACGCGGCCTATTGGGTAGCGAACACGACCTACCAGCCGGACGAACTGGCAATCCGCTTCCATCATCAGCTCGTGCTTATCCACCCCTTCCCGAATGGAAACGGCCGCCATTCGCGGTTGATGGCGGACCTGCTTGCCGAGCAATTGGCACAACTGCCCTTCAGCTGGGGTGGCATGAGCCTGGTCGAAGCCGGCGACACGCGGCGCGCTTACATCGACGCGCTGCGGCACGCCGATCGTGGCGACATCGCTCCGCTGCTCGGCTTCGCCCGCGCCTAGATCTGCTCGGGCGGCTCCCAGTTCGGCCAGTCGGCCACGTGTTCTTCCCAGGTGCCGGGCTCGACTTCGCCCTCGGCGACGGTGCGGCCGCGTACCGAGATGCCGGCGGTGACCACCGTTTCGGGGTCGCCCGAAACCAGCGGGTGCCACCAGGCGAGGCCGCGGCCTTCGGCGATGCGGCGGTAGGCGCAGCTCTTGGGGATCCAGTCGATCTCGACCACGTTCTGCGGCGTCAGCTTGATGCAGTCCTTCACCTTGGCCTGGCGGTTCGGATAGTCCGAGCAGCGGCAGGTGTCGCCGTTGAGCAGGCGGCAGCGGACGTCGGAATTGTAGATTTCGGCCGTGTCCTCGTCCTCAAGCTTCATGAGGCAGCAGCGGCCGCAGCCGTCGCAAAGCGCCTCCCACTCCGACGGAGACATTTCAACCAGCGTTTTTTCGTCCCAAAAGGCCATATGTTCGCCGCCGTTCAAGGGGATTTCACTTGTGAGCGCTAACTAGGGTATCCTACCAGAGTTACCGGCATACCCCGTGGAGCGTCCCTTGCAGGACCCTTTCTATCATAAGGAAAAGCGGCGCAAGAAAGCCCGCATGCTCGACGCGGATGCGTGGCTGGATTCAGCGCTTTACGAGTTCTGGAACTCGTTCGGCCGCGGCTACCGGCGCATCGAGGACTTCTTCCACGCCTTCCGCATGCGCGGGATCAAGCGATTCTTCGTGGAAATTCTGTCGGATGCGGCCAGTTTCGGGGCCATTGGCGCGGTCATCGTGCTGGCCCTCGCGCTGCCCGCCTTCCAGGCCACCGCCTCGGGCAAGATCAACAATGCCGCCGAGGTTTCGGTCCTGTTTCTCGACCGCTATGGCAATGAAATCGGCCGCCGCGGCATCCGCTCCGACGATTCCTTCCCGCTCGCCAAGCTGCCGGACTATTTCGTCAAGGCGGCGCTGGCCACCGAAGACCGCCGGTTTTACGACCATTTCGGCGTCGACGTCGTCGGCACCATCCGCGCCCTCGTCAACAACGCCGCCGGCGACAATGGCACGCAGGGCGGCTCGTCGATCACGCAACAGCTCGCCAAGAACCTCTTCCTCACCAATGAGCGCACCATCGAGCGTAAGATCAAGGAAGCGTTTCTCGCCGTCTGGCTCGAGTGGCACTATTCCAAGGACGACATCCTCAAGCTCTATTTCGACCGCGCCTATATGGGCGGCGGCAATTTCGGCGCAGCGGCCGCCTCCGAATTCTATTTCGGCAAGAAGATCACCGAGGTCACCCTTGCCGAAGCGGCGATGCTGGCCGGCCTGTTCAAGGCGCCGACGAACTATGCGCCGCATGTCGACCTCGCCGCGGCGCGCGGCCGCGCCAATCTCGTGCTGTCGAACCTAGTCGACGCGGGTTATCTCACCGAGGGCCAGGTCGCGGCGGCTCGCCGCAATCCCGCGACGCCCGTCGATCACGCGCTCAAGGCCAAGTCGCCCGACTATTTCCTCGACTATGCGTTCGAGCAGTTGAAGCCGCTGATCGCGTCCTCTCGTTCCACCAGCTTCACCGTGCGCACCACCGTCGATCCGGTGCTGCAATCTTACGCCGAAGACGCCATCACCTCGGTGCTGCGCGAACAGGGCGAACAGTATGACGTCTCGCAGGGCGCCATGGTGGTGATGGAGCCCAATGGCGCCATCCGAGCCATGGTCGGCGGCACCGACTACGGCCAGAGCCAGTTCAATCGCGCGACCGCCTCGCTGCGCCAGCCGGGCTCGTCGTTCAAGCCCTTCGTCTATGCCGAAGCCATCGAGACGATGAACCTCAAGCCGACTTCGGTCGTCAGCGGCGCCACCCGCTGCATCGGCGATTGGTGCCCGCGCAACTACTCGGGCAATGCGGTGGGCAATATCAGCCTCATCAGCGCCTTCGCGCAGTCGATCAACACGGTGCCGGTGAACCTCTCGATCCAGACCGGCCGCCAGCCCATCGCCGACCTCGCGCATCGCATGGGCGTCGCCACCGATTTCGAAGTCACCCGCTCGCTGGCGCTCGGCGCCGCATCGCTCACCGTTCTCGACATGGCAACCGGCTACACGGTGTTCGCCAATGACGGGCTGCAGACGCCCTCCTTCGGCATTACCCGCGTCACCACCGCGCGTGGCGACGTGATCTGGGAGCAGCCCTCGGATGCTCAGCATGAGCGCATCCTCTCCGAGCAGACCGTCAGATACATGAACGAGATGATGCGCGCCGTCGTCACCAGCGGCACCGGCCGCCGCGCCGATATCGAGGGCGTGCCCGCCGTCGGCAAGACCGGCACCACGAGCGACTATCGCGATGCGTGGTTCTGCGGCTTCACCGGCAATTACGTCGCGGCGGTCTGGCTTGGCAATGACGACTACCACAAGACCAAGAATTTGACCGGCGGCCTGCTGCCGACCGTGGCCTGGCAGAAGTTCATGGCCTACGCCCACACCAACATCGAAGTGAAGCCGGTGCTTGGCGTCGACTTCACGCCGCGCCCCTTTGCCATCGCCGACGCCGGTGACGGGCAGACACTCGCAGCGCAGGCCGAACGTCCGCCGACCCTGCAGCCCGCCGCTGCGATCAAACTGCTCGATCTCGCCGATGAGTTGAAGGCGGCGCTGCTGGCCACCGGCGACGGCACCGAAGTCGCCGCGCTCGCGGTCACCGCCGCTCCCGCCGGAAACCTCTGAGACTTGCGCTCCCTTGCCAACTTGCTCCTGATGCTGGTCATCGCGCTGGCGGTTGGCTTCGGCCTTTCCTACTACGCGCTGTCCGATGGCAGGCTGGTGGGCGCCTACCAGTCCGGTCCGTGGACTACCTGGGTCAAAGCCGGCTCGCCCGCGCCCGACCCCTACACGCGCGCCTTCATCACCCGCAACGCGGCGCTGCAGCTGGGCCAGGCCGAAGGGCTGCAATTGGTGGCGACGGCCGACAGCGACGGTCAGCGCCTCGACCGCGCCTGCAACTACCGCATCGATGGACGCACGCCCACCGCCACCTTCTGGACACTCGTTCCCGTCGGTGACGATGGCAGCAGCGTGGCGCGCCCGGACGGCCCGCCCGGCTATCACAGCACGCGCATCTCGCGCGCCAATGACGGCTCGATGCAACTGCATATCGGCAAGCAGCTGCGCCCGCTCAACTGGCTCGAGACAGCCGGTGACGGCCCGTTCTCGCTGATCCTCTCGCTCTACGACACGGTGCTGTTCACCGGTGTGGGCAGCAATGAGAGCGCCCTGCCCTCGATCATCCGCGAGGGCTGCTGATGGCTCGCACCGCGCTTTACGCCGCCGCCGGCCTGCTGCTCGGCCTGATCATCCATCTCATCGTCATCCTCACGCTACCGGCGCTTGCCGACAACACGGTCTATGAGCGGATTTCGGCGCTTGACGCCGTGAACAAGATCGCGCTGCTGCCGGCGCCGAAGCCGGGCGAAGCCAATCCGCTCAAGCTCGACCCCGACATGGCCTATGCGGTCTGCCGGCTCGATCTGTCGAGCGGTCCGGGCGAGGTCACCGGCACGCTGCCGGTCGCGTTCTGGTCGGTGGCCGTCTATGACCGCGCTGGAACCGTGCTCTACAGCACCACCAATCGCGACGGCATCGGCCAGGCGCTCGATCTGGGCATCTTCGACGCGGCGCAGACGCGCCTCCTCGCTGAGCAGAAGATCGACATCGCGCCGGGCCTGCTGATCGTCGAGACGCGCACGGACGATGTGTTCGTCATCGTGCGGCTGGCGCCCCCGCACCCCTCGATGCGGGATCGCTACGAGGCGCAGTTGCAGCGCCTCGCCTGCCGCAACATCGCGATCTGACTACTTCCGGTACGGACCTTCGTCAGGTGCCGACCGCACATAGCGCGACCTTATGGCGACCTGGCCATCATGGCCGCTGCTGTTGCCGAGGCAGAAGTCGCCGCGCTCGGCCGCCTCCACATAGACCGCCAGATCGGTGAGCGAGGCATTGGCCACGATGGCCTCCTCATGCGGCGTCTCGACCAGCAGATGATCGAGCGCGTAGCTGTACGAGGCATAGCGATTGCCGACGGCGCGGACGAACCAGTTGATGACCGCGAGGTTCTCGGCCTGGCGGGCGGCGGCGTTGCGGCCGACTTCCTCCTCGAGCTCGGCGATCTCGTTGTAGGCAAGGCCGCGCTGCCGGTCCATTTCGAGCACCGCGCAGATCGAGCGGAACGCCGACGGCATCATACCGATATCGGCAATGGCGTCCTCGCGGATGCGGCTGTAGCGCACACGCGACGACGCAAAGCGCGTCTCATGCAGCCAGCGATAATAGAGATCGACACGCAGCGGCTTGTTGCTCGCCGCGATCACGCGCGCGCGCTGCAGTTCCACCGCGATATCGCCGAACCAGTCATACGCCTGCGGGGCGACGAGATAGCGCCACACCCGGTCACGCATCTCCACTTCCTGGTCGGCGAGATTGAATGCCGACACCGGCTCGCCGGCATTTGCGGCGCGCGCCGCGCCGATGCGCGGCAGGATCTCGGTGTTGAGGAAATTGCGTTCGGCGCGGCCGAAATCGCCGGCCGCATAGCCGGGGCCGCCTATCGCCATCAGGGCGATAAGCGCGATGAGCGCCTGCCGCATACTCTTAGCCACGTTTACGTTTGCCGCCTGAGGAAGCTGTCGGCTTGGGCGGCGTCGCGCCACCCTCTCTCTCGTAACGCACGCCTGTGAATATGAGGATCTCGGCATTCGTCGACCCGTCGGGCTTGGCCGTGGTCCGGTCCTTTCCCCGCCTGTCGAACTGCACGAGCTTTCCCACTGTCTTCGTCTCCGCCAAATCAGGGCGACGCTTTCCCCAGATGACGCATTAAGGGATCGTCAAGGTTAACAGTCTGCTAACGAATTGCAGCCGATAGTCCGGGCAGTGACTTACCGGCCCCGGATTCGGGCAAATTCAGGCCATAAATGCTCGGCTTCCAACCCTACGAAACCTTCCAGCTTCTCATCGAAACCGGTGGCATCGACCGCACCAACACGCTGCTGATCGCGGCGTGCGACGCTTACGCGCGACGCGGCCGTGCGACGCTGCCGGAGACCGAACAGTTCTTCGCGCTCGCGGCGCGCCTGTTCCCCGCGGCGGCGCCGTCGGCCCGCGCCAAGGCAGCAGCGGCGCTGGGGCGTTCGGAGAGCCTCTCGCCCGAACTCGAGGAACTCATCGTCGCCAATATCGGCGAGGATCTGGCCGACTTCCTGGTGAGCGCGCCGAAGCTGTCTGAAGGCACGATGCTCAAGGTCATCAGCACCAATGATGTGCCGAGCGCCGCAGCCCTGTCGCGCCGCGCCGACCTCACCAATGTCGTCCTCGCCAAGCTGTTCCAGTTGAACAGCCGCAAGGTCTATCGCGCCCTCGCCACCAACACGAACATCGCGCCGCGCGGCCCCTACCTCGCCGCCCTCGCCCGCTCCGCCCAGATGGACCATCAGGTCGCCTGGTCGCTTGCCGCGCGCGAGGATTTTGACGCGGCCCTGCTGGCCCCGGCCTTCTTCGATCTCAATGAGAGCGACCGCATCAAGGTCATCCGCGCCTTCGCCATGCGGGCCACGCCCGAGGCGCCGATCAAGCGCACGCTCGAGCAGCTCTCGGTTGCGACCGGCGAGCTGACGCGCGCGCTGATGAAGCTCTTCTCCGAGAACCGCCGTCCCGAAGTGACGCGCCTCCTCCATCAGATCACCGGCCTCGATGAAGTCCGCTGCGGCCAGATTTCGCACGACACCAGCGGCGCGGCCCTGTTCGTGGTGCTGCGTGCCTTTGGCTGCAATGCCTATGACGGGCTCAAGGTGCTGATCCACGCCACCTCGCAGGATGGCGAGCGTTCGGATTCCCTCGCCACCTTCTCGAAGATGTTCGAGGCGGTCAGCGTCGACGCCACGGCCTATCTGATGAGCGCCTGGCGCGGTGAAGTGAATCTGCTCGATCTGGGCAAGCCGGAATACCGGCCCTTCGCCGAAACCCGCCGCTCGGCGGCCGCTGCTGCGGCGCAGAGCCCGAGCGAGCAGATCGACAAGACCATCGCCGCCCTCGCCCGCATTGGCATCCGCCAGGCGAGCTAGCTGCGGGCCATCGTCACGCCCGGATCGTCACCGCGCATTTCGAGCGACAGCACCCAGAAGTCGGGGTCGAAATCGGCTTCGCGTTCGATCCGCTCGCGCACGGCCAACGGCTCCACATGGTCGAAGCGCCGGACGAACAGGCGGTCGGCGTCGCCATCCTGCCGCGCGGTCGCGGGCGCCGGCGTCAGCAGCGACACCGTGCCGTTGAGATGATCGATCTCGATGAAAATCTGGCCGGCGATCGGGTCACCTTTGCGGGACACGACGCAGATGTGGCCGATGTTGTTGTGCCGCCGCACGAAGGCGGCGGCCCATAGGTCGGTGCGCAGCATGAATGCGCCCTAGATCAGTGCACCGTTCTGCGCAAGCAGGTTCACCAGTTCCGGCGTGATCAGGCCGGTGACGGTGTAGTTGTAATAGACCTCGAAATTGCGGATCGCCTTGGCGGTGGCCTCGCCGGCCACGCCGTCGATCTCGCCATGCAGAAAGCCGAGGCTCGAGAGGCCGCGCTGAATGGCGCTGACGACGCGCGGATCGCTGGCCACCTTGGTCACGTCGATCGGCATGGTCAGCACTTCAGCCGCCTGCTTCGGCTCTTCCTTGGCCGGCGCACGCACTTCGATTGTCTGCACCGTGCGCTTGGTCGGCGCGGCTGCCGCCGGCGGCGAGGTCATTTCAAGCGTCGTGGTGCCCGAGCTGTCCTCGGCCACGGCCGGCGCTGCCTCGATGGTCAGCGGGGCCGGCGCGGGCAGCGGCTCTGCCTCCACAACCAGCGGCGCAACGGTCTCGGTCGCCACCACGGCCGCATTCGTCTCGGCGGGCGGCGCAATAGCGAGGGCGGCCGGTTCGGCAATGATCGGCGTCGCCTTGATCAGTTCGACGATCGCGGGCGTCAGCTCACCGAGCGGCTTGTGGCCAATCCTCGTCTCGAACGCCCGGATGGCGGCCGCGGTGCGCGGCCCATAAAGGCCGTCGACCTTGGCGTCGAACAGCTTGAAGGCCGCCAGCTTGCGCTGGATTTCAAAGACATCGGCATTGCCGATCGGCTCGACGGGCAGCACCGGGGCGGCATCAATACTGCCGGTGGTCTCGGACGCGGCCGGGGTCGTCATCAGCAGTTTGGCGGGGCGTTCGGCCGGCATGACCGGGGTCACGGCCTGCTGTGCCTTGACGGGCTTGCCGTCGAAGCTGCCAAACATCGGCGCCGGATGGTGGACGGATTGGTTGTAGAGGGCGTTCGAGCCGGCCATGGCCGACAGACTCATCATGGCCGCGAGGGCCGTGTTACGCAGCGGCGCCTGCATATACCAGGCGACGACCCACATGGCGGTGCGTCCAGCTGTGGACGCAACCGCTTGGCCTACCTGCAGGGGTAGGCCCGAGAACGCTTCAACACTCATAACGCTCGTCTTTTTTCGTCTGGCCATTCGGAACTACGCGTGACCGCCGGCTCACGGGACGTGATTTGGGTCACCTCCGCAGTGTCCGCCCTTTTGGTTTCCGGACCGTTTAGAGGCAGCAGAACCGTGATCGTGGTCCCTTCCCCCGGGCTCGAATTGGCCCTGAGTGTGCCTTCATGCAGGTCAACCAGCCCTTTGACGATGGAAAGTCCGAGGCCCGTGCCCTCATAACGGCGCGATAGACCGTCCTGCGCCTGGAAGAAAGCCTCGCCCAGCCGGGCGATGGCGGCCCCGTCCATGCCGATACCGCGATCGGTCACGGAAATGTTCAGCAGCGTGCCCTGCCGCTTCATCGAAACGGTCACAGTGCCCTGCTCGTGGCTGAACTTGATGGCGTTCGACAACAGATTGATCAGCACCTGCCGGATTGCGCGCTCATCGGCAACCAGCGAGGGCAGCAGGCGCGGCAGGTCGGCGACCAGCTTCACCTTGCGGTCGCGGGCCATGCCCTCGACGATCTTGAAGCACGGGTCGATCAGATTGGCGGGCTCGAAGGCCTCGGCGGTCAGCTCGAACTTGCCCGCTTCGATGCGGCTCATGTCGAGCAGCATCTTCACGACGTCGAGCAGATGGTGGCCGCTGCGATGGATGATGTCGGCATATTCGCGGTGGGCGGGCGACATGTCGCCGACCACGCCGCTGGTCATCATCTCGGAGAAGCCGACAATGGCGTTGAGTGGCGTGCGCAGCTCATGGCCGATCGTGGCGAGGAAGCGCGACTTGGCTTCCGACGCGTCCTCGGCGACGCGGCGGGCATTGCGCATCTCGGCGTCCTGGCGATGGCGTTCGGTCACGTCGCGCAGCAGCGCCACGACTTCATTGCGCGGCTCGTGGATTTCGGTGTCGACGACCGGCGTCAGCGAGATCTCGACCCACACGAATTGCGGCACGCGGGCCGGTTCGGTCGGATCGTCGCGGCGCATGCGGATTTCGACCGTGCGCGACTTACCGTCATGGTTCGCTTCCGAGAACGCCGTCATGTAGGCCGGCCGGTCAAGCACATGGATGCGCTCGATCAGGCCCGAGCCCGAGAGTTCGTAACGCTGGCAGCCGAACAGCTTTTCGGCCGATTTCGAGGTGAACACCACCTGCCCGTCGCTGCCGAAGCGCATCACCGCGTCCTGCACATTCTCGACGAGGTGCCGGTAGGCATTCATCTGGCCGCGTTCATAGACAGCATAGGCCGTGTTGAGCCGGCTGGCGGTGAAGGCGACGACCAGCGCCGTGACGACGAAGCTCATCGCCGAGATGTAGGGATAGGCGGGATGCGGCACTTCCGGCCAGAGCTGCAGCCCGACCGAGCCGAGGCAGCCCATGCCCACGATGGCGACGAGCAGCACCCAGGCGCGCTTCTTGCCCGGCGTGCGGCTGAGCAGCGAGGCCTGTACCGGCGCCAGCAGCGCCACGGCGAGACCGAAATCGACGATCTGCGGATCGACGAGGGTCAGCACGAGACCGACGGTCAACGTCGTATAGACCTGCCCGAAGGCGGCGCGTTCGTACTGGCCGCGGCGATGCAGCGCCAGCGTCAGGAAGCCGCCGCACAGGCCGATCATGCACACGACGAAGGGCATCAGTGCGCCCTGCACCAGCATATAGAGCGCGGCGGGCATGCCGACGGCGCTGGCGGCAAGGATCAGGCGCGAATTGGCGGCAAGCGTGTGGCGGCGCAGCGTCTCGGGGCGACCGCGTCCGACCTCCGGGGAGGCGGTACCGGCCTCTCTGCCAAACAGAGAGTCGAAGAGGCTACGCATTACTAAGTCCGCTTCCCGGAACGCCGGTTAAGGTTGACTCTCACCTTTCCACCCAACGCCTAATGCACCCTTAAGTGGGAGGGGCGCCCGGCCGGTTACGCGCGCTTTCAACAGACTATCCCGTCGCTTTCTCCCGGTAGCGTAAACAATCAATTGACCAAGTCGCCCCGCCCCGAAAACGGCCGGACGCAGATCGATACAATTTTATCGAAATCTCGAAATGGCCTTTAAGCCGGTGGGGTTAGCCTTGCTGTCGATCGGTGCCGGTCACCGTCCACGAGGTTCAGATGTTTGTCCTTCGCTCCGCATTCTGGCTGACTATCGCCTTCCTGCTGGTCGCGCCGCACGGCACCGATTTCGGCGCCACCGCGACGGCGCTCAAGGATCAGGCCGTCTCCGCCGGCATCGAAGCGGGCCAGCAGCTGATCGTCGGACAGATCATGGACACGACCCGGCTCCCCGACCTCCTTCTTGTTTCCAATTCCGCCGTCTCCGTCGACCTTCCCATGCAGGTGTCGCCGACGGATCTGGCCGTGTTCCCGCGACCACGGCCGGCGGCGCTAGGCTAGCCGAGGGGCGCTCGACTTCCGCCAACGCACTCCAGCCAGGCGTTCCTTGGCCATCGAGCCGCAGATGCGCTGCCCCGCATCTGCGGCTTTTTCTTTGTCTCTGGTTCAAGCGGGTCCGGTGGCCTAGATAAAGGCCATGCCCCATCCTGCCGCCTTCGCCGAAATCGCCGAGAACCTGTCCTATCTGGACGACTGGGAAGACCGGTACAAATACATCATCGAGCTCGGCCAGGCCCTGCCGCCTCTGGCCGAGGCCGAGAAGAACGCCGCCACCAAGGTCAATGGCTGCGTGTCGCAGGTCTGGCTGGTCAGCGAACGCGACGGCGACGCCCTGATCTATCGCGGCGAGTCGGATGCGATGATCGTGCGCGGCCTCGCCGCCATCCTCGTCGCACTCTATTCCGGCCGGCCGGCAACCGAGATCGCCGCAACCGACGCCATCGCCGTTTTCGATGAGCTGGGCCTCCGCGAGCATCTCTCGACGCAGCGCTCCAACGGCCTTGTGGCGATGGTCAACCGGATCCGCAGCGAAGCCCGCGCCATCGCCTGATTCAGCCGAAGGTCTGCGGCCGCGCGCCGTCCCCGATCCAGCCCCGGCTTCGCCCCGACTCCCTGCCGATCGCGAACGGCCCGAGCCCATAATGCTGCGCCAATTGCTCGAGCCCGATGCGCAGCACCAGCTTGGCGCTGCGGCGCGGCCAGCCGCGATCGCGCTCGACCTCCTGCAGCCCCTTGAACAGCCCGCAGATGTCGAACACCACGCCGGCACAGTCGCGCGGCAGCACGCGATGGATATCGTCCAGCGCCCGCCGCGCTTCGGCCGCCATGTCGGACAGATCGGCAACGCGGCGCTGACCCTTGCCGCCACTGCGCGTCGCCGAATAGGCCATGGTCACGCGCGGCTGCAATTGCGCCCGCTCGATCAGCCGGCGGACCCGCTCGCCCGCCTCCAGATGATGGCGTTCGAGGAAGGCGTCGCTGCCCGTGGCGAGACGGGTCAGCGGGCTCTCGGCGAGATTGATCGCACGGTCATTCGGCCCCTGCTCGAGCAGCCGGTGCTGCGCCTGGAATGCATCGCCCTCGATCAGCAGCCTCTTGTACCAATCGATCGTCGTGGCATCGGCGCGGCACTGCGTGGCGTCGCCCTGCAGCGCGCCGGAACGCACCAGCGCTGCAATGATCTTGGCATCGGCCCGGCGCCCGTCGGGCAGGACGAACAGCTTGCCCTCACGCTGGCCGACGCCGCCGCGGATCAGGCCGCGCACGAAATGGAGGAAGGATGCGTCAGGCCGCATGCTTGTACTCCAGCGCCAGGGGCGTCGCCGTCCGCCGCCGGGCATGGCGTGAACCTCGCCGCGCCTGCAGCCGCGCGATCTCTGCCTCGATCATCTTGTTGTCGTCGCGCAAATCTTCCAGCCGCTGGCAGGCATGGGCGACCGTGCTGCGATCGCGGCCGAACAGCTCGCCGACAATCTCCTGCGGCCGCCCCAGCACCACATGCACGAGGTACATCGCGAGGAAGCGCGCCGAAGCATCCCGGTCGCGGCCGCGCGACGGATGCAGCAGCGCAGTGATCGAAATATTCCGCCGCCGCGCCACGCGCTGCACCAGTTCGAAAGCTTCCGGGTCGGCCCGCAGCCGGCCGAACCGCAAATGGGGCCGCCTGCGGGCAGAAGAGCCAATTCCCTCAATCAACATCGCCGCACCTTGAGATAGGAACATATTCCTATATCAATGACAGCATTCCTGCCTACGGGGATAACTTTTTGACTCTGGCCCGCAAAGCGCTTTGCCGGCAGTCGCTTGCGGTCAAATGCTCATATGAATTGTAGCAAATAAAACGGCCGCCCGGAGGCGGCCGCTTGAGATTCTGTGAGGGGCGTTTCGCCTACTTGCCAGCCTTGCGGCCGAGTCCGTTGTCCTTGGCGAGACGCGAGCGCGTCGCGGAGTAGTTGGGAGCGACCATCGGGTAGTCGGCCGGCAGGCCCCACTTCTCGCGATATTCTTCGGGGGACATATCGTAATGCGTTCGCAAGTGACGCTTTAGCGATTTGAACTTTTTCCCGTCTTCAAGGCAGATGATGTAGTCCGCTGCCACCGACTTCTTCACCGGCACGGCCGGCTTGAGTTCTTCAACGGGTTCCGGGGAACCCGAAGTGCGCAGGCCGCGGAGCGCCGTGTGGACGTCCGAGATCAACTTCGGAAGATCGCTGACGCTAAGCGCGTTGTGGCTGACATAGGCGCTCACGATCTCAGTGGAGAGATCGATGAGATCGTTGTCACTGGACACGGCAGTGCCAGTCTCGTCAGTCATTTCGTTTCCTTTTCTTCTTGGTTGCCAGCAAGGGGGCGCGTCCCTGCTTGGACAGTGGATTCGTAAGGCGACGGAGTTGCGAATGCAACTTACGATTCAGTCCTTGCACTGCGACAAATGTAGTAGTGCTTACATTCGCGAAGTCATTATCAGGACTGGTATTCATTTGGTGATGTCCGCGCATCCAAAGGTGTGCCGGACTTCAGTGCAGCGCGCGCCAGGAGGTGCGCGGACACCGGCGATGTGGCGATCAGGAACAGCAGACCGAGCGCACAGCGCAGGACAATTGTCCAATCGCCAGAGGCAGTTGCTGCCCCCAGCAGAATCAATCCGGCACCCAGCGGGCCGGCCTTCGAGGCGGCGTGGAGGCGGGTGTAGATATCGGGGAAGCGCAGGATCCCCAAGGCGGCAACGGCGCTGAAGAGCGATCCGGCGAGCAGCAACAGCGCAGCAAGTATCGTCACTTCGAACTCCTTTGCATCAAATAGCGGGCAAAGGCGACAGTGGAGAGGAAGCCGATCAGCGCCAGGGCGATTCCGATGTCGGTATAGAGGTAGCGGCCGCTGCGCACGGCGAACACGCCGATGATGCCGATGGCGAGCACGGTGATGGTGTCGAGCCCGAGGATCCGGTCGGCGAGCGTCGGCCCGCGGATGATTCGGACGACCACGGCAAGCATGGCCAGGCCGAGCAGCACGAAGCAGATGGTCGTGACGATCTCCATCATCGCATCACCCCGAGCACCTTGGTTTCAAAGCCGCCGGCAATGTCGCCGATCAGTCCCTCCCTTGAGGGCATGTCGATGACGTGGATGTAGAGCGTCTTGCGATCGTCCGAGACATCGACGCTGAGCGTTCCCGGCGTCAGCGTGATCAGATTGGCCAGCAGCGTGATCTGCGCATCGCTCGTCACCGTCAGCGGATAGGCGATGATGGCGGGCCGCATGTGCGGCTTGGGCTGCACGACCAGCCACGCGACACGCAGCGCGCTGAGGATCAGCTCACGGACGAACAGCGCGATCAGCGACAGCCATTTCATGGTGCGAGCCCCACCGAAGCGATGTAGCGCGCCGGATCGATGATGTCGGCGCCAGCGATGGTCGCCGCATCGACCAGCAGCGATGGCCAGAGGCCGATGAGGACGATCGCGCCGGTGAGCAGCACGGCACTGCCGAGGCCGGTGACCGGCAGCGCCACCCGCTCGACCTTGCCGCGCCAGAAGATGTGCGACCAGAGGCGCGCCCCCGCGATCAGCGTCAGCAGCGCATTGCCGAGCAGCACGAACAATTGCAGCCATTGGCCGTTGGCGATCAGCCCCTGCAGCATCAGCAGTTTTGGCCAGAAGCCGAGGAAGGGCGGGATTCCGGCGACAGCGAGGACCAGCACGAAGAACAGGATCGAGAGCGCCGAATTGGCGGCGTAGAGCCCCGCCATCCGGCGCGTATCGCCCTGCCCGGTGACGCGCTCGATCAGCCCCGCGACGAGATAGAGCGCGGCGATGGTGAGCATGGCGTGGAAGACATAGGCGGTGCTGCCCGCAAGGCCCGGCACGCTGGCCCCGGCGATGGGCAGCAGCGACACCCCTACCCCGCCGATGAGGATGAAGCCGATGGCGCGGCGAAGGTTGGTTTCAGCAAGCGCCGAGAGCGGCCCGAGGATCGCGGTTGCCACCGCCAATGTGAGAATGCCCGGCGCCAGCGCGTCGCGTGCCTCCGGCAGCAGCATGGCGAGCGTGCGGATGAAGGCATAGACGCCGACCTTGGTGAGCAGCCCCGCCAGCAGCGCCGAGATGGCGGCGGGCGGCACATGATAGGACGCGGGCAGCCAGGCATTGACCGGGAACAGGGCCGCCTTCATGCCGAAGGCCAGCGCGAACAAAGCGGCGATGGCGGCGAGCAGCGCGAGCTCCGCGCGTTGTGCCCTGCCGATGATGTCGGCCATGTTGAGCGTCCCCAGCAGACCATAGAGCAGGCCCAGCGCCGCGAGGAACAGCGCGGTGGCGAGGAAGTTGAGGATGCCGTATTTCACCGCGCCATCGAGCTGCAGCGGATTGCCGGCCAGCACGATAAGCCCGAAGGACGCGATCAGCATCACTTCGAACCACACATAGAGGTTGAAGAGATCGCCCGTGAGGAAGGCGCCGCTGACGCCCGCGACCAGCAGCAGGATCAGCGGATAGAAGCCGGCGCGCACCGCCGCCTCGGGCGTATCCATCTGCGCATAGAGGATGACGCAGAGCGCGACGAAGGCCCCCGCCAGCGCAAAGCCCGCGCCCATCGCGTCAGCGGTGAAGCTGATGCCGAAGGGCGGCAGCCAATTGCCCATGGTCATGGTCAGCGGCCCGGCCGCGAGGACGCGCTGCAGCAGCAGGCCATCGCAGATTAGCACCACCAGCAGCACCGCCGCCGCGATCCACATCTGCACGCGCACCATGCTGCGCAGCACCAGCAGCAGCGCCGCGCCCATCAGGCACAGCACCACGGGCAGGATGATGATCCAGTCGGCGAGCGGTGTCGGTTGCTCAAGCATGCTCAATACTCCAGCGGAGGACGCGGTTCGCCCTCCGGCTCGGCGAGCCGCATATGGTTGATGTCGTCGGCGTCGGTCGCCTGATAGGCGCGCAGCGCCAGCACGATGAAATAGGCGAACATGGCAAAGCCGATGACGATGGCGGTGAGGATCAGCGCCTGCGGCAGCGGGTTGGCCATGCCGAGTGCGGCGTCCATGCCCGGCGGCACGATCGGCGGCGTCGCCGATGTGAGGCGCCCCGCGACGAAGATCAGGAGGTTGATGGCATTACCGAGGACGACAATGCCGATGACCACGCGGATCAGCGCGCGCGACAGGATGAGATAGATCGCGACCGCGATGAAGAGGCCAATGAGGAGCGCCAGCGCTGCTTCCATTACGCGCCCTCCCCGTCATCCTCGAGCGCCAGCGCGATGGCCGTCACAGCGCCGAACACGGTGAAATAGACGCCGATATCGAACAGGCCCGGCACGCCGAAGATGTGCCCCGGCAGCCAGAGGCCGGTGAGGAACGAGGTGCCCGCGAACACCGACAAGAGGCCCGAGGCGCCCGCGATCAACACCCCTGCCCCGGCCCAGGAGATCGGGTTGAGACGCAGGAGCTTGCGCACTGCGCCAACGCCGAAGGCCATGCCGTGGATGGCCATGGCCGAGGCGGCGATAAGCCCGCCGATGAAACCGCCGCCGGGGTCGCCATGCCCGCGCAGGAGAATGACGATCGAGAACAGCACCATCAGCACAACGAGGATGGGCGCCATGGTGCGGAAGATCAGCGTATTCATGCCGCCTCCTTCCGCCGCGACGGCCGCTTCGGCGCCGGGGTCTCGCGCTTGTGCTGCCGCTTGAGCAGCGCCAGCACGGCAATACCAGCCGCCATCACCACCGAGATCTCGCCCAGCGTATCAAGCCCGCGGAAGTCGACCAGGATCACATTGACGATGTTGCGGCCATGCGCGAGCGGCACGCTGTTGGCGGCGAAGAAATCACCAAGCCGGCTGTCAAACAGCCCTTCCAGCACCTTGAGCAGCAGCGCCGACATCGCCACGCCAACCACGAGGGCGAGCGAGCCGTCGCGCAGCCAGTCCTCATAGGGACGCGGATCGTTGGCCGAGAGGTTGAGCCGCGTCATCACCAGAGCGAGGATCACCACCGAGAGGACTTCGACCATCAGCTGGGTGAAGGCGAGATCGGGCGCGCCGAACATCAGGAAGATCAGCGCCACGGCGAGCCCCTGGATGCCGAGCGCCACGATGGTGCCGAGACGGGTGCGCGAGGTGACGACGATCACTGCGCCCGCCGCCGCCAGCGCGAAGGCGCCCCATTCGTAGAACTGCATCGGCCGGAAAGCCGGCCATGACGGCCAGCCATTCAGCACCGTCAGCGGCAGCAGCAGGACCAGCGCCAGCGCCGCCACGGCGATGATGAGATATTGCTCGAGGCGGCCATGATGGAAGAACCGCGTCCAGGCGCCAGCCAGGCGGATGAGCCCGAACAGCGCCTGATCGAACCCCTTGTCCCAGCTCCAGCTGAAACGCCGCTCCAGCGCCAGCAGCAGGCCGCGCAGCGCATCGAGCCGCAGATAGACCAGCAGCGCCAGCACCCAGGTTGCCACCGAGAGCCAGATCGGCAGGGCCGCCAGATCAATGGCATAGGTCACATGGCTCTCGACCTTGTAGCGGACGATCGAGGACGCCATCGGACCGGCAATGCTCTGGTCGTAGAAGCCGATGGCGAAGACCACGGCGAGGCCAATGAGGCCGAAAAGGATCGGCCCGATCCACAGCGTGAAGCCGCCCTCATGCGGCGGCTGCGGCGTCGGCTTCAGCGCGCCCATGAAGGGCCGGATGATAATTGCCAGCGCGGCCGCACCGAGCAGCGCATTGCCTGCGACCATCACCGCCAGCACCGCGACCCGCCAGCCATCGGCCGTGCCCGGCGCCGCATACATCACTTCCTTGGCGAGATAGCCGAGGAAGGGCGGCACGCCGAACATCGACAGCGCGCCGAGCGCCGCGGCGATGAAGCTGATGGTCAGCGTATCGCGCAGCCCGCCCAGCACGGTGATGTCGCGCGTCCCGGTGCCATGGTCGATGATGCCGGCAACGAGGAACAGTGCCGCCTTGTAGAGCGCATGCGCGATGAAATAGGCCGCGACCGCCATCACCGCATGGTCGTTGCCGAGGCCGAGCAGCAGCACCGAGAGGCCGAGCGAGGCGATGGTGGTCTGGGCCAGCAGTTGCTTGAGGTCGGTCTGCTTGAGCGCCACCAGTGCGCCCCAGAGCAGCGTGATGCCACCGAAGCCGCAGAGCAGGATCTGCCAGTACGGCGTGTTGGCCAGCAGCGGCGAGAAGCGCGCCAGTAGATAGATTCCCGCCTGCACCATGGTGGCAGAATGGAGATAGGCCGAGACCGGCGTCGGCGCTTCCATCGCGCCGGGCAGCCAAAAATGGAACGGCCATTGCGCCGATTTGGTAAAAGCCGCGAGGAGGATGAAGCCGAGCACGAAGGGATAGGCCCAGCCCGCCTCGGCCAGCAGCGGCGAGCTGGCGATGGCGGAGATGTCCCAGGTACCGCTGATCACGCGCAGCAGCACGCCCCCGGCCATCAGCGACAGGCCGCCAATCGCTGTGACCACCAGCGCCTGCATGGCAGCGCGGCGCGCGGCGGGCCGCTCATGATCGAAGCCGATGAGCAGGAACGAGGCGACGCTGGTCAGCTCCCAGAACACGAAGAGCGCCACAAGGCTGTCGGACAGCACCAGCCCCAGCATCGCCCCCATGAACAGCAGCAGGAAGGCGAGGAAGCGCCCGCGCTGCGGATGGCCGTCGAGATAGGCGCCGGAATAAGCAAGGATGAAGGTACCGATGCCGGTGATGGCGAGCGCGAAAACGAGGCTCAGCCCGTCGACTAAGAGGCTCAGCCGCAGCTCGAGCATCGGTACCCAGTCGATACCGACCATTACCGGCGAGCCGGCGGCGACACCGGGCAGCATGGCGAGGAAATTGAGGAACAGTGCAGCCGGGACCAGGGCCAGCACCCAGCCGGCAGCCTTGCCCATGGCCTGCGACGCCAGCGGCGCCACCAAAGCGGCCGCGAAAGGCACCAAGAGCAGCAGCACGGCAAAAATGTCGAAGCTGAGCTCCAAGCGGCCCGCCTCCCCTAGATTCGGCTTGGCCGACAGTAGCGGCGCAGCCGGGGAATGGCAGCCCTGCCAGGCCGCTTTCCACGCTTGAGGGGGCTGGTAGCCGCGCGGCGGGGGTTCCTATATCAACCGCACCATGAACGATCAGTCCAAGCCAGCAGCCGCCGCTGCCCTCACCCCGCCCGTCGCCGAACGCCGCCAGCATGCCGTCACCCAGCATGGCATCACCCGGCAGGACCCCTATGCTTGGCTCCGAGCAGACAATTGGCAGGAGGTGATGCAGGCGCCCGAGACGCTGCCCGCCGACATCCGCGGCTATGTCGAGGCCGAGAACGCCTATTTCGCCGAGAGCTTCGAGGCGCCGCATGCGGCACTGACCGACGCGATCTACAAGGAAATCCGCGGCCGCATCAAAGAGGACGACAGCGGCGTCGCCTCGCCCGACGGCCCGTTCGCCTACAATTCGCGCATGCTCGAGGGCAAGCAATACCCCCTCGTCGTGCGCACCCCCCGCGAGGGCGGCCCCGAGACCATCCTGCTCGATTGCAATGCAGAAGCCGGCGAGAGCTATTTCGGCTTCGGCGGCGCCGAGCACTCGCCCGACCATTCGCTGCTGGCCTGGGCCGTCGACCGGCAAGGCTCGGAATATTACACCATCCACATCCGCGACCTCGCGACCGGCAAGGACACGGGCGAAGTGATCACCGAGGCCGGCGATGGCGGCGTCTGGGCGCCCGATGGCCGCTCGCTCTATTACACCGAGCTCGACGACAGCCACCGCCCCTTCCGCGTGCGCCAGCACATCCTCGGCACGCAGCAGACGGCCGATCGCATCATCTACGAAGAGAGCGATCCCGGCTTCTTCGTCGGTGTCGGCGAAACGCTGAGCCGCGACTTCATCGTCATCGACGTGCATGACCACCAGACCTCGGAAGTCTGGCTCATCGATGCATCAGGCAGCGCACCGCGCCTCGTGGCGCCGCGCCTCACCGACCGCGAATATGACGTCGAGACGCGCAACGGCCTGCTCTTTCTCCTGACCAATGCCGATGGCGCCGAGGACTACAAGATCGTCACCGCACCGGCCGATGCGCCGGATGCCGCGAACTGGACCGACCTCGTGCCGCACCAGCCGGGCGTGCTGATCCTCGACATGATCGTCCTCGCCAACCATCTGACGCGGCTCGAACGCGTCGAGGGCCTGCCGCGCATCATCGTGCGCGACCTGCGCGACGGGCGCGAATGGACCGTGGCCTTCGACGAGGAGGCGTATTCGCTCGGCATGTCGGCGGGCTACGAATTCGACACGGCGACCATCCGCTTCACCTATTCGTCGCCCACCACGCCGCAGCGCACCTATGATCTCGACCTCGATACGGGCGCGCGGACGCTGCTCAAGGAGCAGCAGGTGCCGAGCGGCCATGACCCCGCCGACTACATCACCCGCCGCATCTTTGCCGATGCGGCCGATGGCGAGCGCGTGCCGCTGACCCTGCTCTATCGCAAGGACACGCCGATCGACGGCACGGCCCCCGCGCTGCTCTATGGCTATGGCGCCTATGGCATGTCGCTGCCGGCGGGCTTTTCGGTCAGCAATCTGTCGCTGGTCGATCGCGGCTTCGTCTATGCGGTGGCGCATGTGCGCGGCGGCATGGACAAGGGCTATCGCTGGTACAAGCAGGGCCGGCGCGAGCACAAGACGAACACCTTCACCGACTTCATCGCGGCGGCCGAAAAGCTGATCGCCGATGGCTATGCCGCGCCCGATCGGATCATCGCCGAGGGCGGTTCGGCCGGCGGCATGCTGATGGGCGCCATCGCCAATCTGCGGCCGGAACTCTGGGCCGGCATCCTCGCGCTGGTCCCCTTTGTCGATGTGCTCAACACGATGAGCGACGACACGCTGCCGCTGACGCCGCCGGAATGGCCCGAATGGGGCAATCCGATCGAGTCCGGCGACGATTTCGCCCGCATCGCGGCCTATGCACCCTATGAGCAGGTGGCGGCGAAGAACTATCCGCCGATCTTCGCGCTCGCCGGCCTCACCGACCCGCGCGTCACCTATTGGGAACCGGCCAAATGGGTGGCGAAGCTGCGCGCCAGCAAGACCGACAATAACCCCCTCTACCTCAAGACCCATATGGGCGCGGGGCATGCGGGGGCGTCCGGCCGCTTCGATCGCATCAAGGAGACGGCGCTGAGCTATGCCTTTGCGCTCGAATGCGCCGGATTGGCATAATCATCCCGACGGTCGATTGGCGCTCGCCGCCAAAAGGCCTATATCCATCGTGGATGACCGATAGACTGGTCCAAGAAATCACCAATGGAGCGAACCATGGCCCTCACCCTCCCCGAGCTGCCCTATGCCTATGATGCCCTCGGCCCGTACATGTCGAAGGAAACCCTGGAGTTCCACCACGACAAGCACCACCAGGCTTACGTGACCAACGGCAACAAGCTGCTGGAGGGCAAGGGCCTCGAGATCCTCGCGCTCGAAGATCTGGTCAAGGAAGTGTTCGGCAAGGAGCCGGGCCTCTTCAACAATGTCGGCCAGCACTACAACCACGTGCATTTCTGGAACTGGATGAAGCCCAATGGCGGCGGCGGCGCGGCCAAGGTGCCGGGCGCCCTGCTCAAGGCGATCGACAGCGACCTGGGCGGCTTCGACAAGTTCCGCGCCGATTTCATCAATGCCGGCACGACGCAGTTCGGTTCGGGCTGGGCCTGGCTGTCGCTGAAGGGCGGCAAGCTCGAAGTCTCGAAGACCGCCAATGGCGAAAGCCCGCTGGTGCATGGCAATGCCAAGCCGATCCTGGGCGTCGACGTGTGGGAGCACAGCTACTACATCGACTACCGCAATGCCCGTCCGAAGTACCTCGAAGCGTGGTTCGACAACCTCGTGAATTGGGAACATGTCGAGACGCTCTACAACGAAGCCAAGTAAGCAGAGCGCTGCTTTCGCTGAGTTTTTCGAGCCCGCCGGTGTCCCCGGCGGGCTTTTTGCTGTTGAGGACGGCTTCCAGCCGGGCCGGCCGGCGTGTTAACACTTCGTTCACCATGGCCATTGCCCGCAAGACCGTTGCCCTGCTCGTCGCCAATCCGGCGCTGTCGTCGATCCTGTCGT
This sequence comes from Hyphomicrobiales bacterium, assembly GCA_004144345.1. Lineage (GTDB taxonomy): Bacteria > Pseudomonadota > Alphaproteobacteria > Rhizobiales > Devosiaceae > Devosia_A. The sequence goes on from SEEL01000002.1 coordinate 148,227, forward strand.
CGACGCTGGCCGGGGCGCCGTCGCTGCGCGTCAGGCCGTTCGAGACCATGGCCGCGCTCAAGACCTATATGCGCCTCGCGCCGGCCGATCTCGTAGTGCTCGACCTCGACGATGCGGGCGCTTCGGCCGAAGAGCTGCGGCAGGATCGCAGCATCGAATCGCGCGACCTGCCGATCATCGCGCTGGCCACCCGGCTCAGCGCCGGCGAGCCGCCGATAGCCATCGACGAAATCATCGCCAAGCCGATGTCGCCGCGTTATCTCGTCGAGCGGGTGCTGGCGCGGATCGACAAGCCGCGGCGGCCGGAACGCCGCACCAGCGGGCTCATCAAGCGCGACTGGTCGAGCTTCGGCGACAATATCGTGCCGCTGTTCCGCCCCTCGCGGGAAGCGCCGCTCTAGGCGACGGGCCGCGTCGCGCCCTGGTCGACGAGCCAGGCGATCTTGACCCAGATATCCTCGATCGAATCGGCGAACTGCACATAGCGGTCGTGATGCGGGATCGAGTTCGAGATCACGTCGGCCGCATAGCCGCGCACCACCTTGAACGCGCTATTGCGATCATAGAACACCACGGGCCGCTGCCCGGGGCCGCCACCCCCGCGCACCCAGCTGCGATAGAGGCCGATGGCCGACGACAGCGAGCCGGGCAACGCCACATAGACATGCGCCAGCGCCGCGAGGCGCTTCGCCCGGTCTTCGGCGGTCGCAATGTGCTCCACCGTCACGCCGGTGAGGTAGGATGGTTCGGAAAAGGCCTCGTCGGCGATCAGCGTCACCGCCCCGCCGGCGGTACGCGCGCTGGTGATCAGCGGCACCGGCACGTCGAGCTGGTCGACGAGGCAGACGAGGCTCGCGCCCTTGCGGGCCAGGAAGCTCCCCGCCTGCGACATGATCGTGGCGCGCTCGGCGTCGCCCGGACCATGGTCCGAGGCGAAGATGCCGAGCACGGGATGCGCGTCGGGCGACATCAGCGGCCGCGGCTCAGACTGCCGAGGATGCCGCGCACAATGGCGCGGCCCAGCTGCGAGGCCATCGAGCGCGCCGCCGATTTCATCGCGGCTTCGGCGACGGTCTGCCGGTTCGAGGCACGCGGCTTCGACTTCGGCGGGCCGCTGTCCTCACGATAGCGCGGCGGGCCGCCGCGGTAATTGTCGTCCTCATAGGTCGGGCGCTGCGGCGCCTTGGCCGCCGCTTCCTCGGCGCGCCGCGCCTCTTCGGCTTCCGCCTGCTGCCGCGCCTTGCGGGTCAGCACTTCGTAAGCCGACTCGCGATCCTCGGCCTTGTCGTAGACAATGCCCACCGGCGAGTTCGCCATCACGGCCTTGCGCTCTTCGGGCGTGATCGGGCCGACGCGCGAGAAGGGCGGCCGGATGAAGGTGCGCTCGACGATTGAGGGGATGCCCTTGTCCTCGAGCACCGATACCAGCGCCTCGCCCACGGCGAGCTGGGTAATCGCTTCCTCGGTATCGAAGGACGGATTGGCGCGGAAGGTCTCGGCCGCGACGCGCACCGCCTTCTGGTCGCGCGGCGTATAGGCGCGCAGCGCGTGCTGCACCCGGTTACTCAGCTGCGACAGTACATTGTCGGGAATATCGATGGGGTTCTGCGTCACGAAATAGACGCCGACGCCCTTCGAGCGGACGAGCTTGACCACCTGCTCCACCTTGTCGACCAGCGCCTTGGGCGCATCGTCAAACAGCAGATGGGCTTCGTCGAAGAAGAACACGAGTTTCGGCTTGGCCGGGTCGCCGACTTCCGGCAGTTCCTCGAACAGTTCCGACAGCATCCAGAGCAGGAACGTCGCGTAAAGCCGCGGCGACTGCATCAGCTGGTCCGCCATCAGCACCGAGATCATACCGCGGCCATCGGTATGCGTGCGCATCAGATCGGAAATCTTGAGCGCCTGCTCGCCGAAGAAATTCTCGCCGCCCTGCTGTTCCAGCACCAGCAGCGCGCGCTGCACGGCGCCGATCGTCGCCGTCGCGACATTGCCATAGGTCGCCGAGATGGTCTTGGAATTGGCCTCGACCTCGATCAGCAGCGCCCGCAGATCCTTCAGATCGAGCAGCAGCAGGCCGTTATCGTCGGCATATTTGAAGGCGATGTTGAGCACGCCTTCCTGGGTCGCATTGAGATCGAGGATGCGCGACAGCAGCAGCGGCCCCATCTCGGAAATCGTGGTGCGGACCGGGTGGCCCTGCCGGCCGAACAGATCCCAGAAAATCGTCGGATACTGGTCGGTCTTGTAGTCCTCGAAGCCGATCTCCTCGACCCGCTTGGTGATCCACTCCTTGGCTTCGCCCGTCATGGCGAGGCCCGACAGATCGCCCTTCACGTCGGCGCAGAACACCGGCACGCCGGCGCGGGAGAAGCCCTCCGCCAGCCCTTGCAGCGTCACGGTCTTGCCGGTGCCGGTGGCGCCGGTCACGAGGCCGTGCCGGTTGCCGTATTTCAGCAGCAGATATTCGGGTTTGGTGCTGGCGCCAATGAACAGGCGATCGTCGAGCAGCAGATTGGGCAAGGAGGCGAGTCTCCACAGTCAGTCGGGACGGAACTTATAGCCGTGCCCCGCCGGAGCCGCCACCCCGCCTTGCGCCGGGCCCGCCGCCCGCCCATATGCTGGCGCGACGAGGGAGGGACGCCATGCTGATCAGCACGACCGAGGAATTGCAGGGGTTTGAGGTCACCGACTATCTCGGCCTCGTCCATGGCGAGGTGGTTTCGGGCGCCAATATCCTGCGCGACGTGATGGCCACGGTCACCGATTTCGTCGGCGGCCGCTCCGCCGCCTATGAGGAAGAGTTGCAGAATTCGCGCGAGAACGCCCTGCGCGAGCTCTCCGACCGGGCCCAGCGCCTCGGCGCCGACGCCGTCGTCGGCCTCCAGATCGACTTCGAAATCATCGGCTCGCGCGGCGCCATGATCATGGTCACCGCCGTGGGCACCGCAGTGCGGCTGAAGAAGCTCTAGGGTTCGACACGCGTCGCCAAAAACGCTAGACTTGGCGCATGAAGAAGACCTTCTACGTCCGCGCCCTGTGGGATGAGGAAGCAAAGCGCTTCTATTCCCAATCGGATATTCTCGGCCTTCACATCGAGACGGACACCGTCGACGAGTTCGAGGAAGTCCTTAAGGATGTGGCGGCGGAGCTCGTGCTCGCCAATCACTACACCGAAGAAGAACTGGCCTCGTTACCCCTCGCGGACGTCACTCCCATCATTCTGTGGGAACGGCCCGACAGCAAAGCCGCCTGATGGTCAAAGGGTTCTATCTCACGGTTACCCGTGAGTTGCGATCCCTCGGTTTTGAACACTCTGACAGTGGGAAGGGCAGTCACGAAAAGTGGACTCGCGGGCGCGAGCTGCTGATCGTCCCTCGTCATCTCTTTACACGACCCTTGGCCAACGCCCTGCTGAAGCGGGCCGGGAGCGACAAGCGCGTCTAGACCGCCGGGCTCATCGTGCTCGTCGCGCGCATGGCGCCGACTTCCAGGCCGCGCACATTCTTGGTGGTCTGCATCGCGAACCGCTCCAGCACCTGGCGCTGGGCGTCGTCGGGGTCGGCGATGGCGAGCAGCAGGGTCGCGACCATGGCCTGCGAGGCCTGCATGTTGCCGTCATCGACTTTCAGCGCATAGCCCCAGCCCCGGTTGCGCACCGCGCCGCACTGGACGCCCTCGGCGCCACCCTTCTGGAACAGCCTTCCACCGAAAGCGCACATCACATCGGTGTCGAGCGTGCCGGTGCCGCCGACCAGGTGCGGATGCGCCGTCGCGGCATCGAAGATGCGCCGCGCGGCGGCAGCGATATCGGCGGGCAGCCCCTCGCCTGTCGCCATGCGGGCAAAGCCGGTGGCGAAGGCGCGCAGCGGCGCGGCCCAGGTCGGGATCGAACAGCCATCGGTGCCGCAGCGGTCAACGCTCAGCGGTTCGCCCACCACCAGCTCCATGCCGGCGCGCACGGCGCGCTGCACCGGATGGTCGCGATCGACATAATGCGCGGTCGGCACGCCCAGCGCCTCGGCCACCGCCAGCATGCCGGAGTGCTTGCCCGAGCAATTGTTGTGGAGCGCCGTCGGCTGCGCGCCGCTCGCCCGCAGCTTTTCGCGCGCCGGCGCGTAGCTCGGGGCATGGGCGCCACATTCGAGATCGGACGGGGCGAGGCCAAGGTGACCGAGGAAAGAGGTCACGCCCGCGACATGGAACTCCTCGCCCTGGTGCGAGGCGCAGGCCAGCGCCAGTTCCTCGTCCTTGAGCTGGAATTTGTCGATGGCGCCCGAGGTCACCATGGCCAGCGCCTGCATCGATTTGACGGCAGAGCGCGGAAACACCGGGCGTTCGATATCGCCCGCCGAAGCAATGATGCGCCCGCCGGCGTCGATCACCACGAAGGCGCCGCGATGGCGGTTTTCGATCCAATTGCCACGGCTCACCTCGGCCAGGACGGGATTTGCGCGGTCCATGAAAAAATCGGCCTCCGTGATGCCTTGGAGGGACATCAGGAGGCCGGTGAAGTCAAGCAGGGAGGGAGGAGGAAGGCACGTTGCATGGGACCGGCTTTGGAGGCCGGGCAGTCAATCAGACCTTGTAGCCAAGGCGGAGGGTCAGGACCTCGTAGGAGGGGCCGGTGAACGGGGAGGAAACGTTCGCCGGGCCGGACATCGAAGCGATCGCCGGCTGGATGGCGAAAACCGCCGCACCGGTGATGATGATGCCGGCAAGGGCGGCGATCAGCAGCTTTTCGTTGTTCCTGGTCATCTCTAGTCTCGGCACGAAAGTTTGAATTCGATGCTGCGGTTCTAGGGGAGCCGGCTTGAACCCGCTCTGAGACCCGCATTCATCTTCAATTCATAGGACGGCCACGGTGCCGCCATCCTTGGGTCAGCCGAGTTCCAGCGTCGTCGTTCCGAACACCCGGTCGAGGCGCAGCGCGGGCGCCGGGCCGCGATACATGCGGGCCGTGGCAAAGCCCGGCTCCGCCTCGCGGAAAAAGGGGCTGATGGCGCCGATATTGGCCGCCGGCACGTCGATCGACACCGGGCCGCCGGCGATGGCGCCGAGGCGGCCGAGCAAGGCGCCGGCGATTTCGGGCGTATCGGCGAAGAGCGGCCCGATCTTGTGGCCGCTGACGCAGGGCCGGACCACGCCATAGCCGCGGATCTCGCCGCCCTCGACATAGGCCCGCGCCACGCGCGGCGCCTCGATCCAGCGCACGAGGAAATCCTCGCGCGGGGCCGGGAAGCAATGCCGCTCATACGCGGCAAGGGCCGGCAGCATCGCGGCGTCGCACGGGACGATCGCCGGATCGTCGCCCAGCAGCGCCATGCCGGTCAGGCGCACGGTGCCATAGGCATCGGCAAAGCCCATGCTGCGGTAATTGGCCTGCTGCTCCGGCACGCCATCGAGGCCGATCGTCCGGCCGGCGAGTCGGATCATGGCCGCGTCCCAAACGGCCTTGCCATGCCCCTGCCCCCGCCGGTCCGGACGGCAGATATAGAGGCCGATGAAGCCACAATGCTCGCCATAGGCGACGGCGGAAATGCCCGCGACCATCTCGCCGTCGACGAAAGCGCCGAGAAAACCGCCGGGATCGGCAGCATGAAAGGCGGCGGCATCGCCGATGCCCGGGTTCCAGCCTTCGGCGGCGGCCCAGTCGACCAGCGTTGCCACTTCGCCGGAATCGAGCGGGCGGAGGGTTCTCATGCCGTGAGCATAGGGCGAGCGGCAGCGCGGGCGCTAGAGGCGCAGCCCCTCCGAATCGAACAGCAGGCAGGCTTTCGGATCGACACCGAATTCGGCGATCGTGTCGGAGGCCATCGAGGAATGGCCGCGCTGCTGCACCGTGATCTGCGAGCCGTTCTCGCCGGCCGCATAGACATAGGACACGCCGCCCAGCTGCTCGACCACCTGCGCCCGCGCCGAGAGCTTGGCTGGCGCGCCCGCCGCGTCGATGAAATGCTCGGGGCGGATGCCCAGCGAAACCTTGTCGCCCACCTTGCCGCGCTCGCTGCGCGCCGCGACGGTGATCGCGGGCTGGCCGAATTCGAGCGGCTTGACCGTGACCTCGCGGCCCGCCACGCCGACGATCTCGGCCGGCACGAAATTCATGCGCGGCGAGCCGATGAAGCCGGCCACGAAGATGTTGTCGGGATTGTCATAGAGCTCGATGGGCGTGCCCTGCTGCTCGACGATGCCGGCGCGCAGCACGACGATCCGGTCGGCCAGCGTCATCGCCTCGACCTGGTCGTGCGTCACATAGACCATCGTAGCGCCGAGCTGCTGGTGGAGCTTGGCGATCTCGATGCGCATCTGCACGCGCAGTTCGGCATCAAGATTGCTGAGCGGTTCGTCGAACAGGAACGCCTTGGGCTCGCGCACAATGGCCCGGCCGATGGCGACGCGCTGGCGCTGGCCGCCCGAGAGCTGGCGCGGCTTGCGCTGCATCAGATCGCCGATCTCGAGCACGCGCGCCGCTTCCGCCACCCGCGTCGCCACCTGGTCGCGCGGCATGCCGCCCATGCGCAGTCCGAAGCCGAGATTTTGTTCCACCGTCATATGCGGATAGAGCGCGTAGGACTGGAACACCATTGCAACGCCGCGCTCGGACGGATCGTAGTCCGTCACGTCCTCGCCGCCGATGAACACCTGCCCCGAAGTGGGCTCCTCCAGCCCGGAGATGGTGCGCAGCAGCGTGGACTTGCCGCAGCCCGACGGGCCGACAAAGACCACGAACTCGCCGTCGCCGACATCTAGATCGACGTTCCGAATGACCTGCACGGCCCCGAAATTCTTGTTGACCCCGCGCAGCTGCAGCTCGGCCATGCTTCCCCCTCCGGCGGCACTTTGGCCGCTCTTTCTATCCTCCGGGGACAAGCGTCCCCGCCCCGTGTTTGCCATACGCGCCTCAACGCGCGCAAACGCCGGGTTCCCTTATAGGGCAGTGCTTCTGGCCCATCTGGCAAATGGCCGATGAGTTTTCTGAGGCACGTACCTCTTGATTACTATTACTCTTTAGGCGACAGTGATCAAGCTGCGATGGACTGGGAGGTCCCTCGCGGCGCGCAGTCCACACCGGCCAAGATGCTAATGCACGGGTTGGGGACAGGCTGCGCCGGAGGACATTAGGAGGACATCCATGAAACGAATTGCGCTAGCCGCAATGCTCGGCTTGATGGCGCTCGCGCCAGTGCAGGCCCAGACTGTGGTGAAGTATCTCAACATTGCATCCATCCCCGCCGAGGTGGAGCTGATGAACCAGGCCGTCGCAGAATATGAGGCGGCCAATCCGGGCGTGAAGATTGAACTGCCGTTCCTTGAGAACGAAGCGTTCAAGGCCAAGCTGACCACGCTGCTGCAGTCCAATGAATCGCCGGATATCTTCCACTCCTGGGGTGGCGGCGTGTTCTACGAGCAGGCCAAGGCCGGCGTGCTCCGCGACGTGACCGACGTGCTCTCGCAGGCCGCCAAGGACGAAGAAGGCACCGCCGGTGTGGCCGCCTTCACCGCGCCCGACGGCAAGATCTACGGCCTCGCCCGCGACGTGGCCGAAGTCGTGCTCTGGTACAACAAGGCCCTGTTCGAGCAGGCCGGTGTCGATCCGGCGAGCCTCTCCACCTGGGATGGCTTCCTCGCTGCGGTGCAGACGTTCAAGGCTGCCGGCATCACGCCGCTCGCCGTTGGCGCCAAGGACAAATGGCCGGCCCACTTCTGGTGGAGCAAGCTGGTCGTGCGTCTTGCCGGTCAGGACGGCTTCAACGCCGCCGCTGCCGGTCAGGGCGATGGCTTTGCCGGCGAGGACTTCGTGAAGGCCGGTGAATACTTCCTCCAGCTCGCGGCGCTCGACCCGTGGCAGGAAGGCTTCGAAGCCGCCTCCTATGGCGACGCTTCGGGCTATTTCGGTGACGGCAAGGCCGCGATGCACCTGATGGGCGACTGGGACTACGGCGCCATGAAGGACAATTCGGCCAGCAAGCAGGGCATCCCAGATGACCAGCTCGGCATCCTCCCCTTCCCGACCATCGATGGCGGCAAGGGCGATCCGACGGACACGCTGGGCGGCCTGTCGGGTTATCTGTTCGGCAAGAACGCCTCGGATGACGCGGTGCGGTTCCTCGAGTGGTACAACTCCAAGGCGGTTCAGGAGAAGTTCGGCGCGGCCGGCTTCTACATCCCGATCGCCAAGGGTGCGGCCGACTCGATGACCAACCCGTTCAAGGTGCAGATCGGCAAGAACATCTCGGGCGCCCATTGGCACGCGCTGTTCTTCGATCAGGCGCTTGGGCCTGCGGTCGGTGGCGTCGTGAACGACGTTTCGGCCGAACTCGCCGCCAACGCGATCAGCGCCGAAGAGGCTGCACAGCTGGTCAAGGAAGCGGTCGACGACACGCTCTAGGGCGTCGTCTTACCCCCGGCGGACGGTTCCCTGGCCGTCCGCCGGACTCCCTATTTCTGAGCATTTGGACTGGTGGATTTGGCGATGGCGAGTGTCGCGACCAATATCGACGCGATGAGCACCGGCGTGACGCGGCGCCGCCGCTACATGGACCGCAAGAGCTTCGTGCCGCTGCTGCTGTTCGTGCCCCCCTCGCTGGTCCTGTTCACCATCTTCGTCGTCCTGCCGATGATCGATGCGGGCACGTTCTCCTTCTTCGACTGGACCGGCTACGGGCCGATCACCGATTTCGTCGGCTTCGACAACTATGCGGACGTGCTGACGCACCGCAATTTCGGCACGGCCGTGCGCAACAGCCTGATCGTCGTGGCGGTGTCGCTGCTGATCCAGTTGCCGCTGGCCATGTGGGCCGCCATCGCGCTGGCCGAGCGCGGCACCCATGTGAACATCCTGCGCACCATCTTCTTTGTGCCCTACATGCTGGCCGAGATCGCCGCCGGCCTGATCTGGAAATTCGTCTATGACGGCAATTACGGCCTCGTGCCCACCATCGGCGATGCGCTGGGCACCAAGCTGCCGCATGTGCTGGGCGACAAGCTCTGGGTCATTCCGGCCATCATGCTCGTCATCATCTGGAAGTATTTCGGCTTCCACATGATGATCTACATCGCGGGCCTGCAGTCGATCCCGTCCGAGGTGATCGAGGCGGCGCGGCTCGACGGCGTCAAGAAATGGAAGATCGTCTGGCACATCAAGCTGCCGATGATCTGGTCGGCGATTGTCGTCTCGGTGTTCTTTTCGATAACCGGCGCGCTGCAGCTGTTCGATCTGATCATCCCGCTCTCCAATGGCGGGCCGCAGAACTCCAGCCACACCATCGTGACCTTCCTCTACCAGTTCGGCATTCTGCGCATGAAGCTGGGCTTCGGCGGCGCCGTCAGCGTCATGCTGTTCTTCGCCTGCGTGCTGGTTGCCATCGCCTACCGGCGCATCCTGTTCCGCGCGGAGAAAGCCTGATGACCACCACCGCTCCCGCCACCCCGTCGAAGCGCCGCCGCCCGACCGTCTCGGGCTTCCAGTGGTTCACCATGCTGGTGATCGCCGCCTTCATCATCGTGCCGTTCTACACAACGGCACTGGGCGGCTTCAAAGAGATCGGCGAGCTGCGCGTCAATCCGTTTGGCCTGCCCGCCAGTTGGGATCCGGTGCGCTTCACCGACATCATCTTCGGGCCGACCTATCTGCGCTCGCTGGGCAATTCGCTGTTCATCGCGGTGGGCAGCGTGGTGCTGTCGACGCTGATCTCGTCGATGGCGGCCTTCGCCTTCGCGCACATCAAATTCTTCGGCAGCAAATTCCTGATGGCCTATCTGCTGCTCGGCCTGCTGTTCCCGTCGGCCACTGCCATCCTGCCGCTCTTCATCAAGATGCGCGACCTTGGCCTGCTCGACAAACACCTCGGCATCATCATCGTGCAGGTGGCGTTCAGCCTCAGCTTCTCGATCCTCTTGTTCCACAATTTCTTCAAGGAACTGCCCAAGGAACTGATCGACGCGGCGCGCATGGACAATTGCGGGTACCTGCGCATCTACTGGTACATCACCCTGCCCCTCTGCCTGCCGATCATCGCCACCGTGGGCGTGTTCAATTTCGTCGGCAGCTGGAACAGCTTCCTGTTGCCGCTGATCACGCTCAACACCGATGCGAACTACACCTGGCCGCTCGGCATCATGCAGTTCCAGGGGCAGTACGGGTCGGACTGGCCGCGCATCCTCGCCTATCTGACGCTGAGCATCCTGCCGGCCATCGCCTTCTTCCTTTTGGCGCAGCGCTACATCATCTCGGGTCTCACCGGCGGCGCGGTGAAGGGCTAAAAAGCTGTCCGGCCGACCACGGCTTCTGCCGCAATCGACCGGACCTAGCGGGTTGGCCGTCCCGGGGGGAACGCAACCCGTATACGCTTACCCCGCTAGAACTCGTTCCAGTCGGCGGCAACAGCCGCATTGCCCTCCGTCAGCCAGCTCTTGAGGGTGCGGCGGGGCTTGGCCCCGTCGCCCTTCCGGCTCGACGCCACCATGCGCGCGCCGGCCGCCGCGCCGGGCGCGGCGCTGCCGGGCCCATCGACGACGAACACGTCGACGATCTGGTCGAGTTCGGTCGCCTGGCTCTCGGTCTGTTCGATCGCCGCATTGATCTCTTCCACCAGCGCGGCATTGTGCTGGGTCATCTCGTCCATCTGCCGTACCGCACCGGTCACCTGCGAGATGGCGATCGATTGCTCCTGGCTCGCCTGGGCGATGCCGTCGATCAGGGTCGCATTCTCGCGCACCCCCTCAAGCATGCTGGTGAGGCGGCGGGCCGCGTCCGAGACCAGCCGCGAGCCACCAGCCACTTCGCTCCCCGATTGCTCGATCAGTGCCTTGACCTCGGACGACGCCCCCGCCGCCGATTGCGCGAGGCGGCGGACTTCGACCGCCACCACTGCAAAACCCTTGCCCGCGTCGCCCGCCCGCGCCGCTTCCACCGACGCATTGAGCGCCAGCAGATTGGTCTGGAAGGCAATGTCGTCGATCATGCCGATGATGTTGGAGATCTTGGACGAGGACGTGGAAATCCGTTCCATCGCCTCGTTCGCCTCTTCCATCACCGTGCCGCATTGCTGCGCGGTCTGGGACACCGACTGGGCATTGCCGCTGGCGGAGTCGGCGCGCTTGGCATTGTCGACCACGGTAGTGGCCAATTGCTCCATCGCTGCGCTCGTTTCCTCGATCGCCGCGGCCTGCTTGGTGGTCCGTTCCGCCAGATCGTTGGCACCCGACAATATCTCGCTGGTCGCTGTCTTCAGCATGCCGGAGGTGCGGCGCAGGCGGCCCACGATTTCGGCGAAGCGCTCGACGGAATTGTTGAAGGCGGTACGGATGTCGTCGAGCTCGCCGACGAACTTGGTATCGATGCGGCTGCGCAGGTCGCCGCTCGCGAGTTGCGCCAGCCCCTGCCCCAACACGTTCACCGCGTGCTTTCGCGCCGTAATGTCGGTGGCGTATTTCACCACTTTGAAGACGCGGCCATTCTGGTCGAAGATCGGATTGTAGGTCGCCTGGATCCATACCTCGCGGCCGCCCTTGCCGAGCCGCTTGTATTCCGCCGCCTGGAATTCGCCGCGCCCCAGCGCCGACCAGAATTGCTGATAGTCGCTCGACGTCACTTCCCCGGCCGCCACGAACATCGAGTGGTGCCGGCCTTTGATCTCGCTGATCTGATAGCCCAGCGCGACGCAGAAATTGTCGTTGGCGGTCAGCACCTCGCCCGTCGTGCTGAACTCGATCACCGCCTGCGATTTCGAGATGGCGGCCAACTGCCCAGCGGCATCGGCGGCGGTCAGCTTGCTCGCGCTGACGTCGCTGGCGAACTTCACCACTTTCACCGGCTTGCCGTCGGCACCGAGCACCGGGTTGTAGCTCGCCTGGATCCAGACTTCCTTGCCGCCCTTGCCGAAGCGCTTGAACTCGGCGGCGCTGAACTCGCCGCGCCTGAGGCTCTCCCAGAAGGCGCGATAGTCATCGCTCGCGGCATAGGCAGGGTCGACGAACAGCCGATGATGCTGCCCGGCGATTTCGTCGAGGCGATAGCCCATGACGTCGAGAAAATTCTGGTTGGCCTCAAGGACCGTGCCATCGAGACTGAACTCGATCACCGCCTGCGAGCGAGAGATGGCGTCGAGCGTGGAACGCTCCAGGCCGCGCGAGCCACGCGCCGATCCACGGCTGAAGAACGAGATATCCACGGCACTTCCCCCAAAGTCGTGATGCGACCAAAAGTAGCAAGTCATGGTGAGTGAACGGTTGGCTAGCGGCCGGCTTTGCGCCCTCCAACTGATTGTTTTTTCGCCATTTTCGCCGAATGTGCGTGTTTTCCGCTCAACCGGGTGAGAGGATTTTCGTCACGCCCGCCAAACCGCCTCCGACGCCCTCGCGACTGTGAAACGCCGCCCCCTTGCGGATTCGGGCCGCAGCAGAAACAAACGCGTGCGGCATTTTGGGAAGCTGCCGTATCTCGCCCCTATGAGGATCGGCTTCGCGGAACTGGTGCCGTTCGCATTGGGGGAATCCGGAGCAGGTCTGCCGCCCTGCACCGGTGCGTCGAGGCAGTCATGGAAAAATCCATACTGCGCACCGCTGAAGAGCGGTTGCGCGTTGTTGAAGAATTGTGCGGGGCTGGCTTCTGGCATTGGGAACGCCAGGACGGCAAGGTCACCTGGTCGAGCGGACTCTATCGCCTGCTCGGCCTCGATGCGGCCGCTATCCAGCCGGATCTGTTGTTCTATGAATCGCTGGTCCATCCCAAGGACCGCCTCGCGCTCGAAGAGCAGGCGAACCTCGCCAGCGATCCGCACCAGCGCGACCGGCGCTTCCGCATCATCCGGCCCGACGGCCAGCTGCGCTGGCTCCGCTCGCGCGCGCAGACGACGTTTGATCGGTCGGGCGTCATCGTTCGCGTCGTCGCGGTGGTCAGCGACGTCACCGATCAGCACGAGACGCAGCGCCGCGCCGCCAATGATCGCGCGCTGCTGCACGCGCTCGCCGACCTGCTCCATGTCAGCATCTGGGCCGGCGATGACGACGGGCGCCTGCTCGATATCATCTCGCCGCGCGAAGCCGGTGCGAGCGCCCGTTCCGCCGCGGCCAACGCCACCTGGCGCGACACCATCCATCCTGGCGATCGCGAACCGCTGGCCCGCGCCTGGCGTGAGGCGGCCGCCCGCCGCGATCGCTACGATTTTTCGCCGCGCCTGCTGATGCCAGATGGCAGCTACCGGCGCCTGCACGTCACGGGCCTGCCCTTCGATACAGCGAGCGGCAGCGATCCGCTGTGGGGCGGCATCTCGAGCTTCCACCCCGGCCCGGCCGGCAAATTGCAGCTCGAAACCGGCGACTATGAATTGCTGTCGCCGACCCAGGTGCGCGCCTGCCGCGCTTTGCTCGACTGGTCGGCGGAGACATTGGCGTCGCAGGCCGGCATCTCGGTCTCGACCGTCCGCCGCATCGAGAATGCCGCCGCGACACGGGCGCAGGCCGACAGCATCCGGCTTGTCACCCTCGCCTTCCAGCAAGGGGGCCTCGCCATCTGGCGTAACGGCGACGGCCGCTTCTGCGTCTCGGCGCCTTAGCGGCCGACATGCAGGATGGCGTCGCCGAGCGGTGACTGGCCGGCATAGGCGCCCGCCGCCGCCACCGATAGTGGCCCGATCCGCGCGCCGGTGAGGATCGCGGTGCCGCGCTGCAGCGGTGCGCCGAGTTCGCTCGCATACCCGGCAAGCCAGCAGAGGCTCTCGAGCACGAGGTCGAGCGACGCGCCCTTGCCGCTATCGCCGATCGCTGCACCATCGCGATGCAACTGCACCGTGAGGACCGCGAGATCGTCATCGCCGGTCAGCGGCCGGCCCGAGCCGAGCACGATGCCGGCATTGTTGAAATGATCGGCCAGCAGCGAGGGCACATCCTGCGCCGTGCGATCGGCGTAGCTCGAGCGGAACAGCTCGAAGGCCAGATGCGCGGTGCCGATGGCCGCTTTCGCCTCGGCGGGGGTCGCGCCGGCGGGCAGATCGCTGCCCAGCACCACCGCCACCTCCACCTCGATCTGCATCGAGGCCGCATCCTGCGCCGTCAGCGTCGCGGGCGAGGCGAGCGGGCTGTGGCCGCGCAGCGGCGCACCGGCCCAGCCGCTGCCCGACGGATGCGGCCCGACCTTCCAGCCGCTGGTCCGGCGGCGGCTGAGAAGGGCGCGTTGCACCGCCATCGCGTCGGCCTCGCTTGCCGGCCGCAGGGCATCGGGCAGGCGCTCGATGGTCTTGCCGCTCAGCGCCAGCGAGGCGAGGAGGTCGGCGGCTTCTTCTGCGCGTGTGGTCACGAGTTGGCCCCGGCGCGGAAGCCGCCATCGAGCGGTGGCAGCGCCCGGCGCCATTGCGGATCATTGTGCTGCTTGGCCAGCCCCGCCTTCAGCGCCATCAGGCCGCCGGTCGAGTCGATCTCGACGATGCGTTCGGCCGCCAGCGCCGCCAGCCGCTCCGCCTCTTCGCCATCGCGCAGGCGATAGAGCGCGGCGAGGTCGCGCGCATAGAGGTTGGGCAGGCCGCCGATCATGCCGGCGCCACCGGCGCGCAGCAGATGCGGCAGCACGCGATCGTCGCCGGTAAAGATGCTGAGCGTGGGGAACGCCTTCACGAAGGCGAGCCCGCTCTCGAGATTGCCGGTCGAATCCTTGATGCCGGCAATGCGCGCGCCCTTCCCCGCCTGCAGCGCCCGCACCAGTTCATGGGTGATGGTGATGCCGCTCATCTGCGGGATGTTGTAGAGCACCAGCCCGACATCGGGCCGCCCCGCCTGCTCATAGGCGCCCTCGAAGAACGACACGAGCCCGTCGAGCCCCGCGCTGCGATAGTAATAGGGCGGCAGCACCAGCACCTGCGGGCAGCCAAGGCTCGCCGCATCGCGCATCTCGTCGGCAGCCTGCCCCACCGAGCTCGACATCACCGCCGGCAGCAGCTGCTCCGGCTTGATACCGGCGGCCAGCAGCGCCCGGTGCGCCGCCTGCTTCTGCGCGGTGGAGAACGACACGCCCTCGCCCGTGCTGCCGAAGGTCGAGACGCGGCTGCAGCCATCGCCCAGCAAATTGCGGGCGTGCTGGATCAGGCGATCATGGTCGATCGTCAGATCATCGCGAATAGGCGTGAGAATGGCGGTGATGATGCCACTGAGGGACGGCGTATCGGTCATGGTAAGCTTTCGTCAGAGCGCGCCGGCATACACCGCCCGGATCGCCGAGCTGGGCACATAGCCGAGGTTACGTGAAATATCGAGGCAGGTTGAAATGAGTGCGCGCGACAGTGCCGGGGCACGCGCGCCGATGATTTCCGGATCGGTACCGGCGATGGAACAGCCGCCCACCACATTGCCATTGGCGCCGTAGATCGGCGCTCCAACGCAGTAGTTGCCCATCTCGTTCTCGGAATCGTCGCGCGAATAACCGCGCTCGCGGATTTCGCGCAGATCCGCCATCAGCACATCGATGTCGGTGATGGTCTTGGGCGTGACACGGGGCATGCCGACGCGTTCCAGAATGCCGCGTGCCTCCTCTTCCGGCAGATGCCCGAGGATGGCCTTGCCGACGCCGGTGCAATGCATCGGCATGCGGTCGCCCACCGCCGTGCGGGCAATCAGCCGGCGCGAGGATTCGACGGCGTAGATATAGAGGATGCGGTCGCCTTCGCGGAACGTCAGGTACACCGACTCCCCCGCCTGGTCTGCGAGGGCGCGTACATGCGGCGCCGCCCGGTCGCGGATTTCGACATTGACGCGCACCGTCTGCGACAGTGCCAGAATGCCGGTGCCCAGCGCATAGGCCTCGCCGCCGATCTTTTCGATCAGCCCCTCGGCCACCAGCGATTTGAGGATCGAGTGCGTGGTGCTCTTGGGCATGTCGAGCCGCACGCTGATCTCGGCCAGCGACAGCCGCGGCTCCTGCGCGCTGAACAGCTTGAGCACCCGCATGGCTTTGGCGAGGCTCTTGTTGGTGGTCATTCTGGATGTTGTGGTCACAGCTCACCGTCCGTCTGTGCGTCGATCTCCCCGACGCCGCTCAAGGCAAGTTCTTCCGCGAAGTGGCAGGCCGCCCAATGCCTGGCATCCACCTGCCGCAGCGCTGGCGCGCTCGTCTTGCAGATCTCCTGCGCGTAACGGCAGCGGGGGTGGAAGTAACAGCCGCTGGGTGGGTTGGCTGGACTTGCCACTTCGCCGCCAAGGATAATCGTCTCGTCGTCACGATCAGGGTCCGGCTTGGGAACCGCCGACATCAATGCTTCGGTATAAGGGTGCCGGGGCCGCCTATACAAGTCCTCGGTATCGGCCAATTCAATGATCTTACCGACATACATCACCGCCACCCGGTCGGCGATGTGTTCGACCACGCTCAAATCATGCGCCACGAACAAGAAGCTGAGGTTCAGCTCGCGCTGCAGCTTCTGCAGCAGATTGAGGATCTGCGCCTGGATCGACACGTCGAGCGCCGAAACCGGCTCGTCGGCCACGATCAGCACCGGGTTGGTCACCAGCGCCCGGGCGATGCAGACGCGCTGGCGCTGCCCGCCCGAGAAGGCGTTGGGATAACGCGACAGATGTGCCGGGTTGAGGCCGCACATCTGGGCGATCTCCTCGACCTTTTTCGCGATCTCGGCCGCCGGCACGCCCTGCGCCCGCAGCGGCTCGCCGATGATGTCGCGCACGCTCATGCGCGGCGACAGCGACGAGAACGGGTCCTGGAACACCATGTTCATGTGCCGCCGCAGCCGGCGCAGCGTCTGCCGGTCGGCATGGGCGAGATCGACCGCCTCGCCGTCGATCCTCAGCGTCGCCGTGCCGCCGGTCGGATTGATGGCGCGGATGATCGAGCGGCCCAGAGTGGTCTTGCCGCAACCGCTCTCGCCCACCAGCGCCAGCACTTCGCCGCGCGCCAGGTCGAAGCTCACATCGTCCACGGCCTTCACATGGCCGGTGACGCGGCGCAGCATGCCGCTCTCGATCGGGTAGTATTTCTTCAGCCCGCGCACGCTGAGCACGATGTCGGTGCCCTCGGGCATGGCGCCCGGCACGGCCTCGACGGCCTTGGCCTCAATGGACATGGCCGGCCTCCGTAGCGAGCGGCGGGAGATTGGCGGCCGCCATCACCTGCGGATGGAGGAAGCACGCGGCGCGGTGGCCGGCATCCACATCCACCAGCGGCGGCACGGCCTTGTCGCAGATGCCCGGCATCGCCGCGGGACAGCGCGGGAAGAAACCGCAGGCCCGTGGCTTGTTGATCGGGATGGGCACATTGCCCTTGATCGATTGCAGCGGCTCGCCCGACTTCTTGCCGATGCGCGGCACCGAAGCCATCAGCCCCTTGGTGTAGGGATGCTTGGGCGCGCGGAACAGATCGCGCACCGCGGCGTGCTCGACGATCGAGCCCATGTACATAACGGCCACCTCGTCGGCCATGCGGGCGATCACGCCAAGATCGTGCGAGATGTAGAGAATGGCCATGCCGGCGTCGCGCTGCAGATCGCGCATCAGCCGCAGCACCTGCGCCTGCACGGTCACGTCGAGCGCCGTGGTCGGCTCGTCGGCGATCAGCAGGCGCGGCTGCGAAGCCAGCGCCATGGCGATCATGGCGCGCTGCCGCATGCCGCCTGACAAATGATGCGGATATTTCTTCAGCGCATCGGCAGGCGCCGGGATGCCCACCTTCTGCAGCGTGGCGATGGCAATCTCCCTGGCCTTCGCCTTGTCGCGCGTGCGGTGCAGATAGATCGTCTCGAGCAGTTGGTTGCCGATGGTGTGGACCGGCGAGAACGAGGTCATCGGCTCCTGGAAGATCATCGCCGCTTCGCCGCCGCGGATCTTCAGCAACTCCGGATCGTCGTGGCCGAGCGACACGACGTTGACCGGCGGCCGGTCGGCATAGTGCAGCAGGATTTCGCCTGTGGTGATGGCCTTGCGCGGCGCGATCTTGAGCAGCGATTGCGCCGTGATGGTCTTGCCGCAGCCGCTCTCGCCCACGAGGCCGAGGGTCTTGCCCTCCCCGATGGTGAAGCTCACGCCGTCCGAGGCGGTGAGGTTGCCCTCGATCAGGGGCAGCACGACCTTGAGGTTCTTCACCTCGATCAGCGGCTTGGTGGTCGCGTCGTTCTGAAGCTCATCGCCCATTGCGTCAGCTCCGGTAAGGGTCGGTTGCATCGCGCAGGCCGTCGCCGAGGAAGCTGAAGGCAATCACGATAAGGATGACGAGGCCGCCCGGCACGAGCAGCCAGGGGCTCAGCGTCACGGTCTGGATGTTCTGCGAGTCGATCAGCAGCGTGCCGAGGCTCACCGCCGGGGGACGGAGGCCGAGACCGAGGAAGCTCAGCGCCACTTCGCCCAGGATCATCTGCGGCACCGCCAGCGTCAGATGCACGATCAGATAGGAGACGAAGCCGGGCAGCAGATGCGTGGTGATGATCTTGGTCTCGCTGACGCCCGAAACCTTGGCGGCCATCACATAGTCTTCTTCGCGCAGGCTCAGCAGCTTGCCACGGACGACGCGTGCCAATGTCGTCCAGCCCACCACCGCCAGGATGGTCGAGATGCCGAAATAGACCTGTGTCGGTGACCAGTCCGAGGGCACCAGCGCAGCGAGCGCCATCCAGAGCGGCAGCGTTGGCAGCGATTGCAGGAACTCGGTGAGGCGCTGCACGAAATTGTCTACCGCGCCGCCGAAATAGCCCGAAATGCCGCCGAAGAAGAGGCCCAGCCCGAAGCCGATCGACAGGCCGATCAGGCCGACGAACAGCGAGGTGCGGGCGCCGAACAGCATGCGCGAGAACAGGTCGCGGCCGAGCAGATCGGTCCCCGCAAGGAAGATGCGCCCACCGTCCTCGACACCGAACAGATGGATGTCGGACGGAATGATGCCGAACAGCTGGTACGGCTCGCCCTTCACGAACAGGCTGATGTCGTAGCGGGTCTCGCGGTCCTCGACATAGTGGCGCTGGAAGGTCGTCCGATCGAGCTCGTTCTTGAGCCCATAGACGAACGGCCTGAGGTGGAACTGCCCCTCATTGTCGATGAACTGGATGCCGGTGGGCGGCGCCAGCAGATGGCCGGTGTTGCGTTCGAACGGGCCGTAGGGCGCGACGAACTCCGCCACCAGCACGATGCCATAGAGCGCGATGATGAAGCCGAGCGAGATGGCGGCCACGCGATGGCGGGTGAACTTGATCCAGAACAGCTGCCAGCGGGTGAGCACGCGCCCACCCTGCGGGCCGCCGGTCTCTGTTTCGAGGGCGATGGACATGGGGGCGCCCTCCTCAGTTCGCGCGGTTCATGCGGACCCGCGGGTCCAGGATGGTCAAGAGAATGTCGGACATCACGACGCCGACCACGGTCAGGACGCCCAGCAGCATCAGGCAGCTCGCGGCGACATAGGTGTCCTGCGCCACGATGGAGCGCAGCAGCAGCGGCCCGATGGTGGGCAGGCCCAGAACGATCGCGACGATGGTCGAGCCCGAGACGATGTCGGGCAACAGATGTCCCGCCGTCGAGATGATCGGGTTGAGCGCGACGCGGAACGGATATTTGAGCAGCAGCCGCCCCTCGGGCACGCCCTTGGCGCGCGCCGTGATCACATATTGCTTCTGGAACTCGTCGAGCAGCTGCGAGCGGAGGATGCGGATGGTCGCGGCCGTGCCGGCCAGACCCACCACCACAACCGGCACCGGCAAATGGATCATCAGATCCCACACCTTCGCCCAGCTCCAGGGCGCGGTGATGAATTCGGGCGAGAACAGGCCCGTCGGCGTCACGCCGAAGAAGCGCGCCGAGGCCACCAGCATCAGCAGCGCGAGCAGGAAGTTCGGCACCGCGAGGCCGATGATGCCGAGGAAGTTCACCGCATAGTCGCCGGCCGAGTATTGATGCGTCGCCGAGTACAGCGCCACCGGGATCGACACGGCATAGACGAATACCATCGAGACGATCGACACGATGATGGTCAGCCACAGGCGGTCGGCGACCAGCGTCCAGACCGGCTGCTGCCACTCGAAGGAGTAGCCGAAATCGCCCTGCGTCACGAGCGGCACGATCCAGTTCCAGTATTGCACGTGGAGAGGCTGGTCGAGGCCGTAGCGGATGGTGAGATAGTCCAGCTGCGCCTGGCTGGCGGGCGAACCCGAGGCATCGAGCTGCGTGGCATAGGTCTCGATGAAACTGCCGGGCGGCAGGTTGATGATGTAGAAGCACACGATCGACACAAGAACGAGAACGACGATCATGTAGCCGAGGCGGCGCACGATATAGGATAGCATCGGTGTCCCTCGTTAGGCGGAGAAAGCGGGGCGCGAACGCCCCGCTGGTTGGTCAGAGCAGATCGCGGAAATTCGGGATCGTGCCGTAATAGATGCGGTTCGCATCGTGGAAGTTGGCGGCACCACGATAGGCCGTACGCACGGCGAAGATGATGTCGTTGTTACCGTCGAACTGCCAGTCGGTGTACTGGAAGCCGGTCAGGCGGATCGAATCTTCCGCCTTCAGCCCGCTTTCGTCCTGCAGCAGCAGTTTCACGCGGCGCCAGTTCCACAGGTCCTTGGAGGCCAGCACATAGGTGCGGTTACGCTGCCGCATCGAGTGGTCCTTGTGGAAGCGCGTGAAGCTGTCATCGCCTTCCTGGGCCCATTTGCGCAGGATCTCGTGGCTGTCGAGCGCGTTGCCGATGGTCAAATACTCGCCGCTCACCGGGTCGCGGCGGATGGTGAGCTTGGCCTTGCAGCCGGGCAGCGTGAAATAGTCCTTGCTCGGATCGAAGGTGATCTTCTTGCCGTCGTCCTCGATCTTGATGCGCGCCGAGTATTCCTGCTCGAGCGGGCCGGCCTCGAAGGTCATGATGTCCCACAGCTGGCCATCGAGATCGGCAACGACGTTGCCTTCGCGCCAACCGGGCTTCAGCGTGCGGCCCCATTCCTTGGGCACCCAGGCCGGGTCGTAGGGCAGCTTGTTGCTCATCGTCCAGTTCTTGGCATCGAGCAGATCGGCATCGACCGGCGCCGAGACGACGCAGGCCTGGAAGCCCGTACCCCAGACGCAGGGCGTGCAATCCTCGAAGGCCTTGTAGATGCGGCCATTGTGGATGGTCACGGCGACCGGCGCGCAATGATAGTTCGGGCCATCATGATAGAACCCGCCACCGAACAGCCAGCCATTCTCGGGCTTGTCGACCGTCGGATGCGTCCAGGTGTAGCCGCCATCATCCGAGCGGCGGATGACGATCGAGCCGTACTGCTGCGAGGTGCCGAAGATGTAGAGGGCGCCGTTGTGGTAGAACAGCGTCGACCAGTAGCAGTTCATGATGTGGGTGATGTTCACCCAGGTCGCGCCATTGTCCTCGGAGCGATAGATCGAGGTGAGGCTTTCCTCGGATTCCTGGTTCCGCGGGCAGCCGACGCCGTAATAGTCGTGGCTGACCACGAGGGAATTGTCCGGCAGGCGCACGACGCTGGGGCTGCCGAGGAAGGTGCGCGTGAGTTCAGGCTGGTATTTGACTTGACTGAGCGGGATCATCTTGGGTCCTGGAAGGCGCTCCTTGCGCGCCGGGTTTGGTCAGCGGAATGTGGCCGGGCAGTTGCCCGCCCGGCCGTCCTTGGGAGGATCAGTTAGCGACGTAGTACTGCTCGGCATGGCCACCACGCAGGTGGTCGATGAAGAGCATCTTGTCGTCGGGGAAGTTCTTGAGCTTGTTGGAGCGGACGTAGACGTAGGGGACTTCGCCGACAGTGCCGATATGCAGCATCTGCTTGACGGTGGTACCCACCACTTCCTTGCCCAGCGCGTAGTATTCGTCCGAGCCCAGCGTCGTAGCCTGCCACTTGGTGACGAGCTCCTGCTGTGCCTTGAACTCAGCCGGCGGTTCGGTGCCTTCGGCGCCGTTGGTCAGCTGCCACTTGCGCCATTCGAGACCGCCACCCACCGGGTTGGTATCGAGGCCATAGGGCGGGCGGAACCAGATCGGACGGGTGTACATGTCCTTTTCCGACACCACGTCGGCGAACCACACCGACGCCTGCACTTCACCGGCGGCCACGGCCTGGGCAAAGGTTTCGCGGGTCACGGTGTTGACCTGGGTGGCAACGCCCACCGCGGTCCAGTACTCGGCCATCAGTTCCGACAGGGCGACGCGGTTGATGGCGTCGTGCAGTACGATGCGGAGCGGCTGGCCATCGGGACGGACGCGCACGCCATCGGCGCCCTTGGTCAGGCCCATCTCGTCGAGCAGGGCATTGGCCTTGTCGACATCATAGTCGGCGAAGTGGCCACCCATCCAGTCTTCGTAGAACGGCGATTTGGACGAGACGCCCCACTGCCGCGGCACGCCGAGACCGAAGAAGATCGTCTCGTTGATTTCCGGACGGTTGACCGCCAGCGACATGGCTTCGCGGAAGCGCACATCGTTGAAGATCGGGCGCAGCGCTTCGTCGTTCACCGTGAGGTTGAACTGGTACTTCACGATGGCGCCGAGGTCGGCGGTGTAGAGCATGGTGGTGTAGTTGCCCGCCGCTTCACCGGCCTTGAGCACCGGCAGATCGGCCTGGGTGAACTTGTCGGCATAGTCGAGCTGACCCGACTGCACGTTCAGCTTCACCACTTCGGGGTCGGCGACAAGCATGCGAACCTGCTCGTCGAGATAGGGCAGCTGGTTACCTTCCGTGTCGACCTTCCAGTAGAAGGCGTTGCGGCGGTAGTACTGGTTGCCGAACTGGTCGACTTCGCTCAGCACCCAGGGCTTCAGCACGGGCAGGTTCTTGTCGACCTGGAAGTCGCTGGTCTGGCCGTTGGAGTGCGACACGAACGCGTCGACCCACGAGGCGAAGCCCTCTTCCTGCGCGATCTTTTCGGCGTCGGGATTGTAGTCCTTGTGCCACTTCTTGAGGTAGTGCGCGGGGGCCAGCGGGAAGCCCGGCTCGGCGCGCGCGACGCTCAGGATAAAGGCCGGGTTCGGGATGGCGAAGTTGAACTTCACCGTCACGTCGTCAATCTTTTCCACCGTGACCGGCTGGCCGCCAACGATGAGGTTGCCCGGCAGCGGCGGCAGATCGCCCTGCCCGCCCATATCGTTGAAGAAGAACAGGATGTCGTCGGCGGTCAGCGGCTGGCCGTCGCTCCACTTCATGCCCTTGCGCAGCGTCACCGTGGCCGACAGATTATCCGGCGCCAGCACGATGCTCTTGGCGATATCGGGATAGACGACTTCCCAATTGGTGGTGACGCTGGCGAGATGCGCGTCCCAGGCCGAATAGCCGACATTGCCGAACGACTGCGGGTTGGTGGCGTTGTAGCGGATGGTGCCGCCATAGGTGCCGATCGATTCACGCGGGCGCACCACCTGGATGTCCTCGCGCGCCGGCAGGCGGTCGGCGAGTGCCGGAATGGTGCCGGCGGCAACGGCGGCGTCGAGCGCCGGCGCCTGCTTGAAGTCGGGCACCTTGTTGCCCGTCTGGGCTTCATAGTCCGACAGATTCCACGCCATGAAATTGTCGACCAGCGCGATCTCCTGCGTCTGGGCGTAGGTGGCGGTGGCCACCATGCTGGGTCCGACGCCGGCCAGAATGGCGAGCGTGGCTGCACCCAGCAGCTTGCGGATAGACATCTTCATAGGGCCCCTCCCTTTGGGTGTTCCTTTGGTCATCATCGGCGCCGCCGTTGGCCGGCGGTTTGAGAACTTATTCAGGCGCCGACCACTCGCCCTTCTTGCCGAATTCCTTGAGTGCCGCGGCGCCGAAGCGGCGTTCCGCCTCGACCATCGCGGCGCGCGTCTCGCTCATCGAGCGGCCGGCCAGCAGCTGGCTGTTCTCGATCACCGAGGTGCATTCATTGCCGTCCATGAACAGCGTCGCGTCGAACACGCGCTTCTGGTCCTGTTCGGGAATGGTCATGAAGCCGTGCTGGTCGGCATGGACCAGCTGGCCCGATTTGATCTTGAGCCCGAAGATCTCGACTTCGTGGCCCCAGCGCACCGGCCAGGCATAGGCGTGCCCGACGCAGAGCCGCGCCGCGAGCGCCTTGAAGCCGACCGAGGCCATCTCGGCGACGTCACGAATGCCGCCATCGGTGATCAGGCCGACACAGCCCAGCGCCCGATGCAGGCTGGCATTTACTTCGCCGACATAGGTGCCGATGATGTTGGGGCTGTCGGCATCCTTGAGGATGACGATCTTGGGCCCGGCAATGCTCTCGACATATTCGCGGTAGCGCTGCGGCGCGTCCGGGTTGTCGCGGATGTGGTCGGGATTGGACGGCTGGACTTCGAGCGTCACGGCGTACCCGGCCATCGCCCCGAATTGCGGCATGAAATCCCGCACGTCGTCGCGGTTGACCACGGTGCGGCGATCGACCCGGCTGATCTGTTCCCAGCCGTTGTAGACGGTAGGGGTCGAAAATCGGCGCAGGCGCAAAAGCTCGCCGGGCGTAAGTACGTTGCCCAGTTCATCCTCCCAGATGTATCGTTCAGCATTGCTGAACGCTGTTTCTTATTGACGATCAGACGAACACAATGAGCCGCCTCGGTCAATAGAAGTTCAGAACGTGTGAGCCGTTTTGTCGCGCTGTCAGCGATTAGGCTGAATCGCGCTCCGGATTTCGAGGCACAGCCGGTGCGTCGGCAGCGCGTCCGCATAGGAGGAGAACAGATCGTCGGCGCGGCCGCTGCGCACGGCGCCGAAGAAGCGGCGGTTCTGCCGCATATAGGAGCTGGAACGCGACTCCAGCCGGCGCCGCTCCGGCCCCTCGATGATCTCGATACCGGCCAGCGTGATGACGATCTCGCGGCCGAGGCAGATCAGCCGCAGCTCCGCCCCCGGCCCGTTTGGCAGCAGCGAGGTCGCGGTGATCACGCCCGGCACCTCGCCGAACTGCAGCAGTGCCGCGCTGGCCCCGGCGATGTCGCCATCCGCGAAACCCGGCAGCGGTCCGAAACTGCCCGCCGCGCCGATCAAGCGCCCCTCCCCCACCAGATAGCGCGCGAGGTCGATCAGATGGCAGGCCTGCTCCAGCATCTGCCCGCCGCTCGCCGCCTCGAAGCGCCACCAGGGCGCCGGCGGCGTGCCGATATGGAAGCGCCCCAGCACCATCCGTGCTGGCGACTCCGCGAGCAGTTCCCGCACTGCCCGCAGCGTATCGAGCGCCCGCCAATTGTAGCCGGCGGCCACCACGAGTCCCGCCGCGCCGATCGCCACCGCCAGTTCCTCGGGCCCAGCCGCATCGATCCCAAGCGGCTTTTCGACGATGAACGGAATCCTCGCCGCGAGCAGCGCCCGCTCCACCGCTCCATGCTCGGCCGGCGGCACCGTCACCAGCGCCGCATCGAGCTTTCCCTCGCCGATGAAGGCCTCGAGATCGTCGAAGGCGCGGCCGCCGAATCGCGCCGCCGCTTCCTCGGCGCGCGCCAGGCGGCGCGACAGATGCGCCGCGATTTCCACTGCCGGGTCAGCCTCCGGCATGATCGCCAGATGCCGCGCCGCAATCGCTCCCGCGCCGATGATTCCGAGCCGCATTTTTCCTCCGCTAGCATGCACTGCCTCGCGCGCGAGCATGGCGAAGCCCCCGCCCGCGGTCGAGCCTCACCCGCTTGCTGTGGACTGGAACTTTGGTTTGATGCGGCGGCTTTGACCGCCGCGCGCGAATGCGGTCAAATGGCGTAATGGGGAGCCCAAAGCGGCATCGGGACAATCTTGCAGCGTTGCCTTTGGTGGCGCCGTTCCTGCTCGTCTATGGCGCGCTCTTCATCTGGCCGGCGCTGCAAATGCTGGCGCTCAGCCTCACCAACAGCCAGCTGACACTGCCTGGCGAATTCATCGGCTTCGACAATTATGTGAAGCTGCTTGGCGACCGCAAATTCGGCACCGCGCTGGTCAACACGCTCTATTTCGTGGGCCTCACCGTCATCCCGAGCACGCTGCTCGGCCTCGCCCTCGCCATGGTCGTCCACCGGCTCAAGGGCGTGCTGCAGGCCATCGTCCTCGCCTGCTTCTTCATCCCCTATATCCTGCCGGTTTCGACCGTCACCTTCATCGCCTGGTGGATCACCGACACGGCGAACGGCCCGCTCGGCCAGTTCGTCCGCGCCCCCAATGGCGATGTGCAATTGATCTGGCGCAGCGTGCCGCTGTTCCTGCCCGCCGTTGCCGTGCTCACCATCTGGTGGACCGTCGGCTTCAATGTGCTGATCTTCCTCGCCGGCCTCCGCACCCTGCCGGTCGAGCTCTATGAAGCGGCGCGGCTCGATGGCGCCAACCGCCGCACCATGTTCACCAACATCACCTGGCCGCTGATCTGGCCGGTCACCGCGCTGGTGCTCACCATCCAGCTGATCATCCAGATCAAGGTGTTCGACCAGGTGTTCCTGATGGTGTCGGGCGGCCGTGTCGATGCCACCATGGTGCTGGTGCAATACATCTACACCGTCGCCTTCCAGCGCAACCAGGGCGGCTACGCCTCGACCGTCGCCATCGCCCTCTTCGTCCTCGTCGTCACGGTGGCGCTGCTGCAATACCAATTGCTGCGGCTGAGGTCGGCGAAATGAGCGCGACGACCATCCGCCGGCTCGATCTCATTGGCCTTTGCCTCTCGGCGCTGGGCCTCGTCCTCGCGCTGCTCTGGGCCTTCCCGCTGCTCTGGTCGGTCGCCGCCACCGTCCTGCCGCATGGCAGCCCGATGGATTTCGTGCGGACCTATGGCTATGTGCTGTTCGAAACCCAGCTCGGCCGCTGGTATCTCAACTCGATCATCACCTCGGGCGGCGTGACGCTGATCGTCCTCGCCATCTCGGCCGCCTGCGGCTACGCCATCTCGCAACTCGATTTCTACGGCCGCAAGGTGCTGTGGATCGTGATCCTCGCGAGCTTCATGATCCCGGTGCAGGCGCTGATCGTGAACCACTTCTTCCTGATGCATCAGTGGAAGCTGATCAACACCTGGCCCGGCGTCATCCTGCCCCAGCTGATCGCGCCGGTCGCGGTCATCGTCTACAAGCAGTTCTTCGACAGCGTGCCGCGTGAATTCCGCGAAGCCGCGCTGATCGACGGCGCCCGCCACTGGGAGATCTTCCTCCGCATCTACCTGCCCCTCAACTGGGGCATCACCACGGCCCTCGCCATCATCATCTTCATCGGTGCCTGGAACGCCTTTCTATGGCCGTTCCTCGTGGTCACGAAACCCGAAATGATGAACGTCACCGTCGCCGCCACGCAGCTCGGCATGTACGGCGTCGACGGCCTAGCCGCCGCCCTCCTCGCCGGCCTCCCCATCGCCGTCGCGTATCTCTTGTTCCAGCGCAAGGTAACGGAAGCCGTGATGATGTCGTCGGGCATCAAGGGATAGCGAGGCTGGTGGTCGGGCTGAGCGGGCGGGAATCCCGGGCAGTCAGCACAGCCGTTGCCCCACCCTCATCCGGGCTTCGCCCACCTTCTCCCATCAAGGGAGAAGGCCACCCGACCAGCATCGCGTTTTCTTGCCTTCGCCACCCCAACGGCGTCGCGGCTTACTTGCCACTCACCGGCGTCGCGGCTCCATCGCCTTCTCCCTTGATGGGAGAAGGTGCCCGAAGGGCGGATGAGGGTGGTGCCAACCACCACACCGTGGGTAGTGCCGCCCCACCCCCCACGCTACGCGTGGTCCCCCCTCCCCAGCGCTGCGCGCCGAGGAGGGGGGACCACGCGTAGCGTGGTGGGTGGGGTGACGCCGCGCCAATTGCGTCATCCCCGCGCAGGCGGGGATCCGGGGCCACGACCACTGTGCTGACTGCCCTGGATTCCCGCCTGCGCGGGAATGACGTTGTGGGTGAAACGACGTGCAGTGTTCGTGGCCGCCCCCACCACCGCTACGCGGTCCCCCTCCCCCGT
>SEEL01000082.1 GCA_004144345.1 Hyphomicrobiales bacterium
AGCTGCAAAGCGTGATGCAAAAGACTGGCAGTTCCCGGCAGGCCGACCTCATCATCCTGCTGCGCTCATTGCCGAGCGCCAAGGCCCAGGCCTGGAAAGACATGCTGAGTTTGAAGCAGGCGATGGAGCGCGACGGGCTCTCCTGAACGCTCTAGCCGCCGCCCGGCAATGAGCGCAGCAGGATGATGAGGTCGGCCTGCCGGGAACTGCCAGTCTTTTGCATCACGCTTTGCAGCTGGTTGCGGACCGTGGCGACGCTGCGCTGCTTGAGCACGGCAATCGCGCTGACCGTGCGGCCTGCGGCGACATGGCGGGCGATCTCGAGTTCGGCGGGCGTCAGGTCGAACAGCGACAGCAGCAGCGCCGGCGCGCTGGCCCGGGCGCCGCTGCCGGGCGCGCTCAGCACCAGGATAGCGGCCATGTTGCCGAAAATATCGAGCGCCAGGCGGCGCAACGGGATCACCTGTACGACCCCGGTCAATGCCTGACCGGCCCCCTGCCGGATCGGGATCGAGCGGGTAACATGGGCCTGTCCCAGCGCCGCCAGCGCATCGGTCAGCATGGCGTCGGCGGTCGTGTTCTGCAGCACGATCTGGTCATGGCCGCGCGTCGTCCACACCTCACCGGCAGCGGCGAACAGGGCATTGGCTTCGAGCACTCGGCCCGTCTGCGACACGGCGACGGCCGGCAGGCCGACCGCTGTCAGCGTCTCGATCGCCGTCCGGATCTGCTCCATGCCGAGCCGCGCCGTGATCAGCGACGCCCGCAGCAGATGCGGCCGCACCGCATCGAGCAGGCCGAGACTCTCGGCGCTGAACGGGCCCAGATCGGCACGACGCTCGAAGCTGAAGCACAGCATGTCGTCATGCGGCAGGAAGGCTACCGTGCCCGCCGAAACGCCAAAACCGCGCGGATAGAAGAAACCGCGATAGGTCGGGTCCGCGGCCAGTTCGGCGGGCGAAAAATAGTCCGCCTCGGTCACGAAGCGCGGCAACAGATGCAAATTCCTGGAGATGCCGGTCGCCATCCGCGTGTTGTTGGCCGCCCAGCCGTCGGCGACGAAAGCGCTCATCGCCTCATATATCCCCGGCGAGGCCATCCAGCTGGTTGCGGCGGTGGAGACACCGAACAGCACCCCGCCCGCGCTACCTACCCGCGCCGCAAGACCATCGAGGACGGTCGTCCATTTCTCCGGGACAATTGCCGCCTCGTAGATGTCGGTCTCAATTTGCGCGAGCCAGTCGTCCAGGCGTGCCTCCTCAATTGACATCATGTGCCATAGTAAAATCTGATCATGACGCGGCTCGTTCAGCAAACTACACAACCACCCATCTTCTGGGAGAGTAAAGATGATCCGTCCGGCTGTGACCGCGTTGCTTCTGACGCTGACGCTCTTTGCTGCCTCCCCGGCCATGGCGGACCCCCATCCCAAGGGGTTCGAGGCGCACAAATTCAACGGTTCGGTTGCCCCGGTTACCGAAGACGGCGTCACCACCTTTCGCATCCAGGACGGTGAGTGCAGCAAGGTCGACTTCGGCGACGGGCGCGGCGAGAGCGATTGCCTCAACGGCACCGTGCGCAGCGTCCTCGGGCACTCTCCCCAGGCCGAGCTTGGCCAGACGCTCGAATACCGCTTCGACGTCCGGGTCGATCCCTCGCTCGCCTATGAAGGCTACCTCAACAACGACTCCGCCGGCCATGAGCCTGGCGCCTGGGACAGCCATCTGTGGCTGGCGAGCTGGGAGGGCACGTTCCTCCACAACTTCATCTACATCCTCAAGGTCAGCAAGAAAGCCGGCATCACCTTCGCCGGCCAGGTCTGCCAGCCGCCCGAAAAGCTCGGCGACTGGGTCAGCTTTTCGATGAAGGTGAAATGGGGCGGCGACGACAAGGCATGGGTCGCCGTCACCTGCGACGACCGCTATGTCTTCGCCTCGGAAGGCGCCCCGAGCAATGTGGCGCCCAACTGCTATGTGCAGAACCAATGCGTCGTCGGCGAGGTGCGCAACCCCAAGCGGCTGCTGTTCATTCCCGGTGTCAAGATGAGCGGCTGGGGCCACAGCTGGAAGGACATCGGCAAGGACTCCGCCTTCATCCCGATCCAGCCCGAGGGCATCACCGCGCAGATGCGCAACATGGCGGTCACTTCAGGCGCCGTGCTGTACGGTCCGGCCGAGACGGCGCTGGTCGTCAAGCTGCAGGAAGCCCTCAACGCGCTCGGCTGCGATGTCGGCAAGGCGGATGGCGTGCCGGGCAAGAAGACGCGTCTCGCCGCCCTGACCTGCCGCAAACTCGCCGATGGCGCGATGCCGGCGCAGCTCAATGTGGCCACGGTCCAGACCTTCGTCGAGCTCTACGCGGCCGACGGCGTCGCCGATTTGCCGCCGGGCGAATTGCCGCCCGAGCCGCTGGTCATCCATGTTCACCAGTCGGCGTCCGAGAACGACAGCCTCGAGGGCCAGATGGCGACGAGCATCATCGGCACCGTCTCCGGCGCCCCCGGCGTCGAAGAACTGGGCCTGCTGCTGATCGGCGAGTACAATGCCGCCCGCGGCCGCTTCGACTGGCTCAACCTGCTGCTGCTCGACGACATCGCCAAGCAGACCGGCGTCAAGGACTGCCCGGGTGTGCGGATCGAGGATTGGGGTAACGGTGGGGTCCACGCGGTTGTCGACTTCAGTGTCCTGGGCAAGAGCTACTTCGCCAAATCGGCTGACTGCCTGATCTCGAAGCTGCCCGAGAACACGGCGCGCGAGGCCGAGTTCGTGCTCACCAATTTCGGCGATATCGCCCGAAGCATGGTGGCCGACGGCACCCTGCCCGGCGTCACCCATCCGGGCCTCCGGGGCCTCCTCGAGTCGGTCGCGGCCGGCGACATCACCATCCAGAAATAGCGGGCGGGCCGTAGCACGCCACCACGCGGGATGGGCTCGTGTAACCGGCTGCGGTTTCAATTGCCGATTTCCCGGTTACGCTCCGAAGAGGTTCTGGCGCAATTTGCGTTGGTCTTGGGGAGCCGCGATGGAAATTATCTATTTGCTTGCTATCGCGCTGTGCTGCATGGTCGCCGCCAACTATTTGCGGCCACGTCGCCGGTGGTGGCGCAACTACCGGAACTTCCGGAGCCAGCGGCCGGAGGCGCGGGAGCCGATGCTGCGGGCGGTCGGTCCCCCGGACAGCGCAGACCAGTTGCGCGCCGTCATGACGGCGCCGTTTACCACCCGGCGCATCATGAGCCTCGCCGAATACCGCATCTTCAAGGAAGTCGAAGCCGAGGCGCAGTCCTGCCGGCTTGGCCATCGTGTGTTCTCGCAAACCTCGTTGGGCGAAATCATCCGCTCCGACGATCGCACCGCCCACAGCGCCATCAACAGCAAGCGGATCGACATTCTGGTGGTAGGGCCCACTGGGCTCCCGGTCCTGGCCATCGAGCATCAGGGAAACGGCCATTACCAGGGAGACGCTGCCGCCCGGGACGCGGTGAAGAAGGAGGCGCTGCGCCGCGCCGGCGTCCCCTATGTCGAGATGTTCGACGCCGATTCCCCCGAGGAAATCCGCCGCCGGGTCCGCGCCATCCTCGCCCCCAAGGTCGTGAGTTGACCCCATCAAGCTTCCATTAATGACAAGCGCAGGTCATTTGGACAAAACTGCCGCAATTCAGTCGCCGTTGACGGGCAGTTGGCGGCAATTGCATTAGGGTCGGGAGCCAAATCGCGCTTCCCGAGGGTTCATGTCCTCCGTCGTCAAAATCTACGCACTGTTCCTTGGCTCAGCCTTCCTGCTGTTTGCGGGCGGGCTGCAGGGCCTCCTGCTCTCCGTGCGGGGCGCCGAGGAAGGGTTTTCGCTGCTCGCGCTGGGCCTGATCGGCACCGGCTGGTCGGTCGGCTTCATCGCCGGTTCGATCACCGTGCCCGTCCTCGTGCAGCGCGTCGGCCACATCCGCGCCTTCTCGATCATGGCGGCGATCGGCACCATCACGATCCTCTGCAATCTGCTGCTCGTGAACGATGTCAGCTGGATCGTGCTGCGCGCCTTCTCCGGCTTCTGCTTTGCGGGCGCCGCGATGATCGTCGAGAGCTGGCTCAACGAAGTCGCCGAGAACAAGAGCCGCGGCACGATCTTTTCGATCTACACCACCATCAACATGGCGGCCTCGACCGTCGGCCAGCTCGCCATGTCGGTGACGGGTGTGTCCAGCCACATCCCCTTCATCGTGGGCGCCATCGCCTTCATCTGCGCCATCCTGCCGCCGGCGCTGACCTCGACGCCGCAACCCAAGCCGCTCAAATCGGCCAAGCTCGATGTCTGGCTGCTGTACAAGACCTCGCCGCTCGCCGTCATCGCCGCCTTCTCGGTGGGCATGGCCAATGGCACCTTCGGCACCCTCGCCCCCGTCTATGGCCATGACCAGGGCCTCGACGCCTCGGGCATCGCGTTCCTGTTCGCCGTCACCGCCGTGCTTGGCGCCCTGGCGCAGGTGCCGGCGGGCCGGATCAGCGACAGCATGGACCGCCGCATGGTGATCGTGTTCCTCAGCACCATCGCGACCGTCGTCGGCTTCCTGCTGCTGTTGTTCAATCCGTCGGCCGGCTGGCTGATGTATCTGCTGTTCGGCCTCTACGGCTTTTCCGCCTATCCGATCTTCGCCATCGCCGTCGCCCATGCGAACGACTTCGCCAAGCAGGGCGAGTTCGGCCGCGTCGCCGGCGGCATGCTGCTGGTCCTGGGCGTCGGCCTTGCCATCGGTCCCGCCCTCGCCGCGCTGGTGATGAACCTCTATGCCCCGGTCGGGCTCTTCCTCGTCACCGCCACCTTCCATGGCGCGCTGGCGCTGACGGCCTTCCTGCGCATGAAAGTGCGCCCCGTGCGCATCGGCGGCCGCATCCGCTTCCGCGCCATGAATGCCGAAAAGGGCGTCACCCCCGGCTCGGTCGATCTCGATCCGCGCTCCGACGAATCCGGCCAGGAAAATCTCGAGCGCACCCCCACGCCGCCCGAGAGCAGCCTCAAGCCCGAAGCCGAAATCATTACCCCCGACGTCATCGAGCCGGTGGTCATCGTCGAAGAGCCGCCCGCCGCAACCGAACCCGAAACCCCGCCCGCGACCCCGCCGGGTGCTACCGACGAGCCCAAGAAAGATGTTTAAGTCCGAGCTCGATCTCAGCCGCGCCTTCACGCCGCTCTCGATCGCGGTGCTCGCCGTCAGCGACACCCGCACGCTCGAGACCGACACCGCCGGCGCGCTGCTCAAATCGCTGATGGAGGCAGACGGCCATCATTGCGCCGAGCGCGCCGTGTGCCGCGATGACATCCACGCGATCCGCGGCCATGTCATGCGCTGGGTGAACGATCCGGCGGTCGACGCCATCATCACCACCGGCGGCACCGGCTTTTCCGGCCGCGACGTGACGCCCGAGGCGCTCGAGCCGCTGTTCCAGAAGCGGATGGACGGCTTCTCGGTGCTGTTCCACCAATATTCCGCCACCACCATCGGCACCTCGTCGCTGCAGTCGCGCGCCACCGGCGGGCTCATCGGCACGACGTTCGTGTTCGCCCTCCCCGGCTCGCGCGGCGCCTGCCGCGATGCGTGGGAAGGGATCCTGCGCGCCCAGCTCGACAATAGGCACAAGCCCTGCAATTTCGTCGAGCTGATGCCCCGCCTCGCCGAGCGCTGAGCCCTAGAGCTGGCCCCGCGCCCGCAGCGCCGCCTTGATCCCGGCTTCGCCCAGTTCGGTCAGCAATTGCCTGAGGCCAGGCTCGTACACCCGCTCGGCCGCCGCCTCGACGGTGAACCAGCGGCGCTGGCGCAGCGTGCTTTCGGGCCAGGTTGCATAGGTGCCGCGCACCTTGAGCGGATAGATCGTGACGCGGCTCGGCACGCTGCTGCCGTCGCTGCGCAGCTTCAGGTAATCGTAGCTGCCGATCGGCTGGGCATCGATGTCGCCATGCACGCCCGCTTCTTCCAGCGCTTCCTGCGCCGCGACGCGGAACCCCGGCTTGGGCGGCATCGGCCAGCCCTTGGGCAGCAGCCAGTGCTTGCTGACGCGCGACGTCACCAGCAGGATCCGGAAGCCCTCGGTCCGGTTATGCCGCCACGGCAGCGCGCCATATTGCTCGCGCACCGCATTTTCGGCCGGCGCGTCCAGCACATCGCTCACATCGCCGCTCATGACAGCACCATGGTGGACGGAGGCGGCAGCCCCCCGGCGATCGCCGGCAGGGCGGGGTAAAATCTATTGCTCATGTGAAATCTCGTTGCAGGCAGGTGCGGCAGCAGGCGCCGCCGAATGTTCCCGCTATCGATGCGAAACCCGCCCTTCTGCCGGACAAGAGCGGGCAGCATGGCGGGGAAAGACGCTAGCGATGTCGTCGGGAACGATGAGAGAACCCTGGCCCAGCTCTTGCTCGCGCAGTTAGCCGAACCAGGCTAGAGGCCTGTAGTGAGACTTGTCCAGTGACCGCTAAAGCGGCGTTTCTCTCGCGATTTCATGTCGTCCATCATGGCGCATTTGCCTGTATTGTCAAACGGGCTGCAGAGCTTGCGCTCAGCCTAGCCCCTGCCCGCTCGCCCGGACCCATTCGCGGCGCGGCGCCGGCGACACCGTCTCGATCGCGACGCGGGTCTCCTCGCGCCCCGGCAGATCCACCTCATGTCCGGCCCGCGCGCCGATCAGCGCGAGACCGACCATCGAGCGGACCGACACATTGGTGCCCATCATGGACTCGAACGAGCCCACCACCAGCCGGTGCTCGAGCGTGCTGCCCGCGCCCACCCGGTAGCGCACGAGGCTGTCGAGCGTCGCCACGTCGTCGGCGACGCTTTCCACCACTTCGGCACAGACCAGCTTGGCACTGAGCAGCGTGTAATAGCCGCGCGGCGCCAGCGGCCGGTGCAGCGCGATGCCGCGCAGGATGGCATAATCCCGCGCGGTCAGGCTGATGTGGGAGGTCGGCAGCGCGCTCATGGCAGCGCTGCTGGAAAGTGCTCACGCAGCCGGTCGCGATCGGCAAGGCTGCGCAGGCGCACCGTCAACTGCTCGGATTCGATCGGCACCTGCGGCGGCAGGCTCACCACCAGATCGGGCGCGTGCTCGCGGACCCAGGCAAGGAAGCGGGGCACCTTGTGGCTACCGGTGGCGGGCAGGTTGATGGTATAGCGGAACGTCATTCTAATCTCGACTGAAGCAGGGCGCCGCCGGCCGCGAGGGACGCGGCGGCCAGAAGGACGGCGTGCAGCTGCGGCCGCCTGCAAGCAGCCACGATCACGCTGTCGATGAGGGAAAATCCAACTGTCCTGGCCCGACGCT
This sequence comes from Hyphomicrobiales bacterium, assembly GCA_004144345.1. Classification (GTDB taxonomy): domain Bacteria; phylum Pseudomonadota; class Alphaproteobacteria; order Rhizobiales; family Devosiaceae; genus Devosia_A. The sequence continues at coordinate 7,308 of SEEL01000082.1, forward strand.
TGCTTCCGCAGGTCGTCGTACCAGGCTAACGGCCCGTCTTCAGTCTTGTCCCGGGCGCGGGCGAATGTTGGTGCGCTTTCATGCGCGCAATCATGGCCAGATCGCCGGGGAAGTCAAATCGGCCGGCGCCAGGCCGGCCGGCAGCGCCGCACAGGCGCCGCCGGCGTTCGTTTAGCGCTGGCTCTGGAGCAGGATATCGAGCTGGTTGAACTGCTCGGGATAGCCGCCGATGGCGCCCTGCTCCATGGCCTCGTCGAGCGCGGCCTTGGAGGGATAGCTGTCGCTGAGCGTCAGATGCGTCTTGCCATCCTTCTCCTCGAGCGTGAGCGTCGTCACCGAGCCATCGGCGCTTTCCTCATTGGTCCACACGAGGCGGCTGGGCGGGTCCACTTCGAGATATTTGCCGACAAAGGCCATCGGCTGGTCGAAGTCGGGATGGCCGAACACATAGCGGTAGGTGCCGCCCTTGCGCACATCGGCCTCGCACGAGATGAAGGTGATGCCGAAGGATTTCGGCGTCCACCATTGCATGATCAGCTCTGGCGTTGTCCAGGCCTCGAAGACGAGGCGGGCGGGACCATCGAAAATGCGCGTGATGACCACTTCGCGATCGGACCGGCGGTCGGTCTTGGTGTCGTGGGCCGCACGGCGTGCGCTAGCTTGGGCGTCCATTGGCTTTCTCCCTGCGTTTCAGTTCCTCGACGACCTTGTCCAGTTCATTGAACCGGGCCGCCCACATCTGGCGGTAGCGCTCGATCCACGCTGCCTCCTGTTCGAGCCGGCTGACGCCAAGCCGGCAGGTCCGCACCCGCCCCACCTTCTCGGTGACGACCAGCCCCGCCTGCTCCAGCACGCTGACGTGCTTCTTCATGCCGGTCAGAGTCATCTCGAAGGTTTCAGCGAGCTCGCTGATCGACGCATCTTGCCGCGCCAATTGCTCCAGCACCCCCCGCCGCGTCGCATCGGACAAAGCGGCAAAGGACGTATCGAAGTGCTGTGCATTAAACTGAACCATATGGTTCAGTATTACGAGAAGCCTGCCCCCGTCAAGCCATCACGCGGCGCGAGGTGCAATCGCCGCCGGGTCCTCAAGTGGCCGCACTCCCTACTCTCCACCGTCATCCCCGGGCGAAGACCCGGGGACCCAACCCGGCCATGACGAGAGAGCAGTGGACGTTGCCCCCTACCCACCGGCTCCGCCGGTCCCCCCTCCCCCTTGTGGGGAGGGAGGACCATGCGAAGCATGGTGGGTGGGGGTGAGCCACCACCGCGTTGCCGCAGTCGGGAATATCCTCCCCCGTGCAACGGGGGAGGGGGACCGCGTAGCGGTGGTGGGGGCGACCCGAACACCACGTGTAGTTGCACCCACAACGTCATTCCCGCGCAGGCGGGAATCCAGGGCAGTCAGCACAATGGTCGTGGCCCCTGGATCCCCGCCTTCGCGGGGATGACGCAGTGGACGCGGCCCGCCCCACCCACCAGCCTACAGC
>SEEL01000037.1 GCA_004144345.1 Hyphomicrobiales bacterium
ATCCCAGATCTCCGCTCGCTGAGATGCGGAAAAATAGATGCGACGTCGCTGCTTCATGGCTCACACTCCATCTCCAACCGAAGATTAGTGTGTTGCGCTCACCGATTGAGACCACCGCCCGAAGCGGACATCCGGAGATCGGTAACGGGAGCGACGTCTCGCCGGGGCGAGTGTTCACGCAACTCGATACTGCTAGAACGATCGCGCAAGATATCGACGTTTTTCGCCGTACGCGTGGGCTCAAGTGAGCCAGAGGGGGACTCGTCATGCGCTCCGGGTCGAATTCTACTGCCGCAGTCATTGAGTTGCGCAGCTATCCCATGCGGCCTCTGGGTCGCGACAGCTTCATCGACAATTTCGAGGCGCATTATCTCGAGGAGATCGAGCGCTTCGGCGCGCTCGTCATGGGGCAGTTCCGGGTGATGGACGACCCAGATCGCTTCGTGTGGCTGCGCGGGTTTTCCGACATGGGTGTGCGCGAGGCCTCGCTGAGGGGCTTCTATGCCGGCGAAGTGTGGAAGCGGCATGGGCAGATTTCCATGGCGCTGTTCCTCAGGCCGCTGACGGTGCGGCTCCTGCGGCCGCTCGCGGGCACGGATCTTACCGCTGGCGCGATGCTGGCCTCGACGCTCACGGCCTTTGCGGGAGGCACCTGTTCGGCCGAGACGGGCGTAGTGGTGGTCGACATCCTGCCAGTGGCCGAGAGCGAGCGGCGCGACGGACTGGCGGATTTTCTGCGCGGCGCTGCGACAGCACTCACGGGCGAGGACAGCGAACTACGCGGGCTGCTGGTGGCGGAGGAGCGAACCGACGGCTGGGAGGAGGAGGTCATACGGGACCTCGATGAGGTCGTGATGGTGACGGCTCACCGAGGCCCGGAAGCGGCCTCGCGACATGCCGGGGTGGTGTCGAACCTGGTGCGTCGGTCCGGGGTCGAATTGCGCGGTCCGCCGACATCGCTGACGCTGCTGCCGACCATGCGGTCCGCACTGCGGTACCGTTAGGGGGCGGCGGCGATGACGGAGGGGCTTCATCGGTTCGTGGTCGGGCGGTTCAGGTGCACGGCGATTGCCGACACCGAGCAGGGTGCGCGGAACGTGCTGCTGGTGGAGGGTGTGCAGCGTGTCCTCGTCGACACAGGCGTGGGGGTGCATAATGCGGGCAATCTTGGGTTGATGGGGGCGCGGCTGGGCGAGATGGGCCTCGACGCCGCGTCGATCGATGCGGTGGTGCTATCGCACGCCGATTTTGACCATATCGGTGGGGCGACCAACGGACGCGATGTGGTGTTTGCGCGTGCGCCGCACAGCATCATGCGGGCGGAAGTGGAGTTCTGGAAGCAGCGGCCGGAACGGCTCTTGCCGAGCCCGCTCTACGACGAGGCGTTTCGCGAGCGGGTGAACGCGGTTCCGCCGATCGCCATCGATGCGCTCGGGGATCGGCTGCGGCTGGTTGAGGACGGGGCGCAGATCGCTCCGGGGATCACGATGACGGCGGCGCCCGGACATACGCCGGGGAACTCGGTGGTGCGGATCGAGAGCGATGGCGAGGTGCTGTTGTTCGTCGCCGACCTTTTCTACCAGCCTGAGAACATCACCATCGAGGGTTGGGTGTCGCAATATGACTACAATCCCAAACAGGTGGTCGAGACGCGCCGGCGGGTGCTGGACGAAGCGGCAGCGAACGGGGCGCTGTTGATGGCGTATCACCTGCCCTTTCCGAGCATAGGGCGCGTCGCGCGAAGCCGAGACGGCTGGGAGTGGATACCGGTCTGAAAGGCAGCAGGTGGCGGTCCACTTCCGGGCGCCAAGCATCCGTCAGGCAGTGCGAAAAGCGGGATAATCGAGCGTCTGCTTCCTGGCCCAAAGCGGTCCCTCCCGCTCGTCGGTGAGCGGCGCGCCAAGGGGAAGAGCTGGGCGCGCCGCCCAGGACGTCAGCGCAACTGCGTGCGGAACGCGGCGCGCAGCTCTGACGTGAAGAGTTCTTCTTCCCAGGCGGCGAAATGACCGCCCTTGTCGACTGTGTTGTAGTAGGCGACCCCGCACACGTTCCGACGTCCATCAGCGAGCGAACGTACGCGGCAACTGCTCAAAATGGGCCAAGGTCGCCGACGAAGCGGGGGCGAGGTCGCGCTCACCCGACTGTCAAACTTGTCGGGAGCTTAGGCTAGATGGACCTGGTCGAGTTTGCATGTATTCGGTGCGCTGTAATCGCAGGCTCCTCCGACGATTCCGCGAAAGGCTCGTCGGCGGTGGAGGCGAGCTATTTCGACAGAGTTAACTCGCCGGTCGCGACGCGCTGGAAGAACTCCGGCAGGCCGGGGTCGCTGTAGGACTGGCTGGCCCCGCTGCCGACCAGCGCCACGGCGATGTCGGAGAAATGGTTGAAAAGGAAGTCAGCCTCCTTGCCGAGCCCTCCACCTAGCGCGGCGATGGCGCAGGAGGCGCCGCGCGCCTTGTAAGTGTCGCCGGGCCTCGTGAAGATGAAGACCGTGCGGACGAGCCCGTCGCCCCAGACTTCCGTGCGGATGTCAGGGCATCGGCCGAGCGCGGCCGCAACGCCGGACTCGGCGCCGTTTTCGAGCAGCAGCGAAAACTCCGAGAACTTCCGCAGCGCCGGGCTGTATTTGCCGATGATCAGCACGGCCAACTGGTCGAAGCCGACATCGAGCTTGCTGGTATCGGCATGCAGCGGCACGACCAGCGTGCCATCGTCCTGCACCTGGACCGGCTCGGCCTCGATATCGAGGGCGTAGGTGGCGGGCAGCAGGCCTTCGACCGGCGCCGCGGTGGGCGCGGCCTCGACCAGTATCTCGCCGGCGGCGACGCGCTCGAGGAACAACTTCAGCCCGTCATTGGAGATGGCGCCGATGGTGCCGTCGGTGATCAGGCTTTTGGCGAGATCGGCGAAATGGCCGATGAGGAAAGCGGCTTCCTCGGCGGTGCCGTCGGGCAGGTTCTCGGCGAGGCAGGCCATGTCCCTCGCGGTGTAGCGGAGGCCCTTCGCCTCGAACTCGATGACGGCATGACTGCCCCCGTCACCCCAGTCCTCGATGCGGACGCCGTCGCAGGCATCGACCGCATTGTTGCCCTTGACGTCGTCGAGAAGGATCAGGCTGAGCCATTCGAGCCGGCTGGCGTCGTAGTCGAACTCGCCGCTGACGAGGAAGCTCAGTTCCGTCACGCCGCTCGGATCGCCGGTGACACGGCCGCCAAAATCGGCCACGACGCGCTTGTCCTTGCCGGTGGTTTCGGAACCCTGCTGGAAGGCGTGGATGGCGAGCGGCTCAACCGGCAGTTCGCCCGGCGGCAGATCGGCGACGCCCTCGGCGGTGTAGAGATCGACGAAGGTCTGCAGCGTCGCGACGTTGAGCGCGGCCGGCATCGCGCCATCGGCGAATTTGCGGCAGACGAGGGCGGCGGTCTTGGTGCGCTTGCCCGGCGCGCCATCGGCGGCCCCGACATCGCAGCCGAGCGCATTGAGCGCATTCTGCAGTTCGACCACCAGCGCCTTCTGTTCGGGGCCGTAGAGCACGGCGCCGGAGGTGACGGCGAGATTGCGCATCTGGGCCGTGATGCCTTCGGGCTGAATCGAAATGAGCGGCGTAACGTGGCCGGTTTCCGCAAACGTATGACCCCAGCCATTCATTTTGACGCCGGGGATGAACAAAAGGCTCTTAGGGTTGCGGACTTCGCCGACGACGCACTGGTTCTGCACATAGCAGGCGGGGGCGACATTGCTTGGCGCGTCTTCGGCAACATAGACGTAGCGGTCGTCGCAGGTGACCGCGACCCAGGCCTTGTCGTCGCCCCCCCATTTCACCTTCATCGAGAAGCTGACCCAGTCGCCGAGGTTTTCCGGCGCCTGACACTGTACGCCGTTGAAGGTAATGCCGGCCTTCTTGCTCACTTTGAGGATGTAGATGAAATTGTGGAGGGAGGTGCCTTCCCAACTAGCGAGCCAGAGATGGCTGTCCCAGGCGTTGGGTTCGTAGCCGGTCGAATCGACGTTGTAGAAGCCCTCATAGGCGAGCGACGCATCGACCCTCACATCGAAGCGATACTCGACGGTCTGGCCGAGCTCGGCGCGGGGCATATGGGCGAACACGCTGCGGACCGTGCCGTTGATGCAGTCGCTTTCACCGCGGCCATCGCCGAAGTCGACATTGCTGCATTCCCCGTTCTCGATGTGGAAGGTGGTCACACCGCCTTCGGTTACCGGCGCTGCGGAGCCGTTGAACTTGTGAGGTTCAAATCCCTTGGGGTGCGGATCGGCGAAAACGGGCGCCACAAGCAACGCACTGGCAACTACGGCCAGAGACAGAATGGACCTAAACATGGACTTCTCCCCAACCGCCTGCACTACAGACGAGACGGGTTCGGTGGTCAATAGTCGAAATACATCAAGGTTCTACCTTTCGCCGGAGGGGCGTCAATTGATCCCTCATTGCGAGCCGAATGCTGTCGGAGCAGTATGCGCCCGTTGTGCCGCGCGCGGGGGAGAGGTCGTCGTGAGGATTGTCACAGTGTTTGCTTGGCTGGCGCTGGCAACAGCCGTGCGTGCCGATAGTTTGCCGGCAGGGTTCACCCCTTCAATGCTCAACGCGTCCATCGCGCCTGTTGTGGAGGCACGTGCGATTACATTCCACATTATTCCTGGGGACTGCAGCTCCATGGAATACGGCAACGGCAGCGGGGAGAATGACTGCCTAAATGGCGGTACGAAGAACATCATCAGATACGAAAGCGAGGCGCGGCTCGGTGACACTGTCGAGTACAAATTCGACGTGTGGGTAGATCCGGCGTTCTCTTACAACGGGTTCTCTCAAGCTGAGACTATTCCCTTCGGTGGTCTGGGCTGGGACAGCCGGTTGCGCATTGCCAGCTGGGAGGGACCACAGCGCAAGAACTTTATCGACATGCTGAAGCTCGACAGCAAGAACGGCATGGCCTTCCGCTTCCGGCAATGCCAGGCGCCCTCTGACTTCGGCAGTTGGGTCACGTTCTCAATGCAGGTTCGCTGGGCAAACGACGAGCGCGGATGGCTGAAAGTTACCTGCAACGATAGGGTCGTGGCTATCGCGGAGGGCGTCGTGACCAATGAGCAGCCCCATTGCTACTTTGGCAATGAATGCGATCCGTCTCACCCCACCAAGAACGCAAGACGAATTCTCTTCCAACTCGGCTTGGCTATGAACGGCTGGGGACAAAACTGGAAAGACCTGTTCGGACCAACCAACGGCCCTTTCACCGTATTCGACAAGGACGGCCTGATCATCAAGATGCGCAACATTTCTGTCACTGAAGGTGTCGAGCTATACGGCGGTGAAGACAAGGAGGTCGTGAAGCAATTGCAGGCTCGGCTAAATCATCTGGGAACCCCGGATGGTGTTGTCGGAAAGCGCACTAAGGCCGCGGCGCTGAGCTGCCGCGAAAGACAGGATCTCCCGTCCCAACTTGACGTTACAACAGTCCGCAAGTTCCTGGAGTTGTACAGCGCGGTTGAGGGATAGCGGGGATCGACAGCGGGGCTGCACCGATCAATCGAGGCAAACGGACCCGCCCCCCCTTCTCAATCATCCATGGCCTACCCATGCGGCCGGTTTCGCCTTGCCGCCAAACTTCCGAAAATGGTTGTTTGGAGACGGGCGGCTTTGGTGACGAACTCCTTTATGAAGGGCCAGCGAACTTCGGTGCCGATTTCACTTGCATCGGCCCTTGGGGCAGGCCGGATAGACGGTTCGTTCGAGAAAGGGCGGCACATTGGCGAAATCTGGACCTTACCTCCGCACTGCTGAAGTCGCTCGCAGGTTAGGGGTCAGCGGGAAAGCACTGCGGCTCTACGAGGCCCACGGCTTGCTACGAGCCGAGCGGACATCGGCCGGCTGGCGGGTCTACGGACCCGAGCAGATCGGACGTCTGCACCAGGTGATCGCCCTCAAGAGCTTCGGCTTTCCGCTTGGCCGGATCGCCGAACTCCTGTCCGGCGGTCTTCCTGACTTGGCGACTTTCCTCGAGATGCACGAGCATGTGTTGCGCCAGGAATCGAAGCGAGTCGACCATGCGCTCCGGCTGCTGTCGGCGGCGCGAGCCACACTCGCCGAGCACGGCAGCCTTTCCTCGGACGATTTGATGAACCTTACCAAGGAAATCGCGATGACCGACAAGCGCAACGACGATGTGGCCGCCGTCTATCAGGCGGTGGCCACCAGACACTTTTCCTCTACCGACCAAGCGACCCTAGCCGCCAACGGCTATGGCGGTATGGACAAGGCCGATGCCGATTGGGAAGCGTTGCACGGTGAGGTTGCCCGGCTGATGAAGTCCGGAGATCCTTCCTCACCCGAAGCGATGGACCTTGCCCGGCGCTGGATGGGCAAGGTGTTCGAGGCAACGGGAGGTGATCCTGCGCTGACTCGCAAGATGAGGACCGTGGCGCGCGAGACGCATGAGCAGTTTGCTTTTGCAGCTGCGCCAAGCCCGTCAAATGATGACATCTTGGATTTCGTTGGACGAGCTTACGGCGCGGCCATCGCGAAGGGCATCATGCCGGAGCCAGACGACGCAGCTCGATCCATCCTCTCTTCGTCGAGCAATGCATGATCCACTCAAGCGTGACGGCAACAGAGGATCCGAGGGGCTTCTTGCGCTCGCTCGAGCACATGGCCGAACTGTCCCGGTGCTTAATGGCGAGCCAGAGCGGGCGACGCACTGCGACTGTGGCGCGGGACGGGTCGTGATGATCTCGGGGGCTACTTGGTCGGGAACCTGCGGGCGATCAGCTCCGCAATGGTAGTGATCTCCGCGCCGTCATAGGCTTGGCCCCGCTTGCTGCGGTTTTCGGCCATCCAGTCATTCGCCGAAATGCGATCCGGGAACGTCTTGGCATCGGTCCAGTCGCGGCTAAATCGCGCGCTCCCATCGAGCTGCTTCTTGCTACCGCTGAGAAAGACCATGCTCCGGTGCTGGCTGGGCCAGATTGACCCATTGCCTCGCCAGATCACGTACACATCCACAGGGAGACCAGGATAGTCGGTAGCGTCCTTGGGATGCATGGATACGTGTCCTTTGAAGCAGAAGGCATTGGTTGATCAGTCGCCGCTCGCAGTGCCGGCAATGATTGCTACTGCTCGGCCTCATCTCTACGGAGCGCCTCATCGAGGTCTTCCCGTCGAACTGTAACAGCCCGAAGCTCCGGTCCGTCGACGAGCAGGATGGTTGTCGTCAGTCGATAGGCGTCCCAGGACAAGTCCAATGGCTCCCGATCCGTACGTACATCGAAGGTGCCCGGCCTATGCGCGCGGTCAAATCCCGGCAGCGTGAATGCATGCTGGAAGGTAATGCGCTCGATCGTGCTGCGGCCATTATCCATCTGAGGATTGCCGCGCACGCGAGTCAGCAAGCAGCCCTCTGAGCTGGCGCGTTAACGATGGCCCCGTCAGATGTGATGCCGGGTAGCCTTCCCGACTGATCTGAGCCTTCAAATGCACCAGATCAGGCACGTCGCCAGACTTGGCCAGTTCGAAGGCGCGCTCGATCGCGGTTTTCCTGAACTCCATCGCCAACTAAATCCTCATGGAGCCTACGGCGCGACCGGCGTCGGTAATCATCAGGTGGCCGCCTTCGCGCACCGCCAGGTCGCGAGAAACGAGGAAATATACGGCGCCTTCGTCATCAGTTCCGAACAGTGTCCTGAGCGCGACCTTGCCGCCATGCAGGCTCCGCAGCAGATTGTACGCGTAGACGGGAATGAATTCCTGACGCGGGCCATCCCCGAAGCCTTCGCCCGAGGTGAACGGCTTGGTCTCCTCGGCCGCCTCATGGACAAAGCAAAGTGCCTCGATCCACGCCGCAAGCTTCCTAGGCACGACTTCGGTGCCCGCTATCCATGCGGTTACGCTCAATGAGGGGACGTCGACGGCCTGGGCCAGCGTATCCTGATCCCATCTGACCAATCTAAGGCACTCACTCAAACGCTCGGGGGTCACTGCGGACTTCCTTTTCCTGTGTGGGAGTCAGAGACGCTTTGACTGCCGTCGCCTCGCCTCTGACGTCCCGGGACAGAACGACGATCTAACCAGCGGATATTGGTGACCCTGCCTGCGCATCGCGTTTTGTCCCTGTTCAGCTCAATGCGTCAACCAGACCTGTCGAGAAAATGTATCCGGATTAACTCCCGGTGGTTGCAGGCTCTCGTCAGTGTGCATCTCAAGTGAGAAAGCCCTGCCGTCCTCGAGAAGCAGACTGAGATCACCCGCTGTCCGGCGCACCACGAGAGCCGACAGGCGTTGGCCACTCGTGTCCTGGATGGAGAGCGTATCGGCAGTGATCAACCTGACGACGTGGTGCTGAGACAGAACAGTAAGCTTTACCCCCACCGCCATCGTCGCCTCGTCGATGTCGGCATGCCACTGCGTCATGATTGCCTCCGGGAAGCTTGGCCCAGCAGCCTGTTTCGTACCCTCTGGCGCAGATCCGCCAGATCATCGGCGGATTGAACGGGCGAACGCGACAGCGTGGTGCGCAATTTGGCGAACATTATTTCAGCGCGCTGCTGCGCAAAGTTCTCCCGTGTGGCGACACGGTTCAGATCGGTCATATGGGTAGCTTTCCGTGTCGGCTATTCGCCCTGATGGGCGGCCCCTGCAATCCCAAGCGGACACGGTGGAAAGGCGGGATGGAGGCATTTCTGGCCTCGCCTTACATACATGGGGGCGCTGAGGCACAACTACAACTAGATTGTTTCGCGATCTTGCCGGAATCCTCTAGCGCGCACACGTTCGGTTCAGTCGAGGCTACCGCAGTCGAGACCATCTCAGCGCGTGAGATCGGCTTCCGTCACGATACGTTCGAATGATTCCCTCTCGCCCCGCACGCGATAAAGCAGCGCGCCATGCCCTTCATAGGGGAGCAGGAACACGATCCTGCAACTGTTGGCAGTACGCTTGATGGCCGGTCCACCACCCGTCATGCGCAGGCTATCGCCAATGCGATACCGATGCGTCAGCGTGGCGACGACCGGCCGGCTTGCTCGAGCAAGAGCGATCTGCAGCGCCAGGCTGGTTCCCTCGTCGGCATGGATCGTTGGTGACGGCTTCTTGCGGTTGCCACCAAGCTTGGTAGGTACCACGGAGATGGATTTCAGAGGGGGCAAGTGGATGGTCTCGCTATGTTTTCCGTAGCGACGGATGTCGCAAAGGTGCTGACGCACGGGCTTGCACCGCAATGCTGTTCAAGGCTCAGAGTACCTCGACGAGAGCATCCGGCGGTCTAGTGAGAAATGAGCGGTCGGCGCAGCAACGGGTAGCCGACGGCATTGTAGAGCGCGTCGATCTGGGCACCAACATAGCGCACCTCGTCGGCCTCAATGACAGCACCTGCCCGTTCCGACGCCGTCAGCTCCTCGTGAGCGAAGCGCACAGCCTCGGCCAATGCCTCGAAGCGATGGTAGCGGAGCGGGCTGCGCCCATGGTTGGGTGCGGGGAACAGTTCGGCGGGTGCCCCATAGTCAACATTGTCGTTCATGGCAGCACGCCCAAATTCCGAATGAGCACCAAGGCAAGGCTCGTGGCGACGACCCCGAACAGGAAAGCAAGCTTCCGCGCGTGCGGCATGGCGCCGGCCACGCGGGCCGGCTGATGTGTATCGACTGGCATGGGGGGCTTTCGGTTTGGGGCCGACGTTGGCGAGCACACAGTGCGCCTCAATGCGGACGAGCACAATGGATGTGGCAAGCACGAGCCGATGGCATCGTCGTATCGCCTGACCCGAGACGGAACGATACCTAGCTGAGGATGTTGGCCTGCACACAAGGACCTCAATTCGTGTTCAGAATACTCATGGTGGAAGATGAGGCGCTGCTGGCTCTACCTCTGGAGGACTTCCTAAATGACCAGGGTTATCAAGTGGCTTGGGCCGCTAACGCGGTCGCTGCCCTGCAACTCCTGGCCAATTCAGCTCCCCCTTTTGCAGCGCTGCTCACCGATATACGGCTGGGTGTAGGACACGACGGCTGGTTCGTTGCGATGCACGCCCGCTCGCTAGATCACAATATGCCGGTGGTCTACATGAGCGCCGATAGTGCAGCCAACTGGCAAGAACAGGGCGTGGCGGGCTCTGCCATGCTCTCCAAACCATTCTCACTCGAACTGCTTGGGTCGACGCTGCGCGGAGCGTTGGGCACGCCGCCTTACGCTTCTTCGTGAAGCTCGGCAGCGACTGCGTTCACCCGCCAAGGTTATTCCTTAGGTGGATTGGCTTTTGACGTCTATGGATGGGCGCGCGGCAATACACGAGCCTACTGAGCTTTGACATCGCGCCGCAATCTGCGCCCTACGGATACGCGATGAGTGCGTAGCTCGACCCCATTCCACGAATGCCGGGAGGCAATATCCATGCTCAAGACGGAAGCAGAGCAGGAGTGCATCAGGCGCTGGCGCGAGCTGCCGAGGGGACTGCGCTCGACGCCCGACCAGGCAGCGTCATTCGCCGTCGTGCTGATGGACAGTGTCGTTTTTGAAACCAGCGGCGATCGATACAGCTTCATCCGGGGATGGCTGCAACGCGACCTGCTGCTGCGCGGAGGGCTTTAGCCATGGCACACTCACACTACGTCGTTGACCTATTCTACCCCGTCGTCGGCGAAACAAATGAACTTCGCCGCGAGGTAATGCGGATTGAGGCTGCGACCGACTCGGACGCGACCGAAGAGTCGATCCGGATCAGTAGTTGGCGCAATCCTGCCCGCTTCGATGTCCGGGCGATAACGAACTCAACTCGCAACGATGATCGACTCGTCCACTCTTCGCCCTTGCCGCCGGCATCGGCTGACATTGCAGAATGAGCGGACGGAGAAGCGCGCAGCAAAAAGGCCACCACTGGGGCGGCCTTCTCAATTCGACGTCGGCCCTGAGGTTTAGGCTTGGACTAGTGTCAGGTTGACAGCAGACTCGCGGCCATCGCGACCGGTCTCGACATCGTAGCTGAGCTTGTCATTCTCATAGAGGCCGTCGATGCCGGCACTCTGCACCGCAGAGACGTGCACGAAGTGGTCCTTGCCGCCAGCTTCCGGGGTGATGAAACCAAAACCCTTGGTGGCGTTGAAGAACTTGACGGTGCCAGTAGTGGCCATGTGGATAATCCTTAATAGCTCGGAGCCTAGGCGAACGAGCGGGTTCCCCCTCTGCATATGCAGCGGGGGCCGACAAAAACGTTCGCATGGTGGATCAGTGAGCCAAGGACCGAGCCCATAGGGCCGGCAGCAGGCAGCCGACTTGGGCTGAAAACGTAATAGCCGCCTTGTGACAGGCATTCGTGTCCGAAACAAGGTGAGGAGGCCGCTCGCCTGACTAGAGCATCTTTCTATGCAAGTAATGACTGTTCTTTGATCTGCTTTCCGTCGGCGTGGCCGTGGATGGCCTTGAGACCAAGAAGATGGTCCCCCTGCCGACGCCGGCCGGCGAGATATCTACCGGAGGTTGCTTCTTCGCAGAAGGGGCGGTTAGCTGGCGACAAGTCACCAACGTAACGCCACCTCAGTGGTCCAGATCAATCGCCTGCCAGTCAGGTCTGCTGGTTGGTTCCCGGTGAATATGCCCATGACCATTTTTGGAGAGTGAAACGCCAGCGGCAGGATGTGGCTGACGTACCCAGCGTCAAAGCCATCTTCCGCGGCGATAGCATCGATCGATGAAGCCCTGCCCGTCGAAAGCCGCTCGAACCAGTCGAAGGCGCGCGCGATAGCTGTCACCAGCGTCGGGTCGGCGTGGGACCACCCATCCACATACCTTTCTTCTTGGATGCAGCGATCTTGTCCCGGATGCGCTCACCGGTGATCTCTCGCTCGAACTGCGCGAAGGACAGCAGCACATTGAGCATCAGTCGTCCCATAGAGGTCGTTGTGTTGAACTGCTGAGTGACCGAGACGAAAGAGACACCATGCTTGTCAAAGGTCTCGGCGAGGCGGGCGAAGTCGGTGAGGGAGCGAGTAAGGCGGTCGATCTTGTAGATGACGATGACATCGACCTTGCCATCGCTGACCATGGTCATGAGCTTGCCAAGCGCCGGCCGCTCCATATTGCCGCCGGAGAACCCGCCATCATCAAAGCGGTCGGGGATGAGCTTCCAGCCTTCATGTGCTTGTGAGCGGATATAGGCTTCACCAGCCTCCCGCTGAGCTTCAAGGGAGTTGAAGTCCTGCTCAAGCCCCTCCTCGGAGGACTTTCGGGTGTAGACGGCACAGCGGAACCTCGTATGCTCGCTCATGGGGTCACCTCCGCGCTGCATGCACCGTGTGCGGCTTTGGCCCTCGGCTTCTTGGCATTGATCAGCCCGAAGAATTTCGGGCCGGACCATTTCGTGCCGGTGATCGCGACGGCAACGGCACTGAGCGTGCGATAGGTCTTGCCGCGCCAGCCGAAGCCCTTGTTGAGAACGTCGACCAGCTCCGTCGTACCATTCCATTCCCGCAACAGCCTCGTGCCAGGCGAGAGGTACTTCCTGCGCGGAAGCAGCGACGCCGCTGTTGCCTCCAAATTCTCCTTGCTGCGTCGACCGCCTGAGTGCGAGCGATTGAGCCGAGACTGCTCTGCAATACGGCGCAGCTCCCGCTTGGCAGCGTTCGTGAGTCCGCCATAGAGCAGCTCCTGCAATCGATAGGCGATGGCGCGGCGGAGGAAGCCGGAGCGGATCTTGAACGGTGGTGGGACCTTGTAGAGTTCGCGCCACCGGTTCTGCAGCGCGGTGATATCGAGGCCGTCGAGCGCTGCAATCTCGCGCTCGACGTCCTCCTTGGTGAGACGCTTCATTTCGTGGTCTCGGCCTCGATGCGATACACGCGACCGCGGCCATCGACCGTCTTCGACACGACGTTGAGGCTCATGCGCTTCTTAAGGGCACCGCTGATCGAGCCACGCACCGAGTGAGCCTGCCAGCCGGTCGCCTCCACCAGTTCGGCGATGGTCGCGCCCTTTCGCTGACGCAGCGCGCCAATGAGCGTGTCGAGTTTTGTCATGCGCTTGGGCTCCGATGAATCGGCTGCTGGCGCAGCCGTGCCCGATGGCGTGGATGCCTCAGGCTTGCCGGCTGCCACCTTAGCACGAGCGGGCTTCGCCCCTGTCGACACAGCATCTGCCTGGGCGTTGTCCGCGGTGCTGACGCCGATCGCGGCCAGACCCGTCGGCGAGATCACCAAGGACAGCCTCGTGCCATCCTCGCCGGTCATCCATGCCCGCTCGCCAGGCAGAGATGGGCGTTCCGAAAGAAGTTCCTTCTTGAGCAGGCCGCGAAGCTTCGTTTCAAGATCGTCGGCAGCGATCTTCAATGATTTCGGTATTGGCAGCGCGAGGCCGGTTTCGCGGCCACCCGCCGCAGAGAGGATTACTCGGTCGGCGTCGGTGAGTTTGAGCTTGGCCAATTGTATCTCCTTCGATCAGCAACCCGCGCCATCACGGGCCTTGCACTGAGCGAAGCCCGGAACCGGCCGGGCGAGGAGCGCCACTGTTGGTGGCGAGGACAGCAATGCTCCGTTTGAGGGAGGAGTCGAGTGCAGATGCACAATTTTGGATCACTAGGGCGTGCGTGCCTCACGGTTGTGCTGCCGGACCCTACACACAAATTGGCTGGTAGCGTTGGGTCAACGCACAGGTAAGCGACCATGCGCGGTGCTCGCAAGTGACCTCAGCGCGGCGCGCGCAGCTTCCCCGAGGCGCGTGCGCCTCGATGTTTTAGATGTAGAGGCACACGACGCCTCGGGGCGCGGGATTTCAGGTCCCCGTGCGGCCGTACGGACTTCAGTCCGTCGCATAACCCACGGGGCCCAGGCAGAGGACGCCTCTGCCCGCCCGCTTGCTGGAGCGCGTCCTTCGTCGCGAACTCCGTCCGTGCGACCCAGCTGAGGGGATAATACACCCGCTGGAATCGACGTGGATAAGTTCGCCGAAAAACCCCCCTGTGCCGGATTTTTGCGACGCCGGATCAAAGCCTTGACGGCCGCATCGGTTTGTCGAGTTTAGCGTCCTCATAGCCCTGTTCGTAGGCCATTTCGGACTTCGCGATCATGCGGCGAATCACTTCCTCGCGCAGATAGGTGCTGCGCCGCTTTTCCTTCTCGCTCTTGAAGCGCGCGCTGGTTTCGGGCCGCAGCCGCCGCACCGGCAGGGGATCGCCGGCCGTGATCCAGACGCGGCATTTGAGCTCGGGGTGCCAGGCGGTATGCGCCGCCTCGAACACATCGAGCGCGGCGCGCGCCTGGCCGAGCTGCGTAGCAAGCCCCGCCATCTCGCGGGCCGCCACCACCAGCCCGCGCGCCGGACGCTGCGGCAGGAAGCGCTGCGCGTCGTAGAGCAACGTTTCAGCCGTGACGCGCACACCGGGCGGCACCGCCGCGCCGGGGCGCCGCGCCGCCATCGCTTCGGCCTGCGCCGCCATCGCCTCGAGCCGCGGGTACAGCGCCTCATGCTGGTCGGCCCTGGTCCGGGTCAGATGTTTCTCAGGCATATCGTTCTCCATCGCATTGACGATGGCGCCGATTATCCGCCCGCCCGCGGGGGAGGTGCGTAGATTTGGCCCATATTTCCGCCAAGCGACTGAAAAAGCGTGTGTTTTCGGGATTTTTCCTTGTCGAATGTAGCGCTTTTCGGGGGCGATGGGGCGCTCGTGGTGGCGGCGCGGCGCGCCTACCAGCCCTAGCGATTGTTCCCTGTTTGTTCTTGTGCCAGAAATGCGCGCTCCCCGAGTCCCAGAGGAGGCATTTGTGCAAGGCCGCTACCCAAGAACCATCGCCGAATTCGCGGCGCAGCAACGCGCGGTGCTGGTCTGCTGCACCGACTGCCAGAGGCGCCGCCACGAGCCCAATGACGTGCTCGACGCGATCTTCGGAGCCGATTTCGACCTCTATGCCGGTTATTCGATCCTTGTCGCCACGCTCCGCTGCGACGCGTGCGGCAAGAAGCACCGCGAGGTGCTGTTCCAGGACGAAAGGCCGGCGGCGGTGGGGACGGTCGGGTTCGCGGAGGAGATGGACGCGCGGGTGGAGCGGGCGGCGTATCTGCGGATGCGGCGGGTGGGGTGAGAGACAGTCGAACAGTGGTCATGAGTCGAGAAGCACCCCAGCGGACGCGTCTACAATCTCAATCTCAAAGCGTTCGAGGATACGGAGCAAGACGCGCTCACGAAGATAGGAATCTTTATTTGAAATGGGCTGCAGCCAATCGGGTTTTGCACCAATGATGGCTCTCCGACGCTGATCATTTGAGTTGAGATCGATCACGTCCACAAGCAGATCGCCGTGCACCTTGCTGACGTCGTCAGCATCGCTCGCGGCTGCATACTGAACCCATTTCAGAAGGCGCTTCCAGTCTGCGACGATTGCCATGTCCTTGCCTGCCGACCGCGCTCCTTTCACAGACAACACGGGTACGAGCAAGGAGTTGTGCCGGATTGCTCCGAGGAATGCTTGGTGAGAGGACAGCGGCAGCGCCTTCGCTTCGACTGAAGTCCTCGGGGCGAAGGCTGGATCATTAGCTAGATCATAGTACTCACGTTGGAAGCCAAGTGCGACAAGGATTGCCGGTTCAGCAAAATCACCAGTGTCCAAGACCCCAAGGATCTGCTCGACCAGCGGCTTTTGGTCGGACAGCTTCACGCTTGCTGACATGCCGGAGATAATCTTCTGCAGCACGGCGGAGTCTTCGCTTCTGGCGAGGCCCTGTCCGAAGGCCTGCCCCCAGCCGGAGAATGAGATACGGTCTTGCTTAATGAATGCTCGCTTGTCATCGATCTGATGGTACCCAAGGTAGTTGTCGGCGCCGCTAGTTTGGCGTTCTATTTAGACGCCAAGCGACTCCAGGATTGTTCTCAGGCGGACCGACGACCGGTGACTTTTAAAGACATTGTTGGAGAAGTCCGCAAGGCGTTCGCTGTCCAGGGAGGCATTGCGGGTGCGTCTAGCTTCTGCGGCAAGATCTTCGTTGTGAAGCTCGACGAGAAGGTTTCGCATCGTGCCCACCATAGCAAGCGCCACTGGGTCTATCACGTTGGTCCACTTTACCGGGTCTAGCTCGACTTCATCGAGGAGCCTCGTCAGCGAGTGCGGGTGGTCTGCGCGAGTCAAATCCGCAAGTTCCTTATCAAGTGGCAGTCTCGCAAGCGACGGCTCCCGGGCCAGCGCTTCAAGCACCACAATGATAAACGCGCGATTGATCGCAGATTGTGTATCAATCGTATGAACTCGGCCGTCTGAGGACAGATCCCACCACTCCCATCCCCATGTGGTCGCGGTTTCGTCGCTGCTGGCGTAGGAGAACAAGCCAACCAGCTTCACGATGTCCAGGCGGAGCGAGGCGGTCACAACCTTGAGCAACTTCTTCGCTACTACGACGCCCTTCAGGGCCGAAGTAGAAAGCCGTCCAGCAATCGCAAAAGCGACCGCCCCCTTCGCCAGTTCGATTTGCCTCTTGGCGCTCAATCTAGCTTTTGCTTTGTCGAAGCCGGAGCTCGCTTCCCTCAACTCCGGAAGGGTTTTAGCCGAGCGACCTGCGTTAAGGGCCAGAGCAACGCTCCAATCGTCGACGTCGCGAGCTACTCCCGAAAAAACTCCACTAAACTGCGTAAACACGTCGTCGAAGTAGGCGGGATCATCGTGATCGCCTGCTTCTTTTAACAGGTCTTGAAAGGTTCGAATGACATGGAGCGCAAACTCCATACCGTTGTTTACATCATCGATCGTTGATTCTTGGGACGTTATCAGCTTCTCGACAAAGAAGTCCGCGACCTCAGTCGTCCAGCGCCAAGTGCGCTCGAGCATGAATGATCGCACATGCGGATTCTGAATTTGGCGAGCAAGGAAATACTCGTGAGTGGCGAAGCTGAGGAACTGTTGAAATAGCAAGTGATCCCTAGCGCGCACGGCCCGCGTCGCAATAGCGAACGGTAGATAGCCGACCTTCCCGGCAATGGTTGTACTGTCGCTGCGCAGAGCAACTGCCGCAAGCTCGCTGATGTCAGTTCTAAGCCAACCGACCTCGTCCCATTCTCCGCTCAGGGCTGATCTCTCATGGCGAGCTTGATCGGCGCTATACCCACCTCCTAGCTCGCCCAAGGTTTCTAGAAACTGCTCGGCCACCTTCAAATACACGGTCCGCAGCTCGTCGACTTTCGACACGGCCTGCGCGCTTATGGCAGAGACCATCTCGTCCTTCGTTGCCTGCAACTCGCGCCTAAAGATCGTCGATGATGCTTCCTCGGCGCTAAACCTGAAGATGTGGGGAAGCGATGTTTCAATCTCCGCCATTGCATCAGGCCGCTGCGCAATTTCAGCGGGAAACGCGAGGATGGTTCGGCCGTCGGGCACGAATAGTGATCGATCAGGGACCTCGTCCCCGAAGCGCTTCAAAAAGTAGGCCTTCTTGAATTCGTATGGTCTTGGAACCGCGCTGCCGACTAACGCAGCAAGCGGCCGAGTCGGCCCAGTTTCAAGGAGCGATACTCCGAAATGTGTCCGGGTGATCCAGTCGATCCGGTCCCCCAACTTCTTTAGTTCCTCTAGTTGGACATCGACGAGCCTGCCGCTCTTCGGCGCATCGATGAAAATGAGAGACTGAGAGTCGGATTCTATCCAGCTTCGCGAACTCGCGAGGGTAAAAGTCGACACGGGCTTGGTCGATCCCACTGTCTCTGCCAACACGTTGTTGGCTATCCGCTCTCTCGCAGATTGCCGCACAATGTTTCGTACTCGCCCCTCTAGGAAGGCGACTCGTTGTCGTTCACGAAGAACCGGATTTAGCAGGTTTGCTATGAGGCGTGAGAACGCATAGATCGTCAGACCGGCAACGACCAATTCCATCACAATCACTATGCGACTGGTGCTGATCCATAGGAAGCCGATAGGTATGAGCGTTGCCAGCAGACCTAAGGGCCAAAGCAAACTTAAGCGTAGCAGTATGCGCTTTCTCTCTTGGTCGGTGTCGTCGCGAATGGACTCAGCCACGAGCACAACCAAGGCTATCACCACGACAGCCAGCGCACCGAACGCGCCAGTGACGAGGCTACTGACGCGCCCGTCCTGATCTTCTATTGAAGAGAAAAAGAACGAATAAATCTCACCAAAACTTGGCAGGCGGTCAGGCATTATGGGAAAGCGCGCAAGCATGAAGACGCTAGCTACCACTGCCGTCAGCACGAAGAAGGAGGCGAGGGAGGGGCTCCGCCAATCCCTCAACTCGCCGTAGAAACGTTTGCCGAAGTACTGAACTAGGAAGTCAAGCCGATCCATGCCAGCAAGAGGCAAGCGTCGAATGCGGCTTGTCGCGCCATGGATGGACGCACCGCCAGCAGCCGGCCCCCGGGATGGCAGCGAGAGACGGCGTTCGACCTCAGAGGAAAGCCAGCCGCGTTTCCAAGCTCTGTACCTCAACGTCATGATGACTACGGCCGCTCCAAAAAGTGCGACTACGGCCAGCATTAGCCATGTTGGGATCGGGATCGTTGATAAGGACATGGTCATGTCTGCCTCGGACTGGAGTCGTGGCTGCAAGGTTCAAAGCAAATTCCTAGCCGTCTAGCTTAGGGCCAACATCAATAGAGTAATAGCAGGACTGTGCACGACTCACTTTGCGAATGCCGCACCCCGCCCCCTCGACTCTTCTCCCCACTTCCGCTTTCCTCCTCCAGGGAACGGGAGGAACGATCCTTGAAAATCACCGACGTCAAATGTGCCGTGATCGCCTCGGCACCGGTCATTCGCATCACCACCTACGAGGGCATTACCGGGTGGGGGCAGATCGAGACGCCGAAGCCGTATCTGCAGCCGATCGTGCTGCAGCTAATGAGCAGTATCGTCGGGCAGGGGCTGCGCCTGTAGAGCGGCGATATACTCAGTCGATGCCGGCGGCGGTGATCAACTGGCCCGCGACAGACTCTGGTGGCGGTTCGCCGCCGAACAATCGCGACAGATTGCTCTGATACATATGAATGTACTTGGTGCGCGAGGTGATCAGATCATCGACCGTCAGATCCGTCGCGGTGAACAGCGTCGTCTGCCGGTGGTGCACGGGATAGAAGGCGTCGATCGGCCGGGCGTGATGCCTGAGGCCGTGCTTTTGCAGATAATGCGTGAGGGCGCGCGGGCCGGTGGTGCCCCATTCATATTCGTTCAGCCGCCGCACGGGGGCGTCGCCGGCCCAGGGCGGTGACCAGCCGTCGCGAATGGCGTTGAGCTCGGCGAGGGCGGGGCAATCGACGGGCAGCTTCATGACGGCGCAGTTGACGTCGTAATTCTCCTCGAGGCCGATGATGTAGTCGGCATCCTCGATGGGGCGCCAGCAATAGACGTCGGCATCGACATAGAGGCCAAGCCCCCAGGCGAGGATGCGGTAGCGGATGAGATTGGCCGAGATGGCGTAGCTGCCGCCCGGATATTGCAGCAGCCGGTCGGCCGGATAGAGCGCATTGGCGTCGCTGGTCTCGACGCCATCGGGCACATCCTCGACGCGGTCATAGATATGCAGCGTCACGTCGTGGCCGGTGTTGACGAAGGATTTGAGGCACGCCGCATTAAGCCGTCCGAGGCGCGGACCGATCCAGACGGAATGGATTTTCGGCAGCATTTTACTGGTCCCGCAAGGAAATGGCGCACGCTGATTATACACTGATCTTTCGGCAGCCCCGCCGGTGCGTCAAGCTATTGCGGTGGCGGGTTTTTCGGCTTGCGTCGTATTTGGCTCAAGCGCCCCGGCAACTTACGCGCTTGAACAATAGGCAATGTGGTGGCACCCTTCCACTTGGGGGGATGCTTTAGACGACGAGGGAACGCATGTCGGATACTTCAGTCATAGCCATCCTAGCTTCAGTCGGTATCATTCTAGCCGGTACCGTCACCGCCGATGCGGCGGCCCTGGCGGGGGCCGTGCAACGGGGCGATCCGCTCGCCCTGGAACAGTTCGTGCAGCAATATCCCGAAAGCCAGCTGGCGCCCGACGCGCTCTGGCTTGCGGCAGAAGTCTCCAAGGACCGGACGGAAGATTCCGCCCAGTCCGACGAAAACCCCGCGCTGACCTGCGGACTGACCATTGCGCGGCTGACGGAAGGCCGTGCGCTGGTGACGTGGGAAATGACCGGCGCCACCTCGGCGGCGCTCAAATCGCTGGGCTTCAAGAAGGGCGTGGCCATCCCGGCGCAGGGCTCCAAGGAAGTCGATTTCGACGGCTATCTGCGCATCTTCCTCACCGCCCGCGACGCCGCGGGCAACGAGGTGAAATGCTCGGTGATCCTCCACTCGCGGGACTATGTCCTCGACGATGTCACCGGGTTCAGCCCCCCGCCCACCTACATCACCTGAGATGACATCGCTGTCTGGCACGGGGGGAAGGTCAGGCGAGGATGACGGACATACGGGCGCCTGAGCGTCTCTCCAATACTGCGCTCAGGCAGATGATCTCGCTGGTGCCCAAAGTCACCGGCGGGCTCGCCTTGGCGCGTCGACGCGTGCTATGGCGCAATCTGCTGGCGCGCTTCCCGGCTGAGCCGGTGCTGGCGGGCGAATATGTGCTGGCGCTGCTGCGCTCGGAAAGCTGGGACGATCTCGCGGCCTTCGAGCCTGAGGCGCGGCGGCATGGGCAGAACACGATCGATTTGTTCTATGTGGATGCGGCGCTGGCGCGCGGGGATTCCGCCGGCGCGGCGGAGCGGCTTGCGGCGGTCGAGCGGCGGGACGGGACCTCCCGCGAAACGCTGTGGCGCCGGCATGACCAATATTTCATGCAGCACGACTTCGATCGCGCAATCGAGACGGCTGAACAACTGGCCGGGCAGACGCCGGCCGACCGGCGCCGGGCAGGAAGGCTCGCGCGCAAAGCGGCGTTCTATCGCGATCTGCACAGCAAATGGGCGGCGGCAGTGCCGCGCGAGCGCGACTACGACATCTATGTCGTCAACCTCGATTCCGACACGCTGCGCATGGAGCGGATGAACCGGCAGCTCGATGGCGTTCCGTTCACCCGCGTGCCGGGTGTGCGCGGCGCCTATCTGCCGGACATGGTGCTCGAGGCCGTGACGCACGGCATTGGCGCGGCGGCGAAGGGCACCGTCGGCTGCTTCCTGTCGCATCTCGGCACCTGGGAGAGGGTGGTGCGGGCGGGCCGGCCGGCCCTCGTGCTCGAGGACGACGCTTGGGTGTTGGCGGGACTGCCGTCGCGGCTGGCCGATGTGCATCTGCCGAAGGATTTCGACTATGTCTCCGCGGCGGAGACCTTCCTGCCGCATGAGTTCGACTACCGTCGCAAGAGCTTCGGCGTGGCGCGACCGCGCGACGTGCTGCCGGGCAAGCCCAGCAACTGGGAAACGCCGAGCACCGTTGCTTACTTCATCAGTCCCGCCGGGGCGCGCAAGCTGTTGGCTCGTGTCGAACGGGACGGCGCAGCGGGCGACGTCGACTGGCGGATCCTCGCCTATTCGCTGAGCTCCAGAGAACGGCAGGCCGAGTTGAAACGGGACACCGCAGCGTCCCGCCTCCTGGGTCATCACCATCGGCTTGTGGCGCCGGGGAGGCGTCCGATCAATGCCTACGTGCTGGTGCCGGGTCTGACGCGCTATTTCGTGGCCGGCAGCGTCCGGCTGCATGACAATATCGGGGGCGTTGCCGGCTAGACACGGCAGCGGGCGGGGGACGATGGAGCGACTGGTCATACACCCGGGATTGCACAAGACGGGCACCACCGCTGTGCAGCAATATCTCACTGCCCATGCAAAAATGCTGCGACAGCGCGGCATCAGCTATCTCTTGCTCGACAGAATGCGGCGTGAGGCAACGCCGCTGCTCCGCAACACCGATCGTCCGGAGGATGCGCGTCGCTATCTCGAGGGATTTCCCGCTCCGGTGTTGATCCTGTCCGACGAGAACATAGCCGGCGGGCAGAGCGAGATTGCCGCTGGCGAGTTCTATCCCCTGCTCGGTAGCCGGCTTACGTCGATTGCCGAGAACCTGCCGGGCGTCGAGATCGATGTAGTGCTCACCCTGCGCAACCCGGCCGACCTGCTGCCCGGCCTCTATAGCGAATATGTGAGAAGCCAGGACTTCGTCAGCTTCGCGAGCTATGCGGCAAATCTAGATCTAGGCAGCCTCTCCTACTGGGAGCGCTTTCGCTGGCTGCGGGCCATGCCGAAAAATGTCACCATGCACCTCGTCCCCTACGAGAGGCAATTCGGTGCAGGCGTTGCCGGGGTAGCAGCAGCCATATTGCGCGCGGCGATTGGCAGTTCTGTTGGCTTCGACCTTCGCGGCTTCTACGAGAAGAAGGTGCGGACCTCGTTCACGACCGAAGAGATAGAACTCGCTGCACTGATTGCCCAGAAAAGCCGCCCCACCGTCGCGCGACGCTTTCTCAACAATCTCGACGACACCGGCGCCCGGTTCGGCGAGCATCGGTTCTCCCCCGTTCCTCCTGCCGCGGCCGCTGCGATCACCGAGCGCTATCGGGAAGATCTTGAGCGGTTCGGCCTGATCGCTGCGGCTCCGGCATAAAAACGCGGCTGCCGAGTGAGCCGTAGCCCTCGACTCTGCCCGCCACATCCGCTCTTCTCCCACGGGGAAGAGGGAGAGCTTCGTTGAAGATTATCGACGTCAAATGTGCCGTGATCGCCTCGGCACCGGTCATTCGCATCACCACTGACGAGGGCATTACCGGGTGGGGGCAGATCGAGACGCCAAAACCGTATCTGCAGCCGATCGTGCTGCAGCTGAAGAGCTGGATTGTTGGGCAGGACCCGCGTGACGTCGAACGCGTGATGAAGCGCATCCGGGTGCGCGGCGGGTTCAAGCCGTGGGGCGCGGCGGTGAGCGCCATCGAGATGGCGCTGTGGGACATTGCAGGCAAGGCGCTGGGCGTGCCGGTCTACCGGCTGCTGGGCGGCAAGGTGCGCGACAAGGTGCGGACCTATCGCACGCTGTACCAGGCGGAGCTCGGGGCGCTGCACACGCCCGAGGATTATGTGAAATGGGCCGAATATGGGATGGCGCTGGAAGGCGGTTTTACCATGTTCAAGCTGCCCACCGCCTTCCATTCGGCGATGGTGCGCGACTTCCCCGATTTCCATTATGGCGAAGTGCAGCACGAGGCGCCGTTCCCCTATCCGCACAAGGGGCTGATGAGCGAGAACGGCTTCAACCATCTGGTCGATTGCGTCGTGGCGGCGAAGGAGACGCTGGGCTCGAACTACGGGCTGGCGCTCGATGCCGGGCCGGGCTTCCTGCCGCATGATGCGCTGCGTTTTGCCAAGGCGCTCGAGCCGCTGCATCTGCTGTGGATCGAGGACATGATCACCGGCGACTATGTGCCCTTCGTGAACCCCGATCTCTATCGCGAGGTGACGCCCTACACGACGACGCCGATCCATACAGGCGAACAAATCTATCTGAGGCAGAACTACAAGGCGCTGATCGAGACCCATGCGGTCGACATCGTCGGGCCGGACCCCTGCGACGTGGGCGGCATCGCCGAGCTCAAATGGATTGCCGAATATGCGGATCTGCACGGCATCGCCATGGCGCCGCATGGCACCGCGAACGGCATTTTCGGGCTGGCGGCGCTGATCCAGGTGGGGGCGACGCTGCCCGACAATCTCATCGCGTTCGAGTATCCGGCGCGCTTCGAACCGTTCTGGTACGAGATCACCGAGGGTTTTGACGGCATGCCGGTCAAGGACGGGCTGATCGAGGTGCCCGACCGGCCCGGCATGGGGATCGAGTTCATCCCCGAAGCGGCGAAGAAGTACCTCGCCGAGGAGGATGCCGACTTTTTCGACTGAGACGGGGTGCGGGAGGGGCGCCGCCACTAGACGGTACCCGTCTCCGTTGCCCGGGAAGGCTATCGACGGGGCCAGGCGGTCGCTGGTTGGCTACTTCCCATCGGCCTCGCGTGTCGCTAGGTTTCCTGCGACACAGGGGGAGCGTCACCCATGCCGAGTATTGCCGAACATATTGCCAACCAGCCTACCCGGACCCTCGAGCCCGGCGAGACATTGCTGACCAAGGGCGAAAGCCGCGGCGACATCCACGTTCTGCTGATGGGCGAACTGGCCGTCGAGCGCGGCGGCGTTACACTCGCCAACCTTTCCAATCCCGGCACGCTTGTCGGCGAGATGTCCGTCCTGCTCCGCCGGCCGGCCACGGCCACGGTCCGGGCGGTGCGCGAGACCCGCATCCGCAGCCTGATCGGCGCCGCCGACACCATGGCTGGCGATGCCGAACTGGCGATGCATATCGCCGCCCTCGTGGCTGCCCGGCTCGACGCCACCTCATCGGTGGTGGTGGATTTGAGCCGCGACCTTGCCGGCATGCCGAACGAGCAGGGGGTGCTGACCCGCCTGTTCACGGCGCTGCACATCACGCCGAAAGCGGCCGTGGCTGACGAGCGGATCGATCTGTTCGCCGCCGACCCATCGACCTGGCCGCGCCGGTCACTGTAGCCGGCGACGGAACTGGAACAGCGTATCAGGCGCCCGCCCGCTGGCCGAAGGCCGGGATGACGTGGCGGCCGTAATTGGCGATGATTTCTTCTTCATCGCCGCTGTCGAGATAGATGTTGAACTGCGTGACGCCGGCCTCGCCGAGGGCGCGGATCTTGGCGATGTGTTCGTCGGGCTCGCCCAGGACGCAGAAGCTCTCGACCACGTCGTCGGTGATGAAGTCGAGGAACGGATTATCGGCCTGGCCGTGCTTCGAGTAATCGTAGCCGCGGCGCTTTTCGATGTAGCTGGTGAGGCTGGTGGGAATCTGGCCGGAGTCGGTGCCGTATTTCTCGACGATGTCGGCGACGTGGTTGCCCACCATGGCGGGGAACCATTTGACCTTCTCGATGGCGCGCTTGCGGTCGCCGAAATAGGCGGGCGCAGCGGCCATTGAGCGGTAGTTCGACATGTCGCGGCCGGCGGCCTTGCCGGCATCGATGCACTGGTCGGTGAACCATTTGCAGAGGCCCGGATCGGCGAGCTGCAGCACGACGCCCTCGGCGGATTCGCCGGCGGTCTTGAGCGCGAGCGGGCCATAGGCGGCGATCCAGCTCGGCATTTCATGGCCAACGGCCCAGGGGAATTTCACCGCGGCGGGAATCTCGCCATAGGTGACTTCCTCGCCGCGCACCATCGCCTTGGTCTTGGCAATGAATTCGGCCACGCGGGCGAGCGTAGCGGGCTTCTTGCCCATGACGCGCATCGAGCTGTCACCACGGCCGACCGCGAGATCGAAGCGGCCGCCCGATTGCTTCGACAGCGAGCCGAACATCGAGGCGGCGACGGACCAGTCGCGCACATCCGGGTTGGTGACCAGCGGGCCGAAGCGCATGTGCTCAGTGTGTTCCATGCACATGGCGATGGCGGCGTAGCAATCGCGCCAGAGGATGTGGGAATCGTAGAACCAGCAATAGGTGAAGCCGGCATGCTCGGCGGCGCGGACGAGGTAGCGCGCACGCTCCGCATCGACAAAGCCCTTGAAGGTGATTCCGAATTCCATCGCCCGCGCTCCCTACGCCCCGAATTTTGACCAGACGATCAAATTCTGGCGCGGCTTCTGTGTCAATCGGATTTCGCGCGGTCGTAGACGACGATGGGGTAGGGCGAGTCCGGCAGGCGCAGCACGCTGGCCTCCACGCCATAGACGCGGGCGAGGAGACCGGCATCAAGAACCGCCGAGGGCGGGCCGTCGGCGGCGACCTGCCCGGATTTCAGCACCACCAGCCGGTCGCAATAGCGGGCGGCGAGGTTGAGGTCGTGGAGGGCGATGACGATTGTGCAGCCGGCCCTGGCGCGCCGCTGCAGCAGGTCGAGGGCGAGAAGCTGCGCCTGGATATCGAGATGGCTGGTGGGCTCATCGAGCAGCAACAGGCGCGGCTGCTGCGCGAGGGCGCGGGCGATCTGCACGCGCTGCTGCTCGCCCCCCGACAGCGTGTGATAGAGGCGCGGCGCGAAACCGGCGAGGCCGAGATCGGTCAGGCAGGCATCGGTGATGGCTTCGTCTTCGGCCGAGGGCTGCGATTGCCAGGTGGACTGGAAGGGCAGGCGGCCTAGCGCCACCACATCGCGCACGGTGAGGCGCTCGGTGGTCGAGGCGAACTGCTCGACCGACGCGCAGAAGCGCGCCCGTTCGGCGGGACGGATGGCGAGCAGATCGCGATCGTCGAAGTGGACGTTGCCGCCGGCGAGATCGCGGAAGCCCTGCAGGGCGGCAATGAGCGTGGATTTGCCGGCGCCATTGGGCCCGATGAGGCCGGTGACTTCGCCCGGGGCCGCACTGAAGCCCACGCCATCGAGAATAGCGCGGCCGCCAGCGGTGACTCTGATGCCTGAGGCGACGAGCCCGCTCATGTCACCCGCCGGTAGCGGAGGAGGATGAGGAGGAAGGCGGGCGCGCCGATGAGCGCGGTGACGATGCCGACGGGGAGTTCCCTCGGATCAAAGAGCGTGCGCGCGGCGGTGTCGGTCCACAGCATGAAGATGGCGCCGACCAGCATCGTCATGGGCAGCAGCACGCGATGGCGCGAGCCGACGGCGAGGCGCACGGCATGCGGCACGACGAGGCCGACAAAGCCGATGGCGCCGCCAATGGCCACCATGATGCCGGTAAGCAGCGCCGTGGCCGCCAGCAAGGTCCAGCGCAGGCGCACGATGTCGATGCCGAGGCTGGCGGCGGCGGATTCACCGAACGCAAACGCATCGAGGCCGCGGCCCGACATCAGGATGATGGGGGCGCAGAGGAGGAGGCCGAGCCCGACCAGCGCCGCGTCGCTCCACAGCGTGCCGCTGAGCGAGCCGAGCAGCCAGCTGAGGATCTCGCGATAGGAATCGCCGGTGGCCGACCAGAAGATGAGGAGCGACGTCGCGGCCGAGGCGAGGGCGGCAATGCAGATGCCGGCGAGGATGGCGCGCGAGGGCGTCGCGCCGCCGAGGAGCTTGGCGATGAGGAGCGCCAGCGCCAGGGCAGCGAGACTGCCGAGGAAGGCGCCGAGCGGCATCAGCAGCGCCGCGCCGAGCAGCAGGAAGATCACCGCGCCCAAGGCGGCGCCGGAGGAGAGGCCGAGCAGATACGGGTCGGCCAGCGGATTGCGGGTGAGCACCTGCATGACGGTGCCGGCGAGGGCGAGACCGGCACCGATGCCTAGCGCGGCCAGCACGCGGGGCAGGCGCAATTGCCAGACGATGGCGTCGCGCAGCGGCGCCACCGGACTATCGGGCAGGAGCCCGAGGTGATGGAAGATGCTCGACCAGATCTCTGCTGGCGCGATGTCGGCCGGGCCGAAGCTGATGGCGAGGATGGCGCTCGCGATGAGCAGCGCCCAGAGGCCGGCATAGGCCGCAAACTGTGCCGGCCGCGACCCCATTATTTCGGCAGATCGAGCGCGGCGAGCTGGCGGGCGAGATCGACCGTCGCGGGCACATTGCGCACGCCGGCCTCGGAGGCCGGGAAGGGGATGATGAGGTAGCGCTGGTGGACCACCGCATCGAGCTGCGACGTGATCGGGTTCTCGGCAAGCAGCTTCTGCTTTTGCGCGGCGGAGTTCCAGGCGGAGTCGACGAGGACGATCACATCGGGATTGGCATCGACGATCGCCTCCCAGCTGGCCGAGACCCAGCCATCATCGACATCGCCGAAGATGTTGGCGAGGCCGAGCGCGTCCATGATCATGGCCGGCGCATTGCTGCCGGCGCCGACATAGGGCGCCTTGGTGCCCGAGGAGTACCAGACGGCAGTGAGGCCGCGAGCGTCGGGCGTGAGTGCAGCAAGGCTCGCCTTCTGCGCATCGATCAGCGCGGTGGCGGCGGCTTCGCTGTCGAATATGGTTCCAATCTCGGCGATCTCGCCGAAGACATGGTCGAAGCCGAGCTTGGGCGGCTTGACGGTGCGGCAGGCGGCGGGCGCGACATAGGTGGCGACGCCGAGGCTGGCGAGAGTGGGGCGCTCGCCCGCGCCATCGGCGGCGAAATTGCTCTCCCAGCCGCCATAGATGAAATCGGGCTCGGTCGCGAGCACAACTTCCTGCGCTGGCAGCTTGTCGGCGAGCACCTTGAGATTGGCGCCGGCCGCCGCGAGCTCAGCGGGCAGCGGACCATCCTGGAAGCCGATGCCGACGATGCGATCGGCAAGGCCGAGCGACAGCAGCAATTCGGTGGCGGTCGACTTGATGGCGACGACGCGCTCGGGCGCCTTGCTCACCGTGACGCTGACGCCGCAATTGTCGAAGGTCAGCGGATAGACGGTGGCGGCGAAGGCGGGAGAGGCAATTGTCAGAAAGGCGAGGAGGGCGAGCGCGGGCGTGCGCATGATCAGTTCCTCTGTTTCTCATCCTGTGGGGCGGGAGTCTTGCCGGCGAGTTCAGCCCGGGCAGTGTCGTAGCCGAGCTGATAGGCCTCGGCGGAGCCGAAGCGGAACATGTCGTCCTCGAGCGAGCGCACGAGGCTGCGCGCGCCGGGGGCATCGACCGGCGCGATGAGGCGCGCGAGGCCGCGCACGATGGCGACCGGCAGGCCGCCGGTCTTGCCCTTCACGAGATCGGCAGCTCCGGCAATTTCATCGGCCAGCACCGCGATGGTGGCGTGCAGCGACCGGCCATTGGCATCAACGCCGCCGCGCATATCGTCGGTCAGCTGCAGGCCCGCGGCGCCGATAGCGACATCGGTCTGGCCGACGCGCCAGGGGCGGCCGAAAGTGTCGGTGACGATGATGCCGAGATCGATGCCGAGGCGCTGGCGCAGCGTGGCGCAGAGGGTTCGCGCCGAGGCGTCGGGGTCTTCGGGGAGGCGCAGCGCATAGCCATCGGGCACGTTCGACATGTCGATGCCGGCGGCGGCCATGATGAGGCCCTGCCGCGTTTCGACGATGCGCGTCGTGCCATGCGGCGTGACGCGTTCGGCCACGACCCGCACGGTGTCGTCGCTGATCGCCTTCTCGCGATCGGTGGCGGGAACGAGCCGGCCCTCGGCCTTGGCGACGATCTTGCTGGCGATGACGAGGATATCGCCATCGGCCAGAGCGAGATCGGCTTCGGTCGCCGCCTGCGCGGCGATGGCATCGAGGATGAGCGCGGCGAGATCATCGCCAGCCTGCACCTCGGGAATGCCGGGAACCGCCCAGGCGGAAAAGCGCGGCAGGCTCATTTCAGCGCCTTGAGCCGCGGCAGGATGTGCTCCGCGTAGAGCTTGAGGAACCGGCTCTGGTCGGGACCGGGGGCGTGGAATACGAGGTGGTCGAAACCGTAGTCGATGTAGGTCTTGATCTGCGCCACATGCTCGTCCGGATCGGACGAGACGATCCAGCGCTTGGCGACGCGCTCGATGGGGAGAGCCGCGGCGAGACGTTCCATCTCGGCCGGGTCCTGCACCGAATGCTTCTCCTCGGCCGAAAGCGACAGGGCGGCCCAGTGGCGCGTGTCCTCGAGTGCGCGCGCGGCGTCGGTGTCGAACGACACCTTCACTTCGATCATGCGCTCGAAGGGGCGGTCCTTGAGTTCTGATTCCGCGCGGCCGATGGCGACGTTGGGCAAGAGCTCATCGACATAGAGTTCGGCGCCCTTGCCGGAGGTGCAGATGAAGCCATCGCCGGCGCGGCCGGCATATTTGGCGTTCAGCGGGCCGCCGGCGGCGATGTAGATCGGCACGGGCTCGGCGGGCTTGTCATAGATGGTGGCGCTGACGGTCTTGTAATACTCGCCCTCGAAACTGACGCGGTCCTCGCGCCAGAGCTGGCGGATGAGCTTGACCGCTTCGCGGAGGCGCGCCGAGCGCTCCTTGAGCTCGGGCCATTCCATGCCGGTGGCCGGCACTTCATTGAGGGATTCGCCGGTACCGACGCCGAGGATGACGCGGCCCGGGAACATGGCGCCGAGCGTGCCGAAGGCATGGGCGACGACGGAGGGGTGGAGCCGGAAAGTGGGGGTGAGCACGGAGGTGCCGAGGATGATCCGTCCCGTGCGCGCGAGGACGGCCGCCATCCAGGCCGGGGCGAAGGGCGCGTGGCCGTCCGTATGCTTCCAGGGCTGGAAATGGTCGCTGACAAAGACCGAGTCGAAGCCCGCCTGTTCGGCCTCGACGGCAAAGCCGAGCAGGGCGCTGGGCGCAAATTGCTCGGCCGATGCCTTGTACCCGAAACGCATTTCCGCCCTCCCGAGGCTAGATATTTGATCGTTTGGTCAAAAACGCGTCGCAGTCAATGGCAATGTGAACCCTAGGGCGCGGCGAGGCTCGAATTGCGGTAGCGCGGATCGGCGGTAACTTCCGCGCCGAGCCAGCCCGGCAGCTTGACCGCCGCGTCCTCGTTCGGCAGTTCGATCTCGGCAAGAATGAGCTTGTCCTCGCGCCCCTCGAACACGTCGATCTCCCAGACCAGCTGGCCATGCGGCACGGTGTGGCGGGTCTTTTCGATGCGCGAACTGCCGGCGAGCTGGAGCAGGTCGCGCGCGTCCTTGAGCGGGATCGGATATTCGAACTCAGCGCGCCGCGCGCCCTTGTCGCGCGACTTGATGGTGAGCGTCGCGCTCTTGCCGTCCTTGATGCGGACGCGGATGACCGATTTGCGGTCGCGGGCCAGATAGCCCTGCACGATGTGGGCGCTGCCGGTGACCCGGCGGCGCCAGCCATTGCCATTGACCAGGAATTTGCGCTCGATCTCCAAACCCATCGCGCTAGATCCCGGCGCCCCCGGCGAGCAGTTCGGCATTGCCGCCCGACGCCGTGGTGTCGATGCAGATGTGGCGCTCGATGATGAGACGGCCATCGGCATCGGAGGTGACCAGCGGGACGATCGGGCCGTCACGGCGGGCGAGGGCCTGGCGCCACGGCTTCAGCGCCTCGGGGGTGCCGTAATGCATGATGGCATCGACATGGAGACCGGCCTCGATGACGGCAGGCGACAGCCGCCGCTCCATGCCGCCGATCGGCGCGCCATTGGCGCCGAGGTCCTCGGCGATGCGCGAGCCGCCATAGGAGATCACCAGAACGGCGTTCCCCTGGGCGAGGGCCGCCGAGGCCTGCCGCCGGGCGGCATCCTCGTCGGGGCCGAGACAGAGCACGACGCCGCGCGGATGCGTTTCGAGCGTGTTGGACTCGCCGGTGGGTCCCGGCATGTCGGCGGCATGCACCTGCGGCGTGAGCTTCTCGTAGCCGACGCGCACCTGATCAACCGCCGCGATGGCATAGCCCACCGAGAGGCCAGAGAGGGCGTTGACGGCGGTCGAGGGGATGGGTGTTTCGATCGACTTGGCGAGGCGCGGCAGATAGTGCGGTCCGCCGGCCTTGGGACCGGTGCCGGAGAGGCCTTCGCCGCCGAAGGGCTGCGAACCAACCACCGCGCCGATCTGGTTGCGGTTGATGTAGATGTTGCCGGCGCGCACGCGGCGGCTGACATGCTCCATTCGGGAGTCGATGCGGGTGTGGAGGCCAAAAGTGAGGCCGTAGCCGCTGGCATTGATGGCGTCGATCACCTTGTCGAGCTCGGCCGCCTTGAAGGTGGCGACATGCAGCACCGGCCCGAAGATTTCCTCGGTGAGCTCACTGATGCCGCTGACCTTGAGCACGGTGGGGCCGACGAAATTGCCGCCCGCCGGCACCGCCAACTGCTTGATCACCGCGCCACGCGCCGCGTAGCTGTCGATATGGGCGTCGATCTTGCTGCGGGCCCTGGTGTCGATCACCGGGCCGATATCGGTGGCGAGCACTCCGGGATCGCCCAGCGCCAGTTCGTCCATCGCGCCAAGCAGCATCTCGATGATCTTCGGCGCCGTGTCTTCCTGGAGGTAGAGCATGCGCAGCGCCGAGCAGCGCTGGCCGGCGCTCTGGAAGGCCGAGGCGATGATGTCGCGCACCGCCTGTTCGGGGAGGGCGGTGGAATCGACGATCATGGCGTTGAGGCCGCCGGTCTCGGCGATCAGCGGCGCGCTCGGCGACAGATTGTCCGCCATGGCGCGGTCGATGGCCTTGGCCGTCGGGTACGAGCCGGTGAAGACGACGCCGTCGATGCGCGGATCGGAGGTGAGCGCATTGCCGACGGTGGCGCCGCTGCCGGGGACGAGTTGCACCACGTCGCGCGGCACGCCCGCCTCATGCATCAGCTCGATGGCGCGCGCCGCGATCAGCGGCGTGGTCTCGGCGGGCTTGGCCAGCACGGCATTGCCGGTGACCAGCGACGCGGCGATCTGGCCGGTGAAGATGGCGAGCGGGAAGTTCCACGGCGAGATGCAGGTCACGACGCCAAGCGGCGCATGCGGCGTCAGCCTTTCGGCCTCGGCGGCATAATAGCGGAGGAAGTCGGTGGCCTCGCGCACTTCGCTGACGGCGTCGCTCAGCACCTTGCCGGCCTCGCGGTCGCAGAGCACGTAGAATTCGGCGGCGTGCGCCTCGTAGAGATCGGCGATGCGGCGGAGGATTTCGGCGCGCTCGGTGGTGGTGCGGGCAGCCCAGGCGGGGGCCGCCGCGACAGCGCTGGCGACGGCCAGCTCGATGCTGGCCGGACCGGCGCCGGCGGCGTCGCCGACATGCTGGCCGGTGGCGGGGCTGACGATGCGGAAATGCTCGCCGCCATCACCCGGCTCGGCATTGGTCGGCGCGGCCTGCCAGCGCTTGTTGGCAAAGCCGGCACGGGCCTTGTCGAGGGCCGCCATGGCGAGCGGATCGGTGATGTCGAGGCCGCGCGAATTGCGCCGCGACGGCGCGAACACCGCTTCGGGCGTGGTGAGGCGCGACGGCTGGGCGGCCGTCTCGAATGGATCGCTGGCGACGAGCGTTGCGGGCACGTCGCGATCGGCGATCATGTTGACGAAGGAGCCGTTGGCGCCGTTCTCGAGGAGGCGCCTGACGAGATAGGCGAGGAGGTCGGCATGGCGGCCGACCGGCGCATAGATGCGCGTCTTGGTGCCATGCTCGTCATGCAGGATCTGGTGCAGCCGCTCGCCCATGCCGTGGAGGCGCTGGAACTCGTACTCGGTCGTGCCGGCGCCGAGTTCCTTCGCGATGTGGAGCACCGCCGCGACGGTGTAGGCATTGTGCGTGGCGAATTGCGGATAGATGCGGCCGCGCTTGCTGAGGAGTTTTCGCGCATTGGCGATGTAGCTGACATCGGTCGCCGATTTGCGCGTGAAGACGGGGAAGCCGTCGAGGCCGAGTACCTGCGCGCGCTTCACTTCGGCGTCCCAGTAGGCGCCCTTGACGAGCCGCACCATGACGCGGCGGTCGAGCTTTTCGGCAAGCGCCTCGAGCCAGTCGATGGCATAGCCGGCGCGCGGCCCATAGGCCTGCACCACGACGCCGAAACCGTCCCAGCCGGCAAGGCGCGGATCGGCCAGCACGGCCTCGATGACATCGAGCGAGAGGTCGAGCCGGTCGGCTTCCTCGGCATCGATGTTGAAGCCCATGTTGGCGCCGCGCGCCATCAGGGCAAGGGCCAGCGTGCGCTCGACCAGTTCGTCCATGACGCGCTCGCGCTTCATGAACTCATAGCGCGGATGCAGCGCCGAGAGTTTTACCGAGACGCCCGGATTGTCGCGCACCCGGTCGGCCGAGCAGCGCGCCGCGATGACGGCGATGGCTTCGGCATAGGCGGTGCGATAGCGCTTGGCGTCGGCCTCGGTACGGGCCGCCTCGCCCAGCATGTCGTAGGAATAGGCGAAGCCCTGCGCTTCCGCCTTGCGGGCAATGTTGGAGGCTTCCTCGATGGTGCGGCCGAGCACGAACTGGCCGCCGAGGATCTTCATGGCCTGCAGCACCGCCGAGCGGATGACGGGCTCGCCGAGGCGCTGCACGAAATTGCGCACCGTGCCGGTGATGCCGTCGCCGGCATCCTTCAGCACTTCGCCGGTGAGGGTGAGGGCGAGGGTCGAGACGTTGACCAGGAGCGGATTGGCGGTGTCGAAATGTTCGAGCCAGCTGGCGGAGGCGATCTTGTCCTCGATGAGATCGTCCATCGTGCCCTTGTCGGGGACGCGCAGCAGTGCTTCGGCGAGGCACATCAGCGCGATGCCCTCGGTGGTCGAGAGCGAATATTCGCTGAGGAAGCTTTCGAGCATGCCGGTGGAGAGGCCGGCGCGGACCTTTTCGACCAGCTTGACGGCTTCGGCGCCGATCGCCTGGCGGGCACCGGCATCGAGGGCAGCCTCGCCAGTCAGCCGGGTCACGGCCTCCGGCCGCGCCACCAGCGCCTCACGCATTGCCAGCCTGATGCCGTCGAAATCCGTCATGTCATCCACCTGATTGAGCTGTGCCCAGCATATAGCCTCCGGGGCTCGTGCGGTCACGCAGCACAAGGTCTCCGGCAGCCCTGCGGCCCCGGTTGTTCCCTTGCCGTGGCGCAAATGTGGCCACGGACGGAGAGCGCGGAGCGCCTCCGATGCTTTAGCGAAGCGTTCGAGACGCTCCGCGCTCACTCCCCTGCGCTCTGGACCGAACGAGCCTGAAGACGGCCCGCCCAGCCAACCGCTGAGGGATTTCCGCGACGGGATGTGAGGAACCAGTGGGGCGCGCGAGGGCTTATTGCGGGTCTGGCGCGGTCTCTCACAGCGCCCAGTCGCTCACCAACGGGTACCCCAAGGCTGGACCATACGGTGTGCGACCACACCGCCCCCGCCGCTGCCACCCGCACTTCGTCGGTACGCCGGGCTATACGGCGGCAGCAGGGGTAATTTACCACGGCTGGAATCGACGTGGATAACTTCGCCCAAAATCGGGGTGTGAGCCTAGAGCCGCCTGGGGATTCCGCTGGTTGAGTTAAGCCGTTTTGGGGGGCGGATGACTACGTAGATTCTGGGCGAATCTGCAGTCGTCTCCCTCCCCCTTGCGGGAGGGATCAAAGGTGGGGGTGGCGGCGCCCGGTCGCTCTGATGGGTCACGGGCTCATCGCCCCCCACCCCAGCTTCGCTACGTCGCTGACGCTCCTGGCTGCGCTACCCTCCCCGCAAGGGGGAGGGCGGTTGCGGGCGCGGTGTACTTGGCCCGCCCCACCCACCGGCTTCGCCGGTCCCCCCTCCCCGGTGGGGAGGGAGGGGCTCCACTCAAGGTGCCAGCAGTCGGGTCTCCCTCCTCGGCGCGCAGC
>SEEL01000083.1 GCA_004144345.1 Hyphomicrobiales bacterium
GCGGTGGTGGGGGCGGCCCCACCCACAAATTCATTCCCGCGCAGGCGGGAATCCAGGGCACGAGCACCCAGCCCGTTGCTCCACCCTCATCCGGGCTTCGCCCACCTTCTCCCATCGAGGGAGAAGGCGATGGAGTCGCGATGCTGCTGGGGTGGCCTTCTCCCTTGATGGGAGAAGGTGCCCTCTTGCGGTTGGCCGAACGAGCCCTCTTGGGATCGTTCGGACAGAGCGCAAAAAAGAGGGCGGATGAGGGTGGGGCCCGATTCCCCCAGAATCTACGCACTACTCCGGACCCCCAAAACCGCTTAACTCAACAATCGGAATCCCCAGGCGGCTCTGAGCTCACACCCCGATTTTGGCCCAACTTATCCACGTCGATTCCAGCGGGTGTATATTCCCCTCAGCACCACCGCACGGACGGTAGTCGACGCGAACGACGCGGTGGGCCGGCGGGAGGGTTGGGTTCGCGCCCGGCCTGGGCCCCATGGGTTATGCGACGGGCTGAAGTCCGTACGGCCGCATGGGGACCTGAAAGCCCGCGCCCCGAGGCGTCGTGTGCCTCTCTA
The DNA here is from genome assembly GCA_004144345.1 of Hyphomicrobiales bacterium. GTDB lineage: Bacteria > Pseudomonadota > Alphaproteobacteria > Rhizobiales > Devosiaceae > Devosia_A. The sequence goes on from SEEL01000083.1 coordinate 567, forward strand.
TCTGAAACATCGAGGCGTACGCGCCTCGGGGCTCCGTCCACTTCCCCGCCGGAGGCTCACGACCGATGGACGATCGAACACGCCCTGCGCTTGGCCGAAAGCGCCACTCGGACAGCACGCAAGAAAGGCCAACCCAAAAACCGGTTTCCTCCTGTTGGCGTGATGCTTTACACAGGTCCCGCGAGTTTGGAGCCTATGCCTGATGCCTAAGACCGACATTGCGCGGCGCGTCTACAACCACACCTGGAAGCTCGATCCGATCGTCCGCTCGCTGCTCGACACGGATTTCTACAAGCTCCTGATGTTGCAGATGATCTGGGGCCTTTACCCCAAGGTCGACGCCACCTTTTCACTGATCAACCGCAAGCAGTCCGTGCGCCTCGGCGACGAGATCGACGAGGGCGAATTGCGCGCCCAGCTCGACCACGCCCGCTCGCTCCGCTTCTCCAAGAAGGAGATGATCTGGCTGGCCGGTAACAGCTTCTATGGCAGCAAGCAGATCTTCTCGCCCGATTTCCTGCGCTGGCTCGAGAATTTCAGCCTGCCCGCCTATGAGCTCGAAAAGCGCAACGGCCAGTATGAACTGACCTTCCCCGGCCCGTGGGTCGAAACCACCATGTGGGAAATCCCGGCCCTCGCCATCATCAACGAATTGCGCTCGCGCGCCGCGCTCCACGACTACGGCCCCTTCACGCTCGATGTCACCTATGCCCGCGCCAAGGCCAAGATGTGGGAAAAGGTCGAGCGGCTGAAGCTGCTGCCCGACCTTCGCATCTCCGATTTCGGCACCCGCCGCCGCCATTCCTTCCTCTGGCAGCGCTGGTGCGTCGAGGCGCTGAAGGAAGGGCTCGGCACCGAAAAATTCACCGGCACCTCGAATGTGCTGCTGGCCATGGACAATGACGTCGAAGCGCTCGGCACCAATGCGCATGAGCTGCCCATGGTGCTCGCCGCCATCGCCCCCAATGAAGACGCGCTGCGCGCCGCGCCCTATCAGGTGCTGCAGGATTGGGAGAGCTATTACGGCGGCAACCTCAAGATCGTGCTGCCCGATGCCTTCGGCACCGACGCCTTCCTGCGCGACGCGCCCGACTGGGTCGCCGACTGGACCGGCTTCCGGCCGGATTCGGCGCCCGAAATCGAAGGGGGCGAGCGCATCATCCAATGGTGGAAGGAGCATGGCCGCGATCCGCGCGAAAAGCTGCTGATCTTCTCCGATGGGCTCGATGTCGATGCCATAGAGGGCGCCTATCAGCATTTCGACGGCCGCGTCCGCATGGCCTTCGGCTGGGGCACCAACCTCACTAACGATTTCGCGGGCTGCTCACCCTTCCCCAATTCGCGGCTCGATCCGATCTCGCTGGTCTGCAAGGTCAGCGAGGCCAATGGCCGCCCGGCGGTAAAGCTGTCGGACAATCCGGAAAAGGCCACGGGCGACAGGACTGAGATTGCCCGCTATCTGCGTATCTTCGGCGACCAGGGCCGTGTCTCTCACGAGGTCGTCGTATGACATTGTATTCCGCCTGCATCGAGTGGCTGTTCGCCAACCAGCCGGCCCTGCCGCCGCTGCCGGGGACGCCGGAGTCGAACATCGTTCGTCCCGCGCCGGTCGGCATGCCCGACCGCATCCGCGCGGCGAAAGCGGCCGGCCTCGATGCGGTGGAGTTCTGGCAATGGTCGAGCAAGGACCTCGACGCCGTGAAGGGTGCACTCGATGAGACCGGTCTGCCGCTCGCCGGCATTCTGTGCGAGCCCATCGCCCAGATCACCGATCCCGAAGCGCACCCGATGTTCCTCGAAGGCGTGCGCGCCTCGCTGCTGGCGGCATTGAAACTCGGTGCGCCCGTGATCATTGCCCAGGCGGGCGACCATCGCCCCGGCGTGCCGCGCGAAGCCCAGCATGCCGCGATCGTGAAAGTCCTGCGCGAGGCCGCCGGCATTCTCGCTGGCTCCGGCGTCGTGCTGGCGCTCGAGCCGCTCAACGACCGCGTCGATCATCCCGGCTATTATCTCACCTCGACCATCGAGGGTCTCGACATCGTCGACGAAGTCGATCGCCCCGAGATCCGGCTGCTCTACGACATGTATCACTCGGCCATGATGGGCGAGCACATCGAGGATGTGCTTGAGGGGCGCGTCGATCGCATCGTGCATGTCCACCTCGCCGATACGCAGGGCCGCGCCGAGCCCGGCACCGGCACGCTCGATTGGCGCATTCGCCTCGATTGGCTGGCGGCGCATGGCTATGACGGCTTTGTCGGCCTCGAATATCGCCCGACCGGCAGCACCGAGGAGAGCCTCGCCTTCCGATGATTGTTCACGAAGAGACGACAGTCCTGTGTCGTCCTTCGGCATTCCCGACCAGTGCCCGCTCCGCCATATCTAACGGCAGCAAGCGGGACCGAGCGGTCCCAGGGAGTTAAGAATGCTCAATCAGATCAAGGGCCTCCACCACGTCACCGCCATGGCCCGGGACGCCGCCGAGAACAATGCCTTCTGGACGAAGACCCTCGGCCTCCGCCGCGTGAAGCAGACCGTCAATTTCGACGAGCCCAGCGTCTACCACCTCTATTATGGCGACGAGCAGGGCACGCCCGGTTCGGTGATGACCTATTTCCCCTTCCCCAACATCGCCCGCGGCCGCCCCGGCACCGGCGAAGTCGGCACCACCGTCTTCTCCGTTCCCGAAGGCTCGCTCGGCTTCTGGCAGGACCGGCTCACCGCCGACCGCATCGGCGACCTCAAGCTTGACGAGAGCTTCGGCCAGCAGCGGCTGACCTTCCGTGGTCCCGATGGCGACGGCCTCGCATTGGTTGAGGATGCCGCCGACATTCGTGCGCCCTGGCTCGGCTCGGACGTGACGGCCGACACCGCCATTCGTGGCTTCCATTCGGCCTCGCTGCGCCTGCGCGATGCGGGCGCGACCGAGGAGCTGCTGAAGTTCATGGGCTACGAAACGGCCGATACGCATGACGGCATCAAGCGGCTCATCCGCCCCGGTGGCAATGGCGCCGACGCCATCGACATCGAGACCCTGCCCGGCGTGCCGCGCGGCGATCTCGGCGCCGGCTCGGTGCATCACATCGCCTTCGCGGTCGAAAACCGTGCCAAGCAGCTCGAGGTGCGCAAGGCCCTGCTCGATACGGGCTACCAGGTCACCCCGGTGATCGACCGCGACTATTTCTGGGCGATCTATTTCCGCACGCCCGGTGGCGTCCTGTTCGAAATCGCCACCAACGAGCCGGGCTTCGACCGCGACGAAGATACCGCGCATCTGGGTGAAGCCCTCAAGCTCCCCACCCAGCACGAGCATCTGCGCTCGCGTCTTGAAGCTCATCTGCAGCCGCTGGAGTGATGTTCTGATGGAAAACTATCACTTTGCGGAAATCGCGGCGCCCCAGGGGGCGCCGCTGCTCTTCCTGTTCCACGGCACCGGTGGCGACGAGAACAATCTCGTCGACCTGGGCCGCCAGCTGGCACCGGGCGCGCATCTGATCTCCCCGCGCGGCGATGTCAGCGAAGGCGGCGCCCTGCGCTTCTTTCGCCGCACCGGCGAGGGCGTCTACGACATGGCCGATTTCGCTCGTGCCACGACGAAGATGTCGGCCTTCATCGCGGCGCAGATCGCCCGCACCGGCGCCACGGAAGTAGCGGCGCTCGGCTATTCGAACGGCGCCAACATCCTCGCCTCGGTGCTGTTCACAGCGCCGCAGCTGATCGGCAAGGCGGTGCTGATGCATCCGCTGATCCCGTTCGAACCGGAACCGCAGCCCGGCCTGGGGGGTCGGCAGGTGCTCATCACCGCCGGCCGCCGCGACCCGATCTCGCCAGCCCCGCTGACCGAGCGTCTCGCCGCCTATCTGGCAGCACAGGGAGCGGCAGTCGAAACCGTCTGGCACGACGGCGGCCATGAGTTGCGGCAGCCCGAATTCGAGGCGGCCCACCGGTTGCTGGAGGCTTAGCAAATCGTTGACGGACTCTCCTCCATAGTCGCGCACGGGAATGTGCGGAGGAGAGCCCGGCAGCAGGCCGGCGATAGGTATGGCAGGAAAACCAACTCGCCAGCCGCCCACCGCGAGCCTGCGTCTCAAGATCCTCCTCGTCACCCTCGCCGGCTTCGCCCTCGTCGCCGTCCCCGCCTACTGGGCCTTCACGACGCTGGTCAGCTCCACCGTGGTGCAACTCGGTACCCTGTTCGCCGAAAAACAGATCCTCTTCGATCGCTATCGCGGCCTCGGCGCCCTCAAGCAGGAAGTGGCCCTCGCGGAAACGCTGACCCGCTCGCCCATCATGCGCGACTGGGCGCTGGACGAAACCAATCCGGCCAAGCGGGCACAGGCCATCGCGGAGCTCGAGCTCTACCGCGACTCCTTCGCCAACCACGCCTATTTCTTCGTCGTGAATGGCTCGGGCAATTACTATTACAACGACGAGACCAATTCCTACGCCGGCAAGCAGCTGTCGCACACGCTGCGCCGCGACAATCCGCGGGACGGCTGGTACTACGAGACCGCCGCCCTCGGCTCGGGCTGCCACCTCAATGTCGATCACGACGACGCGCTTGCGGTCACCAATGTGTGGATCAACTGCGTCATCCGCGAGGGCGAGCGGGTGCTGGGCGTGCTCGGCACCGGCCTCAACCTCACCGAGTTCATCCGGGATGTGGTGGAGTTCCCGCAGGCCGGCGTCCAGACCATGTTCGTCGACCGCTCGGGCGCGCTGCAGGCTCATCGCGATCCGCGCTTCATCGACTTCCACAGCCTGACCAACGCCATCGAGTCCAAGAAGACCATCTACAGCCTGCTGGACAGCGCCGGAGACCGATCCGCGCTGCAGCAGATGATGGACGAGGTCACCGCCGGCGACATCGAAGTGCGCTCGCGCTTCATGCAGGTCGACGGCCATCAGGTGCTCGTCGGCATCGGCTATCTCGATGGGCTGGGCTGGTACAACGTCTCCTTCATGGACATCGACAAGATCATCGACCGCAGCCTCTTCCTGCCGATCGGCCTCTTGATTGCCGCATTGATGCTCGCCGTGGCGCTTGCCATCGTGCTGCTGTTCAAAATCGCCGTGCTCGACCGGCTGGCGAAGGTCGAGAAGGGTGTCGTGGCGGTCAAGGAAGGCGAGCGGCAGCCCGTCGTCCCCGACCGTGGCAACGACGAGATCGGTCGCCTGTCGCGCTCGCTCTCGACGATGGCCGATGTGGTGCAGGACAATATGCGGACGCTCGAGCATCTGGTCGAGGAGCGGACCGCCGAGTTGCAGGCCCTCGCTTATCGCGACCAGTTGACCGGCATCGGCAATCGCCGCGGCTTCTCGGCGCGCTTTGCCGAGATCCAGGCCGCTGCATCGAAGGAAGCGCGGCTGGCGCTGCTGCTGATCGATGTCGACAATTTCAAGGAGATCAATGACGGCTTCGGGCACCAGGCCGGCGACGAGGTCGTCACCGAGCTTGCCCGCCGCATCGCCGCCGTCCTCCGCACCAGCGATGCCTGCGGCCGCTGGGGGGGCGACGAATTCATCGTGCTGTTCTCCGACCTCGGCACGCGGTCGCTGAAATTCATTGCCGAGGCGATGCGGCGCGGCCTCTCCAATCCGGTCGCCCTCAAGGACGGGCGCAGCGTGCCGGTTACGGTCAGCATCGGCGCCTGCCTCGTCGAGCCCAACGAAACCGTCGAGCAGGTGGCCGACATGGCCGATGCGGCGCTCTATGCGGCCAAGGAGACCGGGCGCAACGTCGTGGTGGTCTACGACCCCACGCGCAGCCGCACGGCCACCGCCTGACCGGCGCCTAGGGCGCGAGCAGGTCCGCCCAGTCGGGGTGGCGGCGGAACTGCACCACGGCGTAGGAGCAGACCGGCTGCACCTTGAGACCCTTGTCGCGCGCATCGGCGATGCCGCGCGTGATCAGCCGCAGCGCCAGATCGCGGCCGCGGAATTCGGGCGGCGTGTAGGTGTGGTCGATGGCGATGATATCGGCGCCGATCTTGCGATAGGTCATTTCCGCTTCGAGCCCGCCCGGCAGCGCAATGAAGTAGCGGCCATAGCCGGGCGCATCCTCATGCTCGACGGTGTAGTCTTCAGACATCGGCCGGTCCTTCATACATGCGTGACGTGCTGGGCGAGTTCGGGGAACAAACCCCTCTCCCCCAGATAGGGATGAATGGCGAGCGCCGCTATCATCTGCTGCAACGCTTCGGCCCGCTTGTCCTGCTGCAGATAGATCAGCACGCGGCCCGCGAGCGCCCCGAAATGGCGCGGCTCGATGGCAAGGACCTTTTCGATATCGGCGAGCGAGTCATCGAGCCGGCCGACCATGTAGTAGAGCGTGGCGCGCTGGTTCCAGCCTTCGGCATAATCGGGATAATCGGCCACCACGGCATCGAGCACGTCGAGCGCCGAGACCATATCGCCCACCGCCAGCGCAGTGCTGGACGCGTCCATGCGGCGGTCGAGATCGGGATCGGAGGGCGCGAACCAGTAGCTCCAGATCTGCTGGCTGATCCCGTCCGCCTCGGCCTTGCTCGACGCGATGCGCAATTGCGCGAACAGCTCGTCGAGCGCGGCATTGTCGGTATAGGGATCGGCCATGGCCGGCAGGGGCGCTGCGAATAGCAGCAGCACCGCCAGAGCGCGGATCGTGTTGATCAACTTGCGCATGGGGACAGTCTTGCGCCGTTGCGCCGTACTGTCCAGTGCGCTGTCGCCTAGTGGCCGCTCTCTTCGGTGGTCTTGGCCCAGCGCGCCTGCAGCGACTTGCCATATTCGCCCATCCACGGGGCAAAGAAGAGCACGATGCGCTTCCAGTAGTGGATGATCACGAACACCGCGGTGAGGATGAGCGTGCCGAAGATCAGCACCAATTCGAGGCTGAGGCCGATCGATTCCAGCCACTGCGTCAGGAACATGCCCGGCAGGATGTGCGTGGCGGCCCAGACGAAGGCCGAGATCACGTTGATGAAGGTGAAGTAGCCCCAGTTCATGCCGAGCATGCCGGCGATGCCGGGTACCACGGCCTTGAGGCCGGTGATGAAGCGGCCGATGAAGATGGCCTTGCCGCCATGGCGCTGGAAGAAAATCTCGCCGCGGGCGATGAGTGGCAGGTAGTGCTTGAACGGCCAGACCGTCTTGATCCGGTCTTTCAGGAAATAACCGATCCAGTACGAGATGGCATCGCCGACAATGCCGCCCGCCGTGGCGGCTAGGAAGATCGGCCAGAAGTTGAGGTTCTTGGTGGCGATGAGCCCGCCCACCAGCAGCAGGATGGGCAGCGACGGCACCAAGAGGCCGGCGATGAACACCGCCTCGCCGACGCAGACCAGGAACACCAGGAAGACGAACCACCAGTAGTTTTGGGCCGCCGTCTCCATGACGAGGCTCATCCAGTCGGTGATGGCGTGCAAAAAGTCCACTCTGCGGTCTCCCAAGGGCCGTAGCGGACCCCGGCTGCTGCCCTGGTCGGCCAATTGCCGTCGCCCTGCTCCTTCCTAGAGGAAATGAGCCATGCGGCAATCTTGTGGAATGTCGCACGGGCCGGTTAAGTGTGGGTGACGCCGTGGTCGTCCGCAAGAGGCCGCAGCCCGGGGTTCTGGAAGAAATATGGCCTTGCCTGTCCATCATCTGCTTGCCGCGGGCCCGCGCCCGGTGGCGCCCTTCTCCCACGCCGTGGAGGCGGATGGCTTTGTCTTCGTGACCGGCCAGATGCCGACCGATCCGGCGGCTCCGGACGCGCCGCTGCCGGCCGGCATCGAGGCGCAGACGCGCCGCGTGATGGAAAACCTGAGACTCATCCTTGGCGGTATCGGGCTCGGGCTCGAGCATATCGTCATGGCCCGCATCTATCTGACCGAGTTCAACCGCGACTATGCGGCGCTCAATGCGCTGTGGCCGGGCTTCTTCGAGCCGGGCAAGCTGCCGGCGCGCACGACCGTCGGGGTGACGGCGCTGGCGGTGGGCGCGCTGGTCGAGATCGATCTGATTGCGCGGCGGCCGTAACGGCTGGTCCATGATGATCTCCCTGAACTGAGGACGAGCGAAGACTTCCGGCAACCCTGCGGCCCCGGTTGTTACCTTGCCGTGAGACAAGCGATCTCACGGACGGAAAGCGCGGAGCGCCTCCGGTTGCTTTAGGAGCGTAAGAAGACGCTCCGCGCTTTGCCGGACGGGATGTGAGGAACCAGTGGGGCGCGCGAGGGCTTATTGCGGGTCTGGCG
>SEEL01000084.1 GCA_004144345.1 Hyphomicrobiales bacterium
GCCCCACCCCACCGGCTGCGCCGGTCCCCCCTCCCCGGTGGGGAGGGAGTCTCCAGAGCACGGAGTCCTCAGTCAGGTCTCCCTCCTCGGCGCGTAGCGCTGGGGAGGGGGGACCAGCCGTAGGCTGGTGGGTGGGGTAGCCCCAACCACAACCTCACTCCCGATGATACGGGTGCCCCGACAATATCGTTGTCGCGCGGTACAGCTGCTCGGCCAGCATGATGCGCACCAGCTGGTGCGGCCAGGTCAGTGGCGAAAAGCTCAGCGTCAGATCGGCGGCGCGCACGAAGCCCGGCTCCAGTCCGTCGGCCCCGCCAATCACGAAGGTCACCGCCTGCTTGCCGTCATCGCGCCAGCGTCCGAGCCGGTGCGCGAAATCTTCCGAGCCCAGCGTCTTGCCGTGCTCGTCGAGCGCAATCACCACGCCGCCCGCCGGCAGATGCGCGGATATCGACTTGGCTTCTTCAGTCTTGCGGGAAGGGCTGCTGCCGGCGCGGGACTCGGTCAGCTCACTGACGGCGAAGCCGGTGAGGCCGAGCGCCTTGCCGCCGGCAATGGCGCGGTCGAGATAGCGGGCCACGAGCTCGCGCTCCGGCCCCTGCTTCATCCGGCCGATGGCGACGATGCCGAGGCGCAATTCAGCTCAGTGGGCGTCGGCGGCGAAGTCAGCCTGCCACATCTTCTCGATGTTGTAGAACTCGCGCACTTCCGGGCGGAAGATGTGGACGATCACGTCGCCGCCATCCACCAGCACCCAGTCGGCATGCGGCAGTCCTTCGATACGCGGCTTGCTGAAGCCGTTCTCGCGCAGCGCCTTCATCACCTGGTCGGCGACGGCGCTCACATGGCGGTTCGACCGGCCCGACGTCACGACCATGTGGTCGGCGAGGGCGGACTTGCCGGTGATATCAATAGCTACAGTCTGCTCGGCCTTGGCGTCTTCAAGGCTCTGCAGCACGACATCGATCATCTTGATCTCGGGAGTTGGGGTCGGTTCGGCCACCGCGGTGGCCTTCTTCCTGGGCGATGCAGCCATCAGATGGCCTTTGCCCATGCGCGTGCATGAGTCATGCGGTTTTCAGCATTCCTTGCAAAATGGGAGCGATATGGTCGCGGTCAGCGATAGCAGTCAGTCCCGTCCGGTAGCTTTCGCTACCTCCCCATAATGGGGATTCGTGGGCAAATGTGCAAGATAATGGTCTCAAAGTGATGACGTCCGTGCTTGCCGGATGGCCGTCGAGGATTGGGCCGACATCACGCCGCGCAAATAGACCCAGGCCGGCGGCTCGCGCCCGGCCAGTGTTTCGGCGGCTTCCTCGGGTAGCCGGCAGGCTTCGAGCGCCACCGCCGCCTTCGATCTGGTCGCCCGGAACGTCGCGCCGGGCCGCGCATAGATCGCCAGCGGCATCAGTCTTGCGATCTCTTCCCAGCGCTCCCAGCGGTCGAAATTCATCAGGCTGTCGGCGCCCATGATCCAGACGAAATCCACCGCCGCCTCGGCCGCGCGCAGATAGCTCAGCGTCTCATAGGTGTAGCGGAACTGGTGCGCCGCCTCGAAGGCGGTCACCTCGAGCTGCGGGTGCCGCATCAGCGTCCGCGCCGCCGCCACGCGGTCCTTGAGGGGAGCCAGCTCGCTATGGTCCTTCAGCGGATTGCCGGGCGACACCATCACCCACACACGGTCGAGCGCCAGCCGCTTGAGGCATTCGAGCGCCACCAGCCGGTGGCCCTCATGCGCCGGGTTGAAGCTGCCGCCAAACAGGCCGATGCGCATTCCCGCCTCGGCAGCCGGCCGTTGCAGGAAATCGTCTGCCATCAGGGCCGGATCTGCCCGGTGCCGCGCACCACATATTTAAACGAGCAGAGCTGCTCGAGCCCCACCGGACCGCGGGCATGGAACTTGCCCGTCGCAATGCCGATCTCGCCGCCGAAGCCGAATTCGCCGCCATCGGCGAACTGGGTCGAGGCGTTGTGCATGAGGATCGCGCTGTCGATCTCGGTGAAGAAGCGCAGCACCGATTGCATGTCTTCCGAGATGATCGCCTCGGTATGGTGCGACGAGTATTTCTCGATATGGGCGATCGCGGCGCCGACATCGTCAACGACCTTGACGGAAATGATCGCGTCTTCGTACTCGGTCTGCCAGTCCTCTTCGGTCGCGGGCTTGGCATCCGGGAATAGGCGCTGCACCGTCTCGTCGCCGCGGATTTCGCAGCGCCGGGCGACCAGGGCGTCAAGCACCGGCTTCAGATGCGTGCCGACCACGTCCTTGTGGACCAGCAGCGTCTCGGTGGCGCCGCAGATGCCGGTGCGCCGCATCTTGGCGTTGACCGTCACATTGATCGCCATCACCAGCGAGGCGCTCTTGTCGATGAAGGTGTGGCAGAGCCCCTCGAGGTGGGCGAACACCGGCACGCGCGCTTCTTCCTGCACCCGCGCCACCAGCGTCTTGCCGCCGCGCGGCACGATCACATCGATGGTCCGGTCGAGGCCGCGCAGCATTTCGCCGACGGCCGCCCGGTCGGTGGTCGGCACCAGTTGGATCGACTCCAGCGGCAGGCCGGCCGCCTCGAGCCCCTGCACCAGGCAGGCATGGATGGCGCGCGAGGTGCGGACCGAATCCGAGCCGCCGCGCAAGATCACCGCATTGCCCGATTTGAGCGACAGCGCCCCAGCATCGGCCGTCACATTCGGCCGGCTCTCGAAGATCACGCCGATGACGCCGAGCGGCGTGCGGACGCGGGAAATGTCGAGCCCGTTGGGCCGCTCCCAATTGGCGATCACGTCGCCCACCGGGTCGGGCAGATCGGCGATGTCGCGCAGGCCCTGCGCTATGGCCATCAGCCGCTTGTCATTGACCGTCAGGCGGTCGAGGAAGGCTGCCGATATACCGCGTTCTTTCGCAGCCACGACATCTTCCGCATTGGCGGCAAGGATCGCCGGCATTTCGGCAAGGATCGCGTCGGCGGCGGCGGTCAGCGCCAGATTCTTGGCGTCGGTCGAGGCGAAGGCCAGCACGGAAGCCGCCTGCTTGGCGCGCCGGCCGATGGCCAGCATCAAGGCGGGGAGGTCGTTGTCGATGGCGTTCATGCCGATGTCCTAGCCTCCAGCCCCATGAGCACCACCATATTGTCACGGTGGACCAGTTCCGAGCGCGCGCCAAGCCCCAGCAGTTCGGCGGTGCGCTTCGAGTTCTTGCCCTTCACGAGGTCGGCTTCCTCGCGGTCGAGCCCGACCAGGCCACGGGCAATCTCGCGGCCGTCCGGATCGAGGATCGCCACCGCGTCGCCGCGCACGAACTCGCCCTTCACCCGCGTCACGCCGATCGGCAGCAAGCTCCGGCCCTCGAGCAAGGCCTTGGCCGCGCCGGCATCGACATAGATCTGGCCGGCCAGATCGAGCGTTCCCATGATCCAGCGCTTGCGCGCCTGCGCCCGGCTTTCGGCGGCGGCAAACAGCGTATGCAGCCCGCCCTCTGTCAGCGCCTTGAGCGGATGCAGCCCGGTGCCCTTGGCGATGATCATCGCGGTACCCGCCTGGGTCGCGATCTTGCCCGCCTCGATCTTGGTGGTCATGCCGCCCTTGCTGAGATGGCTCGCGGCGCCGCCCGCCATCTCCTCGATGTCTGGCGTGATCGCCGGCACGAAGGGGATGTGCTGGGCGTTGGGGTCGCGCGCCGGCGGAGCGGTGTAGAGCCCATCGATGTCCGACAGCAGCACGAGGCAGTCGGCCTCGATCATGGTCGCCACGCGGGCGCTCAGCCGGTCATTGTCGCCATATTTGATCTCGGCGGTGGCGACCGTGTCGTTCTCGTTGATGATCGGGATGGCGCCCAATCCGAGCAGCGTCGTGATGGTGGTGCGCGCATTGAGGAAGTAGCGGCGCTCTTCCGTAATATTGGGTGTTATGAGGATCTGGCCGGTGACGATATTGTGCCGCCCGAGGCTCTCGGCCCAGGCCTGGCTCAGGGCAATCTGGCCGGCGCTGGCCGCCGCCTGCTGCTGCTCCAGCGTCAGATTCACCGCGCTCAGCCCGAGCAGCCCGCGCCCCAGCGCGATGGCGCCCGAGGAGACCACGACCACCGACCGCCCCTCGGCCTTGAGCGCCGCGAGGTCCTCGGCCAGCGCCGCCAGCCACTCCGAGCGGACGCGGCCGGTCGAACCATCGACGATGGTGGCCGAGCCGATCTTGACGGTCAGTCGGCGAAAGGGGGCGAGCGCGTTGGCCATCACGGCGTCCAATTGGGCTGGGCGGCGCGTTTCGCTGCCTCGGCCAATTCGGCCTTGGCCGCGTCCAGCGTCGAGATAACGCGATATAGCACGTCCTGCACGCCCTTGCCGGTAACGCCGGAGGCGGTCATCACTTCGGCCTTGCTGACGCGCTTGAGCACCTTCACCTTCTCCTTGATGTCATCGTCGGAGAGGGCGTCGATCTTGTTGAGGACGAGAATTTCCGGCTTTTCCGCCAGCTGCTCGTCATAGGCGGCCAGCTCGCCGCGGATGATCTTGTAGGCCGCCTTCACATCGTCCTGCGTGCCATCGATCAGATGGATCAGGACGCCCGTGCGCTCGACATGGCCGAGGAAGCGGTCGCCGATGCCGGCGCCCTCATGCGCGCCCTCGATCAGGCCGGGAATATCGGCCAGCACGAAATCGCGCTCGCCCACCCGCACCACGCCCAGATTAGGGTGCAGCGTCGTGAACGGATAATCGGCAATCTTGGGCTTGGCCGCCGAAACGGCGGCGAGGAAGGTTGATTTGCCGGCATTGGGCAGGCCCACCAGCCCCGCATCGGCAATCAGCTTCAGCCGCAGCCAGATCCACTTTTCCATCCCCTCCAGTCCGGGGTTGGCGTGGCGCGGCGCCTGGTTGGAGCTGGTCTTGAAATGGGCATTGCCGAAGCCGCCATTGCCGCCGCTCAACAGCACCGCCCGCTGCCCCACCTTGGTGAAGTCGGCGATCAGCGTCTCATTGTCTTCCTCGAACACCTGCGTGCCGACGGGCACCTTGAGGATGGTGTCGGCGCCCTTGCCGCCATGGCGGTCCTTGCCCATGCCATGGGTGCCGGTCGAGGCCTTGAAATGCTGCTGGAAGCGGTAGTCGATCAGCGTATTCAGCCCATCGACGCATTCGACGATCACATCGCCGCCGCGTCCGCCATTGCCGCCATTGGGGCCGCCGAACTCGAGGAACTTCTCGCGCAGGAAGCTGACCGAGCCAGCGCCACCATCGCCGGAGCGGACATAAACCTTGGCCTGGTCGAGAAATTTCATGTGGCTTCCTTGAGCGCCGTGCGCCCGCTGCGCGCCATCCAGTCGGCACGCGTCAATCGGGTGTCGATATGGCGCAGGTCCTCATGGCGCGCAAGGCAATGGAGCGTGCCGGTGCCGATTTGGGTAAAGCCGAGCTTCTTCTGCACGGCCAGCGAGGCCTTGTTGAAGGCAAACAGCCCCGAATTGATGTGCATGGCGCTGGTCACCTCGAAATACCAGTCGAGCGCCGCCTCTGTCGCCTCGGTCATGAAACCGCGGTTCCAGAACGGCTCGGCCAGCCAATAGCCGATCTGCGGCTCGCCATTGGTCAGATGGAAACCGACATGGCCGATCAGCCCTTCGCCCGGCAGATCGATGGTGAAGCCGGTTTCGGCCGGCGGCTTGTCGGGCCGCCAGGTGCCGAGCCACCATTCCGCATCGGCCTCGCCATAGGGGTAGGGCACCCGGCTCAGCTTCCCCGAAATGGCGAAATTGTTGAGCATGCGGGCCAGCCGCGGCGCATCCGTCGGCAGCGGCTGGCGCAGGATCAGGCGGCGCGTTTGAAGCGTCACATCCATCGCGGCCTCTCGAGTTCGAGATAGACGATGGGCTTGCCGGCGAGGTTGCCGATCTCGCCCTTGCCCTTGCGGATCCGCTTGAAGCCGAGCTTTTCGAGCACTTTCAGCGAGCCGGCATTGTCGGCCAGCGCCCGCGCCGCGATCACATCGTAATGATGCGTGCGCTGCGCCGCTTCGATCAGGCCACGCGCCGCCTCACTCATCAGCCCCTGGCCCCAGAACTCCTCGCCCAGCCAATAGCCGAGCTCGGGCGGCCGCCCCTCATGGTAGGAGAGGCCGACGATGCCGATCAGCCGGTCATTGAGCGTGATCGCATAGGGCCGCTCGTCGGGCCGCTGCGCAATCACCTCGATGAAGCCGACCGCGTCCGCCCGCGTATAGGGGCTTGGCAGGCGCTCCAGCCGGTCGGCGATGGCCTTGTTGTTGGCATGCTTGACCAGATCGGGCACGTCGCCGCGGATCGGCGCGCGCAGCACCAGCCGCTTGGTCGTGATCTTGCCGGGCAGCAAATCGCGGATGCGGCGCAGCGTCAGCCGGTGGGTGGCCACCGCCAGTTCGCGCACCGCGCGGTCGGTGCCACCCGGCCGGTACACAATCGTCTCATCGTCGTCGTCGATCTTGGCCTTCTTCATGATGCCAGCCTTTCGAGAGATCCCGTCGCAACAATCACTTCGCCATCCGAGAGGGCGCGGTAGCGGGTTCGTCGGGCCCGCATATAGGACACCACTTTTTCGGCCGACGCCGCCTCGGGGTGGGCCGAGCGGAAATGCGGCACGATGGCAAAGGGCGTCAGGCCCAGGCCGGTCCAGATCAGCTGCTCGTCATAGAAATCGGGCAGTTCGAACGGATCGTCCATCAGCTCCAGCCCGCGCAGGGTCGGGCCGGCCACCACGGCGCCGGCGGCATAGCCGCCATAGGCAATGGTGTCGGCCGCGAGCCGTTCGCGGATGATGCTGTCAAAGCCGGACTGTTTCATGGCGCGGCGCAGCACGAAGCTGTTGCCGCCCATCACCCAGGCGAGGTGATAGGGCGCGAGCCGCTCGCGCAGGCTCTGGGCATCGCCGAAATGCGCCCGCAGGTCGATTTCGTCGGCGTCGAGCCCGAGCGCGCGGAATTCGGCCAGCGGATCGTAGAGTTCGGCACGATAGACCTCGCGGGCCAGTGCCGCGCCGGAATCATAGCCATTGGCGATCACCGCCACTTTCGTGCCGTTGAGCATGGCCAGCAGCGCTCCCGCCCGCTCGCCCAGTCTCTCCGACGATAGATACAGTCTCATTTTCACTGCCCTCAAAGCGAAAAGGGGAACCGGATTCCGGCTCCCCTTGGAACTTTGCTTGGCGGTGAGTGGACTGCCTTGCCGGGGAGATGGTCTCCGGCAGGGATTTTTGTCCTACCGGTCTATTCTGCAGCTTCCATTGCCGGCACTACCGACACGTAGGCGCGCTGATTGGCTCGGGTTTTGAAGGAAACGGTGCCGTCGACCACGGCATAGATCGTGTGGTCAACACCGATGCCAACACCCGTGCCCGGATGCCATTTGGTGCCGCGCTGGCGAATGATGATGTTGCCGGCGATCACAGCTTCGCCGCCGAACTTCTTGACGCCGAGACGACGGCCAGCGGTATCGCGACCATTGCGGGACGAGCCGCCTGCTTTCTTATGTGCCATTCGTCTAGCTCCTTATTCCTTGTCGGCCTTCGGGGCGGCCTTTTTGGCCGGCGCCTTCTTGGCGGCGGGCTTGTCGCCCTCGGTCTTCTTGGCAGCGGCCTTCTTGGCCGGAGCCTTCTTGGCGGGCGCTGCGGTGTCTTCCGTCGCGGTCTCTACCGGCGCGGCCTTCTTGGCGGCTGCCTTCTTGGCCGGGGCCTTCTTGGCGGCCGGCTTTTCGTCGGCCAGCACCGGGGCGCTGATCGAGGCCGTACCCTGGCGTTGCAGGGCGGCCGCGGCGCGCGCCGCCATGGCTTCGTCGGCGACCAGCGTGGTCTTGGCGCCACCGATCAGGATCTCGCCGATCCGCACGGTCGCCAGGATCTGGCGGTGGCCGTTGCGGCGGTCGAAATGCTGGCGGCGATGCTTCTTCTGAATGATGATCGTGCGCTGCTTCTTGTTGTTGACCAGATGGCCAGCAACCGTTGCACCCGCGACGAGCGGCGCGCCGACGGTCACGTCGTCGCCATTGCCCACCATCAGCACCTGATCGAAGGTCACCACGTCACCCGGCTGGGCATCGAGCTTTTCGATCTTCACCACATCATTGGCGGCAACCTTGTACTGCTTGCCGCCGGTCTTGATCACTGCGAAATTCATTCATCTCCCGGCACACCGGCCGGTCCTTCTCATTCGCGCTCTACGGCGGCAAACCCTTAAGGATCCGCTCTTTTCGCCCCGGCAAAACCGGCGCTGGCCTCGAACTGCGGTTCAACAACAATACGCACGCAATGGTCACCCATTACGTGCAGTCGGCGGCTTATCCTCGCATCAGCCCGATGAGTCAAGGCGAAAGCACGGACCAAGCGGCTTTCACGGGACGGGTAGGGTGGATCCACAGCGAAGCTGGTGGTGGGGGCGACCCTGAACACCGTGCCTCGTTACACCCCCACAACGTCATTCCCGCGAAAGCGGGAATCCAGGGCAGTCAGCACAATGGTCGTGGCCCCTGGATCCCCGCCTGCGCGGGGATGACGTTCGGCAAGATTCGAACCGCCGGATTCGCCTCGAATCCACTCCGATTACGCATTCCTACGGACCTTAACTCAACTAGCGGAATCCTCAGGCGGCTCTAGGCTCACACCTCGATTCTGGGCCAACTTATCCACGTCCCCCCAGGCCGGGTGTATATTCCCCTCATCCCGCTCACAGAGAGCGAAGGTCATGACGAGTGATCTGGGAGGGGGAGGCCGGGTGGGGCGGGGTCGCTCGCCACTACA
>SEEL01000108.1 GCA_004144345.1 Hyphomicrobiales bacterium
TGCTGCGGGCGGGGGCGACGGGGAGGGCCTGGCGGGAGGCTTCGGCGACGCCGTCCAGATAACCGCGCTGATAGGCGCTGGGCTCCTCGACGCCGAGCGGTTTCATCATGGCGGCGGACAAGGTGCCGGCGCGTGAATCGGTGACGCCATCCATGTAACCGCCAGCGTAATTTTCCTGACGGCCTTCGTGCTTGATCGGCCTACGCACCACAATACTCCCTCAATCGTGCAACCCGTCGCGATGTTCACAAGGAATCGCGTAACACTATTGGTGAATAGAAGTAACGGCGAGATTGCGGCATAGTATATGCACGTTTTGCCGCCCAAAATTTCAGCAAAAAACGACTATATATTGGGCATTCAGGCTATTATTTAGCGCAGTTAGTGTCAGGCGTATGACAGGCGGCAGCGCGGCCGGGGAACATCGTTCCAGAAAAGCAAAACGCCGCCGCGGCGAACCGCGACGGCGTCAAAATTTTAGTGCGAGGCGAGCTTAGAGCGCGCGCAGATTGGTCGCGGACTGCTTGCCGTCGCGGCCGGTCTCGAGCTCGTAGGAGACCTTCTGGCCTTCATTGAGGGTCGACATGCCCGAACGCTCGACAGCGGAGATGTGGACGAACGCGTCCTTGCCGCCGCCGACGGGCTCGATGAAGCCGAAACCCTTGGTGGTGTTGAAAAACTTGACGGTGCCTTCAGCCATTTGAAAAATCCTGGAATGGCGTGTTCCGGTGGCAGCATGCCAGCCGGCGACGTTCGGACATTTCTCAGGAGATCAATGGACCGGCGAACCGGGCCGTCAACAGCGCGAGACGGTAGCGAGCGTATGCCGCCTATATGCCCCCGATTGGCGCCGATTACAATGCTGTAATCTGGTGCGGATCGCCTACTGGCTGACGATCGGCCACGACCGTTTTCCCCCGCCGCGGCAGGGGTTTGGGCAGGCTGGAGCGCCGCTCCAGCCGTACGGGCCGGTACGGCTCAGCGCGTCAGATCGACTTCCGGCACGATGCGCTCGAAGGATTCGCGATCGCTGCGCACCCGGTAGAGCAGGGCGCCACGGCCCTCATAAGGCAGGCGCGCCACGATGGTGCAGCCGCTGGCAGCGCGCTGCGTGGCATTGCCGCCGCCGATCATGTTGAGCTTCTCGCCGATCTGGTAGCGATGCGCCGGGGCGGGCACGGTGCGCCGGGCAGGACGGGCCAGCGCTGGCGGCGGGCCGAGGCTGAAGGCGGGCTCGTCGGCCGGGGCGGCGGCGGCCGCGCGGGCGCGCTTGGGCTTCACGGCAACGGATTTGATGGGAGGCACGGGCTATCCACTGGCAGCGTTCCCCGGCGGCGGATGCCGTCCAGGGTCGAGCGGGACTTACCGCAGTCGGGAACAGGGTAGCAGATCGGACCGGCAATGACCATTGCGGCAACGCCCCGCAGCCGCCCAGCGGGGCGGGGCGTCCGGCGGGCGGGACGGGCGTTGGTAGCGGGAGGGCGATTTGAACCCCCGCCGGTTGGGCCGATCAGTGATGTTTGTGCTCTGGCATCTGCTCGAGCGATTCCTTGGTCCAACTGGTGACGGCATGGACGTCGCCATCCTCGCCGCGCATGAAGGCGAGATCGCTCACCGGCACGGCGACGGGCTTGGCGCCAAGGCCGAGGAAGCCGCCGACATCGACGACGATCTGGCTGGCCGCGCCGCTGCCATGCACATGCGACACAGTGCCGATCTTGTGGTCCGCAGCGTCGTAGATCGCCGCGCCTTCAAGCACGGCCGGCGTCAGTTCGCCGGCGGCGAGGCGGGTATGGTGGGAATGATCCATCAGAAGTCTCCATCGTTGGGGTGATGGAGGGGGAATGGGTGGGGAG
>SEEL01000038.1 GCA_004144345.1 Hyphomicrobiales bacterium
GGGATATCCCGACTGCGAGTTGGGCTGAGTGTTGCACCTGGAGTGGAGCCCATCCCTCCCCCCCGGGGAGGGGGGACCGGCGAAGCCGGTGGGTGGGGCGAGCCGCAGCCGCGATGGCAAAGTCAGCTATCCTCCCCCGTGCAACGGGGGAGGGGGACCGCGCAGCGGTGGTGGGGGCGACCCCACGCTCGAATCTACGTACTCATCCCCACCCCCAAAATCGCTTAACTCAACAAGCGGTTTCCTCAGGCGGCTCTAGGCTCACACCCCGATTTTGGGCGAAGTTATCCACGTCGATTCCAGCGGGTGTATATTCCTCTCAGCACCACCGCACGGACGGTAGTCGACGCGAACGACGCGGTGGGCCAGCGGGAGGGTTGGGTTCGCGCCCGGCCTGGGCACTGTGGGTTATGCGACGGGCTGAAGCCCGTACGGCCGCATGGGGACCTGAAAGCCCGCGCCCCGAGGCGTCGTGTGCCTCTCTATCTAAAACATCGAGGCGTACGCGCCTCGGGGCTCCGTCCACTTCCCCCGCAACCTGAGGCGCATCACCGATGGACGATTCTGCACGCCCCTAACCACTTGAGTCGTATTATTGTATACGATATGCCGTAACCTAATCGCCGCCGTTTATCTCAAGGAGAGACTTCCATGGCCTTGGCCCCGCGGGACAACATTGGTCCCGTCCGCATCACCCGCATCGTCGCTGCGCCGCTGTTTGGCGAGAGCCCGAAGGGCGGCTGGTCGGTCGAGATCAAGGCCGAGGATTCGATCCACGCGCTGATCGCCGTGCACACCGACGCCGGCATCACCGGCTATGGCAGCGTCTTCACCGACGGCCGCCTCGTCGAAGCCGCGCTTGAAGTGCTTGAACCCTACTATCTGGGCGAAAACGCCCTCGAGCCCGAACGCGTCGCCGAAAAGATGCACCAGAACACCTTCTGGATGGGCCGGGGCGGCACCCTCACTCACGCCGTCAGCGGCATCGACATCGCGCTCTGGGATATTCTGGGCAAGGTCACCGGCCTGTCGGTCGGCCGCCTCATGGGTGGCCGTCACCAGGACCGCGTCATGCCCTATTGCTCGCTGCTCATGGAAGAGCCGGCGCAGATGGGCGACGAAATTGCCAAATGGCGCGACCAGGGCTTCCGCTCGTTCAAGATCGGCTGGGGTCCCTTCGGCCGCCGCGACAGCTTTGCCAATGACGAAGCCATCGTTCGCGCCGCCAAGGACGCGCTGCCCCCGGGCGGCCGCCTGATGGTCGATGCCGGTGCCTCCGACGCCTATTGGCCCAATGGCCTCAAATGGGCGCTGCGCACCGCCGACATGCTCACCGACCACGACGTCGACTGGTTCGAGGAAGCGGTGAAGCCCGACGCGCTCGAGGATTTCATCACGCTGCGCCGCGAAACCCGCGTGCCGATCTCGGGCGGCGAAGTGCTGACCCGCCGCCAGTCCTTCATTCCGTTCCTGACCCAGGGCGCCTTCGATATCGTCCAGCCCGACGTCACCAAGGTCGGTGGCCTCAGTGAGCAGCGCCGCATCGCCTGGCTCGCGCAGGATTTCGGCGTCCGCTATGTCGGCCACGGCTGGAACACCGCGCTCGGCATCGCCGCCGATCTGCAGCTGGCCACGGCCCTGCCCAATGTCGACCTCGTCGAATACATTGCCGGCAGCGCCTATGTGGACAACATCATGGCCGTGCCGTTCAAGCTCGATGCCGACGGCATGCTGGCCATCCCGGATACCCCGGGCCTCGGCGTCGCCCTCGATCCCGATCGCGTAGCCCGCTACACCCCCAAGGCTAAAGAGCTGTTCTAGCCATGCGGGTCCTCGTAACAGGCGCTGAAGGCTATCTCGGACGCAAGCTCGTCCGCGCCCTGTTGCAACGCAATACGCTTGCCGGTCCCTCCGGCAAGCCCGAACCGATCGACCACATCCTCCTCACCGACATGGCGCCGGCCATGGCCGCGCCGGCAGCCGATTCGCGGCTTGCCTATGTCGGCGGCGACATCGCCGATCCGGCCTTCGCCGCAAAGCTCTTCGAGGACCGGCCGAACGCCGTGTTCCATCTCGCCGCGCTGATGAGCAGCGGCGCCGAAAAGCAGTTCGAGGCCGGCTACCAGGCCAATCTCCACGGCACGATCCATCTGCTCGAGGCGGCCCGCCGCGCCGGCAATGTGCCGCGCTTCATCTTCACCAGCACCATCGCCACCTTTGGCGGCGAGCTGCCCGGCCTTGTGCTCGATACGCAGCGCCAGACGCCGCAGAGCTCCTACGGCACGCAGAAGGCCATCGGCGAGCTGCTGGTCAACGACTACTCCCGCCGCGGCTATATCGATGGCCGCTCGCTCCGTCTGCCTATCATCGCCGTGCGCGGCGGCGCCCCCAGCACCGCCACCTCCGCCTGGGCCAGCGACATCGTGCGCGAGCCGCTTAGCGGCAATGCCTATGCCAGCCCCGTCGAGCCCGGCGACCGCGGCTATCTGCTGTCGCCCCGCCGCTGCATCGAAGGCCTCATCACCGGCCACGATTCGCCGGCCGAGGCGTGGGGCAGGGACCGCGCCGTGATGATGGCGGGCCTTGCCTGCAGCGCCGCCGACCTCGTTGCCGCTGTCGCCCGCATCGGCGGGCAGGCCGCCGCCGACCTCGTGCGCTGGCAGCCCGATCCCTTCATCCGCAACATCGTCACCACCTGGCCCTCCGCCTTCCGGCTCGACAAGGCCACCCGCATCGGCCTCGTCGCCGACGCCTCCGTCGATGAGATCGTCCGCAATTATGTGGAAGACGATTCTACGCCTGCCGGACCCCGTGCGTAGGGCGCCGCCCGCGCTCCCCTGGTCAAATCGACAACGTTATCTCGCCTGCGCTACATAGCGAGTTGACACACGGTATACCGTATGTCAGCGTCACATAAGTCTTACGGGGACGTAAGCAACAGGGAGAATTCAATGACCGACTTTTCGCGCGATGACGACGGCACCATGCCGATGCTCAGCCGCCGTTCCATCCTGAAATCCGCCGCCGCCGCTGGCCTTTCGGCCACTGCCATTGCGGCCATCAGCAGCATCATGCCGCTGCAGGCTTTCGCCCAGGGCGGCGTGCCGTCCGGCGCCATCGTCTACGGCAACGCCGAGCCCCCGACCGCCAATTACTGGGATCCGGCCGCCGGCTTCGGTCTCGTGGACGAGCAGGTTGCCTCGCTCGCCTATGACACGCTCATCGCCTTCGACGAAAACGGCAACATGAACCCGTCGGTCGCCACGGCCTGGGAACTGGTCGGCGACACGCAGGTCAACCTCACCATCCGTGACGACGTGAAGTTCCACGATGGCTCGCCGCTCACCGCCGAGGACGTGAAGGCCTCGATCGATCGTCTCGGCACCGGTTCGCTGGCGCAGTCGATGGTCGCCACCCCGGGCATCGTCGCCAACGTGACCTCGCCGACCACCCTCGAAGTGGTCTCGCCGACGGCCTTCGGCGTCGTCCTCAACATGCTCGCCTTCGTCAAGATCCTGCCGAAGGCCAACATCGACAATCCGGACAACTTCAAGCTCGGTGCGCTCGGTTCGGGCCCGTACAAGTTCGTGTCCTACACGGGCAACGACGTCGTGCTCGAAGCCAATGCCGACTATTGGGGCGGTGCCCCGAAGATTCAGTCGGTCACCTTCCGCTACATCGAAGATGCCCAGGCCCGTATCAACGCGCTGCTCGCCGGTCAGGTGGATATCCTCACCCGCGTGTCGTCCGAAGATCTCGCCCGCGTCGAAGGCAATGCTGACTTCTACGTCAACGGCCAGACTCCCCCGGCGCAGATCATTGCCATCTACCAGCACAATGGCCCGCTCGGAGATCTGAAGCTCCGCCAGGCCATCGCCCACGCCGTCGACCGCGAAGGTATCGCCAAGTCCATCATGCGCGGCACCAACCCGGTTGGCTTCTCGAGCCTGCCGACCAGCTCGACCTTCTACACCCCGCTTGAGCCCAAGTTCGAGTACGACCTCGAAAAGGCCAAGGCGCTGCTCGCCGAATCCGCCTATCCGAACGGCGTGACGCTGCGCATGTCGACCTCGACCCTGGTGCCCAACCAGATCGAAATCGACCAGGTCATCGCGGCGTCGCTGCAGGCCATCGGCATCACCGTCGAAGTCGAGCGTCTGGAAGTCGGTGCGTTCCGGTCGTCGTACAACACCTACGACATCAACCTGAACACGCTGGGCGTCTTCAACAACGACCCCGACTTCCTGCTCGGCTTCTATGTCGGCGGCACGGGTGAAGCCGTGTTCCACTACAACGACCCCAAGTACACCGAGCTTCATAGTGCTCAGCGTGCTGCGACCCCGGAAAACCGCGCTGCCGCCGTCACTGCGGCCGCCCAGTATCTGTGGGACAACCAGGTCACCCTCTATCTCTCCGACGAAGTCTGGTACTCGATCGTCAACAAGCGCGTTGTCGATTTCAAGCGTGCCCCGCTTGTCGGCGAGAACCTGCTCCCGCAGGTCTCTGTCGCTTCGTAGCCTCCCGGCACGAAAGGAACCGGGGGGTCTCCCCCGGTTCCACTTCATCTCAAGAGGGTTGCCCGCGTGAATTCCTATGTCCTGAGACGCCTGCTGCAATCGGTCATCATCGTGGCGTTTATCGCCGTCTCGGTGTTCATCGTGCTGCGTCTCTCCGCCGGCGACCCCGCCCGCATCCGTGCGCCTGTCTTCGCCAGCCCCGAAGTCATCGATCAATATCGCCGTGACTTCGGTGTCGATCGTCCGCTGCTCGAACAGCTCGGCTCCTTCCTCTGGGGCGCCATCCGCGGGGACTTCGGTCAGTCCTTCCGCTTCCAGGCGCCCGTGATGGACCTCATTCTCACCGCTCTGCCGCGCACCCTGCTGCTGGCGGGCGTATCGCTGGTCCTGTCGCTTTTCATCGCCGTCGGCCTTGGCAGCCTTGCCGCCATGAAGCCGCGCTCCATCTGGGCCTGGCTCTCCTCGGCGCTCGCCACCCTCGGCCAGTCCGCCCCGGTCTTCTGGTCGGGCGCCATCCTCGTGCTCGTCTTCGCGGTCGGCCTCCGCTGGTTGCCCTCGGGCGGCTTCAACGGGCCAATCAGTCTCGTCCTGCCCGCCATTGCGGTGACGCTCTCGATCCTTCCCACGCAGTTGCGCGTCTTGCGCGCCTCGATGGAAGCCTCGCTCAAGGAGGAATATATCCGCACCGCGCGGGCCTTCGGCCTCAAGCAGAGCCGCATCACTTTCGTCTACGCCCTCAAGAACGCCAGCCTGCCGCTCCTCACCGTCATCGGTGTCGATATCGGCTATCTGCTCGGCGGCGTCATCGTGGCTGAAGTCGTCTTCGCTTTCCCCGGCATCGGCGAATTGGCGCTCGTCGCGCTCAATGCGCGCGACTACCCGCTGATCCAGGGCATCACCATCATCACGGCGAGCACCTTCGTCGTCGTCAACCTGCTGATCGATCTCGTCTACGGCCGCATCGATCCGCGCATCCGCTTGGAACGGTCATGAATATCCTCGCTATCGGCGCTCATCCCGACGACATCGAAATCCAGTGCGCCGGCACGCTCGCGCTCTATGCGCAGGCCGGACACAAGGTGTTCATGGCGGTCGCGACCAACGGCAATGTCGGTTCGCCCACCCACACCAGTGCCGAGATCGGCGCCATCCGTCATCAGGAACAGCTGAACTCCTGCGCCCTCATCGGCGCCGAGCTGATCTGGATGGATTTCGACGATGAGTGGCTGTTCAACGACCGGCCGACCCGCACCCGCTTCATCGATGCCATCCGTCAGGCCGATCCCGACGTAATGTTCATCCACGGGCCCACCGACTACCACCCGGACCACCGCATCTCCGGCCAGATCGCCGAGGACGCGCGCATCCCCGCCTCGGTGCGTCTCGTCGAGACCAGCCTGCCTTACATCAAGAAAATCCCGCACATGTTCTACATGGACAATCCGACGGGTCTCGGCTTCGAGCCCGAAGCCTATGTCGACATCAGCTCCGTCATGAAGATCAAGCAGGACATGCTGCGTTGCCACGTCAGCCAGGACGCCTGGCTCCGCGCCGTCTATGGCGACGACGTGTCGATCACCGATCTCATGGACAAGAACTCGGCCAATCGCGGCCAGCAGATGAACGTCGCCTTTGCCGAAGGCTTCCGCGAGGTGAAGACCTATCCGCGGACCGGCAATTTCGGCCTCTTGCCGGGCTTTGGCCGTTGAGCGTCGCGTCCACAGAAACCGCAATTGCCAGCCGGCCGGGCTTCATCGCCCGGCTGCGCCTCGGCCCGTCGCTGATTATCGGCATCGCGCTGCTCGTCATCATCATCCTGAGCGCCGTACTGGCGCCGGTGCTGGCCCCGGCCGGTCCGGCCGTCGTCGATCTCGGCTCGGTTCGCCTGCCACCCTCCGAGGCGCATTGGGCCGGTACCGATGCCATCGGCCGCGATCTCCTCGCGCGCATCCTTTATGGCGGCCAGGTCTCGCTGCTCGTTGCCGGTGCGGGCATGATCGGCTCGCTCACCTTCGGCACGCTGATGGGAATGATCGGCGCCTTCGGTTCCTACTGGGTCCGCGCCATCGTTGATCGCGCCATCGATATCCAGCTCGCCTTCCCCTATGTGCTGCTCGCTATCGCCATCACCAGCGCGGTACGACCCTCCACCGGCGTGCTAATCGTGCTGATGATCCTCGCTGCCTGGGCCGGCGCCGCGCGCGTCGTTCGCTCCATCGCGCTGCAGGAGCGCGGCAAGGACTACGTCAAGGCCGCCACCGTCATCGGTGCATCGCCCTTCCGCATTGCCATGTTCCACGTCTTCCCCAGCGTGTTGCCGAGCCTGCTCGTCCTCGCCGCCATGCAGATGGCCGCGATGATCGTCTTCGAAGCCACGCTCAGCTTCCTCGGCATGGGCGTCCAGCCGCCGACCCCGAGCTGGGGTGGCATCATGCTGGAGGGCAAGAACTACATCACCTCGTCCTGGTGGCTCACCACCTTGCCCGGCATCGCCATCGTCCTCACCTCGCTGAGCCTCGTGCTCATCGGCGATGGTCTCCAGGCCCGCACCGATGCCTCCCGTAACCGCGAAGGAGACGAATGATGGCGCCCGTTCTTAGCGTCGAAAACGTCTCGGTCAGCTTCCCCGGCGGACGCGGCGACATCACCGTCGTCGACGATGTGTCCTTCTCGCTCGAAGCGGGGCAAAGCCTCGTCATCGCCGGCGAATCCGGTTCGGGCAAGTCGATGGTCTGCCAGACCCTGCTCGGCATTGCGCCCGGCGCTGCCAAGGTCACCGGCACCCGCATCGACTGGAAGGGCCGCGACCTGCTGAAGTTGGGCGAAGCCGAATGGCAGACCATCCGCGGTTCCGAGATCGCCATGATCTTCCAGGACCCGACGGCTGCGCTCAATCCGCTCATCACCGTCGAGAACCAGATCGTCGACGCCATCCGCGCCCATCGCAAGGTCAGCCGTGCCGAAGCGCGGGCCCGCGCCATCGAAGTGCTCGGCCTCGCCGGCTTCCCTGAGCCCGAGCACCGCATGCGCTCCTATCCCAGCGAACTGTCGGGCGGCCTGCGCCAGCGCGTCGCCATCGCCCTCGCGCTCTCCTGCTCGCCCTCGCTGATCATCGCCGACGAAGCGACCACCAATCTCGACGTCTCGATCCAGGCGCAGATCGTCAAGCTCTTGCGCGACCTCAAGGACAAACTCGGCCTCGCGCTGATCTTCGTCACCCACGATCTCGGCCTTGCCTCCGACATCGGTGGCGATCTGCTCGTCATGTATGCCGGTTGCGCCGTCGAGCGTGGCCCGGTCAACGACGTGCTCACCGATCCGACGCACCCCTACACCCGCGGTCTGCTGCGCTCGGCGCCCACGCTCAAATCGAGCCGCGCCAATCCGCTGCGGCCCATCCCCGGCCAGATGCCCAAGCCCGGCTCGGTCGGCGCCGGCTCGCCCTTCCGCTCGCGTTGCCCCGTCGTCGTCGATGGCGTCTGCGATATCAAGCGCGCCGGCTGGACCAGTGCCGGCCCGCGCCATGATGTGGCCTGCCACCGCTTCGCCCTCGAGGGCAGGGAGGGCGTCCGATGAGCACGCTTGTCGCCAACCGGATCGTCAAGACCTTCAACGTCAAGCGCGGCGGCAAGACGAGTGAGCTGCGCGCCGTCAACGATGTGAGCCTCACCGTCGCCCCGGGCGAAATCGTCGGTCTCGTCGGCGAAAGCGGCTGCGGCAAGACCACGTTGTCCCGCATCATGATCGGTATCGAAACCGCCACCGCGGGCGAGATCACCTATGACGGCCGCCCGGTCAAATCGCGCGCCGACTGGCGCGACCTGCGGCGCTCGGTCCAGTACGTCTTCCAGGACCCCTTCACCGCGCTCTGCCCGACCATGCGGATCGGCGATGCGCTGGCCGAGCCGCTGGCCATTCACAACATCTGCCCGCCGGCCGAGCGCAAGGCGCGCGTCATCCGCATGCTGGAAATGGTCGGCCTCCATGCCGACGTCGCCCGCCGCCTGCCCAACCAGCTCTCCGGTGGCCAGCGCCAGCGCGTCAATCTCGCCCGGGCGCTGATGCTCGAGCCGAAAGTCCTGATCTGCGACGAGATCGTCTCCGGTCTCGACGTATCGGTACAGGCCCAGGTACTGGCTCTACTTATCGAACTGCAAGAAAGGCTTGGATTAAGCCTCGTATTCATCTCGCATGATTTGCGCGTCGTTCGATATCTCTGTAGCCGGGTACTTGTGATGTACATGGGCGAGGTCGTCGAGCAGGGGGCGGTGGAAGCGGTATTCGACAATCCGCAGCACACCTATACGCAAGCCCTGCTCGCAGCCATTCCTGATCACTCCCGCCTCACGGCGGCGGCAAGTTGACGGAACGCATGGCGATCGGAGGCGCCACCTGTCATGCCTGACGCAGGAAACCTGATCGCCGCCCGGCGCCGCCCGGCGCTGTCGCCCATCGAGCGCGCTCGCACCACGACCGACGAGGTCGAGGAGCGCCTGATCCTGGCCATCGCCACCGGCGACAAGGCCTTTGGCGACCGCATCACCGAGGCCGAGATCGCGGCGGCCCTCAAGGTCAGCCGCGTGCCCGCCCGCGAGGCCATGAAGAACCTCCTGCTGCGCGGCGTGCTGGTCGAAGGCGAACAGCGCGGCCTGCGCGTCTCCGACTACAGCGAGGCGCGCGTCGCCGAACTGTTCGAACTGCGCCTCGCCATCGAAAAGATCATCTTCCAGCACGCCCTGCGCGACGGGCGCGACCGCGCGCCCTTGCTTGAGGCGCTGGCGCCGATCCTCGATCGCATGCGCAGCCTTTCCGGCTCCGGCGACGCCGTGGCGCTCAGCACCGTCGACCTCGATTTCCACCGCACCGTTGCCCACCACTCCGGCAACGAGCTGGCCGCCCAGATCTGGGAAGGCCTCGCCCAGCATATGTTCATCGTCTTTTGCCGCGACTGGTCCACCGCCTCGGACCGCACCGGCGAGGTTCAACTGCACGAGACGCTTGTCGAGTTCATTCGCAATGGCTCGCTCAAGGATCTCGAAGCGGTGCTGAAGCGGCATTTCTCCGACCCGGCCCACCGCAGCTAGAAAGCATTCCCATGACTGCCCCGTCCTCTTCCGGTCGCCTCGATGGTCGCGTCGCCGTCGTTACCGGCGCCGCCCGCGGCATCGGCGAAGCCATTGCCGCTCGCCTCGCCACCGAAGGCGCCTTCGTCTACCTCGCCGACATCGATGGTGACGTCGCGACAGAAGCCGCGGCTCGCCTCGTGCAGTCGGGCGTAAAGGCCGCTGGCATCCGCACCGACATCACCAGCGACGCCAGCATTGCCGATCTCCGCGAACGCATCGAGGCCGATCACGGCCATCTCGATATCCTCGTCAACAACGCCGCCATCCTCGATGCCACGCCGCTCCGCGATCTGACGCGCGAGCGCTACGATCTGGTGCAGCAGGTCAACCAGAACGGCGCTCTGTGGGCCACCATGGGGCTGCTCGATCTGCTCAAGGCCGGTGGCCGGGGCAGGGTGGTCAACATCGCCTCCATCCAGGGTGTGCGCGCCGCGCCCGATACCCTGGCCTATGCCACCGCCAAGGGCGGCGTCGTCAACATGACGCGCGCCCTCGCGGTCGACCTCGCTGCCGATGGCATTCTCGTCAATTGCATCTGCCCCGGTTTCGTCGATACGCGCATGGCGCTCCTGCCCGATGGCAGCGGCCATGAGCATGACACCGACTGGTTCAAGGACATCTACATCAAATACGGCCGCATCCCGCTCAAGCGTGCTGCCCAGCCCGAGGACATCGCCGCCGCGACGCTGTTCTTCTGCGGCGACGATTGCCGCTATGTCACCGGCCAGTATCTGCTGGTCGATGGCGGCGTCTCCTCCACCTTCTAGGAGCCGCCCATGCGCCTCGCCGCCGGTCAGCTGACCCTGGATCTCGCTCCCGAACTTGGCGGCTCCATCGCTGCCTTCGAGCATGCCGGCGTCGCGCTGATGCGCCCCATGAGCCCGCCTGCGGGCAGCGCGCCCCATGCGCTGCATTCCGGCATGTTCCCCATGGTGCCCTTCGCCAACAGCCTGCGCGACAATCGCTTCGCCATCGGCGGACAGGCCTACGAAGTCGCGCCCAACATGACCGGTGCGCGCCTCAACTATCACGGCAGCGGCTGGCAGCGTCCGTGGCAGGTCACCGAGTCACAGCCCGACCGCTGCACCCTGCAACTCGACGAGACCGAGGAAGCGCCGGGTTATCGCTTCGCCGCCACGCAGCGCTTCATTCTCTCGCCCGGCCGGCTCGAAGTCTCGATCGCCGTCACCAACCGTTCCGCCCAGCCCATGCCCTTCGGCATCGGCCTCCACCCCTGGTTCCCCCGCCACGGCGACGCCCTCGCCACCTTCGCGGCCAGCCAGGTCCTGCGCGAGGATGCCGACTTTCAGGCGCTAAGCCTCGCGCCCATCCCCGCCGATCAGGACTACGCCGCCGGCCGTGAACCGCCGCGCGCCTATCAGAATCGCTGCTATGCCGGCTGGACCGGCAGCGCGCGTATCGACTGGCCGTCGCGCCGGCTCGCCCTCGGCATCACCGCCGATCCGCTGTTCCAGCATCTGATGTTCCATGTGCCGTCGCATGATTTCGACACCTTCTGCCTCGAGCCGCAGTCGAACCGCACCAGCGCCTTCGATGGCGTCGAGTCCGGCACGCCCGCGCCGGGTGTCCACATCCTCGCCCCGGGCGAAACGCTGGGTGGCCGCGTAATTTTCACGGTTCATAGCTAGCGCGGGACCCCGCGCTCACCTTGCCGCCGCCCATGCCACTTTCGTATAAGTCGGCCAGGCGGCATCGAGGTGGTGAAGACAATGCGGGGCGCGTCACGACCGAACAAGGCTCCGGCGCGCCGGGCCGCCGCTGCCGGCTGGGAAGCGCCGCGCCCGACGACCATGGTCGATCATGCCGTCGCCGCCATCATCTCCGGCGCCAGCCGGGGCGTCATCCTGCCGGGCGATCGCATCATCGAGGCCGATCTCGTCAATGCCCTCGGCATGAGCCGCGTGCCGATCCGCGAAGCGCTGCGCACGCTCGAAAGCCAGGGCGTCGTCACCAGCTCGCCCTATAAGGGCATCCGCCTCATCGACATGACGCATGAGCGGCTCGAGCAGGTGCTCGACGTGCGCTCGACGCTCGAAAGCCTTGCCGTGCGCCGCGCCATCGACGCCGGCCGCAATCGTCCCAAGCACATCGCCTCGCTGGAGCGGGCCCGCCACGTACTGGAACTGATGGCCGACCGCGACGATGCCTATGGTTTCGCCCTCGCCGATGCCGCCTTCCACCGCCAGCTCGTTTCCCTCGCGGAAAACCCTGTGCTGTCCATGCTGTGGGAGTCGCTGGCCCGTCAGGTGACCATCATTGCCGGCCTCGCCACCCTCGGCAAACCGATGCGCGACATCGTCCTCGAGCATGATCTGCTGATCCGCGTCTACGCCGCCGGCGATGTCGAGGCGATCGTCCGCGAGCTGCACGAGCACATCGTCGTCATGGCGCATGGCGTCGACTTCGACGCCATTGTCGAGGAACGCCGGCGCCTGCGCGACGAGCAGCACGCCTGAACCCTGCAAGCCGGTGCAAAACCACCGGTTTTCGGCCTTGTCCATCCTCTTATATACGGTATACGAAATCGCTGGATAGGCCCGCGGATCGATTGACTCACCGCATATCGTATACAATCATACGCACGAGGAGGACTTGGCCATGGCTGCGCTGCAAGTCGAAAAATCGAGGATTTCCAATCCGATAGACTTCGACAAGGACGGCCGTCAGACCGGCTATCTGCGCGCCCCGCTGTCCCGCAATACCTCCGCCTGGGGCACCATCGAGATTCCGATCATCTCGATCAAGAACGGCAGCGGCCCCACGGTGCTGCTGACCGGCGGCATCCATGGCGACGAGTACGAAGGCCCCATCGCGATCTCGCGGCTGGCGCGCACGCTCGATCCGGCCACGGTGCAGGGCAGGGTCATCATGATCCCCGCCTACAACATCCCGGCCGTGCTCAACGACACGCGCCTCAGCCCCATCGACGACCGCGACATCAACCGCTGCTTCCCCGGCAACCCCAGGGGCACCTTCTCGGAAATGCTCGCGCATTTCATCGATGGCTACATCCTGCCCTATGCCGATGTGTCGGTGGACCTCCACACCGCCGGCCACAGCATGGAGTCGGCCCTCTCGACCAACATGCATTACGTGGCCGACGAAGCCATCCGGCAGAAGACCATGGAGACCGCGGCCGCCTTTGGAGCGCCGTTCAACACGGTGTTCTGGGGCGTCGATGAAGGCGCCACCTTCACCTCCTGCGTCGAACGCCGCGGCATCGTCTCCATCGGTACCGAGCTCGGCGGCTGGGGTCGCGTCAATGTCGAAGGCGTGCGCATCGCGCGTCGCGGCATCGACAATGTGCTCAAGCAATGGGGCGTCATCGACGGCAAGCCGGACACCGTGCAGCGCGACGGCACGCCCGGCACCCGCCACATGATGGTGCGCGATCCTGCCGCTTACAGCTTCGCGCCGACCAATGGCCTGTTCGAACCGACCGGCGTGAGCGGCGAGGCCGTCAAGGCGGGCCAGGCCGCCGGCTGGCTGCATTTCGTCGAGGACATCGATCGCGAGCCGATCCAGGTCAATTATTCGCGCGATGGCGTCATCTGGATGGCCGCTGGCCCCGGTCGCGTCGTGCGCGGTGACGTCGTTGCCGTCGTCATGCAGGACTATGACGCCAAATTGGCCGCAAGCTGAGAGAGAACATGCGTATTCTGATCGCCCAGTGCACCCAGGAAATTTCCTCGTTCAATCCCCTGGAGTCGGAATATGCCGACTTCTCCATCACGCATGGCGAACAGCTGCTGGAGCAGCGCGGGCTGAACAGCCACCTCGGCGGTGCGCTGACCGTGTTCGAGCCTCGCAACGACGTCGAACTGCTCTGGACCATCTCGGCCCGCGCCCCGAGCACGGGGCCGCTCTCCTCCAAGGGCTGGGCGCAGCTGCGTGAAGAAATCCTCGGCTCCATCCTGCCCCATGTCGGCAAGGTCGATGCCATCTACTTTGCCCTCCATGGCGCCATGGGCGCCGTCGACGAGCCCGATCCGGAAGGCTCGCTGCTCGAAGCCATCCGTCAGGCCTTCGGCGATCTGCCCATCATCATCTCGCTCGATCTGCATGGCATTCTCACCGACAAGATGCTGCGCCAGATCGATGGCGTGACCATCTACCAGACCTATCCGCACGTCGATTTCGCCGACACCGGCGCCCGTGCCGCCAGGCTCCTGCTCGATATCGTCGACCGCAAGCTCAAGCCCGTCATCGCTCGAGTAACCGTGCCGCTGCTCGCCCGCGGCGACGAGTGCATCACCAAGACCGGCTGGTATGGCGATGTGCTGCGCGAAGGCCAGCTGATGGAGCGCAAGGGCCAGGTCCTTGCCGCCGGCGTCATGATCGGCAACCCCTTCACCGACGCGCCGGAACTCTGCACCCAGGCCATCGTCGTTGCTGAATCCGACGCCGATTTTGCCCAGCAGGCGGCAACCCATCTCGCCAACCGCATGTGGGCAGGGCGCCAGCGTCTCGTCGGCAAGCTCATCGACGTCGAACCGGCGGTCGAACTCGCCAAGGGCATGCCGGGCACGGTGCTGTTCACCGATGCGGCCGACGCCACTTCCTCGGGTGCGAGCGGCGACTCGAACGTCCTGATCAAGGCCCTGCGCGACGGTGGCTACAAGGGCCGTGTCCTCGCCCAGATCATCGATGCCCCCGCCGCCGCTGCGGCGCACCAGGCCGGCGTTGGCAAGACCATCTCCGTCACCCTCGGCGGTACCGTCGATGCCGCCCGCTTCTCGCCCATGCCGGTCAACGCCATGGTCGAAAGCCTGTCGCGTGGCCGCGCCAAGATCGAGACCATGGGCATGTGGATGGATGGCGGCCTCACCGCTGTCCTCACCTATGACAATTTCACCATCGTCGTGCTGAGCAAGCCGGCCTTCCTGATGGACCGCGCCTTCTATTACGCCAACGGTCTCGACCCGGTCGATTTCGACCTCGTCGTGGTGAAGTCGCCCCACACCGAGTTCCACATGTACGATCTGTGGGTCACCAAGAACTTCAACGTCGATGCACCGGGCTCCACCTCGGCCAACGTCGCATCGCTCGGCCACACGCTTTGCGCTCGTCCCATCTATCCCATCGAGCCGGACACGAACTTCGTTCCAAAACCCGTCCTCTACCGGCGGGCAGGCTGAGCCGCCTGAATTTCAAAAACACAAGGTACTACCGACAATGAAGATCGACAGCGTAGACTTCTTTTACCTCGCCATGCCGGAGGTGACGACTGCCGCCGACGGTAGCCAGGACGCGCTCGTGGTGCGCGTCTCGGCCGGCGGGCATGTCGGTTGGGGTGAATGCGAAGCCTCGCCTCTGCCTTCCATCGCCGCCTTCGTCACGCCGATGTCGCATGGCGCCTGCCGCCCGGTGTCGGCGTCGGTGCTGGGCGAAACGCTCGATGGCCCCGACGATATCCGCCGCATGTCGGCCACGCTTGCCTACAACAGCATGGATCTGCTGCAGGCGGCGCACACCTGGTCGGGCATCGAAATGGCCATGTGGGATCTGCTCGGCCATGCCCGCGGCGAGCCCACCTGGAAGCTGCTCGGCTACGAGCGCGCCTACCCCAAGACCCCCTACGCCTCGGTCCTCTTCGGCACCACGCCGCAGCAGACGCTGGAGCGGGCCAGGGACATCCGTGGCCAGGGCTTCCGCGCTGCCAAGTTCGGCTGGGCGCCCTTTGGCGATACGCTCGATGGCGACATCGCCCATCTCGACGCCGCCCGCGAGGGTCTGGGCAGCGAGGCCTTCCTGCTCATCGACGCCGGCCAGATCTTCAACGAAGATGTCGAAGGCGCCGCGCTCCGCCTCGATGCGATGGAACGCAACCGCGTCACCTTCTTCGAAGAACCCTTCCACGGCTCTGCCTATGGCGCCTATGGCGAACTCAGCAAGCGCGTGAAGACCGTCAAGACCGCCGGTGGCGAAGCCGCGCACAACCGCCACATGGCCGAACACCTCATCGATTTCGGCGGTGTCGGCTACATCCAGATCGACTGCGGCCGCATCGGCGGCCTGTGGCCGGCCCGCGAAGTCGCCGACTATGCGGTCAAGAAGGGCGTGACCTACATCAACCACACCTTCACCTCGAACCTCGCGCTCAGCGCCTCGCTCCAGCCCTTCGCCGGCCTCGAGCATCACGCCATTTGCGAGTATCCGACTTCACTGAAGCAGGTCGCGGTCGATATGACCCGCAACCACATCGTGCGTGACGCGAACGGCCAGATCAACGTGCCGGACGCCCCGGGCCTCGGCATCGAGATCAACCCCGAAGCGCTCACCAAATACGCCGTCGATGTCGAGATCAAAGTCGGCGGCAAGACCATCTTCTCGACGCCGACCTACTAAGCCGCCCGCCGGCGGCGCGGGATCGTCCGCGCCGCCACCCAGGATGCTGTCATGACTCTGGATGACGTGCTTTTCCCCGAGATCGAGCCCTACGACAGCGGCATGCTGGCGGTCACGGGCGGGCACAGCATCTATTACGAGCAGTGCGGCAATCCGCAGGGCCGCCCGATCGTCTTCCTCCATGGTGGACCGGGCGGCGGCTGCAAGCCGCGCCATCGCCGCTACTACGATCCGTCCATCTGGCGCATCGTGCTGCTCGACCAGCGTGGCTGCGGCCGCTCCGTGCCGCATGGCACCATCGACAACAACACCACGCAGCACCTGGTCGCCGACATCGAGTCGGTGCGCCATCATCTCGGCATCGACCGTTGGGTCGTCGGCGGTGGCTCCTGGGGCAGCCTCCTCGCGCTGATCTATGCGCAGGCGCATCCGCAAAGCTGTGTCGCGCTGCTCATCCGCGGTGTCCTCCTCGGCCGCGCCATCGAGCGCGACTGGTGGTGGGGCGGCACGCGCTGGCTGTTCCCGCGCGAGTGGGAAGCCTTTCGCGATTTCCTGCCCGAAGCCGATCGCGGCGACCTGCTCAAGGGCTATGCCCGCGCCCTGTTCGATCCCGATCCGGCAGTGCATCTGCCCGCCGCGCAGGCCTTCGCCACCTACAACGCTTCGACGCTGCTGTTCCGCTACGACGCCGCCTTCGTTGCCGCATCGAGTGCGGCCGACAAGGCGCTGCCGGTCGCGCGCCTTTTCACCAATTACTGCCTCAACGGCTTCTTCATCGAGGAAGGGCAGGCGCTCGCACAGCTGGACCGCATCCGGCACCTGCCGGCCATCATCGTGCAGGGCCGCTACGACGTGATCACCCCGGCGCGCAGCGCTTCCGATCTCGCCAATGCCTGGCCCGAGGCCGAGTTCGAGATCGTCACCGAGTCCAACCACTCCATCGAGGAACCCGGCATGGCCGCGGCCCTGATCGCTGCCCAGTCGCGCCTCGCCGGCCGGCTGGCCATGGAGCGGGCCGCATGACCGCGCTGCTGGACGTTCAGCATCTGAGCGTCACGCTCACCCGCGAAGGCAACGCCGCCTCGCTGGTCGATGATGTATCGTTCAGCCTCAACGCCGGTGAAATTCTCTGCATCGTCGGCGAATCCGGTTGCGGCAAGACCGTCACCGCCCGCTCCCTCATCGGCCTCAACCGCACCGACCCGCGCTTTGCCCTCACCGGCAAGATCGGCTTCGACGGCACCGATCTGCTCTCGCTCGACGAAACGCAGATGCGCAAGGTGCGCGGCTCGAAGATCGCCATGATCTTCCAGGACCCGATGACCAGCCTCAACCCGCTGCATCGCATTGGCGCGCAGATCGGCGAAGTGCTGCGCAACCACACCGACCTTGGCGCCCGTGCCATCCGCGAGCGCACCATCGAGCTGCTCGCCCAGGTCGGCATCCCGAACCCCGCCAGCCGCGTCGATGACTACCCGCACCAATTCTCCGGCGGCATGCGCCAGCGGGCCATGATCGCCCTCGCGCTCGCCTGCTCGCCGTCGCTGCTCATCGCCGACGAGCCGACCACCGCGCTCGATGTCACCACGCAGCAGCAGATCCTCGCGCTCATCGATGGCCTGCGCCACCAGTATGGCATGGCCGTCGTGCTGATCACCCACGATCTCGGCGTCGTCGCCGGCATCGCCGATCGCGTCATGGTCATGTATGCCGGCCAATGTGTCGAAGCCGGCCCGGTGCGCGACGTCTTCCGCGCCCCGCAGCATCCTTACACGGCCGGTCTGCTCGCCTCGATCCCCGCCGCCAATCGCATCCGCACCCCGCGGCTGCCCTCCATCAAGGGCGCGCCGCCGGTGCTCACCGAAGGCCGGCCGCGCGGCTGTGCGTTCAGCCCGCGCTGCAACCATGCCTTCGGCGCCTGCATCGAGCGGCCCGACCTCGAAGGCGCCGATCACGTCTACCGCTGCTGGCTGTCCGGAGGCGCCCGCGCCCATCTCGCAATCGAAGCGGGGAGGGTGCCCGCATGACCGCCACCGCTTTGGTCAAGGTCGATGGCCTCAAGAAGGTCTTTGCCTCGCGCAGCCCCTTCGGCCGGGCGCGCCGCGTCTACGCCGTCGATGATGTCTCCTTCGAAGTCATGGCCGGCGAAACCTTCGGCCTCGTCGGCGAATCCGGTTGCGGCAAGTCCACGCTCGCCCGCTGCATCGTGCGCCTACACGAGCCGACCGAAGGCGCGGTGCTGTTCGACGGCACCGACATCGCCCATGCCAGCATGCGCAGCCTCCGGCCGCTCCGCCGCGACATCCAGCTGGTGTTTCAGGATCCCTTCGCCAGCCTCAACCCGCGCAAGCGCATCGGCGCCATCCTCGAGGAAGCTTTCCGTCTCCACCGCATCGGCGCCGATCGCGCCGAGCGCCGCCAGCGCGTCATCGATCTGCTCCGCAAGGTCGGTCTCGCGCCCAGCTTTGCCGATCGCCTGCCCAGCGAACTCTCCGGCGGCCAGCGCCAGCGCGTCGGCATCGCCCGTGCCCTCGCGCTCAGCCCGAAGCTCGTGGTCGCCGACGAGCCCGTCTCCGCCCTCGACGTCTCGGTACAGGCCGAGATCCTCAATCTGCTGAAGGATCTGCAGGCCGAGTTCGGCCTCACCATGATCTTCATCTCGCATGATCTGGGTGTCATCCGTCACGTCTCCGACCGCATCGGCGTGATGTATCTGGGCAAGCTCGTCGAACTCGCCCCGGCCGATGCCTTCTACGAGCGGCCGCTGCATCCCTATTCCGAGGCGCTGCTGTCGGCCATCCCGCTGCCCGATCCGGACGCCGAGCGCCGGAACGTCGTTCTGGAAGGCGATGTGCCGAGCCCGCTGGCGCCGCCCTCCGGTTGCCGCTTTCACACCCGCTGTCCGCGCGCCCAGAGCCGCTGCGCCAGCGAGGAGCCCGAGTTCAGGCCGTATGGCCAAGGCCGCAAGGTCGCCTGTCACTACCCGCTCGATGTCGAGCCCGTGTGACGGCTGCCGAAGCCAACCTTGACCCGCCGTCTGATGGTATACAAAACTACGATCTGAACGTTCAAAAGGGAGAATGAAATGAACGGTCGTGAGGGTTGGGGGCGCATGAATCGCGCTCAGTTTCTAAGATTATTCGGAGGTGCCGCCGCTGCCGCAGCAGTGGCCGGCCCCTTCGGTTTCGTCGGTACGGCCAGGGCGCAGGCGGGTGGGGATTTCGTCATCGGCATTTCGAGCGACATCAACACGCTCGATCCGCAGATGTCGCCCAACGACGTGTTCCGCCACACCATCCGCTCGACCGTGTTCGAGGCGCTGGTGTTCATCAATCCGGACACGCTGCAGGCCGATCCGCTGCTCGCCGACAGCTGGGAGATTTCCGCTGACGGCCTCACCGTCACCTTCAAGCTCAAGAGCGGTGTGACCTGGCACAATGGTGCGCCCTTCACGGCCGCCGACGTCGTCTACTCGATCAAGCGCGTGCAGGATGCTGCGGTCGGCAGCCCGTTCGCGCCGCAGCTCGTCGCCGTCACCAATGTCGAGGCGACCGACGACCAGACCGTCGTTCTGACCCTCGCCAACACGGTGCCGGGCATCCTCTCCAACATTGCGGTCATCCAGATCGTCAATGAGGCGACCATCGGCACCATCACCACCGCGCCGGTCGGCACGGGGCCGTTCAAGTTCGTCAACTGGGCGCCGGGCGATCACATCCGCGTCGAGGCCTATGCCGAACATCGCAGCGCCCCCAAGGTCGGTGCGATCGAATGGCGCATCGTGCCGGATTCGCAGGCCCGCCTTGCTGGCATGCAGGACGGCACGCTGCAGATGGTGATGCTCGCCGAGGGCAAGGACGTGGTGCAGGCGCAGGCCGCCGGCATCGAGGTCATCCAGACCAAGCCCTACAACCTCTACGAGAACTTCAACATCAACACCACGCGCGCGCCGTTCAACGACAAGCGCGTGCGTCAGGCTCTGGCGCATGCGTTCGATCGCGAGAGCTATGCCAAGACCGTGTGGTTCGGCTTTGCGCGTGCCACCATCAACCCGGTGCCGCCGGAGATGGAGACCTATCTGCCGGATTCGGCGTCGCTCTATCCCTACGATCCGGACAAGGCCACGGCGCTGCTGGCGGAAGCCGGCTTCACCAAGGACAATCCGCTCAAGATGGAAATCCTGACGCCGCAGGGCTTCGACACGCTGAAGTCGATGGCGCTGCTGCTGCAGGATTCGCTCAACCGCCTCGGCCACAACGTCACGGTGCGCGAGCTTGAAGTCACGGTGTGGCTCGATCGCTTCCTCACCAATCCGGACTTCGACATCACCACCGACAACTTCAACACCGGCCCGGAAGATCCGGCGAGCATGTTCAACTCGCCCAACCTTGCGCCGGCGACCAACGTCAATCTGTGGAACCCGCCCGGCTATGCCGAGCTGGTCGCCCAGGCGGGCGCCGAGATCGACCGCGACAAGCGCATCGCGCTCTATCATCAGCTGCAGCAGCTGATCCTCGACGAGATGCCGCAGATCACGGTCAACCATTTGCCGCTGTTCTTCCTCGGCACCGAGGCGGCCAAGGCACTGGTCATCGGGCCGAGCGGTATCGACGACTACACCAAGATCGCGCTCTGATAGGCTGAGCGCAAACAATCGGGCTGGCGGCGGCGTGCTGCCGCCGGCCTTCGGGGGTCGCCAATGATCAGATATCTGCTGGGGCGCGTCGTCGGGGGGCTCATCACGCTGTTCTGCGTGACGGGCCTCGCCTTCTTTGCCACCGCGCTCGCGCCGGGCAACCCCGCCGCGGTGCTCTTGGGCAACATGGCGACGCCCGAGCGCATCGAAGCCATCACCCGCCAGCTCGGCCTCGATCAGCCGCTGCCCATCCGTTACGGCATCTGGCTGCGCGAGACGCTGCTGGGCAATCTCGGCACCTCCAATGTCAGCTTCAAGCCGGTGGCCGACCTCCTCGCGGCCGCGGCGTTCCCGACCATCCAGTTGGCCCTCACCAGCCTCATCGTCGCCGTCGTCATCGCCATCCCGCTCGGCCTCGTCCTCGCGCAGAACCGCAATCGCTGGTGGAGCCGCCCTGCCTCGAGCCTCATCACCATCGGCATCTCCGTGCCCGGCTTCTGGGTCGGCCTCATGCTCATCGTCCTCTTCTCGGTGACGCTGCGCCTCTTGCCCTCCGCCGGCTACGTGCCGCCCACCAAGGATGTGCTGGGCAACATCCGCTCGCTCGTCCTGCCGGTCACGACGCTCGCCATCTATCTCATCCCCTCGCTTGTCCGCTTCGTGCGCGTCACCGCCATCAGCGTCCTGCGCGAGGACTATGTCGACACCGCCCGCGCCAAGGGCACCGCGCCCGCCGCAATCCTCCTGCGCCACGTCGCGCCCAACACGCTCGTCACCACCATCACCTATATCGGGCTCCAGCTCGGCGTCCTCATCTCGGGCGCCGTCGTGGTCGAACTGATCTTCTCCATCCCCGGCCTCGGCCGCCTCGGTCTCAATGCCGTGCTCAACCGTGACTACCCCGTGGTCCAGGGTGTCGTGCTCATGGCCGCCACCGGCTATGTCGCGGTCAATCTGCTGATCGACCTCACCTACGCGCTCATCGATCCCCGGGTGCGCGCCCGATGAGCGATCTCGCCACCACCACGCCGCCCGTGCGCCGCTCCAGCGGCCTGCTCGGCTTCCTCATCCGCCGCTCGCCGCTCGCCGTCCTCCTCGTCGGCATCTTCCTCGTTGCGGCCATTTTCGGTCCGTGGCTCGCGCCACACTCGATGACCGACACCAACCTCTCGGCCGCCCTCCAGGGCCCCAGCAGCACCTACTGGCTCGGCACCGATCCGCTCGGCCGTGACGTGCTGAGCCGCCTGCTTGGCTCGGCCCAGGTCGCGGCGCAGGCCTTCCTGATCGTCGTGCTCATCGGCGGCGTCTTCGGCACGGCGCTGGGCCTCCTCGCCGGTGGCCTTGGCGGCCTGCTCGATCTGGTCGTCTCGCGCGTGGTGGAAGTGCTGCAGGGCTTCCCCACCATCCTCGTCGCCATCGTCATCGTCGCGCTGTTCGATCCGTCGCTGACCAACGCCATGATCGCCGTTGGCCTCGCCGCCATCCCCGACTTCGCCCGCGTCTCGCGCAGCGTTGCCATCCAGTTGCGCGACCGCGAATTCATCCAGGCGGCGCGCGGCCTCGGCGCCGGCGAAATCCGCATCCTGTGGAGCGAAGTGCTGCCCAACATGATCGGGCCGCTCATCGTCATCGCCAGTTTCGATGGCGCGCAGGCCGTGCTCTGGGAGGCCTCGCTGAGCTTCCTCGGCATGGGCGTCCAGCCGCCCGCGCCCTCCTTCGGCTCCATGCTGCGCGAAGCCCAGGGCTATCTCGCCATCCAGCCGGTCTTCGCCATCATTGTCGGTGTCGCCGTGTCCGGGGTTATCCTCGGGCTCAATCTGCTCGGCGATGCCATCAGCGACTATCTCGATCGCGGCGGAAAATAACGCTGTAAGAACTGCCGTGTGGTTTTGGCCCCGGCCCATACTGAAAAGGATTACCCATGAACAAGATCGATCTCGGCAACCAGGTGGCCGTCGTCACCGGCGGCGCGCAGGGCCTCGGCTTTGCCATCGCGCAGCGCCTGCTGGCCTCCGGCGCCCGGGTGAGCCTGTGGGACATGAATGCCGACGTCCTCGCCGCGGCCGTTACCGCGCTCGGCGGCAACGCCTCGTCCAAGGTCGTCGACATCACCGATTTCGAGGGCCTGAAGCGCGTCCACGGCGAAGTCGAAGCCGAACTCGGCCCGGTCTCGATCCTCGTCAACTCCGCCGGCATCACCGGCCGCAACGCCACCCTCGATGAATACGATCCCGAGGAATGGCGCCGCGTCGTCGAGGTCAATCTCAACGGCACCTATTACGTCAACAAGGTCGTCGTGCCCTCGATGAAGGCCCGCAACTACGGCCGCATCGTCAACATCTCGTCCGTCGCCGGCAAGGAAGGCAACCCGAACCTCTCGGCCTATTCGGCCGCCAAGGCCGGCGTCATCGGCCTCACCAAATCGCTGGGCAAGGAACTGGCCAAGCACGACATCGCGGTCAACGCCATCACCCCGGCCACCGCCAAGACCCGCATCCTCGACACGCTCACCGAGGAATTCATCAACTACATGCTGGTCCGCATCCCGCGTGGCCGCTTCCTCGAAGTTGACGAAGCCGCCTCCATGGTCGCCTGGCTGGTGTCGAAGGAAAACAGCTTCACCACCGCCAGCGTCTTCGACCTCTCCGGCGGCCGCACCACCTACTGACCTGACCCGATCCCCCCTGCGCCTCCGGGCGCAGGGCAGGGCGTCGAAGGCTCGACGCTACGACCAATTCATGCGCCCCGTGCATAAGTTCATGCGAATTGCGCCAGCTAATCGAATGGCGGCCATGCCTCTAGGCTGACCGCGATTCGAAAATCATGGGGCATCGGCAGTTGATCAAGGCGTCACCCATCATCGCGCTGCTGGGCGCCTGCATCTTTCTCGCCGGCATCGCCTCCGCGGCGGTTACGCCCTATCGCGGACTGGTGGCCATCGACGGCCTCGGCATGGACAATGCCGCCTACGCCATCGTTCTCGCTTTGGCGTCGATCGGCGCCGCCATCGGTTCGGTCATCCTGGGCTATGCGTCCGACAAGGTCAGCGACCGCCGCCGGCTGGTCATCATCTGCGCCGCGCTGGGCGCCGTCGCCTATGGCCTCATCTGGCTGGTCCCGTCGCAGCTGGCCTACATCGTCGCCGTCTGCGCCATCCTGCCCTTCGGCGCCGCGCTGTTCTCGCAGAGCTTTGCCTATGCGAGGGCCTTCCTCAACCAGCACGCGGACACCAGGCGCGCCGAGTTCATGATCGCCGTGCTGCGCAGCCTCTTCACGGCGGCGTGGATCGTCGCGCCGCCGCTCGTTGGCTGGATCGCCAGCACCTATTCGATGTTCGACGTGTTCCTCGTTGCCGCCGTCGCGCAATTGCTCTGCATGCTGATGTTCGCCCTGCTGCTGCTGCGCCCCGAAGCCAAGGTGGGCATCCACTCCGCGACGCGGCAGGCTACGGCCGCGCCGGGCTCGCCATTCCCGCCCTATCGCATGCTGGGCACGGCGGGCGTTGCGGTGCTGCGCATCGCGCTCGTCGTCAACCTGACCGTCTTCCCCCTTGTCCTTATCAACGACATCGGGGCGAGCCTCGCCCAGCTCGGCCTCGCCGCCGGTCTCGCCGCCGCGCTCGAAGTCCCGTTCATGCTGATGTGGGGTTTTGCTGCCACGCGCTGGCCCAAGGAGCCGATCATCATCGTCAGCGGCGTGATCTTCGCGGCCTATCTGGTCGGCATGTT
This sequence comes from Hyphomicrobiales bacterium, assembly GCA_004144345.1. GTDB lineage: Bacteria > Pseudomonadota > Alphaproteobacteria > Rhizobiales > Devosiaceae > Devosia_A. The sequence goes on from SEEL01000038.1 coordinate 24,377, forward strand.
CTTCGCGCGCAGCTTTGAAGACGTGCTGCTCCTGCAGTCCCTCAATGCCCTCGGCACCGCAGCGCTGCTCAGCATCACCATCAGCTATGTGCAGGATGCCATCGCCGGGCGAGTCGGCCTCTCGACCTCACTGATCGACGTCATGGGCGTTATCGCCGGCTTCGCCACCGCCGGCCTCTTCGCCATTCTCTCGGGCCCCGGCAACTACGCCAACATCCTGCTCGCCGCCGCCGCCGCCAGCCTCCTCGGCGCCGCCCTCCTGGCCGTCAGCTGGCAAATCCGCCGCCGTGTGGGCGCGTAGGGCGGCCGTCGCTCTTTCGTCATTGGCAAGCATGCGGTCGCCGCCGGGAGCAGCGACCGCATGGTGCCTGCCATCAGCTGATTGTGAAGCTGAACACCTCGGCCTCGTCGATGGCAAAGACCAGCTTGCGGAACTGGTTAGGATGGGCCGGTGCCGGTAGGTCGGTCTGACCGTGCCATTTGACCTGATGCCTGATGGCGTCGCCGGAGAACGGGACGCAATCCTCGAGGCCGAATCCCGGCAGGGCGTTGCCGCTGCTATCGAGGAGGCCGACCCGGATGGATCCGTTGGTCCGCACGCGGGCGTTGATTTCGAGGCTCTTGCCGTCGAAACAAACCGGTTTCGTCACCACGCGGCCCGGCCGGGGATGGATGGCGTCGAGCGAAGCGATACCTTCGAAGCGCAGCGCCGCGATACCCATGCCGAAACTGACATGCGCTGCGGGATCACGCGCCTCATCATGGTCGAGTTCATAGGGGCCAGCCCACCACCAGTCGTGATGAGCCTGCGACCCGCCGTGATAGAAGTACCACTCATCGCCAACGCGGACCGGTGGGCTCATGATGGAGACCATGTGCCGGTCCCAGTTCTGTCCGCGACGCGGCTCGAGGAAGGGGCGGCCATTGTCGGTGGGATGGAAATGCACGCCGTCATGGCTGTAGAGCAGCCGGACGTCCATTTCATTGTCCACATAGTGGAACGCACCGAGCGTGCCGAAATGCGTGGCACCGACGCGGAACTGGCTGAGGCCGTAATGGGCCGTGTCCAGATTGTCGATCGTGTCGTCGGGCGTCGAGATGGCGACGGGGTCGGTCCAGCGCAAGAAGTCGGCGGACACCGTGCGGTAGACGCGGCGCTTGTTCATGAGATCGGGCCGGCCCGGGAAATAGGTGGAGAAGCGGGCGCCTTCCTGCCACTTCATGCCGGGGGAGTGCTCGGGGATACCGGCCAGTGTCTGACCGCCGTGGCGCGTATAGTGCTGGAACAGGCCGGTGTGCGTATCGAAGGTGATCGTCGAGACGTCGGAGAGCTGGGCGCCAGCGCTGCCGAAGCTCGGGTCGATGCCGTAGCTGTGCCAGTTGATGCCATCCGATGAATAGCCGCATACCATCTTGTGACGGTGGCCCTCGCGCGCCAGCGAGAACAGCATGCGATAACGCGCCTCGGTGCTGGTGGGGTCGATGACGACAGCAGCCGAGTGAATGCCGACATTTGCCCACGGGTTGTTGGCGTCCGGCGTCGCTCCCTCGACATACCCGGCGTAGATGTTGGTGTTCTGCCCATCGATGAACACCTTGCCCAACTCAGGCTTCTCGAAATCGACGCCGTTGCGGCTGGTCGCATACAGCATCCGGTTCTTCCATGGATGGGCGCGATGCGGCGTCAGCGGGCCGATGTCCTCGTACCAGCACTTGATCAGGCCATCGGTAGGGTCCTGGAGGACATTGAAGTTCGAATAGGTGAAGTAGAGCGTATCTTCCCAGGGGCGATCGGCTTTGAGGATCGGCTCGGCGGTCAATCGACGGGGCTTGTGCCACCGCCGCGTCACGCAGTCGGTTTGTTCGATCACCAAATTGTCGATGAACAATTGCGTATTGCTGCCGATCTGTAGCGCGGTAGCGTCGAATATAGGATGCACTGTTCTTTCCTGGGGTTACGGGCTGTTATTGTTTTTGACTATGCCTCGAGGCGCCTCGACGAGGGCCTGATCGAGAGTTTGAGGGGCAGTCTCTCATGCGCCGGCGGCTCGGTGACGCGGCCTTCGATCCGGTCGATCAGCCGGTTCGCCGCAAGCCTGGCGATACCTTCCTCATCGAAGGTCACCGATGTGATCTGCGGGCGATGAAAGTCCATGTGCGCGTCGCCGAATGAGACGAAGGAAACATCGGACGGGATGTCGATGCCGTTATCGGCGAGCGCCGCCAACGCGCCGCTGGCAATGGCATCATTGAACGCCACGACGCCGGTGAATTTGGTGCGGCGGGCCAGCGCCGCTTGCACCGCGTTGTAGGCAGTCTGTGCGGCGTAGCCGCTCATGTCGGCCATGATCACCGAAGCGCTGCCACCATCCTCCAGCGCTGCGCGCAAACCGCCCCAGCGCATCTCGGCTGACCGGCTGGAGGTTGGTCCCACGCAAAGGACATGGCGGTGGCCCAGTCGGCGCAGATAATCGCCCACCTGGTAGCCGCCGCCCTCCTCGTCGCGCAGGAAGCAATCGATCTCCGGCAGGTCGTACGATCCCGATACGCCGACCATGGCGATGCCGCGATCCGCCAGACGCTGCAGGCGCACTTCGCTTTGCGCCACCGCCCAGTTCATTGTGAAGAACGCACCATCCATCCGCAGCCCGATGACCCGATCGAGCGCTTCCTTCGTCGTCTCGACCGAACCATCAGTGCCGAGCAGGAACACCGTGTAGCCGCGCGCATGTGCCGTCGTTTCGATGGCCTTGAACGTGCGCAGGAAGGCCACGTTGGTAATGTCGGGGGTCAAATAGGCGAGGGTCTGGGTGCGCCTTGCGTGCAGCGATCGAGCCATGTGGTTGGGCTCGAAATGGAGCTTCTGAATAGCCTCGCGCACCCGGACAGCCAGTTCTTCGGACACCGGTTTGTTGCCATTCACGACAGACGACACCGTCGAAATGGAAACGCCGGCTTCGCGCGCGACATCCTTGATAGTGGCAACCGTCGCTCTGGTCATCGATGGCACCCTTCCGCGAGCGTTGGGGGCAAAAATCCCGGCAACGAAACGGTTTGCAAAATCTGATCAACTCTTCTCAGTACTACAGAAACAGATACATCGCGCTAGTGTCAATGGAGTAGAAAAACGTTTCGCAATTTTGTTGACAAGCTTCGAGTTTGAAGCGGAATATGCGGCTGTCGCTCGGCCAACGGACCGGCTCATGGAGGAAAAATCAGGTGAGACACTCAAAGATCACAACGCGGGGCCTTCGCCTTGCGTGCGCCACCGCCATCGCAACGGTGCTGGCAATTTCCAGCCCTCTCGCCCAGGAGAAGTCGCTTCTGGTGATCGGTGGTCAGGGTCAGTTCGATAACATGCGGGGGCAGGGCACTGCTGTCGGCGGCGCGGACATCCTTACGCCCTTCGAAGCCGAGCACGGCGCGAAAGTAAACTGGAGCGTCGCCACCAATCCGCAGTTGCAGGAATCGTTGCAGCGCCTTGGGCCGCTATCGAGCACCGCCGAAGACGTCATCTTCGTGCATCAGTTCGACACCAATTCGCGCCTGCCGGACTACCTCGAGCCGCTGGATAGCTACATCACGGCATCGCCCATTGACGGCTTCCCGGACGACTGGGCCCCGGGCGTTCTCGCCGCGTCGGTTTTTGACGATCAGCGCTATCTCGTGCCGTTCCGCTGTGGCGCGATGACCCTTTGGTACAACGATGAACTGTTCGCCGAGCGCGGACTGTCGGAGGGCCCCAAGGTTCCCGAGGACATTTACGAAATTGCTAAGGCCGCAACCTTCACGCGTGCCAATGGCGAACAGGTCTTTGGCGCCGCCTTCCGCGGCACCAGCTGGAGCATCACCGAGGACCTTGCAGCCCTCGCCCGTGCCTATGGTGGCGACCTCGTGCAGCCCGATGGCACGGTGACGGTCAACCACGAGCCGGTCGTCAACGCTGTCAACCTGCTGAAGCGCCTCTACAAGGAAGGGCTCATGCCCCCCAACTGGGCAACGCTGGATCAGTCAGGCGTGAACCAGCTGTTCAAGGATGGTCGCGTGGCCCTGACGCTGGGCGGCACCAACTATAACAAGACCTTCAACGACGGCTCCAGTGTCGTCGACGGCCATGCCGTTGCAACACGCTGGCCGCTGGTCGCCGAACTTCAGACGCCCGAGCGCAACTACGGCGCTGGTACCGTGTTCTACTGGGGCCTCGGCATTCTGAAGGGATCGCAGAACAAGCAGCTCGCAGCCGATCTCATCGGGCACATCAGCACGCCGCAGGCCGTTCACGACCTCGCCGTGAATGGCAGTGGCCCGTGCACCGCATCGGAACTGGCGATCGCCGCTCAGTCCGATCCCGCCATGGCCATCCAGGCCGAGATCTTCTCGGTGTCCTCGAGCCCGCTGCCGGTCAACGAGAACATCAACCAGATCCGCGACGTCCTCGGCGAGACGATCCAGAACATCGTTGTGAACGATCTCGACACCCAGGCCGAACTCGATGGCCTCGCACGTCGCTTCGAGCGCCTTTACAGCTGACCCTGGGTGGCGGCTGGTTCGCCAGCCGCCACTCCTCTCTGGGAGACACACGTTGCGAATCTCGCGAACTTCGATCAAGGCGCTGCTGCTTCTCGCGCCGATCTTGATCATCCTCTGCTTCTTCATCGTGGTGCCGGCGTTCCAGCTTATCTGGATTTCGCTGACCAACCTCAGCCCGGGACGTCCGGCCGAGTTCGTTGGTCTCGACAACTATATCTACGTCCTGTCCGATCCGGCCTTCATCGCCGCGCTGCTGCGCAACGTCGCGTTTGTGCTGGTGGTCGTCACGCTCGAAGTGGGGGTCGGCTTCGCGATCGCACTGGTGCTGCAGATGAAGTTCCCGCTTCGCTCGCTCTGGTTCGCCATCATCCTGGCCCCCTTTGCGGTCAGCCCGATCGTCGCCGTCGTGATGTGGAAATACATGCTCGACCCGACCTTCGGCGTCGTCAACTACGCGATATCGAGCGTCGGACTGCCGCGTGTGCCGTGGATGACCGATGGTCCGACATCGATGGCGGTGATCATCATCGTCGCCGTGTGGAAGGAGTTCGCCTTCACGACCATCATCCTGTTCGCCGCGCTCACCTCGATTCCGAAGGAGCTCTACGAAGCTTCTCGCGTCGACGGCGCGACGCCCTGGCAGAACCTGGTGCTCGTAAAAATTCCGCTGATCGCGCCGGCCATCGCCATCGTCCTGCTGTTCAGGATCATCTTCACCCTGCGTGAGTTCGGCGTACCCTGGACACTTACGGGCGGCGGTCCCGGTACAGCCACGGAAATCCTGTCGATCTATCTCTACAAGCAGGCCTTCCGCTATTCGGATTTCGGCGCCGGCGCAGCCATCGGCTGGATCATGCTTGCCGTTACCGTCCTGCTCTCCAGTTTCCTCATTCGCCGCACCTATCGCGGCATGTTCCCGGAGGACCGGTGATGACCGCCTATCAGTTCCGCCAGTTCGGCATTGGTGCCGTAAAGTGGATGCTCCTGGGGTTGGTGCTCCTGTGGGCTGCCTTCCCCATCATCTTCATGGTGATGAGCTCGTTCAAGCCGGCCGCCGAGATCTGGGCCTATCCCCCGGGCCTGTGGGGCAGCCATTTCACCTTCGGCAATTATGAGGAGATCGGTCGCTACAGCCCGACCTACTTCCGCGACCTTGGCAACAGCCTGCAGGTGACCGTTGGTGGCGTGGTATTGACCCTGCTGACGTCGATTGGTGCGGCCTTTGTGTTTTCCCGCATCCGCACCGGCTGGCTCAAGCTGCCCGGCCTGCTGATCATCGTCATCCGCATGTTCCCGCCCATCGTCGTGGTCATTCCGCTGTTCCCCCTGATGAGCGCCCTCGGACTCCTCGATACCGTCACACCATTGGTGCTGGCCGGGACGGCCTTCTCCGTGAGTATCGCAACGATGCTGCTCAAGGCCTTCATCGACGACATTCCGATCGAGCTCGAGCAGGCGGCCATGATCGACGGCTGCAATCAGTTCCAGGCCTTCATTCGCATCACCCTGCCGCTGATCGCGCCAGGTATCGCCGCCGTCGTGGTTTTCGTCGCCGTGGGGCTATGGAATGAATATCTGTTCGCCCTGATCTTCACCTCGACCGAGGCGCGCACGGCTCCTGTGACAATTGCCATTGCCGTGTCGAACCCGGATGGCGCGCGCTGGGGGCAACTCCTCGCCATGTCCACCATCCATCTCGTCCCCGTCGTGATCCTCGTGATGGCCGTTCACCGTCAGCTCGTGCAGGGCATGACAACCGGCGCCGTTAAGGGATAGCGATCCATCCCATGTCCCGGCGGGCGCTCGCGCGCCGGGACCCGCCCCCTCGCTTGTCGAGGAGGGGCAGAAGGGTGCCGGCCACGCCCTTGGTCAGACGTGCCTCGCCAATCCACGAGCCCCCGGCGCCGTGAGCGCCGCGGTGTGTCCTGCGAAATAGGGCGTCACCCCCGCACAAACCGCATCCTCCGATCGTCGACGACCAGCCGGCGCCTGTCCCGATGCCGACCCGAATCGACAGCGAACGCCCGCAAGGGATCGGAAGTGCTGAAAAAGGGGTGGTGCTGCAAGAGAGGATTGAACTCTCGACCTCTCCCTTACCAAGGGAGTGCTCTACCACTGAGCTACTGCAGCCTGCTTGCCAGGCCGAAGCCTCCAAAAGCTGGGCGTAGATGCCATAGGGTGTTTCTTGACGCAAGGTCTAAAACATGGATGTTGCCGCCCTCTGGTAAAGGCGGCCAATGCCCAGCAAACCACCCCCGAAATGGCTCTTCGGCGCCGCGGCGACCTACAAGTACGGGCTCAGCCACGGGCTGGCGAGCCGTTTGCTGGCGCCGATCGACCGCTGGCAGGCCCGCCGCGGCCAGCGCCACCTCAAGCGCTTCGTCGGCATCACCGGCAGCGTCGGTAAATCCACGGCCACCATGCTGGCCGGCGCGCTGCTCAAGGCGCAGTTCCGCACCATCACCGGCGTCTATCTCAATGCCGGCCGCCATCCGCTGCGCCGCGTGCGCAAGCTGCGCGAGCCGACCGACTATGTCGTCCAGGAATTGTCGGGCCACATGCAGGGCGCTCTCGACAATGTGCTGGATGCCCTGCGTATCGATGTCGCGGTGGTCACCGCCGTCGGGCTCGATCACGCCGCCGCCTTCCGCAGCGTCGACGCTGTCGCCGCGGAGAAGCAGCGCCTGGTGGCCGCCGTGCCGCCGGAGGGCGTCGCCTGCCTCAATGCCGACGATCCGCTGGTGCGCGGCATGGCGGCGGTGGCGAGGTGCCGTGTGGTCCTCTACGGCACCGCGCCCGATGCCGAGCTGCGCGCCGCCAACCTCGATGCCAGCTGGCCCAACCGGCTGAGCTTCGACCTCATCGTCGGCGACGTCACCCGCCGCGTCCGCACCCGCTTCGCCGGCCGCATCACGCTGCCCAGCATCCTCGCGGCGCTGGCCGTGGTCCATGCCACCGGCGCCGATCTCGACCGCGCCATCGACACCCTCGCCAGCATCGAGCCGCTGCCCAACCGCCTCGCGCCGGCGGCGGGGCCGTTCGGCCACGACTATCTGCGCGACACCTACAAGGCCTCGCTCTGGTCCACCCGCGCCCTCATCGACGACATGGCCAGCTGGGGCCCGGTGCCCCGCATTCTCGTCCTCGGCGATCTGTCCGACACCGGCAATGACGGCAGCCGCAAATATCGTGGCGCGCTGCGCGTCGCTGCCGCCAATTGTGCTCTGGTCATCGGCGTCGGCCTCGCCGCCGGCCAGGCGCGGCGCCTCGCCGCTGCCGGCGAGCCGAACCTCGCCGCGGCGAGCTCGCTCGACGAGGTCCGCGATCTGCTGCGCGCCCGTCCGCCCAGCCTGGTGATTCTCAAGAGCAACAGCAAATATCCGCTCGACCTGCTGCTCGAGGCACAGCCCTGACATGTCCAAATCCGACGAAAAAGCTGCGCGCGAGCAGAGATTGGCCACAAAGCTTCGTGAAAATTTGAAGCGTCGCAAGCAGCAGGCCAAGGCGCGGGCAGGGGCCACGCCGCCGCCGGCATCGCCCAAAGGAGAGGGCAAGGACCCATAGCCACACGCGGTTGGCCGAACGATCCTTCTCGGGATCGCTCAGACAGAGCAACGAAAGAGCTTCAAGGCGGTTGGCCGAACGATCCTTCTCGGGATCGCTCGGACAGAGCAACGAAAAAGCTTCAAGACTTCCTGAACGCCTGCCGATTACCATTTTGAGCCTGCCTTGCGGCCCCTAGAGAACCGGGCTAGGCAGCAATTCCGGGCAATCGCCCGGCAACCGGGGAAATTCCATGGATCGCATCCGCATCGTTGGTGGCCACGAGCTGCGGGGTGAAATCCCCATTTCGGGCGCCAAGAACGCTGCCCTGCCGCTGATGATCGCGTCGCTGCTGACCAAGGAACCGCTGGTCCTCGAAAACGTGCCGCGCCTCGCCGACGTCAAGCAGCTCGAGCGCATCCTCGAAAATCACGGCGTCGATATCGCCGTGCATGGCCGCCGGTCCGGTTCGGACCGCATGGATGGCCAGCGCATGACCTTCCACGCCGCCGAGATCGTCGACACCACCGCGCCCTACGAACTCGTCTCCACCATGCGCGCCAGCTTCTGGGTCATCGGCCCGCTGCTCGCCCGCGCCCATGAGGCGCGCGTCTCCTTGCCCGGCGGCTGCGCCATCGGCACCCGCCCGGTCGATCTCTTCCTCTTCGGCCTCAAGGAACTGGGCGCCGAAATCGACATCGACGAAGGCTATGTCGTCGCCCGCGCCCCCAAGGGCGGCCTCGTCGGCGCCACCGTGCGCTTCCCCAAGGTCTCGGTCGGCGCCACCCACACCATCCTCATGGCGGCCACCCTCGCGCGCGGCACCACGGTGATCGAAAACGCCGCCCAGGAACCCGAAATCACCAATGTCGCCGAATGCCTCGTCGCCATGGGCGCGAAGATCTCGGGTATCGGCACCCGCACCCTCACCATCGAGGGCGTCAGCGAACTGCATGGCGCTACCGTCGAAGTCATCCCCGACCGCATCGAAACCGGCACCTTCGCCATGGCCGTCGGCATGACCGGCGGCGATGTGCTGCTGCGCGGCGCCCGCCCGCAGCATCTCGAAGCCGCCCTCGGCATTCTGGGCAAGGCCGGCGTCGCCATCGCGCCCGAAGCCAATGGCATCCGCGTCCATCGCAATGGCAATGGCATCCTGCCGGTCGATGTCGAGACCGAGCCGTTCCCCGGCTTCCCGACGGATCTGCAGGCCCAGTTCATGGCGCTGATGACCATGTCGCAGGGCGTCTCGACCATCCGCGAGACCATCTTCGAGAACCGTTACATGCATGTGGCCGAGCTTGCCCGCTTCGGCGCCGATATCCGCGTCGATGGCCAGGTCGCCACCGTCACGGGCGTGCCGGTGCTGAAGGGCGCCCAGGTCATGGCGACGGACCTCCGCGCCTCGGTGTCGCTGGTCATCGCCGGCCTTGCGGCCCGCGGCGAAACCACCGTCAACCGCATCTACCACCTCGATCGCGGTTTCGAGCGGCTCGAGGAAAAGCTCAGCCGCTGCGGCGCCGAAATCGAACGCGTCGCCGGCTGACCGCCGGCTTCAATTGCCGCCATAGCCACCAAGATGCGCATAGCGCCCGTAGAACGGCGTCGTGCGCGTCACCGGCGCAATCAAATCGGTCAGCTGGCAGGTGAACATGTGCACCTCGGCGCCCACCACCAGCACCTCGCCCTGCCAGCGCATCCTGCCCACATAGCGGCGCTTCATATTGGTCGCCTGGAGCACGCGGATCCGCGTCACCCCGGCCTCGGCTACCCGCTGCAGCGACAAATCAGCGGCGCACGCCCCCGATTCCACCGTCACATCCACCGCCCCCACCGGCAGCGGCACCAGCAGCCCCGCCATCAGGGCCGCGGCGATCAAAGGCGAAGCAATGCGAACCATCATCAACTCCTCTTCCAGCTCAGGTCCCCCCACCCT
>SEEL01000085.1 GCA_004144345.1 Hyphomicrobiales bacterium
CCCCCCGCCCAACATCCACCCCAATCACAAGCGCGTGGTGTTGCGCCGCGGTGACTGTGCGGTAACCATAGGGCGTGTACGTAATGCCCTCGTTCTTTCGTGGGCAGAATCGACTTGAACTCCGTGCCTTTTTTCAAAGCTTTTGGCTTTGCGATGGTAATCGCGGCGGCGCTGGCGCTGGCCGGCTGCGGCGGCATCGCGCCGAAATCCTCGTCGCTCCGTTCGGTGCAATCGCTCAAGCAGGGCACCATCGACAAGATGAAGTCGCTCGGCTCGTCGCCCGGCCAGGGCACGATGGTCCGCATCTTCAAGGAATCGAACGAGCTCGAAATCTGGAAGCAGACGGCGTCGGGCAGCTACAAATTCTTCAAGACCTACGAGATCTGCGCCTATTCGGGCACCTATGGCCCCAAGATTAAGGAAGGCGACCGGCAGGCGCCTGAGGGCATCTACAATATCACGCCCGGCCTGATGAACCCGAACTCGAGCTATTATCTCAGCTTCGACACGGGCTTTCCGAACAAATTCGACCGCGCCCATGGCCGCACCGGTTCCGACCTGATGGTGCATGGCGATTGCTCGTCGCGCGGCTGCTATTCGATGACCGACGAAGCCATCGCCGAGATCTATTCGATCATGCGTGAGACCTTTGCCGGCGGTAATCCGGTCGTCCAGATGCAGATCTTCCCGTTCCGCATGACGCCCAAGAAGCTGGCGATGTACTCCACCAATCCGAACATCGATTTCTGGATGAACATCAAGGAAGGCTACGACCGCTTCGAGCTGTCGAAGACGCCGCCGGCCTGGGATGTGTGCGAGAAGAAATATGTGTTCGAGCTGAAAGGCCCGAACGGCGCGGCGCTCGATGCGTCGGCCTCGTGTCCGGCGCGTGGCAGCGATCCGCTGCTGACGGCGCTACAGGCGCGGCAGGCCGCCGACAGCGCCGAGTACAAGCTCGAAGTCGCCGCCATCGAGGCGCGCCAGAGCAAGACCGCCGAAGCGCTGGCGGCCGAGGAAGCGGCGAAGGCCGCGGCCAAGGCGCGCGGCGAGGCGATGGGCGGCTTCTTTGGCGGCCTGTTCGGCGGCGGCCAGCCGACGGCCGATGCCGGCGCCCCCGCCGGTCCGGCACCGACGCCCGCTCCCGCGCCGAAAGGCAGCTGACGCCTCGATTTTTGACATGATCGTCGGGCATAGGCCGGTCATGGATCGGGGCCCTTTTGCATGAATCGCGCGCTCACCGCCTTTGTTGCCGGGCTTAGCCTCGTCGGCATCATGGCCGTGACCGGCCTCGTCTGGCCCATCGCAAGCGGCTATCTGTGGGGCCGCCCCGGAGATACGCCCATTCCCGAACAGACTTTCGACCGCACGGCGCTTAACGCCGATCTCGCCACGGCCGGCTTTGCGCTAGGCGATGACGCGCATGTGCGCATCTACAAGCGCGAGCATCTGCTGGAAGTGTGGATGCGCAGCGCCGAGGGCCGCTTCGTGCTCTTTCGCGCCTATGAGATCTGCACATATTCGGGCGGGCTCGGCCCCAAGCTCGCCGAAGGCGACCGGCAGGCGCCCGAGGGCTTCTACCGGGTGGCGCGCAAGCAGCTGAACCCCAATTCGCGGCATCATCTCGCCTTCAATATCGGCTTTCCCAATGCCCTCGATCAGGCGCTCGGCCGCACCGGCTCCTATCTGATGGTGCATGGCGGCTGCAGCTCGGTCGGCTGCTATGCAATGACCGACGCACAGATCGACGAGATCTATGCCATCATCGAAGCCGCGCTCGATCGCGGCCAGCAGGAAGTAGACGTGTCGATCTTTCCATTCCGCATGACTGAAACGGCGCTCCAGACGGAAGCCGGCAATCAATGGTCGCCGTTCTGGCGCAACCTCAAGCTGGGCGCCGATCTGTTCGACCTCACCGGGGCGCCGCCACGCGTCGCCGCCTGCGCGGGCAGCTACGTGTTCGGCGGCGAGCAATTGGGCAGCGAGTGCACGCCGATCACGGGGTGGGTGTGATGGACCGGCTCATCGCGCTTCTCGCCGCTTTCGTCGGCCTCATCGCGCTGGGCGGCGCGCTGCTCGTTCACAACAATGCGGAGGCCGTGCAGATGCGGCAGGCCGCCGAGATCGCCTCGCTGCGGCAGGCGCTGGGGCAGGCGCCCGCGGCGCCGCCGGCCGAGGCGCCGGTGGCTGCAGCTGCGGCGCAGCCCGCCGATGACGGCACCGCCGATGCGCTATTGGCGCTGCAGAACCGCATCGTGCTGCTTGAGCAATTGACCGCCTCGCAGACGGCCGAGCTCGAAAAGGCCCGCACCGCCATTGCCGATATCTCCGCCAATGGCGTGCCATCGGCCGGCGTCACCGATTTCGGTGCCCAGCCAGTACAGAGCGCCACCGCTTCGGCCATCACCGCCGACGGCCCCACCAATGACTGCATCCCGCTCGGGACGCGCTTCATGGCGCAATCCGGCGACAGCTTCCCCATCTGCAAGACCAAGGCCGTGGTCAGCGTTGCCGGCGTCAATGAGGGCGAAGCGTTCATCGAGGGGCCCGGCTCCGTGGTCATCGGCTCCACCGCCCAGCTCGAGATTCCCGGCTGCACCATCGCTGTCCTCTCGGCCGATATCAGCGGTTTCGCCGAGATGCGAGTTACGTGCCTCTAGCCGGATAACCAGCGGCCCGGCCATCACAACGCGGGCGCCGCAACGGAAACATGTTGGACATTCCCGGAAACTGGTGCTGATATCGTCATCCGGGGAGACGGTTTCGGTTGCCGATGAGTGTCATGGGTCCCCCGACATCCAATGCGGATGCGGGGCGGTCGGTACAAACGGGTCGCAGATTTGTCTGGCTGCTGTATGGCACACTGGCAGCGATCGCCCTCGGTATCGCCCTCCTCAACCTGGCACTCGACTATCAGCGCACACGCGATGAACTGGCGCAGCGCGTCGAGGCCTACGGTCAATCGATGGCGCTGGATGTGCGCTGGTATGTAGAGGTCGCCCGCCAATCCCTCAGCCGCGTCATCGAAAAGGTGGCGCAGACCGAGCCGCAGCACTATTCGGACGTCCTCGCCTCGGCCACCTCCGACCTGCCCGACGGTGTGGTCATCGCCATCTACGACGCGGCGGGCAAGTCGCTCGCCTTCATGGGCCTCGACTCGGGACCGGTTGAAGTTGCCGACCGGGTCTATTTCCAGGAACTGCGCGGCGGGCGGAGCTGGGTCATCTCCAACCTGCTCGCCGACCGGGTCACCGGCACCAAGACCTTTGCGGTGGGGCTTCGCATCCACGACGCCGACGGTGCGTTCAGGGGCGCCGCGATCGCCTACGCGCCCATGCGGGTGTTCAGCGAAGCGTGGCTGGCCGTGGGCGGCGATGCCTCCAACGCCTTCCTCGTGCATGAGGAGGGCTGGCTGACGGCGCGCCTGCCACCGCTCGACAGCGAGGTCTATGACCGCCCGGTGTCGGCCGAGTTCGTGGCGAGCTTCACCGGCCAGCCAAGCGGCGCCTACTGGGCCCCCGTCTCGCCCATCGACGGCATCGTCCGCGTCCTCGGCTACGCCCGCGTGCCGGGCACGCCACTGGTCGCCGTCATCGGTGTCAATCCGGAAGAGCAGCTCGTGCCGTTCTGGCGCCGCGCCGCCGTGGTGCTCGGGATCCTGTCGCCGATCCTTGTCGCCCTCGGCATTGCCTCCTGGCGCATCACCACGCTCATGGGCCGGCAGGAGGCGACGGCGCGGCAGCTGTCCGCGTCATCGGCCCGCAACGAGCAGTTGCTGCTCGAGATCCATCACCGGATCAAGAACAACCTCCAGTCGGTCATGTCGCTGGTCCGTACCCAGGTCCGCGATCCGGCGATCGTGGCGGGCATCGCGCCGCGCATCTCGGCGATGGCGGCCGTGCACGAGCATCTCTACAAGCACGTCGATTTTTCCGCGATCCGCGCCCCCGAATACATCGACGACATTGCGCGCAAGGTGATCTACGCCTCGGCCAACAATCTGCAGCTGAAAACCGACATTGCCGATGTGGAGCTGCCGAACCGCATCGTCATGCCGGTCGGGCAACTCGTCAACGAGGCCATCATCAACGCCGCCAAATACGGCTATCCGGATGGCAAGGCAGGAACCATCGACATCCGCATGAGCGTCGATCAGTCGGGCATGGCCAGTCTGACCATCCACAATGATGGGGCGCCGCTGCCGGCGGACCGGCGCGACGGTCTCGGCAGCCGCCTGATGAGCGCCTTCGCCGCGCAGATGAGCGGTACGGTCGACATCACCTCCGACGCGACCGGCGTCACCGTCCGCACCCAGTTCCCGCTGCAGCCGTCCTGACCCAGGCCACAAAAAGGCCGCCCGGAGGCGGCCTTTGAAACGTCGTTCCAGCGTTCGCTAGAAACTGCCGTGGCAGTGCTTGAACTTCTTGCCCGAGCCGCAGGGGCAGGGGGCGTTGCGCTGCACGCCGACCAGGAGCTTGGGGTCGATCGGACGGAGGCGCGGATCGGCTTCGGCGACATCGCCGGCTGCCCCGGCGAGGGCACCGGCCGCTGCAAAGGCGCCGCCGATCGTGCCCGTCACATTGCTCTCGGCATCGTTCTCGCCGGTGGTCGGGTCGATGTGGATCTCGCTCATATTGGGCAGCGGCGGCGGCTCGGGCGCGCGCATCTGCACTTCGACGAAGCTCAGCTGGCGGATGACCATCTCGCGCATGTCGCCGAGGAGCTTCTGGAACAGCTCATAGGCTTCCTGCTTGTATTCGTTGAGCGGGTCGCGCTGGGCGAGGCCGCGCCAGCCCACCACCTTGCTGAGGTGGTCTAGCGTGACGAGGTGGTCGCGCCACAGCTGGTCGATCGACTGCAGCAGCAGCGACTTTTCGACCTGGCGCATGACGTCGGGCGAGTATCGCGCGACCTTGGACGCGGCGGCCTCGTCGGCGGCCTTGATCAGGCGCTCGCGCACCACTTCGACGTCGATGCCCTCTTCCTCGCGCCAATGGCTGATGTCGATATTGAGGTTGAGGTTGGTCTTGAGCTCCTCGCTGAGCAGATCCATCTGCCACTGCTCGGGATAGGAGCGCTCCGGGATGGCGTGGGCGATCAGCCCGTCCACCACGTCGTGGCGCATGTCCTGGATCGTCTCGGCGACGTCTTCCTTGTCCATCAGTTCGAGACGCTGTTCGAAGATGACCTTGCGCTGGTCATTCATCACGTCGTCGTATTTGAGGATGTTCTTGCGGATGTCGAAGTTGCGGGCTTCGACACGGCCCTGGGCGCGCTCGATGGCCTTGGTCACCCACGGATGGGTGATCGACTCGCCCTGCTCGAGGCCGAGCTTGCTCAGCATCGAATCCATCGATTCCACCGGGAAGATCCGCATCAGATCGTCCTGCAGGCTCAGATAGAATTTCGAATGGCCGGGGTCGCCCTGGCGGCCCGAACGGCCGCGCAGCTGGTTGTCGATGCGGCGGCTTTCATGCCGCTCGGTGCCGATCACCATCAGGCCGCCGGCATCGAGCGCCTTCTGCTTGTCGGCCGCGATCTGTTCCTTGATGCGGGCAATCTTGGTGTCGCGCTCGACGCCATCGAGACCCTCGGTCTCCTTGGCGACGCGCAGGTCGAGATTGCCGCCCAGCTGGATGTCGGTACCGCGGCCCGCCATGTTGGTGGCGATGGTCACCGCGCCCGGCACGCCCGCATCGGCGATGATCGAGGCTTCCTGCTCGTGATAGCGGGCGTTCAGCACCTGCATGTTGCCGATGCCCTTTTTCTTCAGGATATCGGCGAGCATTTCCGACTTCTCGATCGAGGTCGTGCCGACCAGCACGGGCTGGCCGCGCTTCTGGCAGTCGATGATCACATCGGTGATTTCGTCGTACTTTTCTTCCGCCGTGCGGAAGATCGCGTCATCGTCGTCCTGCCGCTTGATCGGCACGTTGGTCGGCACGGTGATGACGTTGAGGCCGTAGATATTGGCGAATTCCTCGGCCTCGGTGGCGGCCGTACCGGTCATGCCGGCGAGCTTCTTGTAGAGGCGGAAATAGTTCTGGAAGGTGATCGAGGCCAGCGTCTGGTTTTCCGGCTGGATCTTGACGCGTTCCTTGGCTTCCAGCGCCTGGTGCAGGCCCTCCGAATAGCGGCGGCCCGGCATCATGCGGCCGGTGAACTCGTCGATGATCACCACTTCGTCGTTGCGGACGATGTAGTCCTTGTCCTTGGCAAACATCTTGTGCGCGCGCAGCGCCGAATTGGAGTGGTGGACGAGGTTGACGTTCTCGATGTCGTAGAGGCCCTCGCCCTTCAGCAGCCCGGCATCGCGCAGCAGGCCCTCAAGCTTTTCGGTGCCGCTCTCGGTGAAGGTGATCGAGCGCTGCTTTTCGTCATGGTCGAAATCGCCTTCGCCGATCTGCTTCATCAAATCGTCGACGGCGAGGTAGAGATCGGAGCGGTCTTCGGTGGGACCGGAGATGATCAGCGGCGTGCGCGCTTCGTCGACCAGGATCGAGTCCACTTCGTCGACGATGGCATAGGCGTGGCCGCGCTGCGCCATCTGGTTGCGCGCATATTTCATGTTGTCGCGCAGATAGTCGAAGCCGAATTCATTGTTGGTGCCGTAGGTGACGTCGGCGGCGTAGCTCTGCTTACGCTCGGGGTCCGACAGGCCGTGCACGATGATGCCGGTCGACAGGCCGAGGAAATTGTAGAGCTGGCCCATCCACTGGCTGTCGCGGCGGGCGAGGTAGTCGTTGACCGTCACCACATGCACGCCGTCGCCGGTCAGCGCATTGAGATAGACGGGGAGCGTCGCCACCAGCGTCTTGCCTTCACCGGTGCGCATTTCGGCGATGGAGCGCTCATTGAGCACCATGCCGCCGATCAGCTGCACATCGAAATGCCGCATGCCGAGCACGCGCTTGCTCGCCTCGCGCACCACGGCAAAGGCGGGGACCAGCAGATCCTCGAGCTTCTTGCCCTGGGCCAGCTCGGCCTTGAATTCATCGGTCTTTGCCTTCAGCTCGGCATCGCTCAGCTTGGCCATCGCGGGTTCGAGCGCGTTGATGGCGTCGACCTTGGGCTGGTACTTCTTGACCTGACGGTCATTGGCAGAGCCGAAGATCGCCTTGGCGATAGAGGCGAAAACCATGAGGTATTCCTTGTCTTGATGGCGCCATCTTCCGGTGGCGAACGGCGGGTTCCTCAGTGCGCAGCTGGGCGCAAAAACCGCCGCTTTGCGGGCGTTTCAAAGCGTTGGCGTATGTAAGAGCGAGGGTCTCTATTGTCAACGGAGCGCAAATGGGCGACACCACGCCCCGCGCGCCGTCGGGGGCCCGGCGCCCCCGACACGGAGCAAGACATCCACATGACGCCGCTTAAGTTTCCGGCCAAGCTGCCGGCTCTCCTCAAAACCCTCGTGCTGGCGCTGGGCCTCACCGGCCTGATCGCCTGGCCGATGGCCGTTGTGGCGCAGGAGCAGCCGGCTCCGGGCCCCGAAACCGTGGTTGCCACGGTCGGCGGCGAACCCATCACCGAGGCCGATCTCGCCTATATCGCTGAAGATATCGGCGCCGAGCTCAACAATATCCCGCCGGACCAGATCCGTGCCGTCCTCCTCGCACAGGCGATCGATCTGAAGCTCATGGCGCAGGCCGGCACCACCGCGGGCCTCGAGAACGATCCGCTCTACAAGACCCGCCTCGAATATCTGACCGACCGGGCGCTGCGCCGGGCGTTCACCCAGACGGCGATCTCGGACACCATCACGCCCGAAGAAATCCAGGCCGAATATGACAAGCAGGTCGCCGCGATCCCCAATGAGGACGAAGTTCATGCGCGTCACATCCTTGTGACGACCGAAGACGACGCCAAGGCGATCAAGGCCGAACTCGATGCCGGCGCCGATTTCGTCACGCTGGCCAAGGAAAAGTCGATCGAGCCCAACGCCGCCCAGTCCGGCGGCGACCTCGGCTATTTCAAGGCCGCCATGATGGTGAAGCCCTTCGCTGACGCTGCCTTCGCCATGGAAGTCGGCCAGGTGTCCGAGCCGATCCAGACGCAGTTCGGCTGGCACATCATCAAGCTCGAAGACCGCCGTCCGGCCGCCAAGCCGACGCTGGAACAGCTGACCCCGCAGATCGGCCAGCAGCTCTACGTCACCAAGTACCGCGCCAAGTTCGACGAACTGCGCAAGGCCACCCCCATCGAGATCCCCGACCAGGCCCTCGCCGACGGCGTCAACACCCAGCTCGGCCCGCTGCAGTAAGTCTGCCAGGACATCGGAACAGCAAAGGGCGGCCCTGTGCCGCCCTTTTTTGTTTCAGCCGCTCGAGTCTGGGGCTCTGGCAATCCTCCCCCGCGTGGCGGGGGAGGGGGACCAGCGA
>SEEL01000109.1 GCA_004144345.1 Hyphomicrobiales bacterium
GACCTGTGGGTCGGTCTCGGCAATGCACTCGCGGCGCACGGCGGCGGCGTGATGTCGCCCGCGGCGGCGCTGGCGTTCGACGAGGCGGCGAAGCGCGATCCGTCGCATCCGGCGCCGCCTTTCTTCGCAGGGCTGGCGTTGGCGCAGGGCGGTGACCTGAAAGGCGCCGATACCGTGTGGAGCCAACTGCTCGCGCGCAGTCCCGCCGATGCGCCGTGGCGGGCCGACCTGGAAATGCGGTTGACGCAATTGCGTCAGGCACTTGGCCCGCAGCAGCCCGTGGAAACCCCGGGCGCTGCACCGTCTGCGGACGTCCCAAATTGAAACCTACTACAAAGGCTCAGGCTCGTCTAAAGGCCGGCAATGACTGCTGAGTCGCCACAGGCGGCGGGTGGCGCCGGGGGCGCCGCGACTGCCGCCGCCGAAACGGTCCATTACGGGCACGGACATCACAGCGATGGCAGGCTGAAGCTTGCCGTCGGCGCGATCGGTGTCGTGTTCGGCGACATTGGCACCAGCCCGCTTTACGCGTTTCGCGAAACCTTTGCCGGGCATCATCCGATCGAGGCCGACCGATTGCACATCTATGGCGTGCTGAGCCTCGTCTTCTGGTCGATGATGCTCGTCGTCACGTTCAAATATGTGCTGACGATCATGAAGGCTGACAACAAGGGCGAGGGAGGCAGTCTGGCGTTGCTCGCGCTGATCAGCCGTTCGTCCGGCGAGAAACGCTGGACCTGGCCGATCATCCTGCTCGGGGTGTTCGCGACCGCGCTCTTCTATGGCGACAGCATGATCACCCCGGCGATGTCGGTGCTGTCGGCGACTGAAGGCCTCAGTTACGTCAACAAGGGGTTCGAGCCCTATATCGTGCCGATCGCGCTTGCGATCCTGATCGGCATTTTTGCGATCCAGTCGCGCGGGACGGCGAAGGTCGGAATGCTGTTCGGGCCGATCATGCTCGCCTATTTTACAATGCTGGCGATCCTCGGCCTGATCCATATCGTCGATCATCCGGGGATCATTCTCGAAACGCTGAACCCGGTAAACGCGCTGCGCTTCTTTTACGTCGATGGTTTCACCGCGTTCATCGCGCTCGGCGCGGTGGTGCTCGCCGTAACGGGGGCCGAGGCGCTTTATGCCGACATGGGGCATTTCGGGCGCGGGCCGATCGGGCTTAGCTGGCTGACCTTCGTCCTCCCGGCGCTTATGCTGAACTATATGGGGCAGGGCGCGATGGTGCTCGAGGCGGACATGGGGCCGCGGGGCGACCTGATCGCCGACCCCTTCTTTCAAATGATGCCCGACGCATGGCAGGTGCCGGTCGTCATCCTTGCGATCCTGGCCACGATCATTGCCAGCCAGGCGGTGATTTCGGGTGCCTTTTCGCTGACCCAGCAGGCGATCCAGCTTGGCTTCATGCCGCGCCTGCGCGTCGAGCATACGAGTGCTTCGGCGCAGGGGCAGATCTATATCCCGATGGTTAACTGGGGCCTGATGGTGATGGTGATCATCCTCGTCCTGTTCTTCGGATCGTCGAGCAACCTTGCCGCAGCTTATGGCATTGCGGTGACGGGGGCGATGTTCATCGATACCTGCCTGTTGTCGGTCGTGCTCTTCACGCTGTGGAAATGGCCGGCTTGGAAGGCGCTGCCGGTGCTCGCGATCTTTTTCATCGTCGACATCGCCTATTTCGGCGCGAACCTGATCAAGGTGCCCGACGGCGGCTGGGTGCCGCTGGCGATCGGGCTGATCATCTTCACTTTGCTGACCAC
>SEEL01000110.1 GCA_004144345.1 Hyphomicrobiales bacterium
GCATCATCATCGAGCGTCCGCACAAGAAGTGCCGCGTGACGATCTACGCCGCCCGTCCGGGTGTCGTGATCGGCAAGAAGGGCGCCGACATCGAGAAGCTCCGCAAGGACATCTCGGCGCGCACCGAGGGTGAAGTTCACCTGAACATCGTCGAAGTGCGCAAGCCCGAGACGGACGCCCAGCTGATCGCCGAGAACATCGCGCAGCAGCTGGAACGCCGTATCGCCTTCCGCCGCGCCATGAAGCGCGCGATGCAGTCGGCCATGCGTCTCGGCGCCAAGGGCGTCCGCATCAACGTTTCGGGTCGCCTCGGCGGCGCTGAAATCGCGCGGATGGAATGGTACCGCGAAGGCCGCGTGCCGCTGCACACCCTGCGCGCCGACATCGACTACGGCTTCATCCAGGCCAAGACGACGTACGGCATCATCGGCGTGAAGGTCTGGGTCTTCAAAGGCGAAGTCCTCGAGCACGATCCGATGGCGCAGGACAAGCGCTGGGCCCAGGAAGCTTCCGGCCCGTCGTCGAACGAAGGCCGTGAACGTGGCGGTCCGCGCGGTGACCGTGGTCCCCGCCGTGGTCGTGAGGGCTAAGTCATGCTGCAACCGAAGAAAACCAAGTACCGCAAGGCCTTCAAGGGCCGCATTCACGGCGCCGCCAAGGGTGGCTTCTCGCTGAACTTCGGGTCGTACGGCCTGAAGACGGTCGAGCCGGAACGCATCACCGCGCGTCAGATCGAGGCGGCCCGCCGCGCGATCACCCGCCAGATGAAGCGTCAGGGCCGCGTCTGGATCCGCGTCTTCCCCGACCTGCCCGTCACGGGCAAGCCTGCCGAAGTCCGCATGGGTAAAGGCAAGGGCGCCGTGGATCACTGGGCGGCGCGCTGCCACCCGGGCCGGATCCTGTTTGAAATCGACGGCGTGCCGGACGACATCGCCCGTGAGGCCCTGCGTCTTGGCGCCGCCAAGCTGCCGGTCCGTACGAAGGTGGTCACCCGCCTCGACGCCGGTGTCTCGCACGTGGAGCACGTCGGAGCATGACCAAGATCGCCGACCTCCGGGCCCAGACGCCCGACCAGCTGTCCGACGAGCTGCTGAAGCTCAAGAAGGAACAGTTCAACCTGCGCTTCCAGGCCGCTACCGGCCAGATGGAAAAGACCCATCGCGTTTCGGAAGTGCGCAAGGACATCGCCCGTATTTCCACGCTTCTGCGTGCGAACCGCGCGGCGGGTTAAGGAAACGAAGATGCCCAAACGAGTTCTCGAAGGCGTGGTCGTCTCCGACAAGGGCGACAAGACTGTCGTCGTCGTCGTCCAACGCACGCTGCTGCACCCGGTCCTGAAAAAGATCGTGCGCCTGTCCAAGAAGTACCACGCTCACGACGAAGCCAACGCCCTCAAGGTGGGTGATCAGGCCCGCATCATCGAGTGCGCCCCCAAGTCCAAGCTGAAGCGCTGGGAAGTCCTGTCGGACTCCTCGGCCTCGGCTTCGTAATCAGAAAGATCTGATCATATGATCCAGATGCAAACTAACCTGGAGGTAGCCGACAATTCGGGTGCTCGCCGGGTCATGTGCATCAAGGTGTTGGGCGGCTCCAAGCGCCGCTACGCCTCGGTGGGCGACACGATTGTCGCTTCGGTGAAGGAAGCAATTCCGCGCGGCCGCGTGAAGAAGGGCGACGTCGTTCGCGCCATCGTCGTGCGCACCGCCAAGGACATCATGCGCAAGGACGGCTCTGTCATCCGTTTCGACAAGTCGGCCGCCGTCATCGTCAA
>SEEL01000039.1 GCA_004144345.1 Hyphomicrobiales bacterium
CGCTTGAGTGGAGCCCCCCCCTCCCCGGTGGGGAGGGAGGGGCTCCACTCAAGCGGCTGCTCGGTGCCCGCAGTCGGGTTATCCCTCCTCGGCGCGCAGCGCTGGGGAGGGGGGACCGGCGCAGCCGGTGGGTGGGGGTAACGAGCGCAATTCTCTCAGCGTCATGGCCGGGCTTGACCCGGCCACCAGCGGAGGGCGCGGCTGGGTCCGCGGGTCCTCGCCCCGGGGATGACGATGGAGAGGGTGGCGGGTGTCGCCCTGGATACCTGACTGCGGCATCGCGTTTGGGGGTGCGGGAACTTTGGGGTTAGTTACGTATTGGGTGGTTGGTTGACGTATACGTCAATATGGCCGTAGGATGCTTGGCGGGATTAGATGCCCGGACTTGGCCTGGGCGGAGGACGAGATGCTGACTTGGTTTGTGGTGCTGGTTGGTGTGGCCGGTTTCCTGACGCTGGCGATGCGGCGCGGGCCGCTGTGGCAGTGGGCGATACTGGCGCTGGTGGTGGGGCTCTTGAGCCGGCTGACCGACCAGCCGGAATTCGCGATTGACCTGTTCTCCTGGGGCACGCTGGTGGCGTTGATCCCGGCGATCATCTTCGGGCTGCTGTGCCTGACGCCGATCCGCAAGGCCGTGCTGATGGGGCCGGCCTATGGGCTGGTGAAATCCATTTTGCCGCGCGTGTCGCGCACCGAGCAGGAAGCGCTGGACGCGGGCACCGTCGGCTGGGATGCCGAGCTGTTTTCCGGGCGGCCTAACTGGGACAAGCTGCTCAAGATCCGCAAGACGGCGCTGACCGCTGAAGAACAGGCCTTCATGGACGGGCCGGTCAACACGGTCTGTGCGATGATCGACGATTGGGACGTGCGCCATAACCGTGCCGACCTGCCGCCGGAAGTGTGGGCCTATCTCAAGGAGCAGGGCTTCCTTGGCATGCTGATCGGCAAGGAGCATGGCGGGCTCGGTTTCACCGCGCAGGCGCAGAGCCAGGTGGTGAGCAAGGTGGCGTCGCGGTCGGTGGCCGCCGGTATCACCATCATGGTGCCCAATTCGCTCGGGCCGGGCGAACTGCTCGAGAAATATGGAACGCCGGAACAGAAGGCGAAATACCTCCATCGGCTGGCCAAGGGCCAGGAAGTGCCGTGCTTCGCGCTGACCGGGCCGCATGCGGGCTCGGACGCGGCGGGCATGCGCGACGTCGGCGTCGTCGGCTACGAGATGTATGAGGGCAAGAAGACGCTGGGCGTCAAGCTCAGCTGGGACAAGCGCTACATCACGCTGGCGCCGGTGGCGACGCTGATCGGCCTTGCCTTCCATCTGCACGATCCCGAGCATCTGCTGGGCGAGACCGAGAATATCGGCATCACGCTGGCGCTGGTGCCGTCGGACTTCCCGGGGGTCGAGATCGGCCGCCGGCATTTCCCGGCGCGCTCGGCCTTCATGAATGGCCCGGTGAAGGGCAGGAATGTCTTCATCCCGATCGATTTCCTGATCGGCGGCACGCAATATGCCGGGCAGGGCTGGCGCATGCTGATGGAATGCCTCGCGACGGGGCGCGCCATTTCGCTGCCGGCGATCGGCACGATCTCGATCAAGCACGCGCTGCGCGTGACCTCGGCCTATGCGCGCATCCGCCGCCAGTTCGGCATTGCGGTGGGCATCATGGAAGGCGTGGCGGAACCGCTGAGCCGGCTGGTGCGCTCGGCCTATACGTATGAAGCGGCGCGCGGCGTGACCGCGGCGATGGTCGATGAAGGACAGAAGCCGGCGGTGATTTCGGCGCTGCTCAAATATCGCACGACCGAAGCGATGCGCGACCGCGTCAACGATGCGCTCGACATTCATGGCGGCCGCGCCATCCAGGACGGGCCGACGAACTATCTGTTCTCGGGCTACATGATGACGCCAGTGGCGATTACCGTCGAAGGCGCCAACATCCTGACGCGCACGCTGATCACCTTCGCGCAGGGCGCGCTCAGGGCGCATCCCTATCTCTATACGGAGATCGAGGCGGCGCAGAACAGCGACCGCAAGGCCGGGCTCGCGGCGTTCGACAAGGCGTTTGGCGGCCATGTGAGCTTCATGCTGCGCAACATGGTGGGCAGTTTCCTCCATGCGGTGAGCTTCGGGCGCTTTGCCTCGAGCCCCGTGACGCATGAGATGGCCCGCTGGTACCGGCAGCTGGCGCGCTATTCGCAGAGCTTTGCGCTGGTGGGCGACTGGACCGTGGCGTTCCTGGGCGGCGACCTCAAGCGCAAGCAGCGGCTGAGCGGGCGGATGGCCGACATATTGTCGGACCTCTACCTGATCTCGGCGGTGCTCAAGCGCTATGAGGATGAGGGGCACATCAAGGACGACAAGCCGCTGGTTGACGCGATCGTGCGCGACCATCTGTTCGCGATCGAGCAGAATTTCGCGGCGGTGTTCGCCAATTTCCCGAACCCGGTGCTGGCCTGGGCGATGCGCGTGCTGGTGTTCCCGCTGGGGCGGCACCAGAAGCCGGCGTCGGACCGCGCCACCTATCGCTTCGTGCGGCAGGTGCTGCGGCCGGGCGAGTTCCGCGACCGGCTGACCATGGGCACCTATGTGTCGATGGACCCAAAGGACGTGACCGGCGTTCTCGAAGATGCGCTGATCAAGGTGACGCGGGCCGAGGATATCGAGGCCAAGTTCGTGCGCGCCATCAAGAAGGGCATCATCGAGCGGCGGCTGGACCGCGACGCGATCACCGATGCGGTGGAAAAGGGCGTGATCACGGAGGCCGAAGCGTCGATCCTCAGACTCGCCGACCAGGCCACCGACCGGGTGATCAAGGTCGACGATTTCGAATTCGACGAACTGGCCGCCAAGCAGTTATCACGGCGCGAGGAATCAACGTCCGCTGACGCGGCCGAGTAAGAGGACAGGCAATGGCCCAACCGCAAATGCCCGCGATGACCAATTGGCGCTTCGAGGTAGATTTCGAGCGTATCGCCTGGCTGACCATCGATACGCCGAATGCGCCGGTGAATACGCTGAGCCGGCTGGCGATGACCGAGCTCGAAACGGTGCTGCTGCGGGTCGAGGACCTCATCGCCTCGGGCGAGGTGGTGGGGCTGGTGATCCAGTCGGCCAAGGAGTCCGGCTTTATCGCGGGCGCCGATGTGAGCGAGTTCGACCAGATGTCGGACCCGTCGGTGTTGCCCGAGGTGTTGAAGCGGGCGCATCAGGTGATGGACCGCATCGAGGCCATGAAGGCGCCGGTGATTGCGGCGATCCACGGCTTTGCGCTGGGCGGCGGGCTGGAGCTGGCGCTCGCCTGCCACTATCGCATCGCGGTCAATGACGAGAAGACGCGGGTGGGCTTCCCGGAAGTGAACCTCGGCATCTTCCCGGGCTTTGGCGGCACCGGCCGCTCGATCCGCCAGGCGGGGCCGGTGGAAGCGATGCAGGCGATGCTGACCGGCCGGATGATCAAGGCCAGCGCGGCGCGGCGCATGGGGCTGGTGGACAAGCTGGTCCGGCATCGCGACAGCCTCCACTGGGAAGCGCGGAAGGCGGTGCTCGGCAAGAAGAAGTCGACGCCGGCGCCGCTGATCGAGCGCATCCTGGCGTGGGGCCCGATCCGCGGGCAGATCGCCAACAAGATGCGGGCCGAAGCGGGCAAGAAGGCGCGCAAGGAACATTACCCGGCGCCCTATGCGCTGATCGATCTGTTCGAAAAGCATGGCGACGATTGGCGCGCCATGGTCGATGGCGAAGCGGCCGGTTTCGTGCCGCTGATGGCGACGGAGACGGCGCGGAATCTCAGGCGCGTGTTCTTCCTCAGCGAGTCGCTCAAGAAGCAGGGGCTGCGCGGCAAGGAGAAGCCGAGCTTTGCGCGCGTGCATGTGATCGGCGCGGGCGTGATGGGCGGCGATATCGCGGCCTGGTGCGCGCTGCGCGGGCTGGGCGTGACGCTGCAGGATCTCGACATGGCGCGGATCCAGCCGGCGCTTGATCGGGCCAAGTCGCTGTTCAAGAAGCGGCTCAAGGATCGCACGGCGGTGGCGTCGGCGATGGCGCGGCTCGAGGCGGACCCGACGGGCAAGGGGCTGGCGCGGGCCGATGTGATCATCGAGGCGGTGGTCGAAAAGCTCGAGATCAAGCAGAAGATCTTCGCCGAGGCGGAAGCCAAGGCGAAGGTGGACGCGATCCTCGCGACGAACACGTCCTCGATCGAGCTTGAGCGCATTGCGAGTGCGCTGAAGGACCCGTCGCGGCTGATCGGGCTGCACTTCTTCAACCCGGTGCCGAGCCTGCCGCTCGTCGAGGTGATCCGCTCGACCTATAATGTGGATGCCGATGTGGCGAAGGGCGCGAGCTTTGCGCTGGCGATCGGCAAGAGCCCGGTGCTGGTGAAGTCGGCGCCCGGCTTCCTCGTCAACCGCGTGCTGATGCCCTACATGCTGGGCGCGGTGGAGCGGGTGGAACGCGGCGAGAGCAAGGAACTGCTCGATGCGGCCGCGGTGGCGTTCGGCATGCCGATGGGCCCGATCGAACTGATGGATACGGTCGGCCTCGATGTGGGTGCGTCGGTGGCGCATGAGCTCGGCCATGCGGTGCCGGAGAGTTCGACGTTCGCGCGACTGATCGCGGAGAAGAAACTCGGCCGCAAGAGCGGCGAGGGTTTCTACAAATGGGTCGATGGCAAGGTGCAGAAGGGCGAACTGCCGGCGCATGGCAATCTCGCCGCGCTGGGCCGTGAGCTGGTGCAGCCGATGGTCGACATGACCGAGACGGTGGTGGCCGAGGGCGTCGTCGCCAATGCCGATCTCGCCGATATCGGGGTGATCTTCGGGACCGGCTTCGCGCCGTTCCTCGGCGGTCCGATGAATGCACGCAAGGAAGGGAAAGCCTGAGATGGCGGAGATGAGAAAAGTCGCCATTGTCGGCTCGGCGCGCATTCCGTTCACGCGGGCCTATACGGGCTACGCCAATGAGAGCAATCTCACCATGCTGTCAGCGGCGCTGGCGGGCTTGGCGGAGAAGTTCGGGCTCAAGGGCCAGGCGGTCAATGAAGTGATGGGCGGCGCGGTGATCTCGCACAGCCGCGATTTCAACGTGGCGCGCGAAGCGGCGCTGGATGCGGGCTTTTCGCCGCGCACGCCGGGCACCAATCTGCAGATCGCCTGCGGCACGAGCCTGCAGGCGGCGCTGAACCTTGGCGCCAAGATCGCGACGGGCGAAATCGACAGCGGCATTGCCTGCGGCACCGATACGGTGAGCGACAGCCCGATCGTGTTCGGAACGAAGTTCCAGCACCGGCTGGTGGAACTCAACCGCGCCAAGACGCCGGGCGACAAGCTCGGCGTGTTCAAGGGATTCTCGTTTGGCGAGCTGGCGCCGGTGGCGCCCTCGACGCAGGAGCCGCGCACGGGCCTGTCGATGGGCGAGCATTGCGAGCTGATGGCCAAGCAATGGGGCATTACGCGCGAGGAGCAGGACGAGCTGGCGCTCAAATCGCACCTCAATGCGGCCAAGGCCTATGATGAGGGCTTTCACGACGACCTGATCGTGCCGTTCGCGGGTGTGCTGAAGGACAACAATGTCCGCGCCGATACGAGCCTCGAAAAGATGGCGACGATGAAGCCGGCCTTTGACCGGCAGTCGGGGAAGGGCACGCTGACGGCGGCCAATTCCACGCCGCTCACCGATGGCGCGGCGGCGGTGCTGCTGGCCAGCGAAGAATGGGCGCGGGCGCATGATCTGCCGGTGCTGGCCTACCTCAGCTTCGGGCAGGTGGCGGCGAACGATTTCGCGCATGGCGAAGGGCTGTTGATGGCGCCGACGATTGCGGTCAGCGAGATGCTGAAGCGCGCCGGGCTGACGCTGCAGGATTTCGACGTCTACGAGATCCACGAAGCCTTCGCGGCGCAGGTGCTGTGCACGCTGAAGGCCTGGGAAGACCCGGATTATTGCCGCGATGTGCTCGGCCGCGACGCGCCGCTGGGCTCGATCGACCGCAGCAAGCTCAACCCGAAGGGCTCGAGCCTTGCCTATGGGCATCCGTTCGCGGCCACCGGCGCGCGTATCCTCGGCCTCACGGCCAAGGAACTGGCGACGGAGATGAAACAACGGGCACTAATCTCGGTCTGCACAGCGGGCGGGCAGGGTGTGGCGGCGATTGTGGAGCGCGCGTTCTAGTCGTGCCGATCGGACGGCTTGTCGCAGGGGTGGCAGTCTTTGTCGCAGGGGGACGTAAAAGCGTACCCGGCAGACCACCCAAAGTCATGACGATTCAATGACTTGTAATGATGCTTGGGCTGCTTGACGCTTACGTCATGCTTTTGCTTGTCAGTGGACGCTTTTGCCATATAGGGTTCGCTTCAATCTTGACCGGCGTGTCAATTACGACCGCTGGCCCAAAAGAAGTGCCCGAGAGATCAACTCACGGGCGGTCGGGAACGTCACAAAAGGAGATGGGACGATAATGAAACTCCACGCTTTTCTGGGGGCGGCCGCTGTTGCCGTAACCCTTCTTGGCAGCACTGCGCTGACCAATGCGGCGCAGGTGCCGGAGGGTACCACCCTCGCCGCTGAGCAGGTTTTCAAGTACCGTGTGCTCGACAATATCAATGCGATCGATCCGCAGATCGTCGAAGACGTCGACACCTCGTCCGTCGTGCGCAGCCTCTTTGAAGGCCTCTACAATTCGGGTGCCGATGGTAACCCGGTGCCGGCCGTGGCCGAGAGCCACACGGTCAATGCCGACAACACCGTCTACACCTTCAAGATCCGCGACGCGGCCAAGTGGTCGAACGGCGATCCGGTAACCGCCGGCGACTTCGTCTATGCCTGGCAGCGCGCCGTCGATCCGGCGACCGCCTCGAACTATGCCTACTTCGTGGGCCTCGTGGGCGTCGTGAATGCCGATGCGATCGTGGCTGGCGAGAAGCCGGTGACCGATCTGGGCGTCAAGGCGATCGACGACAAGACGCTGGAAGTCACGCTGAGCTTCTCGAGCCCGTGGTTCATCCGCACCCTGTCGCACGCCACGCTGTTCCCGGCCCCGAAGGCCGTGATCGAAGCCAAGGGCATCGACTGGACGAAGCCCGAGAACATCGTCGGCAACGGCGCCTACACGCTGGTCGAAAACACCCCCGGCGAACGCGTCGTGGCCAAGCGCAACCCGAACTACTGGGATAACGAGCACACCGTTATCGAAGAAGTTCAGTGGCTGACCATCAATGACGAAAACCAGGGCCTGACCCGCTGGCGCGCCGGCGAAGTCGACCAGACGGACGTCCCCGCCGGCCAGTACCCGGCTCTCGAAGCCGAACTGCCGAACGAGACGTATTCGGTGCCGCAGTTCTGCACCTACTATTTCGACGTCAACATGACCGAGAAGCAGACGAACGAAGCCCTCAAGGACCAGCGCGTCCGCGAAGCGCTGAACCTCGCCATCGATCGCGACGTGATCGTCAATGGCGTGCTGCAGGGCGGCCAGACCCCGGCCTACTCGTTCGCCCACCCGCTGACTGCCGGCTACATCATGCCGAACATTCCGGCCTCGACGATGACCCAGGCCGATCGCGATGCGAAGGCCGTGG
The DNA here is from genome assembly GCA_004144345.1 of Hyphomicrobiales bacterium. Lineage (GTDB taxonomy): Bacteria > Pseudomonadota > Alphaproteobacteria > Rhizobiales > Devosiaceae > Devosia_A. Next base: position 7,573 of record SEEL01000039.1, read on the forward strand.
AGCTGATGACCGCTGCCGGCTACGGCAAGGACAAGCCGCTCAGCATCAACTACATCTACAACACCTCGGAAGCGCACAAGAAGATCGCGACCGTGGTCGGCCAGATGTGGGCGGAAAAGCTGGGCGTGACCCTGGTGCTCGCTGATATGGAGTTCCAGACCCTGCTCGATACCCGTCACGAAAAGAACTACGAAATGGCCCGTGACGCCTGGTGCGGCGACTACAACGAAGCCTCGACCTTCCTGTCGCTGCTCGACTCCAAGTCGGACCAGAACAACTCCGGCTATGCGAATGCGGACGTCGACACGTTCCTCGCCGAGGCCAAGACCTCGCAGGATCCGAACGTGCAGTACGCCAAGATCGAAGAGCAGACGGCCAAGGACGTGCCGATCATGCCGGTCTACTTCTACGCCAAGGTCTTCATGCAGTCCGCCAATGTGAAGGGCTGGCCCTTCAATGACGTGGAGCAGAACTGGTACGCCAAGGACCTCTACAAGGTCGCCGAGTAAGGCAATCAAGCGCCCCGCCTGACGGCGGGGCGCACACTGTTCGCGACGGCGTCACGCGAACCTGGACAGCAACATGATCCAATTCATTCTTCGACGGCTGGCAGTCGCGATTCCGACGCTGCTGGTCCTCATTGTCATTTCGTTCATCCTGATGAAGGTGGCGCCCGGCAATCCGTTTGCCGGCGAGAGGACCGTGCCTCAGGCCGTGCTCGACAACATCCTCGCGCGCTACGGGTTGGACAAACCCGAATGGCAGCAGCTGGTCGAGTATGTCTACAACGTGGTGTTCCGCCTCGATTTCGGACCGTCGTTCCAGTATCGCGACCGCACGGTGAACGAGATCATCGGGCAGGGCTTCCCGGTGACCTTTACCTATGGCGCCTGGGCGTTCGTGTTCGCGACGCTGATCGGCGTCTCGCTGGGCATCGTTGCGGCGGTGCGGCAGAACAGCTGGCTCGACTATCTCGCCGTTGGCTTCACGGTTGGCGCGCAGGTGATCCCGAACTTCGTGATCGCGCCGATCCTGGTGCTGGTGTTCACGCTCTGGCTGCGCTGGCTGCCGGGTGGCGGCTGGAATGGCGGCCACTGGAGCAATGTCATCATGCCGGTGATCGCGCTGTCGACGAGCTATCTCGCCAACATTGCGCGCATCACGCGGTCGTCAATGCTCGAAGTGCTCAGTTCCAATTATATACGGACGGCGCGCGCCAAGGGCCTGCCCAGCTACCAGGTGATCTTCGGCCACGCGCTGCGGCCGGCGCTGCTGCCGGTGGTGTCCTACCTCGGCCCCGTGTTCGTCGGCATGGTGACCGGCTCGGTGGTGATCGACCTCTACTTCTCTACCGGCGGCATCGGCCAGGCGTTCGTCAACAGCGCGCTGAACCGCGACTACTCAACCATTCTGGGCATCACGATCCTGCTCGGGGCTCTGACGATTACCGCCAATCTGGTGGTCGACATCCTCTACGCCTGGATCGATCCCAAGATTCAACTGTGAAGGCCGCTCGATGCTCGCAGACCAACGCATAGAGACGCTGACCCGGCATCCCGCCGAAGTGGTGGTCCCGCAGAAGGGCCGCTCGCTGTGGATGGACGCAGGCCGCCGTTTCATGCGCAACCGCGCGGCGCTCGCCAGCCTGATCGTGCTGCTCTGCGTCGTGGCCTTCACCTTCATCGGGCCGTTCTTTGCCCGCTGGTCAATTGAAAAGATCGACTGGACGGTGGTGGGCAGCGTGCTCGCCAAGGGCTTCCCCTCGATCGAGACCGGGCACTTCTTCGGCACTGACGAAGTGGGCCGCGACCTCTATTCGCGCGTCATCCAGGGCACGCAGGTGTCGCTGATGGTGGGCATTGTCGGCTCAACCATCGCGGTCATCGTCGGCACGATCTACGGCGCCATCGCCGGCTATTTCGGCGGCCGGCTCGACAGCATCATGATGCGCCTCGTCGATATCATCTATTCGATCCCCTACATGTTCATCCTGATCCTGCTGCTGATCATCTTCGGCCGCTCGTTCATCATGCTGTTCGTGGGCATCGGGCTGGTGTCGTGGCTTGGCATGTCGCGCGTGGTGCGCGGGCAGACGCTGACGCTGAAGAACCGCGAGTTCGTCGAAGCGGCGATCGCCACCGGCGCGACACCGCTGACGGTGATCTTCCGCCACATCGTGCCCAATCTGCTGGGCATCGTGGCGATCTATGCGACGCTGCTGATCCCCGAGATGATCTTGCTCGAGAGCTTCATCTCGTTCCTCGGGCTTGGCGTCCAGGAACCGAACACGTCGCTCGGCGCGCTGATCAGCGAGGGCGCCCGCACCATGCAATATGGCACGATCTGGCAGCTGCTGTTCCCGCTCGCCTTCTTCGTGGTCATCCTGTTCACCTTCTTCTTCGTCGGCGACGGCCTCCGCGACGCGCTCGACCCCAAGGACCGCTGATGGCGCCCGTACTTACCGTCAAGGACCTCAACGTCCGCTTTGCCCTGCATCACTCGACCGTGACGGCGGTGAACGATCTCAACTTCACGCTCGAAGCCGGCGAGACGCTGGCGGTGGTGGGCGAGAGCGGCTCGGGCAAGAGCCAGGCCTTCATGTCGCTGATGGGCCTGCTCGCCAAGAACGGCACGGTCACCGGCGAAGCGCTGATGGGCGATGTGAATCTGCTGGCGTTGAGCAAGCCGGCGCTGAACGAATATCGCGGCCGCGATATCGCGATGATCTTCCAGGACCCGATGACGTCGCTGAACCCGGCGCTGAGGATCAAGACGCAGCTCGCCGAAGTGCTGGTGCGGCACAAGGGGCAGGACCAGAAGACGGCCGAGCGCCATGCGGTGGAAATGCTGGAGCGCGTCGGCATCCCCGAACCCGCCAAGCGCGCCGAATCCTATCCGCACCAGATGTCGGGCGGCATGCGGCAGCGCGTGATGATCGCGATGGCGCTGTTGTGCCAGCCCAAGATCCTGATCGCGGACGAGCCGACGACGGCGCTCGACGTGACGGTGCAGGCGCAGATGCTGGATCTGTTCCGCACGCTGACCAATGATTTCGGCACGTCGCTGGTGATGATCACGCACGATCTCGGCGTCGTCGCCGGCATCGCCGACCGGATGATGGTGATGTATGCCGGCCGCTCGGTGGAGAAGGGCACGGTCGACGAGCTGTTCTACGATCCGCGCCACCCCTATACGCTGGGCCTGCTGACCTCGACGCCGCATGTCGAGGAGCGCTCGCGCCGGCTCAACCCCATTACCGGTTCGCCGCCCAACATCGAGCATCTGCCGCGCGGCTGCTCGTTCCATCCGCGCTGCGCTTTCCGTTTCGAGCGCTGCTTCGCCGAAGTGCCGCCGCTGCGCGAGCTCGAGAATGGGCGGGCCAAGGCCTGCCACTATGAAGACAAGCTCGTCTATGAGGAGAGCGCCGCATGAGCACCAACCAGGGCGAGCTGCTGCGCATCGACAATCTCAGCAAGAGCTTTTCCATCGGCGGCGGGCTGTTCTCGAAGCCGCTCAAGCTCAAGGCGCTGCAGGACATTTCGTTCTCGATCCAGCGCGGCGAGACGCTGGGCATCGTGGGCGAGAGTGGCTGCGGCAAGTCGACGCTTGGCCGCTGCATCCTGCAGCTGCTGAAGCCGGATACGGGCCGCGTGCTGTGGCTTGGCACTGACCTCGCGGCGCTGCCGGGCGAAGAGATGCGCAAGCGGCGGCGGGATCTGCAGATCATCTTCCAGGACCCGCAGGCGTCGCTCAATCCGCGCATGACGGTGGGCGAGATCGTCGCCGATCCGCTGCGCTCGCTGATGCCGGAACTGAGCGCCGCGGCGCGCCGGCAGCGCGTCATGGAAATGATGGAAGCGGTGGGGCTGCAGCCCGAAATGATCAACCGCTATCCGCACGAATTCTCGGGCGGGCAGGCGCAGCGTATCGGCATCGCCCGGGCGCTGATCACCGAACCGAAGCTGATCGTATGCGACGAGCCGGTGTCGGCGCTCGACGTGTCGATCCAGGCGCAGATCCTGAACCTGCTGAGCGAGCTCAAGGAGCAGTTCGGGCTGACGCTGGTGTTCATCTCGCACAACCTCTCGGTGGTGCGGCATGTGTCGGACCGGATCCTCGTGCTCTATCTGGGGCGCATGGTGGAGCTGTCGACCGGCGACGACCTCTATGAGGACGCCAAGCACCCCTATACGAAGGCGCTGCTGACGGCGGTGCCGATCCCCGATCCGAAGCGGGCGCGACAACGCAATATCGATGCGCTGACGGGCGAAATCCCGTCGCCGATCAATCCGCCCTCGGGCTGCACGTTCCGGACGCGCTGCCGCTACGCGATCGATCTGTGCGCCCAGAAGCGGCCGCCGCTCGAGGACCTCGATTCGGGACGGCTGGTGGCCTGCCATCGCTGGCGCGAGATCGACGAGATGGCCGGGATGGGGTCTTCCCCGGCCTGAGCTTTCCTGTGCTCTGTCCAAACGAGCCTGAGTAGGCTCGCTTGGCCAATTGCGTAGGCCCCGTCGCCTAGCTAGAGCTGGCTTCACTATCGCTGCGACGCCGCCTGGCGTCGCCGGGGGCGGCCTTGCGGCGGCGATCGGGGCCGGCATAGGCATCCGCTTCAACGAACGCACGAGGCGCCTGCTGCAGGCCCTCCAGGCGCTGCCGGATATGGGCCGCCGAAAACGGCTTGCGCAGGAATTCTGTGACCCCGGCATCGCGGGCGGCGGCGATCATGCGGGCGTCAGGCCCGGCGGCCATCATGATGACCGGCGTCAGGCGGTTGGGGTGGCCCTCGGCATGGCGCAGAGCGCGGATCAGGCTGAAATCGTCGCCACCGGCCAATTGCTCGTCCATCAGCACCAGAGCGAAGGCGCGGCGGCCGAGCTCGGCGGCGATCTGGGAGGGCTCGATCATCGCCTCGGCGGGCCGAATCCTGAGGCTGTGCAGCATCGCCACCACCAGCGCCGCCATATGGGACGAGGGGTCGGCGACCAGGACATGCAGTTTCGGGTCGAAGCCGGACATGGGGTGGATTTCTGCCCTGAAACGGCTTGCCGGGATGTTAATCGGGGACTGCGAAGCTTACGCAGTGTGCAAGGGTGCGACGTGGGGTGCAAACTGGCCCGGAAGCGTTGACAGGCGGCGTTTTAGGCTCTATTCACCCGGCCAATCCAAGGGCGCGCGGCGCCTCTTTTTGTTTTGTCCGAGGTTGCACGATGAAAGTCCGCAATTCCCTTAAGGCCCTGATGGGCCGTCATCGCGCCAACAAGCTGGTTCGCCGGCGCGGCCGCGTCTACATCATCAACAAGGTCGACAAGCGCTTCAAAGCCCGCCAGGGCTAAGCTGCCGCTCGATTTTGAACGGATCAGGCCCGCTTCGGCGGGCCTTTTTGATTCCAGCCGACGGATGGCTGGCAAGACCGGCGTTTCGCTGTATCGTCGTCGTCCTCGTCGAGGCCGTGTGGAGGACACGATGCTGGCGTCCGAGGTCATCAAGGTTTCAATCGATCGCCCCTATGCCGAGGTCTACGAGTTTCTCGCAGACCCGATGAATTTCGCGCGCTGGGCGACGAGTCCCGACGGGCGCATGGAGCCCTTCGGGGGCGGCGACTGGCTGGTGGATCTGCCGCGGGGGCGGCTGGTGATCCGCTTTGCCCCGCGCAACAATTTCGGCGTGCTGGATTATCAGGTGTTTGCGCCGGGGGAGCCGGGCGGGCCGGTGACGCCGGTGCGGCTGATCGCCAATGGCGGCGGCTGCGAGCTGATCCTTGTGTGGATGCAGCGGGCCGGCGTGCCGGAAGAGAAATTCAGATCGGATGCCGAGTGGGTGGCATCCGACCTGCAGAGGCTGAAGACGCTGCTCGAGGGCGGTTAGGCGCCGAGCGCGGCAAGGATGCGGATCCAGGAGCGGATACCCTTGCGATAGCTGGTGAGGCTGTACTTCTCGTTGGGCGAGTGGATGCGGTCGTCGTCGAGCGCGTAGCCGATGAGCAGCGTGTCGAGCCCGAGGATGCGCTTGAAATCACCAGCGACGGGGATGGAGCCGCCGGAGCCGCGCAGCACCGCCTGCTTGCCCCATTCGGCGCTGAGGGCCTCGCGCGCCTGCTGGAGGTGGACGCCGGTGGTCGGCACGCTGATGGCGGGGCTGCCGCCATGCTCCTTGAAGGTGACCTTGCAATCGGCCGGGAGGCGCGCCTGCACATGGGCGCGGAAGGCGGCGCGGATCTTGTCGGGGTCCATGCGCGAGACGAGGCGGAAGCTGATCTTGGCGCTGGCCTTGGCCGGGATGACGGTCTTGAAGCCTTCGCCGGTATAGCCGCCGATCATGCCGTTGATCTCGCAGGTGGGGCGCGACGCGATCTGCTCGAGCACCGAGCGGTTCTGCTCGCCGGCGGGGATGGAGAGGCCGACGGCGCGCAGATATTTGTCGCCGTCGAAGCCGAGCTGGCGCCAGCTTTCGGCGGTGATGTCGTCGAGCTCATCCACATCGTCGTAGAAGCCGGCAATGGCAACCGAGCCATCCGGGTTGCGGAGGCTGGTGATGATCTCGGCCAGCACCTGGTTGGGGTTGCGCGCGGCATTGCCGTAGCCGCCCGAGTGCAGGTCCATGGCCGCAGCGGTGATCTCGATCTCTTCGCCGACGAGGCCGCGCAGCATGGTGGTGACGCAGGGGGTCGTGGGGTCGAGCATATCGGTGTCGCAAACGAGGGCGACGTCGGCGCTCAGTTCATCCTGCACCGATTTGAGGAAGGGCACGAGGTTCTTGGAACCAGACTCTTCCTCGCCTTCAAGGCAGAACTTCACATTGACGGGCAGCGTGCCGGTGATGGCGCGCAGGGCCCGGCAGGCCTCGATGAAGGTCAGCATCTGACCCTTGTCGTCAGACGAGCCGCGGGCGGTGAGGAAGGTCTCGCCATTGGGCTGCTTGACCGGCGTGAGGGTGAACGGATCGGTGTTCCACAATTCGATCGGATCGACCGGCTGGACGTCGTAATGGGCGTAGAAGACGGCGGTCGGACCGTCGACGGCGGGACCATGCGCGATGACGACGGGATGGCCGGGCGTCGGGCGGGCGGAGGCGTCGTAGCCTTCGGACTGCAGATCGGCGACGAGCCAGTCGGCGGCGCGCCGGCATTCGGCGGCATAGGCCGGGTCGGTGGAAATCGACTTGATGGCGATCAGATCGGTAAGGCGCGCCAGCGACTGGTCGATATGGGCATCGGCATAAGCGAGGGCGGCGTCGAGGTGGGCGGGTGAAACGGGCATGATCACGTCCGGAGTTGCGGTTGATCGGGCTTAGCGCCGCCGCCGCCCGAGGGCAAGCGCGGCAGGTTCACAAGGGGTGGGTGTGGGCGGAGGGGCCTTCGCGCGGTGGTTGCTTGCCCCACCCTCATCCGGGCTTCGCCCACCTTCTCCCATCAAGGGAGAAGGCAATGGAGCCGCAGACGCCCAGCCGGAGGAGAGGAGGACTCTCAATGGAGCCACGCGCATGAGCCCGCAGCAGGGGTGGGGGACTCACCAGGACAGACTTCATTCTCGATGGGGCCGAACAGCCCCCCACCCAGCTGCGCTAGCTCGCCATGCTCGCAAGCTTCGCTACCCTCCCCACACGGGGGAGGGATAACCGTGCTGACTTCACCATAGATCAACCGCGAGAGGCGCAGCTGCCGGGCGAGTCGGGCTTTGGGCTGAATGCGGGCTGAACCAAAACGAAATTTTAGGCGTGAAGCCCGGTTGGGGCTGTGGTAACAAGCGGGTGCGGAAGTTCACGCTGGCGAAGCGCGTGGACTTGGGGCGAACACTGGCAAGGGAGATGCCATCGTGTCGCTATCCAATTGGACTTCCAAGCACTTCCTTCTCGCAGCACTGGCCGCCGCAATGGCGGTTGCGCCGCCGCTGGGCCTTGCCGGCGCCCGCGCCGCCGAGCCGGTTTTTGCAGCCGGCCAACCGATCATCACCGGCTTTCCCGGCGTGCTGCTGAGCGAGGATGTCCCAGACGGGGCCGATCCACTCGACTACACTTTTATCGACCTCGACGGGCAGGCGCTGGCGATCCAGTCGCTGGCGACGACGGAGGTGCCCGAGGGCCAGTTGATCGAGACGCCCGAGGTGTTCGGCGTCACGGCGGCGGATGTCGGGCTGGTGTTCGGCGTCGCGCTCGACAATGCGCCCGAGACCAGCGGCGCACTGGCGCCCAACATCTATCTCGCGGCAAGTTCGGCCTTCGGCCTCAACCTCGTGGTGCCGGATGCCGACGGCAATCCGATGCGCAGCCGTACCGGCGCGCCGGAAGCGAGCTTTGCGCCCGGCCAATGGGGCGGGGCGGGCGGCGAGACCGGCTATCCGGGCAGCATCTGGAAGGTCGATGGCACAAGTGGCGAAGTCTCCCTCTTCACCACCATCGTCACCGGCGGCGCCAGCCTGGGCAGCCTCGCCTTCGATCCCGGCACGCAGCAGTTCTTCGTGTCGGATCTCGACACGGGCATGATCTACCGGCTGGCGCTCGATGGCACGATCATCGACACATTCGACCATGGCGTCGACGGCAGGCCGACGCATGAGCTCGAGCCGATCGAGGACGACCTCAGCGTCGCCGACATCACCGATGGGGCGTTCGATACGGCCGAGCCGTCGAGCTGGGGCTTCACGCAGCCGGAGCGGCGCGTCTATGGCCTCGTGGCGGAGAATGGCCGGCTGTTCTATGCGGCCGGCGCGCAGGTGTGGTCGGTGCGGCTCAATGACGATGGCAGCTTTGGCGCGCCGCGCTGGGAGCTCGATATCGTGGCGCCCACGGCGAGCGAGATCGCCAGCATTGTGTTCGATTCCAAGGGGCGGATGATCCTCGCGCAGCGTGGCGCGACCGTCGGCTCGTATGATTACTCGGTGCTGGCGGAAGCCGGGACCTCGTCGGTGCTGCGCTACAGCCGCGAATTCCCCGACGATCCGGCGACGCCCGGCACCTGGGTAGAAGAGCCCGACAGCTATGCGATCGGCGTCAGTGCCGAGGGCATGAACGCCAGTGGCGGCATTGCGCTGGGCTATGGCTTCGACACGGAGAGCAATGCGTATGACGGGGCCTGCGGCACGACGCTGTGGGCCAGCGGCGACACTCTGCGCGACAATCCCGACCTCGAGCCGCCGCTCGACGGCCCGGCCTATGTGGCGGGCCTGCAGGGCGTGCCGCGCAGCTGGGTGCGGCCGCTGAACGATCCGGCGATGCTGTCGGCGTTCACGGATGTCGACGGCAATACCGACGACGATCAGGCGCTGCTCGCGGGCCATGTCGGCGCGGTGGCGATGTGGGCGCCGTGCGCGGGCGGCGAGGCGTTCGTTGCGCCCGATGAGCCCGATGTGTTCCTGCCGCCGCCCGACTATGTGCCGTCGCCCGATTTCAATCTGACGCTCGAGAAGTGGGCGAGCCCCTATGACTGTTTCGACGGCGGCGCGAATTGGTGGTGCAATTTCACCATCCGCATCGAGAACACGGGCGACACGCCCTATTGGGGACCGCTGACGATCAGCGACGAGCTGCCCGACGGCAATCCCGGCGCGGTGATGAACTTCTGGCCGGCGCCGCCCTGGTCGTGCGGACCGACGGGACCGACCGCGTATGAATGCTCGCGCGGGCCGGTGCTGCTGTTCCCCGGCGATGGGGTGACGCTGCATGAAGTGGTGCAGCTGCCCAAGGCGCTGGTGGATTATTGCCACATCGCCAATGTGGCGGAGATCGCCTGGCCGTTCGGCTTCCATGACGACGAGCCGGCCGACGATTTCGACGTGGGCGTGGCCGGCATTGCTGCGCCGGGCTGCGTGCCGCCCGCACCGGGCACAAGCGACCTCGTGCTCACCAAGGTGGGCGCGCCGTGGTGCGCGAGCGCCGGCGCCGACTGGGCCTGCAGCTATGTGGTGCAGGTGCAGAACGCCGGGCCGGGCAATTACACCGGGCCGATCCAGGTGAAGGACACGCTGGGCGTCAATGCGCCGGCGACGACGCTGGGGCCGTGGGCCTGCGCGCAGGCCGGCCCGGTGCTGACCTGCGATATCATTGCGGCGCCGGTGAATGTGCCGCCGGGCTGGAGCTCGGCCTTCGTGGTGACGGCCAAGATCAAGAAGACGGGCACGCCACCGGTCTGCGACCTCGACAACAAGGCCAATATCAGCGTGCCGGTGGGCGGGCCCACCAATACCGACGGCAGCAATGACTTCGACAGTGCCACGGCGAACATCCCGGTGCTCGGCTGCCTGTTGCCGCAACCGCATCCCGACCTCCAGGCGAAGAAGCAGGGGCTGGGCTGCGGGGCGTTCTTCAGCGGCTGGTATTGCGAATGGAAGATCACGATCACCAATGTGGGGCCGAACCCCTATATCGGCTCGCTGCACTTCAAGGATGAATCGATCGGCGCGGTGGCCAATACGCTGCCCTCGGTCGCGGCCTATTGCGCCGGGACGCCCACAGCGGTGGACTGCAACCCGGTGGGGCCAGTGCTGTACGCGCCGGGCGTGCCGCATGCGCTGACGTTCTACACGCTCTACAATGGCGGGCCGGAGGTCTGTTCCGCCAACAATACGCTGACGATTGTCGATCCGAGCCCGGGCTCGCCGCTGAACCCGGCGGGCAATGATTCGGCGACGGTGAACCAGGCGATCCCCAACCCGGCCTGCGCCGGGCTGCCGGTGCTCAACATCACCAAGACGGCCAAGGGCTGTGCGTCGGATCCGAGCAGTCCCGACTGGCTGTGCAAGTTCGACATCAAGGTGAAGAATATCGGCGCGGCGGCACAGCCCGGGCCGATCGAGTTCCTCGACATCAACACCAAGCCGACGACGTTCAACACGCCGGCCTGCGTGCCCTCGGGGGCGAGCGTGTGGACCTGTACGCGGCCCGCGCCGCTCAATGCCGGTTCGACCTGGACGGTGCAGGCGACGACGCGCGTCGACCCCAATGGGGTGACGCTCGCCGATTGCGAGGTACTCAACACGGTGTGGCTGTTCAACCCGTTCGCGGCGGACCCCGGGCATCTGTCCGAGGCGAGCCAGAAGGTGCCGCAGCTGTTCATCAATGTCGGGCCGGGGCCGGTCTATGTGTATTGCGACCCGCCGGGGCTGAAGCTCGAAAAGACCGTGGTCAAGGCGGTGAAGGCCGGCGACGGCTATAATACGACGTTCCAGATCAAGGCGATCTCGACCGGACCGGACCCCTATGTCGGCACGGTGGAGGTGGAGGATCTGCTGCCCGACGGCACGAGCTATGTGTCGAGCGACTGGGTGTGCGTGCCGACGACGGGCAACGACGTGCATTGCTCGTCGCCGTTCAAGAACATCCCGGTGGGCAAGTACACGGCGACGACGATCACCGTCCATACGCCGGCAGACGTAGCCAAGCGGAACGATTGCAGCATCACCAATGTGGTGAATGCCTCGATCTCGGCCGAGGTGCTGCATAGCGACGAAGGCGTGCAGTACACGGCGGAGGCGACGGCGCAGTTGCCGGGCGAGGCCTGCGGCAAGCCGCCGGCCTGTCCTACCAACCAGACCAAGCCGGATGGCGGGTGCTGCGAGGCGGGGCTGCTGTGGAACGGCAAGCAATGCGCCAAGCCGCAGCCGAAATGCCCCGATGACAGCCACATCAATGCCGATGGGCAGTGTGTCTGCGACAAGGGCACCGAGGGCCGGCCGGGACAGTGCAAGCCGATCGAGGTGACGCCGGTCTGCCCGGATGACAGCCATCTCAACAGCGCCGGCAAGTGCGTGTGCGACCGCGGGACGGAGGGCAAGCCCGGCCGGTGCGAGCCGATCGAGGTTGAGCCGGTCTGCCCCGATGACAGCCACCTCAACAATGCTGGCGAGTGCGTCTGCGATCGCGGGACGGAGGGACGGCCTGGGCGGTGCGAGCCGATCGAGGTGGAACCGGTCTGCCCCGATGACAGCCACCTCAACAGCGACGGCCAGTGCGTGTGCGATCGCGGGACGGAAGGACGGCCCGGCCGGTGCGAGCCGATCGAGGTGGAACCTGTCTGCCCCGATGACAGCCATCTCGACAATCGCGGGCAGTGCGTCTGCGATCGTGGGACGGAAGGGCAGCCGGGACAGTGCAAGCCGATCGAGCAGGAGGCCGAGCCGGAGCCGGTGGAGCCCAAGCCGGCGCAATGCCCGGATGACAGTGCGTTCAACCGGCGGCTGCAGGCCTGCGTGTGCCTCAAGGGCACGGTCGGCGATCCGGGCAGCTGCGTGCCGCTGTTGCAGCTCAACCTCGGGCCGCTGCTGCAATGAGAAATGGCCGCCCCGCAAGGGCGGCCATCCCGCTTTGCCGGTGCATGGGCCAGGCGATCGCGTGAGCGGTCGCCTGGTGGTGCGTTACCGCGGCGAGGCTGAGTCCAGATCTTCGTCATCGTCGAGGGAATCGGGCGCGGGGAGGTAGATCGCCGCAAAGCGGCGCAGCGCCGTGTCGGCGAGGGCGAGGCGGGCACTGAGCTCGGTCCAGCCGGGCGCGGCGTGCAGGACGAATTGCGCGCCCCAGTGTTTCTCACGCGACATCAGGCGAGCGACGGCATTGAGCAGGCGCCGCGCCTCGGCGAGGAGGGCGGGCGGCACGGGCGCCCTGTCCGGCTTACGCGCCGCGAGCGCCTGCATGAGGCTGCGCAATTGCAGCTCGGTCTCGACGTAGAGGAGGCGGATCCGGTCGGAGGGGAAGCGGGGGAGAAACGGGCTCATCGAAGGCTCCATCATGAACGACGGCGCATTATGCGCCCGGCCCGGGGGGACGTGGATAAGTCGGGCCGAAATCGGGGTGTGCGCCTAGGGAATGCTGGCGTTGGGGCTTGTCGAGTTAAGGGGCGACGCGGGGCGCGGTGGCCGGCTCCAAGAAGGTTGGAGACTTGCGGCCTTGTGGTTGGTGGTGGCCGCTGTTGTGATCGCACGCAAATTGGGGGGGATCATGCGCGGACAGCTATTGGCTGGAATTTTCGTATTGGGCTGGCTGTCGGCGGGGGTGGCCGGTGCCAGCGAACTGCCCGGCAAGATCGCGGCGATGTGCGTGCAGGGGCAACTCAATGCGCTGGGCTATCCGGTCGGCACGATCGATGGCCAGATCGGGCCGCGGAGCATCGCCGCGGCGGAGCGCTATGCGGCCGAGAGCAAGCTCGAGACGGTCGGTGCGCTGAGCGCCGCGACGGCCGAACTCTGGTGCCGCGCGCTGGCGGCGCATGATCCCAAGCTGGTGGCGTTCCTTGATCGCGCTGAGGAAGCGGCAGAGCTGGCCGGGCGGAGCTATGGGACCGCCGACGATTTCCGCTACGACATCGCCGCGAACGTTCCCGCCGATGAAGTTGACGTCATCAAGCGGACGACGGCGATGGCCGAGACCTATCTGATGGCCAATTTCGGCAGTGGCATTCCAGAAGCCAAGCGCAAGCGGATCACCATCAAGATTGTGGCGACCGGCAAGGGCAATCAGGAACATGGCGGGGGCGGCGGCGTTGCCACGGCGTTCGCGGGGACCAAGCAGCGTCCCTTCTTCGACGTGGCGCATGTGCAATGGAACCAGAACTCGCAGGGCCGGGGCTGGACCAATGAAGCGGATAGCATGAAGACCGTGGCGCATGAGTATGCCCATATCTGGCAGGGCGAACTCGGCGCGATCTCGGGTTCGAGGCAACCACTGCCCGGCTGGGTCAATGAGGGCATCGCGGAATATCTCGGCTATCGCGTGATCGTCGATGCCGGGCTGATGAACTGGGAGAATGTCCGGCCCTTCGTGCTCAATGGCGCGATGCAGGATCAGCTGGGCACGCCGCTCGACAAGATCACCGCCTGGCCGGGCCATGCCGGCTTCCTTGCGATCGACTGGCTCGTGGAGTCGTCGCCGAACGGGTTGCCGGCGCTGCGCCAGCTCGGCGAGGCGGTCGGCGAGGGGCGCTCCACCAAAGCGGCGTTCTATGACGCCTTCGGGCTGGAGCTCGACGATTTCTATGCGCAGTTCGAAGCGTGGCGCCCGCTGGTCGTGCGCAATCCAGGGCAGGCTTTCGCCATACGCCCGAAACTCATAATGGCAAACTAGGAGAATCCGGTGTTTGGTACGGTAGGGAAATTGCTGCTGGCAGGGGTTCTGGCCAGCGTGGCGAGCGTCAGTGGCGCGCAGGCGGCCGACCGCATTTTTGCGGTGGAGGCTGCCAGTGTGAAGTCGCTGACCGTCTGGGTGGAAAGCACCGAGAAGGTCAACAAGCTGATCAATGGCATCAAGATCCCGATCCCCAGGCGGCTGGTGGAAAAGAAGGTGTCGAAGCGTACGGAAATCGGCGGCAAGGAATATTTCATTGTCAGCCTGTCCCCCGCCAAGGCCGCCACCGCCGCACGGCTGTGCGCCACGGTGCCCAAGGGCTGGCTGGTCAAGTGGAATGGCGGCTGGACCGACGATATCGGCCAGCCGTCCCGCACCCTGTGCTCGGGCGGCTCCCTGCGCTGGTCCAATGATGTCACGGTGCTGAGCCTTACGGTCAAAGCAGAATGATGTCGTGCCGATGTGTTGCCGCCCGACGCGCTGTCTCGCTCGCTCGCTCCGCGACTGGAGCGGATGAGGCGTTGAGGCTTGCTAGCGGCCCGTAGGGCATGCTCTTTGTTGCCATCGGGCGGGGAGCAGGTCGCAACAGTGGAGCATGTCGACGCGTCGGGCGAGATCGCCGCGGATCTGGCGTTCGTGGATATGCTGCGGCATCTGCGGGTGCGGTTTCAGCACGAGATCGCGGGCGCCGTCCCCTCGGCCGATCCGGATGTACTGCTCGCCCTGCGCCAGGAGACGTTCTTTCAGTTCGCCGAGTTCTTCTATGCCTTGCGGACCCATGGGATCGACAGCGCCGACAAGCTCGAGCGGCTGGCGCGGCTGCACAATGACCATCTCGTCGAGCTCAGCCAGGACCGGGAGCGGATGCGCCGCTATGGGCTGACGCCCGAACGGCTCGAAGCGGCGATGTTCACCGGCGATAATCTGCGCAAGCTGCTGGCCAATTTCGCCGGGCCGATGCCGGGCATCGACCAATCGGATCTGTCGCGGCTGCTGGTGACCGTGATGTCCGCCGAGACCTGCCGCAAGCTGGTGCTGGCGGCGGAAGCGGCGGGCTTCATCGAGCGCGTGCGCCGACCGGGGGCCGTGCTCGTGGTGAGCAAGGGCGATATCGAGCGCATCTTCGGCAAGGTCATCAGGGAGGCCCGGTATCTTGCGACAGGCAGCTAGCTGGATCGCCGCGCTGCTGTTGGGTGTCCTGCCCATCGGGATCGCGGGAATTGCATCGACGGAGGTGCATGCCGCCGAAACCGCGATTGTGCTGAGCGCGGACGAGCAGGAGATGCTCGCGGCGAACCCGGCGCTTGCCGAGCTGGCGGTGGACGCGCCCGAGTTGCTGCGCGAGGTGCTCGACCGGATCGCCGAGGCACTGGCTCATCCCTCGAAGACGCGCGGCGGCATGGGGCAACTCGATGCCGACACGATCCGCCTGTTTGGGCAGAATCCGATCCTGCTCAATGTCTGGCGCAGCTCACCGGAAGCGTCGGCCGATCTGCTGCAACTGATCCGCATCGCGGCGGGCGGCAGCAAGCCGAAACAATAGGGGAGGCGGGATGCGCTGGCTGTTCGGTCTGGTGGCACTGATGCTGGCCGTACTGCCGGCGCCGGCGTGGGCGGCGCGGCTGGCGCTGGTGATCGGCATCAACGACTATGAGATGCTCCCGCCGCTCGAGAAGGCCGTCGGCGATGCCGAGGCGATGTCGGGCAAGCTGGCAGAGATGGGCTTTGCGGTCACGACACTGCTCGATCCTGACCGGCGCGCGTTCAACCAGGCCATCACCGCGTTCCGCCTGTCGCTGCGGCCGGGCGACGTCGCCTTCGTGCACTATTCCGGCCATGGCATCGAGGTGGACGGGCGCAATCTGCTGCTGCCGCGCGACATGCCGCTGCCGGCCAGCGGCGAAGAGGATTATCTGGCGGAGGAGGCGATCGATCTTTCCGCCTTGATGGCGCGGGTGGCCGATAGCGGCGCGGCCGCGCGGATATTCGTGATCGATGCGTGCCGCGACAACCCCTTTGCGCGGCGCGGCGTGCGCGGGCTGGGCAGCGTGGGCGGGCTTGGACCGGTGGCCGGGCCGCCGCGGGGCAGCTTCATCCTCTATTCGGCCGGCTATGGGCAGACGGCGCTCGACCGGCTGGGGCCGGACGATGCCAGCCCGACCTCGATCTATACCCGCGTTCTACTGGAGCGGCTTGGCACGCCCGGCGCCTCGATCAGCGAGATTGCGCGGCAGGTGCGGAGCGACGTCGCGGCGCTGGCGAGTGCCGCCCGGCACGATCAGTCGCCGGCCTATTACGACGAGCTGACCGAAGATCTGGTGCTGGCGCCGGCAGCGGACGCAAGCCCGGATTATGCGAGCGGCATTGCCGGGGCCTTCGATCGGGCGCGCGCGCTCGGCACGCCCGGTGCGTGGGAGGCGTTTCTCGCCAATCATGAGCAGGGGGTGTTCGCCGATCTGGCGCGGGCGGCGCTGGCGGACCTGACGCGGTCGCCCGTCGCAATGGCCGTGGCAGCACCCGAAGGGAGCGTCGATCTGGAGGCGGCGCGCGGGCGCCTGCACGAGCTCTGGGACGAAGGGCTCGCCTTCGCCAATGCCGGCGACAATGCGCTGGCGCTGCAGCGCATGAGCGATGCGCGGGTGCTGGCCGAGGGCTATTTCGGGGCCGACAGCGTCGAATATGCCGATGCGAGCAACCGGCTGGTCGGGCCGCTGACGCTCTCGGCGCGGGTCGATGAGGCGATTGCCGCGTCGCGCGACGCGATCGCGATCTATGCGGGCCTGTTCGGCGCGGCGGACCAGCGCGTGTTGAACGAGAAAGCCAATCTCGCGTCGCGGCTTGCGGCCACGGGGCGGCCCGGCGAAGCGGTGCCGCTGTATAACGAGGTGATTGCGGCGTTTGCGGCGATCGAGCCGGGGCAGCGCGACGCCCTCGGCTACGCCCATGCGCTCGAGGGCTATGGTCAGCTCGCCATGCGGCGGGGCGATGCCGCTGTGGCGGAGCAGCGCCTCGCCGAGGCGGTGGCGATCGCCGAGGCGTCCGGTCTCACCGGCACGATCAACTATGGCTGGATCGCCGCCGGCTATGGCAGGCTGCTGCAGCAGCTGGACCGATGCGGCGAGGCCCAGGCGCTGTTCGCGCGCGCCGCCGAGGCGATGCAACGGGCCGGTGTGTCGACGAGCCAGCACGATTACGCGGATATTCTGGGCCGGATCGAGCGGGGCTGCCCCGCCTGATATCGCCTCGGCGGGGCGACGGGGCTGGCCGCAACCACGGGTGGAATTGGTGTCATGAAACCTTCACTGGACGCAGCTTCGTCATTTCGATAATCCCGGATATATGGAAGCAAATGACGCGATCGACGCCCTGTCCGCCCTCGCCCAACCCACGCGGCTGAGCGCCTTCCGGCTGTTGATGAAGAGTGAGCCCAATGGCCTGCCGTCCGGCGACGTGGCGCGGCTGCTCGATGTACCGCTCAACACCATGTCGACGCATCTGGCGATCCTCGAACGAGCGCGCCTGATTTCGTCGGAGCGGCAGGGACGCTCGATCATCTATCACGCGGGAATCGACATGATCCGCGACGTCACCAGCTTCCTCGTCAACGATTGTTGCGGGGGTCGCCCGGAATTGTGCGAACCGCTGGTCGCCGAGTTCACCCCCTGTTGCACGCCAAAGGAGGCGTCCAATGCCTGCTGCTGATCGCGCCTACAACGTCCTGTTTCTATGCACCGGCAACTCCGCCCGTTCGATCCTTGGCGAGGCGCTGCTCAACCATGTCGGGGTGGGCAAGTTCCGCGCCTTTTCCGCCGGTAGCCAGCCCAAGGGGCAGGTGCATCCGATGGCACTCGAAGTCTTGAAGGAGGCCGGGATCTCGACCGAGGGGCTGCGCTCGAAACCCTGGGACGAGTTCGCGGCGGCCGATGCGCCGCAGATGGATTTCGTGTTCACCGTTTGCGACAACGCGGCGGGCGAGGCGTGCCCCTATTGGCCGGGCCAGCCGATGACCGCACATTGGGGCATCGAGGACCCCGCTGCCGCCGAGGGGCCGGAATTCCGCCGGAAGGCCGCGTTCGAAGAGGCGCTGCGCTTCATGAGGAACCGCATAGCGGCCTTCATCAGCCTGCCGATGTCGAGCATTGATGCCATGACGATGCAGTCGAAGCTGCGCGGCATTGGTGCGATGGACGGCGCCACGGCCAAAGCGGGTGACGCCGCTTGACTGCGGCATATGCGGCAAGCCGCCGGATCGCTGCCGAAGCCATCGGCACTGGCCTGCTGGTCAGTGCCGTCATCGGCTCGGGCATAATGGCCGAGAGGCTGACGGAGGACGCTGCGCTGGCGCTGCTCTGTAATACGATTCCAACAGGCGCGATGCTGGTCGTCCTGATCACGCTGTTCGGCCCGATATCGGGCGCGCATTTCAACCCGGTGGTAACGCTGGTCTTCATGCTGCGGCGGGAACTGCCGCCATGGCTTGCCGCGGCCTATGCGGGCGCCCAGATAATGGGGGGCGTTGCCGGCGCCATCGTTGCGCACGCCATGTTCGAACTGGCGCCGATCAGTCTATCGACGCAGGTCCGGACGGGTTTCGGCCAATGGCTGGCGGAAGGGGTAGCGGCGTTCGGCCTGGTTGCCGTGATCCTGCTGGCGCGCCGCGCCAGGAGCACGGCCATTCCCATGCTGGTCGGGCTCTACATCAGCGCGGCCTACTGGTTCACCGCCTCCACGTCGTTCGCCAATCCGGCGGTGACGATCGCGCGGGCGCTGACCGACACGTTCTCGGGCATCAGGCCGCTCGACGTGCCGGGCTTCATCGCCGCGCAGCTGGCCGGCGCGCTCATCGCCCTTGCGCTGGTATCGTGGTTCACCACGGACGCGACGGAGACAAAGCCGGCCGGCTAGGCTTGGCTGCTGCGGGCCCCGTCGTGCCTCAGCGAGCCCATGAGGCTGCGCAAGTGCAACTCGTTCTCGACATGGAGGAGGCGGAGCTGGTCGGCCGGTGGAGAAGTGCGGAGGACGTCAGTCATTGGGCACTCCGTGATTGTCACGGCGGGAATTATGCGCCCGCCCACAAGGGACGTGGATAAGTCGGCCCGAAATCGGGGGGTGTGCCAGAGAATGCTGGGGTTGGGGCTTGTTGAGTTAAGGGATGTTGGTCGGCGTTTGCGCGCTGGGCTAGAAGCTGAAGCTCTGCTGACTCGTAGATGTCGGTAGCGAGTAGCGACGTGCCACCTCTGTCGCGAATTCGGTCTGACCACCATAGCTGGGATGACGGACGGCCTCGGAAGCTATTCCGAGTTCTAGCAATGAAGCTTGAGCGTCGCGACCGATAGCAAGCACGAACTGTGGTTGAAGAAGCTTCATAAGCTCGTCGATTACCGATCTGCCGGCCAATCGTTCCGTTCTGGTATGGCAACGATTCGACATTGGCTCATTGGCCATGTGAGGATGAAGTGGAAATACATTCCATAAGAAAATAGGTTGATTGATTTGGAGCAACATTTGCCAAATGACGGCTGCTGTTCGCTCGGCTACAACCGGGCCTTCAGTAGATTTCCGCAAAGCGGCTGTTTGGAGCAGCTTTGAGTGATGGCCAAGGTTGGCCTCGTCCGTTAAGGCAAGACCCGTACGTCGACCTCCGCGATATCCCAGATCTCTGGCGACCCAAATGGAACTTACCCCTCGCTCCACGGCAGCCTGCAAGACTGCGTGCAAGTTGTTCCTGCGGATCGCTGGCGCGTCCAGCCGATCAAATTGGGGGCAGGTGTCGGTGTACGGGTTAAATGTGTTCTCGAACTTCAGATCGGCGACCATCTGGACGAAGCCACGTATCCTGTCGTTCGTTGTGCTCATTTCGCCTTCTCGAACTCGATGCTTCGCTTTGAGAGATCGATCGTGACCACTCCACTACGATGCTCCTTGAGTTCGCGGAAGATGCGAAATCCTTCCAATATTGCGTGTTCCCACTGCCAAAGGGGGCGCGTCTCCACTTCGTAGCCGCGGACAAGCTCGTGAACGGCTTTCAGGAGGCCATAGTCAAGGCTAGTCGCCGTCCTAAACTCCCCAAGCCGCTGGCCGTGGTTGAATATCCAAGTTGAGATACCTTCTTCGATAATGTTTGCGCGAGCACCGTCCTCGTTTTCATCAACCCTTGGGTCGCTTTTGCGTTTGAGCCTTAACAACGCGCGGAGGGTAGGCGACCACCCAAGAATCCCCGCGAAGGCCAAATGAAAGACGTCGTGGTAGCGGTAGTCGTCAGCTTCGTTCCTGTTGTCGGTCAGGGGACTCCCGAGATTCACGCCGTTCCAGCGTTGGACCACAAACTGCCTCTTCCCAATGGTGCGTTCGATAAACTCCACCCTCATTAGCCGGGGCAGCTGTTCATATTCGGGGAAGGCGTCATCGAAAAGCGCGCCCCACTCCTTTTGATCCGGCCACCGTCCCATCGTTTTTGCGATGTTCATGCGGGCGGCAAGGTCGAGGCTAACTTGCGCATCATCTGCGGCAATCAGTAAGGCTCTGAATATCTCTACGAGGGCGCCGGACAAGCGATCCCGATTTCCGTGCAGCAGCCCGTTGCTCCAATCGGAAAGCAAGACCCCCACGCGACCCGCCAGTGCGATTAGGCGTTGCTCCACGGTGGTATCGGAACGAGGTCCGTCCAGAGGATCGCGCTGTTGGAGATCGACAAATGTGCTCGCCCCCGATCGCCCTTTATAGTCCCAATTCTCAAGCGTAGCCGTCAGTTTTGACACAATGCTGCTTAGTGATAGATCCGCTCGAAGTGCGGCATTTGAGAAGTACCAAAGTGCATCACCCAGTTCCTCCAGTACCTCGTCGTGGTAGGCTGTGAAGGCCTCCTGGTCGCGCTGCTTCTTCTTGAGAGCGCTCAATAGGCTCCCTACTTCGCCATAGAGACCGAGCAGCACGAAGCCAAGACCGTCAACGCCACTGCGTTGATTCTGGTCAGTGCGCTTCGTAAATAACTGGTACTCGTCGAGCCCGACTGGGCTATCGTACCCGTCAAACAGAGTTGCTTGCGGTCTGAGCAGTGAAAGAGCGTCCAAGGCCCCCTCCTTCTTCGACGTAATTCTACTAGGCCACTATCGCGTTTCTCTCTCGAGAATATCTCGCGCCGCTTTGTGCGAACTGAAATGGATCAGATAGAACTAGGTTCCAGTGACTGGTAGGGAAGCTCCCCATCCACGCAATGAGCGCACCGCATTGCCAGTCATAAAATGTCCGATGGCTGCGGCGGTTCTCGTAGCCAATCTCGGTCAATATGCCCTTTGGAATCTCCGGAGCGCTGCTTCCGAAGTAGACGAAGCGGGTTGAGATCAAAACGCTATCGGCGCCTGTATCTGTTTCCACGTTCCACCACTCAGGCGATCCATCAGGTTTGCTGTGATGAGAGTCCTCTTGTGTCCACGGATCATTGTCATCATCACGATGATAGATGTTATCTCCCAGCATTACCTTTCGAGAACCGTTTCTAACCGGCCGCTTTCCCTTGAACTGAGGTGCGTTCCAATACTCGTTGAAGGTCATCTTGTCGGTGACCTTCATGAAATAGACGCATCGTCCTGTAGCGTCCAGCTGCTGCCCGCCCATGCCGACCACCCAGTCTCCTGGCTTAGCAGGCCCCCTAATCTTGGGCTTGCAGGTGGCAAGGGTGCACACTCCATGGAAGGGATTTGGCGCGAAGCCAAAGTCCCTCGCAACCACGTACATGTAGACCTTTGCCATCTAGCAGCGAGAAGTTGTGGCGGCGTGCACAGGGGCACGCTGGTCGCCGGCGGTATTCTGAAACGTGTTTTCGCCTTCTACCGCCGATACGATACTGTCGGCGTTCCACTTGACGATGGCGTCGGCGTATTTTTCTAGCGCTTCCGGAACGTTGTTCTCGCTGCCGCCGTGTTCGTAGACCCCTACAATTCTCTTTCCTAACTGTTGGGCTTTCTCGATCTCCCAGGTAACCCAGGGGCGGCTGGCGGTTTCCTTGCCGACTAGAACAATCACTGTGGAGGCCCAAGACATCTTCATCCGCAGCAGGCGTTTGATGGTGTTGTCGCTAACTAGGCCCCTACTCAATCGCTCTTAGTTCGCGGGTTTGGCGCGGATGGAGCTATTGCGAATCTCAAATCCATTTCGCCCCAACAGGTCTGTCATGTTCGACACAAGTTGGTCGTCTGCGTGGTGGTGACTTATGAACACATGGCGTCGAGAGGCCATTGGTCCCTCCAGATATCAGTTGTGCTGGCGAGCGGTCGGTCGTGGAAAAACCGCAGCGCGTTGCCTATCCGCCTAGATATTAGAACAAAGAAGGAATATTTCAAGAATACGTGTTCTTATTTCTTGAGCAAGATGTTTTTTGTGGTCCCCGGCAACCACGGGGAAAGATCATATTAAGGTGAGTCTTGAACTGGGAAGAACTCAAACGATGCCGGACTCTATCACGGACTATTTTCGGCTGTCTCTCGATCAGAATTTCGGGGTAACGCTTCACATTAGCGCTGGCGCGGCCGGGGTCGTCGCAGCACTATTTGTAGCCTATTTCCTCGTCAGCTTTTTGATGGGCAGACGAGATGTTGCGGACTTTGAGATTGACCAAGCCGAGTTCGGGCTTGGCGATCAAAAAGTCACGCTTAGGCCGAACGATCTAGATCGGACTGTTGCGTATAAAATCTGGGTAGAATTGAGCACACGGAAGATCGGTTTACCGATCGACCCAAAGGATGATGTCATCGATGAAATCTATGCCAGCTGGTACGAGTTCTTTTCCATCACAAGAGAGCTCATAAAAGATGTGCCCGTTGGTAAGGTGCGGAAGCAGTCCACTCAGCTGATTATCAATTTGTCTATCGATGTTCTAAACAAGGGGCTGCGTCCACACCTTACGCGCTGGCAAGCTCGGTTTCGGCGCTGGTTCGCACATCAGCTCGCGAAGGATGCGGAGGCGAAGCTGAATCCTCAGGACATCCAGCAGAAATTTCCGGACTATGACGAGCTAGTCAAGGACATGCTCGTCGTAAACGCCAACCTCATGGCGTACCGAGAAAAGATGCGTCTACTGGTGAGCGGGTTGCAGAAGGACGAATAGCCTCAGCTACTGCCCGCGCCGTCCTGACGCACGAACGCGATGCGCAGCATGTTGGTCGCGCCGGGGGTGCCGAGGGGGATGCCGGCGGTGATCGCAATACGATCGCCGGGGCGAGCCAGACCTTCCTGGTAGGCGATGATGCAGGCGCGGTCGACCATGTCGTCGAGGTTCACGGCGTCTTCGGAGTAGACGCAGTGGACGCCCCACACCACGGACAGACGACGGGCGGTGCGGTGGTTGGGGGAGAGCGCGAGGATGGGCTTGTTGGGGCGTTCGCGGGCGGCGCGGATCGCGGTGGAGCCGGAGCTCGTGTAGGTGACGATGGCGGCGAGGTCGAGGGTTTCGGCGACCTGGCGGGTGGCGGCCGAAATCGCGTCGGCGGCGGTGGCTTCGGGCTCGGCGGCCTGGGCGCGGATGATGCCGCGATAGTTGGTGTCGCCTTCGACGGCCATGGCGACCTTGTTCATCATCGAGACGGCCTCGATGGGATATTGGCCGGAGGCGGATTCGGCCGAGAGCATGATGGCGTCGGCGCCTTCGAAGACGGCGATCGAGACGTCCGAGACTTCGGCGCGGGTGGGCACCGGCGAGGTGATCATCGATTCCAGCATCTGGGTGGCGACGACGACGGGCTTGCCGAAGCGGCGGGCGACGCGGATCATGCGCTTCTGGAGGCCCGGCACCTGCTCGATGGGCATTTCAACACCGAGATCGCCGCGGGCGATCATGAAGGCGTCGCAGAGCTTGATGATCTCTTCGAGACGCTCGACGGCCTGGGGCTTTTCGATCTTGGCCATGACGCCGGCGCGGCCCTGGACGATCTTGCGGACGTCGATGATGTCTTCGGGGCGCTGCACGAAGCTGAGCGCGATCCAGTCGGCCTCGGCTTCGAGGCCCTTCAAGAGGTCGGCATGGTCCTTCTCGGTGAGGGCGCCGACGGGCAGGAGCGTGTCGGGCAGGGAGACGCCCTTCTTGTCGCTGAGCTTGCCGCCATAGATGACTTCGGTTTCGATCATGCCGCCGCCGACGCGGGTGGCCTTGAGCTGAAGCTTGCCATCGTCGAGCAGCAGGCGATCGCCGACCGAGACGGATTCGATGATTTCGGGATGCGGCAGCTTTACGCGATCGGCGGTGCCGGGGTCGTCCGAGCCATCGAGGGTGAAGCGCTGGCCAGCGGCGAGCATCACGGCGCCTTCGGCAAATTTGCCGACGCGCAGTTTGGGGCCCTGAAGATCGACAAGAATGCCGAGCGGGTGGGAGAGGATCTTCTCCACCTTGCGGATCTTGGCCACGGTCTCCTTGAGCAACTCGTGGCTCGCGTGGCTCATATTGATGCGGAACACATCGGCGCCGGCGCGTGCCAGCTCCTCGATGACCTTCTCGCTGTTGGAAGCGGGGCCAAGGGTGGCGATGATCTTAACGCGGCGCAGTCGTCTCATTTTGCCCCCTGGCAGTAAATCGCTCTGATATCTACTCGCCGTCGCCTTCAGGCGGCACGGCGTCTTCACCTTCAAGCGGCATTTCATCGCCGGTATCGGGCCCGGCTGTGTCGTTATTGACCGGGTCCTTCAATTGCAAGGTCCAGTCTGTACGGTTCTGCGTATCAACTTCGAAAAAGCCGGTGCGTTCATAGCCGCGGGCGAGGCAATCCTCGACGCCGAAGATGGTGAAGCTCTCGTCGCGGGTGCACATGAAGACGCTGCCGTCCCAGGCGCCGCCGCCGATATCGTCGGCGATGTAGAGGTAGAAGAAGCGCGAGTTGAGGTCGCCCTGGTAGACGATCGCGCAGGCATCGGCGGGGGCGACCCACCAGCCCTCGGACTGCCAGCCCTTTTCGGCGCGGTAGCCAAGGGCGATCGAGACCTGGTTGGCGCTTTCGTTGCAGACGCGCAGATCGGCTTTGGCCGGGGCCGAAAAGCTCAATGCGGCCAAAAGGAAAGCGGCAAGCGCGAGGCTCAGGCGGAAAGGCTGCAAGGGACGGCCGGAAGTCATGGAAGGTGCTCTTTTGAACGCGCCGGAGGAGAGGGTGTCAACGCCTAATGCGCGGATTTGGCGGAAATGGGGGTTGAGGGAAACGCAGGACTCAATTGTTGCCCTGGCCAATCGACACCAAGGGGCTCGCCTAGCCAACCGCGGGGGTACGCAGAGGCCAAAGTGGGGGCGGGTCAAGGGGGCAGGGGTGTGGAA
>SEEL01000003.1 GCA_004144345.1 Hyphomicrobiales bacterium
CCCTCCCCACAAGGGGGAGGGAGTCCTGACTGCAGCTTGAGTGGAGGCCATCCCTCCCCCTTGTGGGGAGGGGCACCGGCGTAGCCGGTGGGTGGGGGTGCGACGGGCACAAAAAGAAAGGGCCGCCTGATTGGCGGCCCTTTCCCGATTTCGCGGTCTGATCGGCTTCTGGGCACTGAAGCCCGAAGCCGCTGCATCGACTACAGAGACTGCTCCGTAAGGAAGCGCAACGACCCAAAGCCTGTCGAAACCGTCGATTTCTGATGGTGCATTGGATCACCTCCTCTCGTTGTTGAAGTTGAAGCCAAGGTGGGGACATTCGCCCGCCTTGGCAAGTGCAAAACTGCAACGCTACTGCGCCGCCTGTACTTTGGCGTTGCTGGTGGCCTCGGCGAGCGCCGCAAGCAACTGCTCCGACGAAAACGGCTTGGTCAGCAGCGGCACATCGGCAAAGCCGTCGACGACATCGACGGTGCCGGACGAAAAGATGAAGGGCACGTCGAGCGCCCGCAGCCGCTCGGCCACTTCATAGCTCCAGCCGGACTGGCCGATATGCAGATCGAGCACCGCCGCATCGAGGCGGCCCTTGCCGAGCGCGGCCAGCGCTTCATCGACCGTGGTCGCCGTGACGATCTCGGACACGCCGGCATCGCCGAGCGTCATCTCGATATCGAGCAGGATGAGGGCTTCGTCTTCAAGTGCGAGGACCCGCTGCAAATGGGATAGGTTCGCCATGTCGCAATCGCCGTATCAGAGTGGATTGCGGGGTTAGCGCCCGGATCGCCGCCTCTGATTCAGCGCCCGCAGGGCGTCGGCTCGATCCAGTCCTTAGGGCCGTAATTTCGCACGCGACCGGTGCGGCCAGATACAACAAATGACATATCACGCCAATTGTGATCGGCCGACGAAACCATGAGGGGGGACAGTGCATTAGGCCAGTAAGCGTCATGTGAGAGGTTCGGCCCATGGCGCATATTCGCTACGACATTATCCCCCAGGGCGGCGGCTGGAGCATCGCGATGGGCGGTGCGGTCGGCCCACCCTACCCCGAGTTCGACGACGCGGTGCGCGACACCGAAAATGTCGCCGCGTTGCTCGCCGCGCATGGCGACCGCGTCGACATCGTGGTGTGGCGCGATGGTGTTCCGCACCTGCTCGACGGCATGACCGGCCGGCCGCCCCACCACTGAGGTTTACGTTTCATTCACCATGAGTGTTCAGGATCGCCGCTTTCGTTGTTAGCGTGAGATGCGTGAATGTCCGATGTGTTGCACAAAGCGTGGTGGTGGCTGCTGGTAGCGGTTGCCGTGACCGCCCCGGTCCTGCTCCTGACCGGCCATCTGTACTGAAAATGGCTGACGGCGGCCCCCGGTGTCGCCGTCCCATCAGATAATATGATCTTGACAGTCATGTTTTAGAGGACGACAAACCGGCCATCGTTTGACCGGGGCTCCTCCATGACTTTGCTTTCCCGCCGCGCCTTCACACTCGGCACCGCCGGCCTCGCCGCGGCCACCCTGTTGCCGCGCACCGCCTTTGCGCAGGGCACGACGCGCACCGTCACCACGCCGCTCGGCACCTATGACATCCCCGCCAGCCCGCAACGCGTGGTGGCGATCGACTCGCGTCTCGATCTGCAGCCGGCACTGGCGCTCGGCCTGCCGGTGGTGGGTCACGGCCATTCGGTGCCCGGCGCCTGGGTGCCGGTGCCCAAGGACATCAGCTTCGTCGGCTCGATCGTGAACATCGAGCAGGTGCTGGCGCTGGAGCCCGACCTCATCATCTGCGCCGCCTATGATCCGGACAGCGAGTACTGGCCGCTCAACAAGCTAAAGACCATCGCGCCGGTGCTGCCCACCAATGGCGATGTGCATTGGCGCGACTCGCTCAACGAGCTGGCGGGCTGGCTTGGGCTCGAGGGCAACGCCGACGGCGCGGTGGCCGAATACGATGCGCTGATCGCCGCGATCAAGGCGCGCCATGGCGACAAGCTGCAGCAGAAGCAGGTGGCGAGCACCCAGCCCGATGGAGGTGGCCTGTGGCTGATGAACGGCACGACGATGCTGCACAATCTGGTGCTGACCGACCTGGGCGCCAATTTCGTCCAGCCCGCAGCGGGCCAGAAATACGACAACCCGACCCAGATCACGTCGGAGAATTTCGCCACGGCGCTCGAAGGGGTCGACGGCATCCTGCTGGCGACGACGGGGACCGACGAGATCGACGCCTTGAACAAGGAACCGCTGTGGCAGCGCCTGCCGGCGGTGGCGGCCGGCGCCGTGGTCGCCTCGAACGGCAACGTGAACTACGGCAGCCTCTATTCGGCCAGGCACCTCGCCGGCCTCTATGACGAGCTTTACAGCAAGATCGCCTGACCGGTACTCCGGCGATCGCGCGTAGAGAGGCAGCCGGCTCAGCCCCGGCTGCCTTTTGCTATTCGGCCATGGCGTGCATGTCGGGCTTGGGCGCCGCGCCGGCGGCCTTGGGCGCCCGCAGCAGCAGCACCAGCGGCGCCGACACCAGCGTGACCACTGCCATCAGCCAGAAATCGTCGAGATAGGCGAGCATCGCTGCCTGCTGCGTGACGAGGCCCGAGAGACTGCCGATGGCGCTGCCGACGCCCTGCAGCACGCCGGGAAAGTCGCGCACCGCCGGATTGTCGAGCGTGATGCGCTCGGCGAGTTCGGCGCTGTTGACCTGCATCATGCGGGCAAGGACTGTGGTCACCACCGAGATGCCGATGCCCTGCCCCACATTGCGCACGAGGCTGAAGAACGCCGTCGCATCGACACGCAGCCGCGTCGAGATGGTGGCGAAGGCGAGCGTGTTGAGCGGCACGAAGACGAGGCCGAGCCCGACGCCCTGGAAGAAGCCCGACACCATGATCAGCGTGCCATCCATCTGGAGGTCGAAGCCGGTCATCAGCCACAGCGACCAGGCGGAAATGGCGATTCCCGTGATGACGAGGACGCGCGCATCGACCTTGCCGATCAGCCGGCCGACGACCAGCATCGAGACCATGGTGC
This sequence comes from Hyphomicrobiales bacterium, assembly GCA_004144345.1. Taxonomy (GTDB): domain Bacteria; phylum Pseudomonadota; class Alphaproteobacteria; order Rhizobiales; family Devosiaceae; genus Devosia_A. The sequence continues at coordinate 3,027 of SEEL01000003.1, forward strand.
CGATGCCGCGCGGCCCCATCAGAATGCCGGTATCGATGACCGAATAGCCCATGAGGTTCTGCAGCAGCGGCGGCAGCAGCGCGAGGCCGGAGAAGGCCGTGATGCCGATGAGGAAGATGAAGAACAGCCCCGACACGAAATTGCGGTCGGTGAACATCTTGAGATCGACGAAGGGGTTCGCGGCCGTCCAGCAATGGACGATGAACATCCACAGGCCCGAGCCGGCAAGGATCGTGTAGATCCAGATTTCCGGCGATTCAAACCAACCCACGCCCTGCCCGCGATCGAAGATCATCTGCAGCGAAGCGATGGCGATGGCCAGCATCGCAAAGCCGAAGAAATCGAAGCGGCGCTGCTTGAGCGGCTCCTTGGGCATGTTGAACCAGAGCGCCACGAAGGCGAGGATGCCGACCGGCAGATTGACGAGGAACACCCAGCGCCAGTCGAGATTTTCGGTCAGCACACCGCCCAGCGTCGGCCCGATGATCGGCGCGACCATGACGCCGAGGCCGAAGATCGCCATCGACTGGCCCATCTTCTCGCGCGGCGTGACGTCCATCATGATGGCTTGCGCCAAGGGCGCGAGGGTGGCGCCAAAGATGCCCTGCAGGACGCGGAAGGCGACCATCATGGGCAGGCTCGTCGCGAGGCCGCAGAGCAGCGACGCGGCGGTGAAGCCGGCAACGCCGATGAGCAGCAGATTGCGCCGCCCCAGCCGGTCGCTGAGCCAGCCCGCGAGCGGCGTCATGATGGCGGCGGCGACGATGTAGGAAGTGAGCACCCAGCTCACCTCGTCCTGCGACGCCGACAACGCCGCCCGCATATGCGGCAGCGCCACATTGGCGATGGTGGTATCGAGCACCTGCATCACCATGGCGAGCATGATGGCGGCGATCAGCAGCGTGCGGTTCTTGACGATCAGAGCCGGCTGCGAAACGGCAGCGACGATGTTGGCCATGATGGCGTGTCCTTCACGGCGGCCGTCAGCCCGCCGGCTTGGTGTCCACGGCGACGACGGCGCTCATGCCGGCGCGCAAGAGCTTGCCGTCGATGGGCGTGATGCTGACATGGGCCGGGATACGCTGCGTGACCTTGACCCAATTGCCGGTGGCGTTCTGGGCCGGGATGAGTGCGAACTCGGCGCCGGTAGCGGCGCTGATCGAGTCGAGGCGGCCCTCGAACACGACGCCCGGATAGGCATCGATCTTGACCTCGACCGGCATGCCCTCATGGATCGAGGCGAGCTGGGTTTCCTTGAAATTGGCCTCGACCCAGGTCTCACCGGTTTCGATGAGGCTGGCGATGGTGGTGCCGGTGGCGATGAACTGGCCGACATTGAGGCTGGCGACCTGGCTGACAATGCCATCGGCCGGTGCGGTGACGATAGTCTTGTCGAGATTGCGCGCCGCCGCGTCGCGCGTGGCGAGGGCCGCACGTACCGCCGGATGGTCGTCGGTGATGATGTCGGGATTGCCGGTGAGCGCCGCGCTGGCCGAGGCCAATTGCTGCTTGGCGCCTGTAACGGCGTTCTGGGCCGTTTCCAGCGCCAGCTTGACGTCATCGAGCGTGGCGTCGGAGGCACTGCCCGACTGCACCAGCGCATTCTTGCGGTCGAACGCTGCCTGCCGGATGGCGAGGGTGCCCTGCGCCGCGTCAAGCTGCGCCTGCGCGCTGCCATAGGCGACCTTGAGCTGCTCGACATTGACGCGCGCCGTGCTGAGCGCCGCATCGGCCTGCGCCAGCGCGATCTGGTAGGGCGCGGGGTCGATGGCGAACAGCACGTCGCCGGCCTTCACCGCCTGATTGTCATGCACGCTGACGCTCGCAATGCGGCCGGCCACGTCGGCGCTGAGCGCCACCTTGGCCTGCTGCACATAGGCATTGTCGGTGTCCTGATAGCGCCCGCCGGTGAGCCAGAAATAGCCACCGACAGCGGCGAGCAGCACCGGCACCGAAGCCAGCAGCACGAGGCGGCGCGGATTGCGCTTCGGCTTTTCGGGAGCTGCAGGCTTTTCGGCCAGCGGCATCTGCACGATCTCGGCATCGCCGGGCTTTGATTCACTACGCACGGTCATGATTACACGGCTTCCTTTTGCTCGGCGGCCATCCGGTTGAGATTGTCGCGGATGGTGCGCAGGCTTGCCGTCAGTGCCTCGCCCTCCGCGTCGCCGAGCCCGCTCAGCGCGTCCTGGTAGACCGCCCGGCCGACATTCTTGGCCGAGGCCACCAATTCCGTTCCGGCCGGCGTGAGCTGCGCGAGCTTGGCGCGGCTGTCATTGGGGTCGGGATTGCGTTCGATCAGGCCGCGCCTTTCGAGGCGGCTGACAATGCCGCTCACGGTCATCTGGTCGGTGTCGATGGCGGCGGCGAGCTGCACCTGAGCGATGCCCGGGTTGCGCGAAATCTCGGCCAGCGCGCGCCATTGCGGCAGGGTGAAGCCATGAACGCTGGCCTCCTCCTCGAACCGGCGGCGCAGCAGCCGCGCCACTTCGTGGATGAGAAAGCCGACCGAATTTTCGCGAACCGGGTCCTGCTTCACGCTCGATATCCTACGTGCACTTATCATAAGCGCACATATAATAAGGTTGCTTACGGCGTCAATTGCGCCCGGCGCGCGTCAGCTCCGCCGCTTTTGCATGCTTGGATGTCTTAGGCGGAGGCGGCAGCCGCCTGGGTGTCGGCGAGATAGCGGGTGTAGCGGGCGATCTGGTCGTCGCGCTTCCGGAGCACGCAGGAGGTGCAATACTCGCCCTGCGCATCGCTGGTCGTGTAGTAGCGGCAGCAGCCGCCGCGGACGAGGAAATGCTCGGCGGCGTCGCCGGCCTGCACCTCGATGAAGCCGGTCTTGCCATTGTCGAGGCGGCCCTCGGCGATGATGTCGCGCGCCACTTCCATGCCCCGCTCGGGCTGGCCGAAGCCCTTGCCGGCATAGAGGAAGGCGGAGGCGACATTGTCGGCAACGAGTCGCCATTGCGCACCGGCGCTGAGCCCCGAGGTGACCATCAGCGCGGCGATGATCGGCGCGAACATCTGCTCGAGGGTGGTGCGATGCGCCGCTGGGCCCTCGCCGACTTCGAAGCAGATGGGGTAGCGGACATAGTCGCGCTCGGTGCCATCGGCGAAGCGGTACGTATAGCGCTCCTGCGCGAAGCCGACGCGACGGATCGGCGGCGCCTTGCCGGTGAGCTCGAGGGCCGCCATCCAGCTGCACGCGGCGTAAGCGAGGCCGCCGATCATGTAGGCGGCGCGGGTCTTCTGATCCATGCCATTGGCATCGAGCCCCTGCACGTCGAGCCACGCTTCGAGCCGGCCGATGTCGGCCGCCAGCTCGTCCGGCGTGAGCATATCGGGCGTCAGCCCCGCCTGGGCCGCCGGCAGATTCCCGTTGCGGGCACGCAATTCGTCGATGACAGCCTGCAGGCTGCCCACGGTCAGGCTCGCATCCACTTGTCCGGCACTCGAAGCATAAACATGAGTTGACTTATCACCTTTAGATGGAAATGGTAGCGCGACTTTTTCAACGCTTGGGAACAAACGATTATGCGCAAGCCGCTCCTGACGGCACTGCTGGCTTTCGGGCTGAGCACCGTCCCCGCTTTGGCTGAGTGGACCTATATTGATGGCGGCGGCAAGACCATCACGCTGCCGGAGGCGCCCAAGCGCATCGTCGCCCATGCGAACGCCGCCGCCGCGCTGATCCCGCTCGGCATCCGCCCGGTGGCGATCTATGTCGATAGCCCCGTGGCCGACGACATGTCGCTCAAGGGGCTCGACCTTACCGGCATCGAGATCATCGGCGAGGCCTGGGGCGAGATCGACATCGAAAAGCTCGCCGCGATCGACCCCGATCTGATCGTCGCCGAGTTCTGGCCGCTGGAGAAAGCCTATTCGGGCATGGAAGCCTCGGCCGCCGCCGACGCGACGCTGATCGAGGGCATCGCCCCGGTGGGCGGCCCGGCGCAGGGCGATTCCATCGTCACCCTGATCGCCGACTACGAAGCACTTGCCGCCTCGCTCGGCGCCGACCTCGGCAAGCCCGAGATTGCTGCCGCCAAGGTCCGCTTCGAAGCGGCGCGCGATGCCTTCAAGACCGGCGTCGCGGCCAAGCCCGATTTCCAGGCGCTCGCCGTCTGGGCCGGCACCGACGCGCTCTATGTGGCGTCGCCCGACGGCTCGTCGGAACTGTCGGACTTCAAGGCCTGGGGCCTCGATATCGTGACGCCCGAGACCGCCGACGATCGCGGCTATTGGGAAACGCTGAGCTGGGAGAATGCCGACAAATACCAGCCGGACCTCGTGATGGTGGACGACCGCTCGGCCACCACCATCGACACCGCCAAGGCACAGCCGACCTGGACAACGATCAAGGCTGCCGCGGCCGGCGCCGTGACCAACTGGCCGGCATTCTGGATGCGCAACTACAAAGTCTATGCCGAGCAGCTCGAACATCTGACCGGCGTCATCGCCGCCACCGACGAGCACCTCTCGGAGAGATGAGCCAAGCGCTCCCCCATCTCAGCCGGTCGCGATATCTCGCGGCCGGCATTGTGTTGCTGGCGCTGCTGCTGCTCGCGATAGCGCTGCTGAGCCTGGCCGTGGGCGCGCGCGCCATTCCGCTCGGCGAGGTGATCGACACGCTGCTCAACCCCGAGGCGACCGGCACCAACGCCACCATCATGCGCGATCTGCGCCTCCCCCGCACGCTGCTCGGCCTCGTGGTCGGCGCGGCGCTCGGCCTCTCCGGCGCGATCATGCAGGGCGTGACGCGCAATCCGTTGGCCGATCCGGGTCTGCTCGGCATTCATGCCGGCGCCGCGCTGTTCGTCGTGCTCGGCATCGCATTGCTCGGCCTTGCGAGCCTCACCGCCTATGTGTGGCTCGGCTTCCTCGGCGCCGCCATGGCGACGATCATCGTTTATGCCGTGGCCTCGCTCGGCCGCGAAGGCGCGACGCCGGTGAAGCTGGCGCTGGCCGGCGCCGCGGTGACCGCCGCCTTCAGCTCGGTGACCTCGGGCATCCTCCTCACCAATGCCGTGACCCTCGACGCCTTCCGCTTCTGGCAGGTCGGCTCCCTCGCCGGGCGCGGCAACGACATTCTGTTCGGCGTGACGCCGTTCCTCGCGTTGGGCATCGTGCTCGCGCTGATCACCGGCCGCCTGCTCGACGCTATGGCGCTGGGCGACGATATTGCGCGCGGCCACGGCCAGCGCGTGATGCTGTCGCGGGCTCTGGCGGCGGTGGCGTGGATTATCCTCTCGGGTGGCGCGACCGCGGCGCTCGGCCCGATCGCCTTTGTCGGCCTGATCGTGCCGCATGCGGCGCGCGCCATCACCGGCCCGTCCTATCGCTGGATCCTGCCCTATTCGGCGCTGCTGGCGCCGATCCTGCTGCTCGGCGCCGACATTGTCGGCCGCGTCGTGGCGCCGCCCGGCGAATTGCAGGTCGGGATCGTCACCGCCGCCATCGGCGCGCCGCTCTTCGTGCTGCTGGTGCGCCGCCGGAGGCTGGCCGAACTATGACCGCCATGCCCGATCCGCACGAATTCATCGATATCGGCGCCGAAGTCGCGGGCATCCGCGAGACGCTGGCGCGCCGCCGCTGGCTGGTGGTATCAGGGTTGGCCCTGGTGCTGCTGGCGCTGTTCGCGACCGCCATGATCCTCGGCGACTATCCGGTGACCCTGCCGCGGATCGTCGCCTCGCTGCTCTCGCCGCTGACCGGCGAGGCGCAGAGGGGCATCGACTTCATCGTGCTGGGCGTGCGCCTGCCCCGCGCTTTGGTGGCGGTGATGGCGGGGGCGGCCTTCGGCATCTCCGGAACCCTGTTCCAGACGGTGCTGCGCAACCCGCTCGCGAGCCCCGATATCATCGGCATCACCGCCGGCGCCAGCACGGCGGCGGTGGCGGCGATTGTCCTCCTGCAGTGGGGCGGCGGCATGCTGGCGCTCGCGGCGCTTGTTGGCGGCCTCGGCACGGCGGGCGCCATCTATGCGCTCGCCTGGCATCGCGGCGTCAGCCCCTATCGCGTGGTGCTGGTGGGCATCGGCATTGCGGCGGTGATGACGGCGATCATGTCCTACATGTTCACCCGCGCCCGGCTGATCGAAGTGCAGCAGGCGCTGACCTGGCTGACCGGCAGCCTCAACGGCATGCAGATGAAGGATGCCACGCAGCTGGCGATCGGCGCCGGCATCGTCGGGCTGCTGCTGATCCCGCTGAGCCGCGCCGCCGGCACGCTGGAACTGGGCGACGACATGGCCCGGGCGCTGGGTAGCCGCGTCGAACGCGCCCGTTTCCTGCTGCTCGGCCTTGCGGTGTGCCTGTGCGCCATCGCGACCGCCGCCACCGGCCCGATTGCGTTCGTGGCGCTGATGGCAGGACCGATCGCGCGCCTGCTGCTGGGGCCGGCGACGGGCAGCCTCGTGCCCGCGGCGCTGACCGGCGCGCTGGTGACGCTGGGCGCCGACATCGTGGCGCAGCATTTCATTGCGGGCGTGCAATTGCCGGTCGGTGTGATCACCGGCGGCATCGGCGCCTGCTTCCTCATACTGATGCTCATCGCCGCCAATCGCTCGGGGAGAACTTCATGAGTGTGCTCGCTTTCAATCGCGACAACCCGCCGCCGCAGCTGTCGGCGGACAAGCTCCATCTCGGCTATCGCGACCGGCGGATCGTCCACGATCTGAGCGTCAGCATTCCGGCGCACAAATTCACGGTGATCGTCGGCGCCAATGCCTGCGGCAAGTCCACGCTGCTGCGCGGCCTCGCGCGCCTCCTCGCGCCGAGCGAGGGCAGCGTGCTGCTCGACGGCAAATCCATCCACCAGATGCCGACGCGCGCCGTGGCCAGGGCGATGGGGCTGTTGCCGCAAACGCCGGTGGCGCCGCAATCGATCCTCGTCGCCGATCTGGTGGGGCGCGGCCGCTATCCGCATCAGGGCTGGTTTCGCCGCTGGACCCGCGACGATGATCGCGTGGTGGGCGAGGCGCTGGCACTGACCGGCGTGTCGGACCTCGGCGGCCGGGCGCTGGACGAATTGTCGGGTGGCCAGCGGCAGCGCGTCTGGATCGCCATGGCGCTGGCACAGGAAACCGGCCTCTTGCTGCTCGACGAGCCGACGACCTTCCTCGACATCGCCCATCAGGTGGACGTGCTCGACCTCTTGACCGACCTCACGACGCATCAGGGCCGCACCATCGTCGCGGTGCTGCACGACCTCAACCTTGCCTGCCGCTATGCCGACAATCTGGTGGCGATGAAGGACGGCCGGATCGTCGCCGAGGGCACGCCGCAGGCGATCGTGACGCCGGAACTGGTGGACGAGGTGTTCGGGCTCCGCGCCCGGATCGTCACCGACCCGGTGTCGGACACGCCGATGGTCGTGCCGCTCGGCCGGCATCACGTGGCTGTTGCCGCCGAGTAACGTACCTCATTTTGCGCTGTTCGGCGGCCCGCGAGGCCGCTAGCATGCCCTTGCCCGCGGAGGAGCGGGTGGCCCAAGGGTATTGCGACCAGTGAAATATGCGATCGTCGGCGCCGGTGGGCGCCACCAGATGTTCCGCCGTGCCGTCACCGAAACGCACAAACAAGGCAATGAACTGGTCGCCCTGTGCGACGTCAACGAAAAGCGGCTGGCGCTGTCGGTGCGCGAAGCGCCGCCCCAGCCGGGCAATGGCATCGCCACCTATGCCGCGGTCGATTTCGACCGGATGATTTCGGAACAGAAGCCGGACACGGTGATCGTCACCGTGCCGGACTATCTCCATCACGAATATATCGTGCGGGCGCTGCGCGCCGGCTGCAACGTGATGACCGAAAAGCCGATGACCATCGATCTCGTCAAGCTCAAGGCCGTGCTCGATGCGCAGCAGGAGACCGGCAAGAACGTCACCGTCACTTTCAATTATCGCTACACGCCGGCACGCACGCAGCTCAAGGACATCCTGCTGTCCGGCGTGATCGGCGACATCCAGGCGGTGGACTTCCGCTGGTATCTCGACCGCGTGCACGGCGCCGACTATTTCCGCCGCTGGCACCGCTACAAGGACAAGTCCGGCGGCCTCCTGGTGCATAAATCGACGCACCATTTCGACCTGATGAACTGGTGGGTCGGCTCGACCCCGGTGAGCGTCGCCGCCAATGGCAAGCGCGCCTTCTACACCCCGGCGACGGCGGCGGCATTGGGGCTCGAAGGCCATGGCGACCGCTGCCAGGACTGCCCGGTGTTCGACAGATGCGACTACCGGCTCGACCTCGATGCCGATGAAGAGTTGCGCGAGATGTATCTCGATACCGAGGACGCCGATGGCTATTACCGCGACCGCTGCGTCTGGGCCTCCGACATCACCATCGAGGACACGATGCAGGTCGAGGCGGCCTACGCCAATGGCGTGTTCCTCAACTACACGCTGTGCGCCTATTCGCCGTGGGAAGGGCTCGAGATCACCTTCCAGGGCAGCAAGGGCGATCTGACCCACAAGCATGTGGAAGTGCATGGCGTGTTCGGTGGCCAGCGCGACAAGGCCGCGGGCGAGAACATGACGACGACGCTGCATCTTGCCGGGCAGCGGCCGCAGCAGATCGATGTATGGGCCGGCGAAGGCGACCATGGCGGCGCCGACCCGGTGATGCTGGGCTATCTGTTCGACCCGGCGACGATGCCGGAGGATAAATACGGCCGCGCGTCGAGCCATCGCGAGGGCGCGTGGTCGATATTGACCGGCATCGCGGCGAACAAGGCGATCGCGACGGGCACCAAGGTGGATGTCGACGCGATGCTGGCCGAGGCGGGGATTGAGTTGGGGCGGTAGGGTGCCTAGCGCAAGCGGCTCGCCCCACCCACCGGCTACGCCGGTCCCCCCTCCCCGATGGGGAGGGAGGGGCTCCACTCAAGGTGCGGCAGTCGGGTTATCCCTCCTCGGCGCGTAGCGCTGGGGAGGGGGGACCACGCGCAGCGTGGTGGGTGGGGTAGCCCGGTGGATGCGGCTACAACGCCGTCCCGTCCGTACCGAAGGCGTGGTAGCGGGCGGGGTCGACATAGGCCGTCACCGTCGAGCCGAGCGTCAAATGCTGCTGCCCCTCGAGGGCGATGGTCAGGGACTGGCCGCCCTGGGTCGAGGCATAGAGCATGGTCTGGTCGCCCAGCTGCTCGACGAGATCGACGCGCACATCGGCGAGCTTGATGCCCGAGGCCTCGGTGAGCCCCATATGCTCGGGGCGGATGCCGAAGGTGACCTTGTCGTCGATCTTGTGGCCCCGGAGTGGCTGGCGCAGTTCGAACAGCGTGCCGCCGACATTGACGGTGGCCTTCTCGCCATCGAGGCGCGCCACCGTGCTGTCGAGGAAATTCATCTTGGGCGAGCCGAGGAAGCCGGCGACGAATTTGTTGCGCGGATTGTTGTAGAGCTCGAGCGGCGCGCCGACCTGTTCGATGACGCCGGCATTCAGCACGACGATCTTGTCGGCCATGGTCATGGCCTCGACCTGGTCATGCGTCACATAGATCATGGTGTTGCCCAGATCATTGTGGAGCTTGGCGATCTCGACGCGCATCTGGACGCGGAGTTCCGCATCGAGGTTCGACAGCGGCTCGTCGAACAGGAAGATGCGCGGCTCGCGCACGATGGCGCGGCCGATGGCGACGCGCTGGCGCTGGCCGCCCGACAGCTGCCGCGGCTTGCGCTTGAGCAGCGGCTCGATCTTGAGGATGGCGGCGGCCTTCTCGACCCGCTGCGCGATCTCGGCCTTTGGCATGCGCGCGGTTTCGAGCCCGAAGGCGAGGTTCTGGTAGACCGACATATGCGGATAGAGCGCATAGGACTGGAACACCATCGCAATGCCGCGCTTGGCAGCGGGCACATCGTTCATGCGCTGGCCGTCGATCAGCAAATCACCGCCGGTGATGGGCTCGAGCCCGGCGATCATGCGCAGCAGCGTGGACTTGCCGCAGCCCGAGGGGCCGACGAACACGGTGAACTCGCCCGGATCGATGATGAGATCGATGCCGTGGATGACTTCGACATCGCCATAGCGCTTGACGACATTCTCGAGGACGACGCTGGTTGCGTTCACGCGAAACCCTCCGGCAGCCATGAGCGGTAATTGGGGTGATCGACACCGATCGGGAACACCACCTCCTGCCGCGTGCGCGACGAATAATAGAAGGCGGTGACCATTTCGAGGGCGCGGCGCGAATCCGCCGAAGTGACCGGCAGCGGCCCGCCGCTCAGCAGCGCATCGTGGAAGCGCGACATCTGCGAGGCAAAGCGGGGCGGCACGTCCTGCCAGTCCTTGAGCAGATCGGCGATGGCCGATTTGGTGCCCTCATTGCGCGGCAGGATTTTCCACGCAGCGGCGCCCGGATTGTAGGGCGCGTGGTCGCTCTCGATGGTGACATTGTCGAAGGCGAGGCGGATGCGGCTGATCTCGTCGGCCGAGCCGAGCGAGGCGGTGAACGAGCCGAGCGCGCCGGATTCGAGTTCGACCGAGGCGGAGATGCAATCCTCGACCTCGATGTCATTGACGCGTGTCGCGACGCGGCCGAACAGCGATTTGAGCGGCCCCATCAGATAGACGAACATATCGTGCGGGTGGATGGCATGGCCCATCAGCACGCCGCCCAATTCGGTCTTCCATTTGCCGCGCCACGGCACGGCGTAATAGTCCGCCTCGCGCCGCCACAGCGTTTCGACCGTGCCCACGAAGGGCTTGCCCGCGAGGCCTGCATCGATGATGGCCTTGGCCTGCTGGATGCCATTGCCGAAGCGGTACTGGAAGATGGGCATGAGCTTGCCCGCCGATTGCTGCTCGACGGCGATGATCTCGTCGATCTGCTTGAGCGAGCCGACCAGCGGCTTCTCGCAGATGACATGCTTGCCAGCGCGGAGCGCCGCGACGATCATCGGATAGTGCACCATCGGCGGCGTGCAGATGTCGATGATGTCGAGATCGTCCATGGCGAGGAGATCGTCAAACTTGGTCGTGCGGCGCGTAATGCCGAATTCGTCGGCGACCGTGCTCAGCTTGGCTTCGTCGAGATCGCAGAGCGCAATGACGCGAAACCTGTCCGGATTGGTGACATAGCCTTCAATGATGTGGGAGCGGCCGATGCCGGCGCCGACGACGGCGACTGTCTTGATGCTCATTGCGCCCACTCCGTGCCCTGTTCGGCGAGACGCTGCGCCGTCAGCGCCAGCTCCATCGCCTTGTAGCAGCGTGCCTGCGGCATGGCGGTCTCGGTGCGGTGCAGCACGTCGGCGATGAGCGCCTTCCCATAGAGCAAGGGCTGGTCGCTGCAGTCGATATGATGCGTGCCCTTGCCGTCGACGAGGAACAGATGATCCTTTCCCGGCCGGCCGGCGATGTCGATATATTTGCGCAGCTCGATATAGCCCTCGGTGCCGAGGATGGTGAGGCGGCCATCGCCCCAGATGCCGAGGCCCGCGGGGGTGAACCAGTCGACCCGCACATAGCCGGTCGCGCTGTCCGACGCGACGTGCAGGTCGCCCGCGTCCTGCAGCCCCGGATATTGAGGATGGGCCCGGTTGGCGACGGAAGCCGAGACGATTCTCGCGTCGTCGCTGCCGGTGAAGAACAGGAACTGCTCGACCTGGTGGCTGCCGATATCGCAGAGGATGCCGCCATATTGGTTGCGGTCGAAGAAATAGGGCGCGCGCTTGTTGTTGTTGAGCGCATGCGGGCCGAGGCCAACGGTGTTGATCACCTTGCCGATGGCGCCGGCCTTGACCAGTTCGCCTGCCCTGACGGTCGAGCGCGTCTGGAAATGTTCGGAATAGCAGACCGAAAAGATGCGGCCGGTCTGCTGCTGCACGCGCTTGATCTCGTCGAGCTGGGCGAGGCTGGTCATGCCCGGCTTGTCGCTCATCACATCCTTGCCCGCCTGCATCGCCGCGATGGCGATCTCGGCGCGCTTAGCTGGGATGGCGGAGGTGAGGATCATCTGGATCGAGGGATCCTCGAGCAGTTCTCGGCGGTCGGCGGCGCGCTTTGCCTGCGGGTAGCGCCTGGCGAAGGAGGCCGCAACATCCTCCTCGTCGGACCAGAAGCCGGCGAGAATGGCGCCTTCGTTGAGCAGGCAATCGACCTGGCCTTCGATATGGCTGTGCGTGAGGCCGATGGCCGCGATCTTGATGGTCATGTGTACTAGCGTTTCATACCGGTCGTGGCGATGCCCTCGATGAGCAGCCGCTGGAAGAACAGGAAGAACAGGAATACCGGCACCAGCGTCAGGATCGACATGGCGAACAGCCCGCCCCAATTGGATTCGGCAGTGGAGTCGACGAAGGTGCGGAGGCCGAGCTGCACGGTGTAGGTGCGCATGTCGCTGAGGTAGATCAGCGGGCCGAAGAAGTCGTCCCAGGTCCAGATGAAAGTGAAGATGGCGGCGGTGACGAGCACCGGCATCGAGAGCGGCAGCAGGACCTTCCAGTAGATGCGCCAGGGCGAGCAGCCATCCATCATCGCCGCCTCGTCGAGTTCCTTGGGCAGGCCGCGGAAGAACTGCACCATGAGGAAGATGAAGAAGGCATCGGCGGCGAGGAATTTCGGCACCACCAGCGGAAGGAACGTATTGATCCAGCCCAGCTGATGGAACAGCACATATTGGGGGATCAGCGTCACCTGATAGGGCAGCATCAGCGTGCCCAGCATCATGGCGAACCAGAACGGCCGGCCCCAGAATTCAAGCCGCGCAAAGGCGAAGGCGGCAAGTGAACAGGTGATGAGATTGCCGACGATCGACAGGCCCGAAATGATGAACGAGTTGAGGAAGAAGGTCGAGAAGTGGACCTTGAGCCCGTTCCAGCCCGACACATAGGCATCCCAGCTGATGCTCGACGGCCAGATGGAACTCGAAGTGAAGATCTCGTTCTCCGGGCGGAACGAAGCGGAGAGCATCCACAGCAGCGGATAGAGCATCACGATCGATGCGCCGACCAGCACCACATGCGCGAACACCGAGAACAGCCGCTTGCGCAGCCTCGCGGCCGGGCTCGAGCTGGTGACCACGGTGAGCGTGTGCACATCACTGCTCATAGTGCACCCAGTAGCGCGAGGTGAGGAACGAGAACGCCGTGAACACGGCGACGATGGCGAGCAATATCCACGCCAGCGCCGAGGCATAGCCCATGCGGAAGAAGGCGAAGGCCTCCTGGTAGAGATAGAGCGTGTAGAACAGCGTCGAGTTGATCGGACTGCCATTGCCGCCCGAGATGATGAAGGCGGGCGTGAAGCTCTTGAAGCCTTCGATGGTCTGGATGATGGCGTTGAAGAACACCACGGGCGTCAGCAGCGGCAGCGTGATCTTCCAGAACATCCGCCACTTGCTGGCCCCGTCGAGGCTGGCCGCCTCGTACATGTCCTGCGGGATCTGCCTCAAGCCGGCGAGAAAGATGATCATCGGCGAGCCGAACTGCCAGATGGCGAGGATGATCAGCGTCCACAGCGAATAGCGCGGGTTGGAGATCCAGCTCGGCCCCTCGATGCCGAACACGGCGAGCAGATCGTTGACCACGCCGTCGCCGGCAAACAGCTGGCGCCACAGCACGGCGATGGCCACCGAGGCGCCGAGCAGCGACGGCAGATAGAAGATGGCGCGGTAGACCGGCAGCCCGCGCATGCCCCGGTTGAGCAGCAGCGCGATACAGAGCGCAAAGGCGAGCTTCAGCGGCACCGAGAAGAGGACGAAGAACAGCGTCACGCGCATCGACTGCGCGAATTTGGGATCGGCGGTGAAGATGCGCGTGTAGTTGTCGAGCCCAACCCAGCGCGCCGGGGTGAGCAGGTCGAAATTGGTGAAGCTCAGATAGAGCGAGCTGATCATCGGCCCAATGGTGAGGCCAAGAAAGCCGATGAACCAGGGGAGCAGGAACAGATAGCCCCCGGCATTGGCGTCCCAGAGGCGACGCCAGACCGAGGGGACCGCGCGCACCACAGGAGCGTTTGTTGCGCCGATGGAGTGCGCGGTCATGCTTGTGCCTTAGCTCTGCTTGGCGCGGGCGAGGATCGCCGCGGCTTCCGCATGGAACTGCTCGCCGCCCTGCTCGGGCGTAAGCTGGCCGAAGCCGACTTCCTGGGCCTTGGTGCGCAGCAGCGGATTGCTGATTTCACCGGCCGCCTGGGGCGGCGGCGGCGGCAGCGCCCCGAGCAGATCGCCGAGGTTGGACACGTAGCTCAGAGCCGCCTGGCTCTGCGCATCGAGGCCCGGCGCGATGGCGGCGCGGGTCGAGGCATCGCAGGGGATGCCGCGTTCGACGCCAAGGATGGCGCCGGCTTCTGCCGTGCCGATGAAGAAGTTGATGAACTTGGCGGCGTCTTCCTTGATGGTGGACGAGCCGCCGACCGAGAAGAACATCGACGGCTTGCGGTAATGGCCGCCACCCGTGCCCGCCGCGATGCGCGGATAGTTGATAAGGGTGAGCGGGTCCTTGTTGGCGGCCTGGAAGCCCACCAGCTGGTTGGAGTGCGCGTAGGTCGAGGCGGCCTTGCCCAGCGTGATCATGGTCGTTTCGATGGCGTCATTGGCATCGAGCGCCTGATCTTCCGGCGACACGGTGACACCAGCGGCACGCAAATCCGCCCACAGCTGGAACCAGGCCACGGCGTCTTCCACGTCGAAGGCAAGTTGGCCATCGGCGGTGTAGAGCGCCTTGCCACGCTGGCGCAGGAAGTTCTCGAGCGCCGGCTCGAGGAAGCTGTTGTCGCTCCACACCTTCATGCCCGCGCGCTTGTTGCCCGAATTGAACTTTTCGGCCAGCGCCGGCAGGTCGGCATAGGAGAAATCGCGCGTCGGCAATTCGACGCCGGCTTCCTCGAACGCGGCGACGTTGAGCAGATTGGCGGCCGAGTTGGCGCCCAGGCTAATGCCGTAGAGCTTGCCATCGACCTTGCCGCCTTCGAGCTGGTCGGCATCGAAATCGCTGAGGTCGAGCGCGTTGCCGACGAACTCGTCGAGCGGCGCGATGGAGCCGCGCGTCGCATATTCGACGATGTAGCGGTAATCCATCTGGATGACGTCGGGCGAGTTGCCGCCGGCCACCTGGGTGGCGAGCTTGGGCCAGTAGTCGCCGAAGGCGGCAAAATCGCCCTCGATCGCCGTGCCGCTGGCCTTGGTGTAGAGGTCGGTCACGCCATAGGTGCGGTCGGCGCGCGCCTGGCCGCCCCAGAAGATGAGGCGCATACGTTCGGCAGCGGCCCGCGCCGGGCCGCCCAGAGCGGCCGCAGCCGCAAGCGCCGTCGACCCCATAAGGAATTCGCGACGGCCAATTGAAAAGGTCATGTCGTAGTCCTCCCGAGTGTGAAGCCGGGATTTCCGGCCCCATTGCTGTCAGCGAAATGCGGCTCTTGGGGGCCGCTAAGTCACCGGATGGTTACTAACGAATACGACTGACATGTTACTGTCAATGCAAACGTTGCAACGATGCAAAAACGCGGGAAGGACGTCGAGTCCGGTCGTTTAACTTGTCTGATCAGTGTTGCGTGATTGGCACGGCCTGAGCCAGCGGCTCGCCGGCCCTGAGGTTCACCCGATGGCGCGGGGCGTTGATGCCCGAGCGCATGGTGGCGCCGAGGCGGATTTCGCCGTCGAAGCCGAGCGGCAGCACCGCCCCGTCGCGCAGGAACACCGGGATGGAGGCGAGCGGCGCCGCGATGTGATGCGAGCGGCCGCCCTCGTACCAGCGCTGTTCGAACAGATGCCACCAGCGGCCAGCCGGGAGATAGACGTCGCGCGAGAAGACGCCTTCCTCGATGACCGGTGCGACGAGCAGATCGCGGCCGAGCATGTACTGGTCCCATAGCTTGCTGGCGGTCGCATCGCCCTGATGGTCGAGCAGCATGGCACGCATCAGTGGCGTCTTGGCGGCGACGCAATGCGCCGCTTCCTGCTCGAGATAGGGCAACAGCTGCATGCGCAGATTGGCGTAGAAGGCGTAGCCGGTAAGCGCGCGCGGGTCGCCGGAACGCTCAGCGATGTTCCACGGCGTCCGGTCCTGGTTGAGCTCGGCCTTGCTCTCGGCGTGGTACTGCATGATCGGGCAGAAGCAGGCCATCTGCGCACCGCGCAGATAGAGTTCGGCGCTCGGCACTTCGCCGGAGAAGCCGGCAAAGTCCCAGCCCCAGAAGATGACGCCCGACATGCCGGCGCTCAGGCCGGCGAGCAGGCTGCGCTTGAACGCATCCCAGGTGGAGCGTTCGTCGCCCGCCCAATGCGCCGGGAACGTCTGCGCCCCGGTGTAGCCGGCGCGCGAGAAGCAGATGCCGCCATTCTGCTGCGCGAAACGGTAATAGGCGGCGATGTAGTCACGCGGATAGCGGTTGCGGTTGAGCAGGCCATCGGTGCCGTCGGCGAAGACGAGGTCCCTGCCCCACACCATCTCGCCGCCATCGGTCTTGAAGCCATCGACGCCAAGATCATCGATGAGATATTGGCGCTTGCCCAGCCACCAATCGACGCCCTCGCGATGGGTGAAATCCATCAGCAGCGAATCCTTGAACCAGCCCTCGGGCAGGCGCAGCGCCTCGCCGTTCGGATGGCGCACCCCATAGTTCTGCGCTAGGAAGTGCTGCTCGTCGCGCTGCTTCTGCGCATGGCGAAGCGCGGCGGTCTGCTTGATGACGGGGATCTGCCAGAGGATCAGCTTCAGCCCATGCTCGTGCAGGTGCTCGACCATACCCTTCGGGTCGGGCCAGCGGCCCCATTCGGGAAAGGTGAAATCGCCGTAGGTGAAAGCATCGCTGCCGGGCTTGCCGGCATAGGTCGCATCGTTCCAGATATAGAACGTCGCTTCATCGCTCCAGGCTTCGATGACGAGGACGGTGGCGGGGATGCCATGTTCCTCGGTCAGCGCCACCTGTTTCTCGATCTCGGCCTGATTGTCCCAATTGTTGGAACTCATCCACGGGCCAAGCGCCCACAGGGGAACGTTCACCGGATCACCGGTGGAGGCGAGGAACTGTGCGACCTGCTCGTTCACCGAGCCGGTGAGGAAGTCGAGCTGCAGGTCACCCGCCTCGACGCCGAGCAGGGTGACGCCGGGCTCACGGAAATCGAACCACGAATAGGAATCGGTCGCGAGATGGAGACCAAAGCCCTGGTCGGTGTAGAACACCGGCATGGGGATGTAGGTGCGCAGCCCCTGGTTCTTGTACTGGTTGTAGACGAACTGATCGACGCGGTTGCCGGCCTGGTTGAGGGCATTGTAGCGCTCGCCGAGGCCATAGATGCCGGCCGGCGCGTGGCGGAGCCTGAGCGAAATCTCGCGCACCTTGCCGGTGGCATCCTCGATCCAGCTGACATCGGAAAATCTGACGCCATTGAGCTCGAGCGGGTCGAGATCGGTCTCGGTACCCGCGACCACGGCGATGCGGTTGCCATCGACGGCCAGCTGGCCGCCATGCTTGCGCGCCAGCACCTCATAGCTGAATTCGGGGCTGGTGGTTTCGGAATGGTGGCGGAAGCGCAGGCGATAGCGCGGCGTCGCGCCCGCCATGCGCGCCGGCAGCACGAACTCCCAGTGCGTGGCCTCGAAGCGGCCGGCGATCACCTCACCATCAACAATACAGTCGAGCGGCTCGTCTTCACTGTGCGGCAAGGCAATGGCGCGGACCAGCACCTCATCCTCGGCCGTGATGAGCTTGGGGAAACGCTCCTCAAGCAGCGGTTCGTAGCGATTGCCATTGCCATCCGGCAGATGGCGGACAAAGCGCTTGTCGAGCTGGCCCATGCGCTTCAGCCGCTTGCGCACGATCTTGCTGACGACGCTGTCGCCGGCCAGCAGATCGCGCGAGCGGCCATAGCTGCCCTGCTCACCATAATACCAGGCCAGCATCTGGCGCTCGCCGGGCGTGGCATCGCTGCGCTCGGCAAGGCGGCGCGCGGCATCGACGAGGATGAGATCTTCGGCATCAAACAGGCCGAACGGCACGGCGGTGAGCAGCGCGTCGAAGCCGAGCGTCGTCCGGTCGGACGATGACATCAGCGTGCTGCCGCCGGTGTGATGGGCATAGACATGGTTCTTGGCGGGCGCCACGAGCTGCGTGAGGTCGGGCCGCTGCAACACCTGATTGGCGAGGCGCAGGGCGCCGGCCCAGAGCGCCACCTGCCAGGTGTCGCTGAATGCATTGTTGGTCGGGCGCATCTCGCGGCGGAGCGCATCGGCGACGCGGCTGATCGCAGCGTCGGCCGCACGGACGAGCGAGGCATCGCCGCTGATGTCGGAGAGCGTGCCGGCAAGGAACAGGGCCAAGCCCGCTTCAAGCGTATCGCCCGCCCCGCGGAGGCGCTCGGCGATAGAGGCGCGGGCGGCCTTCGGGTCGTCGAGCAGCGCCGCATAAAGATCGAAGAACCAGGCATGGCTCTCCCAGAGCGGCACGTCGCGGGTGATGGTGTCGGAGGGCATAATCAAATCCAGTCGCCGAAGGAGTGGCCGGGGATCGAAACCCCCGGCCGTCCGGCTCGAGAGGGAGCGCTAGAGGATGTTCTTGACCGCGGCAGCGGCGTCGGTGAGCGCCTGCTGCGGCGTCTTCTGGCCGAGCTTGGCGGCTTCCAGTTCCTGGCCGACGATGTCGGTGAGCTGGGTCCAGTTGTTGATGACCGGAGGGGTGACCGCGGTATCAAGCGCCTGGAACACGACTTCGCGGCTTTCCGGCTTGGGCTGGTCGAGATAGCCCTGCACATAGGCCGGATCGCTGACCGCCGGCAGTTCCCACGCGGCCCCGATGCGGATTTCGACCGCTTCCTTGGACGAGGTGAGGAACTTCAGCCACTCATAGGCCGCCTGCTGGTTGGCGCTGGTCGCCGACACCGCCACGCCATTGGCGAAGAAGTGGTGGGCCTTGTTAGTCTTGCCCGGCTCGAGCGCGATATCCCAGTTGAAATTGGCGTTGGCGAGGAAATCGCCGAACATCCAGATGCCGGTGCGCAGCATCGCCACCTTGCCGGCCTTGAACAGATCGCCGTCGGTCTGCCCGGCCATTTCGGCGTCGGTGGGCGTGACGTGATGCTTGTTCACCTTGTCGACCATCCACTGCAGCGTTTCGATATTGGCAGCGGAATCGAGGGTGACCTCGGTCTTGTCGGCATTGAACATCGAGCCGCCATTCTGCGCGATGGTCTTGTAGAATTCCCAGAACTGGATGGGCGCCAGCGTGCCCCACACGCCATTGGCGGCGTCGGTGAGCTTCTGCGCGGCTTCAAGTTCCTCGGTCCAGGTCCAGTCGGCGGTCGGATAGGCGACGCCGGCCTTGTCGAAGAGGTCCTTGTTGTAGAACAGAACGACGTTCGAGAACGATTCGACCAGCCCGTACTGCTTGCCGCCCTGCGAGAAGGCCGCCAGCGCCGTGGGGTTGTAGATCGAGGTTGAAAAGCCCGTATCGGCCGCGATCAGCGGATCGAGATCGGCCAGAACGCCACGGTTGGCGAAGGCGACGAAGTTCTCGTAGTTCAGCTCGAACGCATCGGGCGCCTGCCCGGCGGCGATCACCGTCTGCAGCTTGGTGAAATAGTCGTTGTAGGCGGCCGTTTCGACCTCGACATTGATGTCAGGATGCGCCGCTTCGAACGCGGCAACCGTCGCGTCGAGTTCCTCCAGATAGTCGGGCGCCGCCGAGAACGTCATGTACTTGACGGTTGTCTGCGCGAAGGCCGGGCTGCTGATTGCAGTCACCAGCAGCAGGGCGGCGATGGATTTATGCACGAATGTCATTCTGTATCCTCCTCAAAAGGGGTCCCCTATTTCAGCCCAGTCGTTGCCAGACCCTGGATGATGTATTTCTGGGCGAAGACGTAGACGGCGATGATGGGCAATGTGCCGATCACGGCGCCGGCCATCAGCACGCTCCAGTCGGTGCCGTAGCGGCCGTTGAGGAACGAGAGCCCCACCGGCAGCGTCATCATCGACTGGTTCGAGGTGATGATCAGTGGCCACAGGAACGCGTTCCAGCTGGCCATGAACGAGAATACGGCCAGCGTCGCGATGGCGGGTCGCGCCAGCTGCAGGCCGATGGTGAAGAAGATGCGGACATAGCCCGCGCCATCCATGAACGCGGCTTCCTCCACTTCGCGCGGCAGCTTCAGATAGAACTGCCGCAACAGAAACGTGCCGAAGGCGCCAAAGCTCGAAGGCAGGATGAGCGCCTGGTAAGTGTTGCCCCAGTCGAGCCAGGTCATGAGCACGAACAGCGGCACGAGCGTCACCTGCTGCGGGATCATGAGGGTGGCGAGATAGGCGTAGAAGATGATCTCGCGACCGGGGAATTTGATGCGCGCGAAGGCATAGCCGGCCATGGCGCAGTTGAGCACCATGATGGCCGTGCTGACCACCGACACGAAGATCGAGTTGATGAGGAACTGGCCCATCGGCATGGTGCCGAAGATGCGCGTGTAATTGTCGAGCGTCGGCTCCTCGGGCACCAGCTGCGGCGGCATGACGAAGATCGCCTGCCCCGATTTCAGCGAGGTCGAGAGCATCCACGCAAAGGGCAGCAGCATCGCGGTCGCGCCCAACAGCAGCAGGGCGTAGGTGGCATAATCGGCAGGGCGGAGGACGCGGCTAGCCATCGGATCGGTCCATCCGTTTCTGCAGGATATTCTGGGCCAGCGTGACGGTGAAGATGAGCGCGAACAGCACCCAGCTGATGGCCGAGGCGTAGCCCATCTGGCCGTAGCCGAAGGCGTTCTTGTAGATGAGCTGGACCATGGTGGTGGTGGACCCCACCGGCCCGCCATTGGTCATGATGAAGACCTGATCGAACACCTGGAACGACGAGATCAGCGAGATGGTGGTGACGAAGAAGGTGGTCGGTGCCAGCAGCGGCCAGGTGATCGACCAGAATTTCTGCCACGCATTGGCGCCGTCGATCTCGGACGCCTCGATGAGATTCTCGGGGATCTCCTGCAGGCCCGCCAGATAGATGACGGTGACGAAGCCGATATCCTTCCAGATGGTGGCGAGGATGACGCCCGACATGGCCCAGCTGGGATCGAACAGCCAGCCGGGGCCCTGGATGCCAATCAGCGACAGCAGCCAGTTGATGAGGCCGTATTGCGGATTGAGCAGCCACTTCCAGACCAGCGAGACCGCCACCCAGGAGGTGACGACCGGCACGAAATAGATGGCGCGAAAGATGGTGCGGCCCTTGAGCCGGCGATTGAGCAGCAGCGCGATGCCGAGCCCGATGGAAACCACCGCCGGCAGGTAGCCGAGAATGAAGGTCAGCGTATTGCGCAGCGCCTGCTGCACCGCGGGATCGCTGACGGCGCGGACGTAATTGCCGATGCCGATCCACTGGATCGGCGTCAGCAGATCCCATTTGGAAAAGCTCAGCACCAGCGAGGAGATCACCGGCAGGATGTAGAAGGCACCCATGCCGATGAGGCTGGGCAACAGCAGCACCGCGAGCGCCAGATATTTGCCGCGACCGGTGACGCCGTCCATCAGCGCCTCCGCCGGACGCTGTCGCGGCGGACGATCGTGGTGGGCACGAAGGTCTCGCGGGCGGTGGCGCGCTTGCTGAGGATCGAGGCGATGAGGTTGCCGGCGAGGCGGCCCTTTTCGGCGATCGACTGGTCGACGGTGGTAAGCGCCGGATAGACCATGGTCGAGATCGAAAGATTGTCAAAGCCCATCACCGAGATGTCGTCGGGGATGCGCTTGCCGAGCTTATGAAGTCCGGCAAGGAGGCCCGCCGCGATCAGATCGGCGGTGCAGAAGGCGGCGGTGACATTGGGATGCGCCGCGAGGGCACTGGCGGCGCCGCTGCCCCAGTCGAAGGTGACGGAGCCCGAAAACACCAGCGATGGATCGTAGGCGATGCCGGCGGCCTCGAGCGCGCGGCGATAGCCGGCGATGCGGCGTTCCACGACGCCATCGGTGCGGATGACGCCGGTGACCACGGCAATATCGCGATGCCCCTCGGCGATGAGGTGGGTGACGGCCTCGAAGGCGGCCTGCTCGTCATTGATGCCGAGGCGATAGAAATGATCATCGTCGATATAGGAGTCGATCAGGAGCGTCGGCAGGTCGCGCGCCTTGAGCTGCTCGTACAGCGCCTCCTTGTAGACGCCGAGGACGATCAGCCCGTCCATGTTCCAGCTGGTGAGGATGTCGAGCTTGGCGCCGCGTTCGCCGACGCCCGAGAGCATCATGTAATAGCCCTCGGCGCGCAGCGCCGTTTCAATGCCGCTGACGATCTCGGCATAGAACGGATTGTCGAGCAGCAGCGCGTTCTGATTCTCGGTGAAGGGGATCAGCACCCCGACAAGGCGCGAGGCGTTGGAGACGAGCGAGCGTGCCGACATGTTGGGCGTGTAACCGAGCCGGGCGATGGCGGCGTTGATTCGCTCGACCGTTTCGGCCGAGGCCTTGGCGGCGCGCCCGTTGATGACGTTGGACACCGTCATGGGCGACACGTTTGCCGCCAGGGCAATGTCCTTGATGGTCGCTCGCGCCACGCTGGTTCCTCCGAGGTATAGCGTTAAACCTGCCCGGTTTGCCTTGGCCGCCGATCTGAGATGGCGCTGGCAAATTCTTGAGACGGTTTTACGTTAAACCGACAGAATGTATCGCGCGGCGCGAACCGGGAGTCAAGTTGGGCGAGAGGGACAAAAGCAAACCGCGCCATCCCTGGGGATGACGCGGTGGAAAATCGGCAGCCGCAATGAGGTCAGACGGCGTGCAGCGCGAAGGCGCGCTCGGGCATCGGCACCCGGCGGGGCCGCGGCTGGTACTGGAGCAGCGGCGAAGGCGAGCGGGCATCGATGATCCCCGACTGCAGGCCTTCGAGCCGCTCATCGAGCAGTTCGGCCAGTTCGCCCTGGTAACGGCCGTGGCGGAAGCCATCGATGATCGTCACGATCTCGGCACTGCGCAGGCGGTATTCGTCATCGGGTTCATTATCGAAACGGCGGACTTTGATCGCCGGCCAACGGTCAGAAAGCATCTCGTTCTCCTCGACGCCATGTCTAGCGACGCGAAGTTGGAGGGCGTTGAGCGCTTGGTTAGAAGTTGGAGAGAATGTGCCGCTCAGGACTTCGGCATCATGTAGCCGATGCCCCGCACCGTCTGGATCATCGACTCGCTGGAGGGCAGGTCGATCTTGGCGCGCAGATAGCGGATATAGACGTCGACGATCTTGGTGCCGGGATCGTAGCCGACGCGCCAGACGCTGTTGAGCAGCCGTTCGCGGCTGACCACCCTGCCGGCATTCTGCATCAGATAGCGCAGCAGATCGAACTCGCGCACGGTGAGCGTCAGCGGCTCGCCATTGCGCGTGGCGCTGCGCGAGCCGGGATCGAGCGACAGCGGACCGACGGTGATTTCCTCGTCATGGGTGATGGAGCCGCGGCGGCGGGCCATCGCATCGATGCGGGCGAGCAGTTCGTCGAAGGCGAAGGGCTTGGTGAGATAGTCGTCGGCGCCGGTGCGGAGGCCGTCGATCTTGTCCTGCAGCTCGTCCTTGGCCGTGAGCATGAGGATCAGCACGGGCCGCTTCTCCTGGCGCAGGATGCGGCAGACTTCGAGCCCATCGATATAGGGGATGGTGCGATCGAGGATGACCAGATCGAGCGTGTCGTTGCGGGCCGCTTCGAGGCCGTCGCGCCCATCGAGCTGGACGGACACGTGGTGGCCCTCGGCGGTGAGGCCGCGTTCGAGGAAGGAAGCAATGCGGCGATCATCTTCGATGACGAGGATTTCCATCAGGACTGCCTCGCGATGAGCGGCAGGGTGATGGCAAAGACCGCCCCGCCCTGCGGGCGGTTGTCGAGGCTGACCGTGCCCTCATGCCGCTCGACGATGTCCTTGGCGATGCTGAGGCCGATGCCGAAGCCGGGGTTCAGCAATTCGTCCTCCTGGCTGCCGCGATAGAAGCGTTCGAACACATGCGGCTTGTCGGCATCGGGGACACCCGGCCCCTGGTCGCCGACACGGATGGTCACCCTGCCCTCCTGCACCGACGTCGAAACGTCGATGGTGCCGCCGGGCGGCGAGTGCTTGATGGCATTGTCGAGCCCGATCATCACCGCCTGCTTCAGGGCGCGGAAATCGGCTTCGACCTCGCCGGCGGACGCCAGATCGAGCTTGAGCGCGATCTCGCGGGAATCGACGAGGACGGCTGCCTCGTCGGCGGCGCTGGCGACAATGTCGTCGATCTGCACCGGAACGCGGCTCAGCATGCGCGGCTCGGCCGCCTGACGCGCCGCTTCGATGAAATCTTCAAGCAGATGGCCGAGCTCGGCGGCCTGGCCGCGGATGCGGGTCATCGACTCGACCAGCGCGCCGCTATCGGCTTCGCCGCGCAGCGCCACATCCGCCTCGCCGCGCAGCACGGTGAGCGGCGTGCGCAATTGGTGCCCGACATCGGCGAGGAGCTTGCCGCGCGCATCGCTGAGGGCGCGGATGCGCTCATGTGCGCGGTCGGCCTCGGCGCGCTCATTGGCGAGCGCCGCTTCGGCCTCGCCCTCGGCGGTGGCCAGCAGCTGCCGGGTTCGCCGCTGCAACCAGACGGCCAGCGCGATCAGCCCGACGAGCAGCAGCAGCGCGGCTGCGGCGCTGGCGATGACGGCGTCCTGCCGCCATTGCGCGAGCGCGGCGAGCTTGTCGCTGACCTCGCGCGCCTCGTCGGCAATGTTGCCCGAGATCAGCGGCTGCATCTCGTTGGTGAGGCGGAAATCGACCTCGCGGCTCATTACATCGCGGGCGCCGGCCGCGTCGCCATTGTCGGCGAGGCGGAAGGCGCGGATAGCCGCTGTATCGATGGCGCGATAGGTGTCGACCATGCGGCGCACCTGCTCGATTTCCGGGAGTTCGGCCTGCAGTTCGGCCGGACCGGACAGCGTATGCATCTCGGCCCGGGTGGCACGGGTGAGATTGGCCAGCACCCGGTCCATGTCGTTGCGCGCCGTCTGTAGCGCGCCGCTGCGATCATAACCGAACAGCAGCTGGTCGACGGCCTGGCGTCCGTAGCGGCTCATGGCGCCATCGACTTCGCGCAGGGCATCGAGCTGGGCCTGGGCCGCATCGATGCGGTCGACCATGCGGTCGCTGGCAAGCACGATCCAGCCGGCGAGCACGGCGACGCCCGCGGCAAACACCACGCTCGCAACAGGCATCAGCACGATTGGCAGTCGAACAGCCATGAATTCCCGTTCCCCGGAACCTTCCTAGGGCTGCAGCCATGACGCAAAAAGGGGCATCAGGGCAATATCGGTCATTGCAATGACGATCAGGAAGCCGCGATCAGCTGCCGGCTATAGTCATTATGGACCTCGCCGGCCCGCAATTGCTCGCGCGACAGGGTCTCGACCGGCTCGGCATTGCGCATCACCATCAGCCGCTCGCACATATAGGAGATGACCGCGAGGTCGTGGCTGACGATCACGAAGGTGAGGTTCAGTTCCTTGCGGAGGCGGTTCAGCAGATTGAGGATCTCGGCCTGGATCGAGACGTCGAGCGCCGAGGTCGGCTCGTCGAGAAGCAGGATACGGGGGCTGAGCGACAGAGCGCGGGCGATGGCGACACGCTGGCGTTGCCCGCCCGACAGTTCATGCGGGAAGCGGAACTGGAACTTTGCCCCGAGCCCGATGAGATCGAGCAGTTCGCCGACACGCGCATCGGGATTGGCGATGCCGTTGATCTTCATCGGCTCGGCGATCTGCTGGCCGATGGTGTAGCGCGGATGGAGCGAAGCGTAGGGGTCCTGGAACACCATCTGGACGATGCGCGCGAGGTCGCGGCGCTTCGCGCTGCGGGCGTCGGCGCCGTTGATGCTGATCTTGCCGGTCCAGTCGCGATTGAGACCGACCATGGTGCGCAGGATTGTCGACTTGCCCGAGCCGCTTTCGCCGACGAGGCCAAAGCTCTCGCCCTCGGCGACGGTGAAGCTCACATCGCGCACGGCCACCGAGGGCCCGAAATTGACGGTGAGATGCTCGACGCTGATCATGACGCGGCCTCGAGCCAGCTGGCATCGCGATTGAGCACCGGCAGCGGCTCCAGCGAGCCATCGATCGACGGCAGGCAGGCGAGGAGGCCACGCGTATAGGGATGCTGCGCATCATGCAGATGCTTCGCATCGAGCGTTTCGACGATGCGCCCCGCATACATGACGATGACGCGGTCGCAGAATTTGCTGACGAGGTTGAGGTCGTGGCTGATGAAGATCAGCCCCATGCCGCGCTGCGTCACGAGTTCGTCGAGGATCGACAACACCTGCATGCGGACCGTGACGTCGAGCGCCGAAGTCGGCTCGTCGGCGATGAGGAGATCCGGCGCGCGCACCACCATCATAGCGATCATCACGCGCTGGCCCATGCCGCCCGAGAGCTCGTGCGGGTAGAGGTTGAAGACGCGGGCCGGCTCGCGGATATGCACCGATTCCAGCGCTTCGAGCGCCTTCTGCCGCGCCGCGGCAGCAGAGAGGCGACGCTCGCCGATGCGGATGGCTTCGACCACCTGACGGCCGATGGTCATGACCGGATTGAGCGAGAATTTCGGATCCTGAAGGATCATGCCCATGCGGCCGCCGCGCAGCGCCCGGCGCTGGCGCGGCGAGATGGTCTTGAGGTCGATGCCATCGAAGCTCAGCGTGTCGGCGCTCATTCTGGCATAGGGCGGCAACACGCCGAGCAGCGAGCGGCCGGTGAGGCTCTTGCCCGAGCCGCTCTCGCCGACAATGCCGAGCTTTTCGCGGCCGAGGCTGAACGACACGCCGCGCACGGCTTCATTGTAGCCGCCTTCATCATTGCGGAAGGCGACGCGGAGGTTCTTGATGTCGACGAGCGGGCCGGTCAATTGCGCTGCCTCAGATGCGGGTCGAGCAGATCGCGCAGGGCGTCGCCAAGCAGATTGAAGCCGAGGCTGACGATGAAGATGGCGGCGCCTGGGATGGTGGCGACCCACCACTGGTCGAAGATGAATTTGCGGCCGGTGGAGATCATCGCGCCCCATTCGGGCAGCGGCGGCTGCGCCCCGAGGCCGATGAAGCCGAGCCCCGCGGCAGTGAGGATGATGCCCGCCATGTCGAAGGTCATGCGCACGATCACCGAGCTGAGGCACATCGGGATGACGTGGAACAGGATGATGCGCAATTCGCTGGCACCGGCGAGGCGCACGGCGTTGACGTAGTCGGAATTGCGCACGACCAGCGCTTCGGCGCGCGCGAGGCGCGCATAGGGCGGCCAGGCGGTGAGCGTGATGGCGAGCGCCGCATTGACGATGCCCGGCCCGAGCGCCGCCACGAAGGCCAGGGCCAGCAGCAGCTTGGGGATGGCGAGGAAGACGTCGGTGATGCGCATGAAGATGGCATCGACCCAGCCGCCAACGGTCCCCGATACGGCGCCGATGAGGAGCCCGATGGGCGCCGAGGTGACGATCACGAGCCCGACGATCAGGAGCGTTAGACGCGAACCGTAGACGAGGCGCGAATAGATATCGCGGCCGAGTTCGTCCGCCCCGAACCAATAGTCGGCGCTGGGCGCCGAGAGGCGGGCGGTGAGCGTCGGCAGATAGGGGTCGTGCGTCGCGATCAGCGGCGCGAAGATGGCGCAGAAGATCAGTACCAGTACGATGACGAGGCCGATGACGCCGAGCGGATTGCGCAGGAACCGCCGCATGAAGCTGCGCAGTTCCTTGAGGCTGGCTTCCCGGACGGCGCGGCGCGGATCGATGATGGTTTCGGTGGTCATGCGGCACTCCGCGCGCGGGGATCGAGCGTGCGATAGAGCACGTCGGACAGCATGTTGAGCAGCACGAAGACGATGCCGACGAGCAGCGTGCCGCCGAGAACCGCGTTCATGTCGGCCGAGAACAGCGACGAGTAGATGTAGTTGCCGATGCCCGGCCAGCTGAAGATGGTTTCGATCAGCACCGAGCCTTCGAGCAGCCCGCCATAGGAGAGCGCGATGACGGTGACCAGCGGGATCGCCGCGTTGCCGAGCGCGTGGCGCATCACCACGGTGAATTCGCTGGCGCCCTTGAGGCGCGCGGTCAGCACATATTCGCGGCTGAGCTGGTCGAGCATCACCGAGCGCGTCATGCGCGAGATGTAGGCAAGGCTGTAATAGCCGATGAGCAGCGCCGGCAGCGTCATGTGGCTGACGGCGTTGCCGAACACTTCCCACTCGCCGGCGATCGCGGCATCGACGAGGATGAAGCCGGTGACGCGCGGCACGATGCCGGTGAAGAACACATCGACCTGGCCGGGGCCGGAAACCCAGCCGAGCTTGTAGTAGAAGACGAAAAGACCGACGAGGCCGAGCCAGAAGATCGGCACCGAATAGCCGATGAGACCGACGATGCGGAACAGATGGTCGGGCCACTTCTCATGCCAGTAGGCGGAAGCGACACCCATCGGGATGCCGAGCACGACGCCGATGACGAGACCGATGGTCGCGAGTTCGAGCGTGGCCGGGAAGAAGGCGAGGAGATCGGTAAGCACCGGGCGCGAGGTCGAGAACGAGACGCCGAAATCGCCGCGCAGGAGCTTGAGCACATACTCGTAGAATTGCTGCCAGACGGGCTTGTCGAGGCCGAGCTCGAGATAGACGCGCTGGTAGACCTCGGGCGTCGCCTTTTCGCCCACGATCGACAGGACCGGGTCGATGGGCAGGATGCGGCCGATGAAGAAGGTGAACGCAGCCAGACCAATCAGCGTGATGGCGACAGTCAGCAGCCACGAGCCGATGTCGAGAAGCAGTTTCAGCGGTCTGGGCAGGGTCGCGGGCAAGAGGCGGCTTTCGGTTGGGGCGCCTCAATCCAGCATCAAGGTCGAGGCGGATAGAAAGGGGATCGGAGCACCTGCCCCGACCCCCGTTTTCGTTATTCCTTGCTCACGCCGCCGTAGCGGTCGTCCGAGAAGGTGATGCCGAGCACGACACCCTTGACGTTCGAACGCATGGCAACCTTGCGGCTGTCCTGGAACATGAAGACGAACGGCGAGGTATCGGTGTGGAGGCGCTGGGCTTCGTCGTAGAGCGCCTTGCGCTTGTCGACGTCCTGCTCCTGCACGGCCTGGTTCACGAGGTCGGAGACCTTGCCCGAGTTCCAGCCGAAGCGGTCGGCGAGGTTGCCCTTGGTACCGTCCGGATCGGACGGATCATGGTTGCCGAAGGCCTTGGCGTTCGAGTGCGGATCGGGATAGTCCGGGCCCCACAGGCCGAACCAGATGTCGAGATCGTGCGAACGGTAACGATCGAGCCACGGGCCGCCATCGACGACCTGCAGGTCGAGGTCGACGCCGATCTGGCTCAGCGTGGCCTGCACGGCCTGAGCGTAATCGGGATAGGGCGGCACGTTCCAGACGACGGTCGCGAGCTTGATCGGCGTCGCAACGCCGGACTCGGCGATCAGCGCCTTGGCCTTCTCGATATCGAGCGAGTAGGGGTTGTAGTTGATGCCACCACCCAGGAACCCGTCGGGGATCATGGTCTGGTGCACCTTGATGGTGCCTTTGCCGATGGTGTCGGCGATGCCCTGGTAGTCGACGCCGTACTTGATGGCTTCCACGACCTTCGGGGTCAGCGCCGGGTTACGGACGTTGAGGCCGAAATAGTACATGGTCGACGAGACGCCTTCGAGCACCTGGATATCGCCATTGCCGGCGATCGAGCCGATGTCGTCGGGCCCGAGCTTGTTGGCGATGTCGATGTCACCCTTTTCGAGGGCGAGGCGCTGCGTCGCCGATTCCGGCATGTGCTGCAGGAACAGACGCTCGACGCCCGGCGGGGTGCCCCAGTAATTGGCGTTGCGGGTCATCAGGATCGAGACCTTCGGGTCCCACTTGGTCAGCACATACGGACCCGAGCCGGCCGAGTTTTCGGTCTTGAGCCAGGCATTGCCGTAGTCGTTGCCGCCGCTTTCGAGCGTGGCTTCGTGCTGCTTGACCACTTCGCTGTCGACGATGCCGCCGGTGAAGGAGCTGAGCACGTAGAGCACGAAGCTCGGCGCGTACTTCTGGTCGACTTCGAAGACAAACGTGCCGTCTTCAGCCGCGCGCACCTTCTGCTCGACATTGTCCTTGTTGAGGCCAAACTGGGCGAAGATGAACGAGATACGGCTGTCGATGAGGATGACGCGGCGGATCGAATATTCCGCGTCCTTGGCCGTCACCGGATTGCCCGAGGCGAACTTGGCGTTCGGGTTCATGGTGAAGGTGAAGGTCTTGCCGTCTTCCGAGACGGTCCAGCTCTCGGCGAGCACGCCGGTGATCTTGGTCGGATCGGCCGGGTCGAAGCTCACCAGCGGCTGATAGATCTGCTGGCTGGCAAGCACGCCGCCAACTTCCGACACTTCGGCCGGATCAAGCGTGATGATGTCGTCGATCGCATCGGCGATGACGAGCGTATTGGATGGCGTCGCCGCAATGGCTCCGGTGGCGGTCATGACCGCCCCGAGCGCCACTGCGACAAGCGCTTTATACAAACGCATGGCAGTCTCCCTGGTTGTGGTTGTTAGTCCGGCGCAAGAGGCCGGTTTTCGTCGTCATCTCTCGCTGATCCCCCGGAAGGTGAAGGTCAGCGCAGCGATGGGCAGAAGCGTATCGATCGCGTCGAGCACGGAGCGGATGAAGGTGCCGGCGTCACCGAGCAAGGCTACAACACCGCGGGTCTCCCCGCCGATCACGATTGGAAAGCACGAGCAGGCGCCATAGCCCATGGCGACCAGGCCGTCGGCTTCCTCGCCAAGGAAGGCGACCATGCCCGGGCCGTCATCGCCGATGAGCGGCGTCTGCTCATGCAGCATGCGGCGGTTCCACAGGCTGTCATTGACGGGATCGACATTGCCGACGGGGAAATCGACCGGGTTCGAGGTCCCGATGCGGTGGGTCACGGTGCGGTCGGGCGCCACAGCGATGAAGGTCGCGGTGCGGATGCCGGGCACGGCGGTGAAGAGCTTCGACAGCAGGGCGAACAGCGCCACGGGGCCAGCGGCAAGCGCAGCCTTCAACTCGCCGGCAATGGCGGGATCGATGACGCTCATTCGGGGAACAGCCGCATGGTGCCGACCCAGAGTTCGATGGCCGTGTCGCTGCCGGTGTTGGTGCCGCGATGCGGCTTGCGGCTGTCGAAATGCAGCGTGTCGCCGGCCGTCAATTCATAGGGGATGCCGTCGACCTCATAGAGCATGGTCCCCGCGACGAGATAGACGAAGTCCTCGCCCTCATGGCTCATCATCTCCGACGCATGGCCGGGCGGCACATGCGACAAGCAGGCATTGAGCTTGGCGTCGGCAAAGCCGCGCTCAAGGAATTCGTAGTAGCGCGACGTGCCATCGACCTTGAAGGTCGGACGCTTGCCCTTGTGCGTGGCGACTGGATGCGACCGCTTGGGCGCCTGCGACACGAACATGTCGACCGACGCATCGAGCGCCTTGGCGACATTGTAGAGCGAGGCCAGCGAGGGCGTCGAAATCCCGCGCTCGATCTGCGAGATGAAGCCAATGGTCAGCGAGGCCTCGTCGGCCACCTGCTGCATGGTCTTGCCGATGGCCTTGCGTCGGGCCCTGAGCCTGACGCCAAGGCTTTCACCTTCGGTGACAAAATTCTCGGACATCTCGCGGATGTCGTCGGCATGCATAAGCTTGTCCGCCCCGGACCTGTTCTTTAGTCACACTAAATTACCGGAAGGCGGAGTCAACGGTCCTTATGCCGCGCTTTCATAGGCAATTGTCGCGCGCAGGGCCTCGATCTCCGGCGTCGGCTCGACAAAACCGAGTTCCCGGCGGATGCGGGAGGTATCGAGGGTCAGCGGATAGCGCAGATCCGTGGCCTCGGCCCGCTCGAACTGCAACCCCTTCTGCTCCGGCGGCACGGTCTCGACTTCGGTGGAGATGTTCATCACCGCCGCAAAGCTCAGCAGCCATTCGAGCGGCGTACGGATATGCGCCTGCCCCACATTGTAGGTGCGGCCGGCGGCGCGCGGATCGAGCGCCGCCATCAGCATGGCTTCGGCGACGTCGGCGACATAGCCGTAGGAATTGGGCCAGTTGGCCGCGCGCTGGTCGAGCTTCAGCAGGCCGCCGGCGCGGACAGCCTTGATGGCCCAACCGAAGCGGTGCTGCTTGTCGCCCGGCCCGAAGATCATCGGTGAACGGATGACGGTGGTGGCGAACCGGCTGTCGGCCAGCGCCGCCTCCTCGAGGATGATCTTGTCGTAGTCCTCGAACATTTCGGCCGGCACAGCCTTGGGGCGATGCGGATTGCCGCGATAGGGGAAGCGGAAATCGCGCAGCTTGTCGTCTTCCTTCGCCGGCGCCGCCTGTACCGGCGGGCTCTCCTTGCGCAACAGCCCGCCATAGTTGGAATAGACGTCGACCGAGCTCAGCATCAGATAGCGGCCGCCGATCTCGCCCATGGCCTCGAACACGGCGCGCGTGTTGAGCATGCCGAGGCAGAAGATGTCGATGACGGTTTCGATCTGGTGGGCGCGGAAGATCTCGACGAGGCGCGCGCTGTCGAGGCGGTCGCCCCGCTCGAAGATCGCGCCCATGGGCAGATTTACCGGTTCTTCACCACGAGCGACCGCGACAGGCACGAGGCCGCGCAGCACCGCGCGCTCGGCGATCGCCGTTCCGATGAACCCCGTTCCACCCAAAATCGCGATCGTCAAAGCCTTGTCCTCACGTCAGATTCCCGCCCCGCATGCCACGCCGCGAAAATTCTGTCACGCGGGCCGCGTCCACAAGTTACGAGCCGATCATCTGGGGTGTTTACATATAATAGTACTTTATGTAGCGTCCCCTCATCGCCGCAGGTGAACACGCCGCAGCGACCACATGGGAGGACATCTTGAAGCTCATTACCAAGCTTGCCATCGCGGCAAGCCTCGCTACCGCTTTGACTTCTGTCAGCCTGGCCCAGGACAATCTCAAGGGCCTCACGATCGGCTTCAGCCAGATCGGTTCGGAGTCCGGCTGGCGCGCCGCCGAAACCTCGGTGACCAAGCAGCAGGCCGAGCAGCGCGGCATCGACCTGAAGTTCGCCGATGCCCAGCAGAAGCAGGAAAACCAGATCAAGGCCATCCGTGGCTTCATCGCCCAGGGCGTCAGCGCCATCCTCGTGGCGCCGGTCGTCGCGACGGGCTGGGATGACGTTCTGACCGAAGCCAAGGAAGCCAACATCCCCGTGATCCTGCTCGATCGCGGCGTCGACGCCTCCGAAGACCTCTACCTGACCTCGGTCGCTTCCGACCAGGTCAAGGAAGGCCGCGTTGCCGGCGAATGGCTCGTCGGCGCCGTGGGTGACGCCACCTGCAAGATCGTCGAACTGCAGGGCACAGTCGGCTCGACCCCGGCGATCAACCGCAAGAAGGGCTTCGAGGAAGCCATTGCCGGCCACGCCAACCTGACCATCGCCCGCAGCCAGACGGGTGACTTCACCCGCGCCAAGGGCAAGGAAGTGATGGAAGGCTTCATCAAGGCCGAGAATGGCGGTGCCGACATCTGCGCGGTCTATGCCCACAATGACGACATGGCCGTTGGCGCCATCCAGGCGATCAAGGATGCCGGGCTGAAGCCGGGCACCGACATCAAGGTGGTATCGATCGACGCCGTGCCGGACATCTTCGCCGCCATGGTTGCCGGTGAAGCCAACGCCACCGTCGAACTGACCCCGAACATGGCCGGCCCGGCCTTCGACGCCCTGTCGAAGTATCTCGCCGACGGCACCCTGCCGGAGAAGTTCATCATCACCGAGTCCAAGCTCTACACACCGGCGGACAACCCGCAGGGCGAGTATGACACCCGCAAGGGTCTGGGCTACTAATCGGTTCGCAATCAGTCCCGCCGGGTGACCGGCGGGACGTCTCGCGACAGAGGCGGACCAGCACCGGCCGAACGCTTGCTCTCCTGGGCGCTCGGCCGGAAGCTCAAGGTAGGCCCGGCCGCGCCGAGGGGGAGGATGCCATGCAGGACGGCCCGTACGTGCTCGAGGCGCGTGGCGTCATCAAGATTTTCGGCAACCACGTTGCCCTCGACTCCGTCGATTTCGGCCTCAAGGCCGGCGAAGTGCATGCGCTGCTCGGCGAAAACGGCGCCGGCAAATCCACCCTCATCAAAATCCTGACCGGTGTGTACCAGCCCGATGGCGGCGGCGTGTTCGTCGATGGCACGGCGGTGTCGCTCGACAATCCGCTGCACGCGCAGACCCACGGCATCGGCACCGTGTACCAGGAAGTGAATCTGCTGCCGAACCGTTCGGTAGCGGAGAACCTCTATCTCGGCCACCAGCCGACGCGCTTCGGCCTCGTCGACCGCCGCAAGATGGAGAGCGCCGCAAAAGTGCTGCTGAAGCGCTATGGCCTCAACATTGATCCGGGCAGTGAACTCGGCACGCACTCTGTTGCTGTGCAGCAGATCGTTGCGATTGCCCGCGCCGTCGAACTCTCGGGCAAGGTACTGATCCTCGATGAGCCCACCGCCAGCCTCGACCGCAATGAAGTGGCGCGGCTCTTCGAGGTGATCGGCGATCTGAAGCGCTCGGGCCTCGCCATCATCTTCATCACGCATTTCCTCGACCAGGTGTTCGCCATCTCGGATCGCGTCACGGTGCTGCGCAATGGGCGGCTGGTCGAGACGCGCGAACTGAACTCGGTGACGCGCACCGACGTGGTGCGGCTGATGCTGGGCAAGGACATTGCCTTTTCGGGCGCCACCGATCTCGAGCCGGACGGGCCGACGACGGACGTATTGCTCGACTTCAGGGGTTATGGCCGCTCCAAGAGCGTGCAGCCCTTCGATCTCACCATCCACAAGGGCGAAGTGATCGGCATTGCCGGATTGCTCGGCTCGGGCCGCACCGAGATGGCGCGCATCATGTTCGGCGCCGACCCGGCCGATCAGGGCTCGATGAGCCTCAGCGGCAAGCCGACCGCGGTGCGCAGCACCAGCGAGGCCATCTCGCATGGCTTCGGCTTCTGCCCCGAGGACCGCAAGGCCGAGGGCATTCTGGGCGACCTCAGCGTGCGCGAGAACATCGTCATTGCGCTGCAAGGCAAGCTCGGCTGGTTCCGCGCACTCAACCGCGACGAGCAGTTGGAGATTGCCGGCAAGTTCGGCGAGGCGATGGATATCCGCGCCGCCTCGCTCGACATGCCCGTGAAACTGCTGTCGGGCGGCAACCAGCAGAAGGTGATCCTCAGCCGCTGGCTGGCGACCGATCCGAGCTTCCTCATTCTCGACGAACCCACTCGCGGCATCGATGTGGGCGCCCATGCCGAGATTGTCCGTACCATCAACCGGCTGCGCGACGATGGCATGGCGATGGTGGTCATCTCCTCCGAGCTCGACGAGGTGGTCGCCTATTCGTCCCGCATCGTGGTGATGCGCGACCGCGAGATGGTGGCTGAGCTGCGCGGCAAGAACATCAACCCGGGGATCATCGTGCAGGCGATCGCCAACCATCCCGACGAGGTGCAAGCGTGAAGCGCTTCAATCTGCAGGCGCTCGCCAATCCGCAATTGCTGGCGCTGGCCGGCGTGCTGCTGATCAACTGGATCCTGTTTCCGAACTTCTTCCGCATTTCCTGGCAGGATGGACGGCTGTTCGGCAGCATCATCGACGTGCTGAACCGCGGCGCGCCCGTAGCGATCCTCGCCGTCGGCATGACCATGGTGATCGCCACCAAGGGCGTCGACCTCAGCGTCGGCGCCATCATGGCGGTGTGCGGTGCCGTCGCCGCGACGATGGTGGTCGCGGGTTATCCGACGCCGGTAGCGGTCATCGCGGCGCTGGGCGTGGGCATCGCCTGCGGCCTCTGGAACGGGTTTCTCGTGGCGGTGCTCGATATCCAGCCGATCATCGCGACGCTGGTGCTGATGGTGGCCGGGCGCGGCATCGCGCAGCTGATCACCGAGGGCTCGATCGTCACCTTCAACGACCCTGCCCTGATCTTCATCGGCACCGGCTCATTCCTCGGCTTCCCGATGGCGGCGGTGATCGCGCTGGTGCTGATGGTATTGGTGACGCTACTGGTCCGGCGCACGGCGATCGGCCTTTTCGTCCAGGCGATCGGCGTCAACCGCGCCGCGGCGTCGCTCGCCGGTATCCGCAGCCGCATGCTGCTGATGCTGGTCTATGCGCTGAGCGGTCTTTGCGCGGCGATTGCCGGCATTGTCGTAGCCGCCGATATCCGCGGCGCCGACGCCAACAATTCCGGCCTCTGGCTGGAGCTCGACGCCATCCTTGCGGTGGTCATCGGCGGCACGTCGCTGCTCGGCGGCCGCTTCTCGATCCCGCTGGCGCTGGTCGGCGCGATCATCATCCAGGCGATGAACACGGGCATTCTGGTCTCTGGCTTCCGGCCCGAATTCAACCTCATCGTCAAGGCGGGCATGATCATCCTGATCCTGTTGATCCAGTCGCCCTTCGCCACGCAATTGTTTGTCCGGCGCAAGCTGGTCGTGACCAGGGAAGCCGGCAAATGAAGCGCAGCCTGAGGCCCCTCGCCGCCACCACGATCATCTTCATCATCGCCTATGCGCTGAGCGTCATCCAGTTCCCCGGCATGCTGTCGACGCGCGTGCTGGGCAATTTCCTCACCGACAATGCCTTCCTCGGCATTGCCGCGGTGGGCATGACCTTCGTCATCATCTCGGGCGGCATCGACCTCTCGGTCGGCGCGGTGATCGGTTTCACCGGCGTGCTGATCGCCGTGCTGATCACCTGGCTCGGCGTCCATCCGCTGCTGGCCTTCGCCATCGCGCTGGGGGTCGCGGCGCTGTTCGGCGCTTCGATGGGGCTCGCGATCCACTATCTGCAGGTGCCATCCTTCATCGTGACTCTGGCTGGCATGTTCCTCGCCCGCGGCGGCGCCTCGGTGATCACCCAGGATTCGGTGCCCATCAATCACGAGTTCTACAGCTTCCTGACTGGCCTCGTGATCCGCCTCCCCGGCGGCGGCCGGCTGAGCTTTATCGGCCTGTTGATGATCGCCGTATTCCTCGTTGGCGCCCTGCTCGCCCACCGGACGCGCTTCGGCTCCTATGTCTACGCGCTGGGCGGGAACGCCACGTCGGCCTCGCTGATGGGGGTGCCGGTGGCCCGGACGACGGTGCAGATTTATGTGTTGTCGAGCGTATTGGCCGCATTGGCAGGCATCGTCTTCTCGCTCTACACCTCGGCGGGTTATCCGCTGGCGGCGGTGGGGGTGGAGCTGGACGCGATCAGCGCGGTGGTGATCGGCGGCACGCTCCTGACCGGCGGCTATGGCTTCGTGCTGGGGACCTTTGTCGGCGTCATGCTGCTCGGATTGGTACAGACCTACATCATCTTCGACGGCACGCTGTCGAGCTGGTGGACCAAGATCGTGATCGGCGTGCTGCTGTTCTTGTTCATCGCCCTGCAGCGGGTCATATTCGTCGCGTCCGCGCCGCGAGAGAAGCCGCCCGAGAAGGCATAGTATGATCGAAGCAGGCAGCCTCATTCGCTCACTTTCGGGGCGACCTGCTGCGCGAAACTTCCACACCTTCGTGATCAATGAGATTGGTCATGGCATCGTCACGGGCAAGTTTCCAGTCGGCTCCATTCTCGCCAGCGATGCGGTGATGATGGAAAACTATGGCGTCTCGCGGACGGTGCTGCGCGAAGCGCTGAAGACGCTGGAAGCCAAGGGCATGATCGAGGCACGGCCCAAGGTCGGCACGCGCGTCTCGCCCACCAGCCGCTGGAACTTCTTCGACCCGCAGGTGCTGTCCTGGCATTTCGACGCCAAGCCCGACCGGCGTTTCTACGAAAGCCTGTTCGACGTGCGGCGGGCGCTGGAAGTGCGGGCAGTGAAGCTCGCCTCCGAGCGGCGCACGGCCGAGAATGTGCGCCTGATGAAATACTGGCTGCACCAGATGGACATGTCGGCCGGCAATCTCGAGGCGCATGGCCTCGCCGCTCTCGAAATCCACCGCACGATCGCTGAAAGCTCGGGCAACAGCCTACTGCGGTCGCTGACGGGTATCGTCGAGCTGACCTCGGCGCTGGCGCTGAAATCGCTGATCGGCGGCCCGACCGCCGACTATCAGGGCGCGGCGCTCGAGGCCCATTCGGCGCTGGTCGCGGCCATCGAGGAAGGCGCGGGCGCCCCGGCGCAAACGGCACTCGAGCAGATCATCGCCCTCGATGAGGAGCGGGCGCTGTCCCTGCTCTAGAGCGCCAGACGCTTCGTGCGGTCCTGCGAGATATAGGCCTGGATCTGCGCCACGATCTGGTTGGCGTGCTCATGCGCCAGCTTTTCGCAGAGTTCGGCGTCGCCCGCTTCGATGGCACTGACGATGGCATCGTGCTCATCGACATATTTGTCGGGCAGATGGTTGTCGAAGCTCTTGTAGTAATAGAGCCGCAACAGCCGCCTGCCCTCATCGAGGAGGCGCGTGAACAGCGTCGTGAAGTAGGGGTTGCCACCGGCCTCGGCGATGGCGACGTGGAAATCGCGATTGTGCCCGATCATGCCGGGGACATCGTCCTCGGCCACCGCACGCGAATAGGCCGCCTGATACCGCCGCATGGCAGCCAGACTCGCCGACGTCCGCCCGCTGGCGGCAAGCCGCGTCGTGACCCGGTACATCAGGGTCAGAGCCTCGAAATAGACGGGCAGATTGCCAAAATCGATCGGCGCGACGATGGTGTTGCGGTTGGGGAGCTGGGTAACCAGCCCGTCATTGGCGAGGCGCACCAGCGCTTCGCGCACTGGCGTGCGGGACATTTTGAACCGCTGCGCCAGGGTGACCTCGTCAAGGCCGGCGCCAGGCTCCAGGCTGAGCTCGACGATTTCCCTGCGCAGGGCGTCATAGACGGTCTGCACACCTGAGCCGCGCACCCGAAGGGCGCCGGTTTCCGTCACTTTGGTCGCGGCTTTGGCCACCTTTTATCCCCTGCCCCGGACCCGGGGTTGACGGGAAGTTAACGTAGCGCCATTCTGTCGACAAGATGCATGCAGAGGGAAATGCATGCTCTGTAACAGGGAGATGAAAATCCATGCGTAATGTCTTGAAGACCGCTGCGGGTATCGCGCTCGCGCTGGCCATTGGCGCGCCGGCGATGGCGCAGGACACCCTCACGATCGGTATCATGGTGCCCACCACCGGGTCGGAAGCGACCTATGGCCAGGATATGGCCAACGCCGTGAACCTCGCCATCGGCGAGATCAACGCGGCGGGCGGCGTGCTCGGCAAGCAGCTGACCTCGACCATCGGCGACGATGGCTGCGACGCGCAGCTCGCCGTGAACGCCGCGAGCAAGCTCGCAGCCTCCAATGTCGTGGGCGTGGTCGGCGGCTACTGCTCGGGCGCCACGGTGCCGACGCTGAAGATCTATGGCGACGCCAAGATCCCGCTGATCATCCCGGCCGCCAACTCGACCAAGCTGATCCCGGAGAACCCGGGCAACGCTTTCATGATCAACTCGACCGGCAATGACCAGGTCGCCAAGGCGATCGAGTACTTCACCGGCAAGGGGATCAAGTCGATCGCCATCGTCAACCAGGGCGACGCCTATTCGCAGGATCTCGCCGACCTGACCAAGAAGAACTGGGAAGCTGCCGGCAACACCGTGACCAGCTTCGAGACGACCAACAAGGGCGAGCAGGACTACTCCGCTGTGGTGACCAACATCATCGCGGGCAGCCCGGAAGCCGTGTTCTGGACCGCCTATTATGCCGATGGCGGCCTCCTGATCCGTCAGCTGCGCGAGCGCGGCTACCAAGGCCTCATCGCCGTGGGTGACGGCTCGAACTCGCCGGAACTGTTCAAGATCGCTGGCCCCGCCGCTGAAGGCGTGATCGGCTTCTCGAACCCGACCGCCGAATTCCTGCCCGATGCCAAGGCCTTCGCCGAAGCCTATCAGGCGCAGTTCGGTGCGGCTTCTGGCCCGTACTCGACGCTGAGCTATGACGCGATGAAGCTCCTCGCCTGGGCCATCAATACGGCCGGCACCACCGACTCCGCCAAGGTGATCGAGACGCTGCAGGGCGCCAACTTCACCGACACCATTTCGGGCCCGATCTCGTTCACGCCCGAAAAGACCCTCGCCCGCTCGAACTTCGTGGTTCTCGAGGGCAAGGGCGGCGCCTGGACTCTCGCGCAGTAACAACTGTCGCAAGCGGATCGGCGTTGATGCGCCGGTCCGCCTCCTCAGGGGCTGAAACGGGGCGCGCGGATGACCGTCTTCGACATCTTCACGAACCAGTTGCTGAACGGCATCGTGCTGGGCTCGTTCTACGCGCTGGTGGCGCTGGGGTACACCATGGTGTTCGGCGTGGTGAAGCTGCTCAACTTCGCCCATGGCGAGTTGTACATGGTCGGTGGCTTCGCCGGCTTTCTCGTCCTCTCCTTCCTCTCCCCGTTCATCGGCGCCGGCTGGTTCGGCGTGGCCATCTCGATGGTTCTCGCGATGATTGCGGTCGGCTTCCTCGGCGTTGTCATCGAGCGCGTGGCTTACGCCCCGATGCTCTCCGCACCGCGTCTCTCCATCCTCATTACCGCTCTTGCCGTGTCGCTCGTGTTGCAGAACGGCATGCTGGCGCTGACCAAGGGCCAGTACGTGCCGTTCGGCTCGGCGCTCGGCTTCGGCGGCATCAATCTGGGCAAGCTCTTTATCAGCTACAACCAGATGATCCTGGTGGGCGTCGCCGCCCTGCTGATGCTCAGCCTCGAAATGTTCGTGTCGCGCACCCAATATGGCCGCGCCATGCGCGCCGTCGCGGTCGACAAGGACATGAGCCGGCTGATGGGCATCAACGTCAACGCCATCATCGCGGTGACGTTCTTCGTCGGCTCGGCGCTCGCCGCCGCCGCCGGCACCATGGCCGGCGCCTTCTACGGCTCGCTCTGGTACTTCATGGGCTTCCTGATTGGCCTCAAGGCCTTCACCGCGGCGGTGATCGGCGGCATCGGCTCGATCCCCGGCGCCATGCTGGGCGGCCTGATCCTCGGCCTGCTCGAAAGCTTCGCCACGCAGCTCGACCTGCGCGGTATGGGCATTCCCTTCAAGGTCGGCAGCGAATGGAAGGACGTGTTCTCCTTCTCCGTGCTGATCCTGATCCTCGTCCTCAAGCCGACGGGTCTGCTCGGCAAACCAGAGCAGGAGCGTATGTGATGGCGCAACTGCCCGAACGTCCGAGCTCCTGGGGCGGCCTGTCGGCCATCCTCGATACCCGTGCCAAGCAGGCGACGGTGATCTGCGTATTGCTGCTGGTGATGGCGGTGGTGCCCTTTGTCACCAATGACTACATCACCGTGATCGTGACGCATGCGCTGCTCTATGTGGTGCTGGCGCTGGGCCTGAACATCGTGGTCGGCTATGCCGGGCTGCTCGATCTCGGCTT
Organism: Hyphomicrobiales bacterium; assembly: GCA_004144345.1. Classification (GTDB taxonomy): domain Bacteria; phylum Pseudomonadota; class Alphaproteobacteria; order Rhizobiales; family Devosiaceae; genus Devosia_A. The sequence continues at coordinate 44,345 of SEEL01000003.1, forward strand.
TGCCGCCTTCTTCGCCGTTGGCGCCTACACGGTCGGCATCACCACGCAATATTTCGGCCTCAACTTCTGGCTGGCCCTGCCGCTCGCGGTTTTCTTTGCGAGCATCGCCGGTGTCATCATCGGCACGCCGACGCTGCGACTGCGCTCCGACTATCTGGCGATCGTGACGCTGGGCTTCGGCGAGATCGTCCGGCTGACGGCGCGCAACCTCCGCGAGACCGGCGGCGCGAGCGGCATCCGGGGCATCGAGTCGCCCTGGATCTTCGGCTACCACGTCCAGAGCAACATCGACTTCTACTTCGTGTTCCTCATTCTTGCGATCATCGGCGTCATCGTCTCGGTGCGGCTGGCCAATTCGCGGCTCGGGCGCGCCTGGCTCTATGTGCGCCATGACGAGGACGCTGCCGAAGCGATGGGCATCGACCGCGTGAAGGTGAAGCTCGCGGCTTATGTCGTGGGCGCCATCTACGGCGCCATCGGCGGTGCGTTCTTTGCGGCCAATCTGGGCGCGATCTCGCCCGAGAGCTTTTCGTTCCGCCAGTCGGTCGAAATCCTGATGGTCGTCATCCTCGGCGGCATCGGCAAGATCCCCGGCGTGATCCTCGGCGCCTTCATCGTGATCCTGACGCCGGAGTTGCTGCGTGAAGTTGGCGATCTGCGCTACTTCATCTTCGCGATCGGCCTGCTGCTGATCATGCTGTTCCGCCCCAGCGGCATCTGGCCGGCAGCGAGGGGTAAGAAATGACCCTCCTCGAACTCAAGGGCGTGAGCCTGAGCTTTTCCGGCAGCAATGTGCTGCAGGATGTCGACTTCAGCGTACCGGCGGGCGCTGTGGTGAGCCTGATCGGCCCCAATGGCGCCGGCAAGACCTCGCTGTTCAACTGCATAACGGGGTTCTACAAGCCGCAGCACGGCTCGATCCGCGTCGATGGCACGGAGACGCTGAAGCTCAAGCCGCACCAGGTAACGCGCCTCGGCATCGCCCGCACGTTCCAGAACGTGCGGTTGTTCCGCGAGATGAGCGTGACCGAGAATGTCATGTCGGGCATGCATTGCCGGACCAGTTCCGGCATCGTCGACGCGATCCTGCGGCTGCCGTCGCAGCGCCGCGAAGAGGCCGAGATCAGGGCCTTTGCCGAGGACTGCCTGACCTTCGTCGGCCTGACCGAAGGCTGGGAGCGCGAGGCGACCACCCTGCCCTATGGCTGGCAGCGCCGCGTCGAGATCGCCCGCGCCCTCGCTACCCAGCCGAAACTGCTGCTGCTGGACGAGCCGGCCGCCGGCCTGACCTCGGGCGAGAAGGAAGAACTGCTCGGCCTCATCGCCCGCATTCGCGACGAACGGGGAATCTCGGTGCTGCTGATCGAACACGATACTGGCCTCGTGATGCGCGTCTCGGAACGCGTCAGCGTGCTCGACCACGGCGTCATGATCGCCGAAGGGACCGCCAAGGAAATCCAGGCCAACCCGAAGGTGATCGAGGCCTATCTGGGCGTTGAAGACGGGGAGGAAGCTCTTGGCTGACTCCGACATCATCCTCAAGCTCGAGGGCATTGCGAGCTCCTACGGCAAGATCGACGCCGTCAAAGGCATCGACCTTGAAGTGCGGCGCGGCCAGATCGTGACGCTGCTCGGCGCTAATGGCGCCGGTAAGACAACGACGCTGAAGACTATTTCTGGCCTCGTGCGCGCCCGCACCGGCCGGGTGATCTTCGATGGCACCGACGTCACGCAGATGCCCGCCCACATCATCGCGCGCACCGGCCTCGTGCATGTGCCCGAGGGGCGGCATGTGCTGCGCGGCCTCAGCGTCCGTGAGAACCTCGAACTCGGCGCCTTCACCGTGAAGGACCCGGCCACCCGCCGCAGCCGCCTCGAAGAAGTGTTCGAGCTGTTCCCGATCCTGCGCAAGCGGGCCAATTCCGACGGCTCGCTGCTGTCGGGCGGCGAACAGCAGATGCTCGCTATCGGCCGCGCGCTGATGCACGGTCCGAAAATCCTGCTGCTCGACGAGCCCTCGATGGGCCTTGCGCCCAAGCTCGTGCTCGAGACGATGAAGATCGTCAAACGGCTGAACGAAGCCGGCACGACGATCCTGCTCGTCGAACAGAACGCGCGCCTCGCGCTCAAGCTTGCGCATTATGGCTATGTGCTCGAGAGCGGCGTCATCAAGCTTCAGGGGCCGGCAGCAGATCTGCGTGCCGACCCGTCCATCGTTCAGGCCTATCTGGGTACCTGACTTCCCTCCCCCAAACCTACAGGACTAGTTGAAATGACCTCCATCTTTCACGGCGTAATTCCCGCCCTGATGACCGAAATGAAGCAGGATGGCGCGCTCGACCACGAAGCGACCTCGCGCCATCTCGAGAGCTGCATCTCGGCCGGCTGCAACGGCTTCGTCATGCTCGGCACGCTCGGCGAGAACTCGTCGCTGTCGTATGATGAAAAGGAAGCCGTGGTCCGCAATGCGGTGCAGACCGTCAACGGCCGCGCGCCCATCATCGTCGGCGTTGCCGAATACACCACCGACCTCGCCATCACGACCTCGCGTCGCATGCAGGCGGCCGGTGCTTCGGGCATCATGGCGCTGCCCACCATGGTCTACCAGCAGGATGCGCGCGAGGGCGAGCACCACTTCCGCACGCTGGCGCGCAACACCGAACTGCCGATCATGATCTACAACAACCGCCCGGCCTACAAGCTGGACCTGCTGCCGGAATCCTTCGCCGCGCTCGCCGATGAAAAGAACATCGTCGCCGTCAAGGAATCGAGCCATGACAGCCGCCGCATCACCGACATGATCAATCTGCTCGGCGACCGCTTCCAGATCGTTTGCGGCGTTGACGATCTGATGCTCGAGAACGTGCTGTTCGGCGCCGTCGGCTGGGTCTCGGGCCTCACCAACTCGTTCCCGCGTGAAAGTGTCGAGATGTATCGCCTTGCGACCACCGGCAAGATCGCCGAAGCGCTCGAGCTCTATCGCTGGTTCATGCCGATGCTGCATCTCGATGTGGCCGTGAAGCTGGTGCAGTACATCAAGCTCGCCAACCAGATCGCCGGCGAAGGCAAGGAATGGGTCCGCCCGCCGCGCCTGCCGCTGATCGGCGAAGAGCGCGCCCGGATCGAGGCCATCGTCAACCAGGCCATGGCCACCCGTCCCAAGCTCGCCAAGGCTGCCTAGTGATCACCGAGACTGTCGACGTCGCCATCGTGGGTGGCGGCATCATCGGCATCTGCGCGGCCTTCAAGCTGCAGGAGGCTGGCCGCACGACGCTGCTGATCGACCGCAAGGGACTGGCGGAGGAGACGAGCCGCGGCAATGCCGGCGCGTTCGCTTTCTCCGACGTCATCCCGATGGCCAATTCGGGCGTCTTGCAGAAGCTGCCGAAATGGCTCAGCGACCCCTTGGGGCCGCTGACCATCCGGCCCGAATATCTGGCGCAGATCACGCCCTGGATGATGCGCTTCTGGCGCGCCGGCTGGCCCGACCGGGTCGCCGCCAGTATCCGGGCGCAGAGCGCCCTGATGCGCGTGGCACGCAGCGAAGCAGAGTCGCTGATCACCAATGCCGGCCTTGAACATCTGATCCGCCGCGACGGCGTGCTCGAACTCTATGAGAGCGAGAGCGAGTTGCGTGGCACCGCCAAGGACGACGCCGCCAAGGCTGCGGAAGGCATCGAGTTCCGCCACGTTCGCGGCGCCGAACTCGCCGAGCTGCAGCCGGGCCTGTCGCCGAAGATCGTCGCGGGGACCTTCATTCCCAAATGGGAGACCGTGCAGGACCCCTATGACTATGCCCTTGCGGTGGCCGAGGCAGCGACGGCGCGCGGCGCATCGTTCCGCAAGGCCGAGGTCACGCAACTGCGCCCGCAGGACGATGGCGTCATCATCGAGCTGAGCGACGGTACGGCGATCCGTGCCAAGCAGGTCGTCGTGGCGGGGGGCGCCTGGTCGAAGCGGCTGACGTCGCCGCTGGGTGACGACATCCCGCTCGAGACCGAGCGCGGCTACAACACGACGCTCCCCGGCTACAGCTTCGACCTCAAGCGCCAATTGTTCTTCGGCGGCCACGGCTTTGTCGTGACACCGCTGGCCTCGGGCATTCGTGTCGGTGGCGCCGTAGAACTGGGCGGGCTGAAGCTGCCGCCGAATTTCAAGCGCGCCGACGCCATGCTCACCAAGGCCGCCCGATTTATGCCGGGCCTCGCGACGACAGGTGGCAAGCAGTGGATGGGCTTCCGGCCCTCGCTGCCGGATTCGCTGCCCGCCATTGGCTTCTCGCGCCGCTCGCGCAATATTGTCTATGCCTTCGGCCACGGCCATCTCGGCCTGACCCAGTCGGCCGGCACCGGCAAGCTGGTCGCCAATCTGTTGACCGGCGCAGCGCAGCCGATCGACATGTCACCCTTCTCCCCCCAGCGTTTCTGAGTCCCGAAATGTCACGTCACATCTTCACCTGCATCGACGGCCACACCTGCGGCAATCCGGTTCGCCTCGTCGCCGGCGGCGGCCCGCTGCTCAAGGGCAACTCGATGATGGAGCGGCGCGCCGATTTCCTCGAGCACCACGACTGGATCCGAAAGGGCCTGATGTTCGAGCCGCGCGGCCACGACGTGATGAGCGGCTCGATCCTCTATCCGCCGACGCGCGACGATTGCGATATCGCGATCCTGTTCATCGAGACCTCGGGCTGCCTCTATATGTGCGGCCACGGCACCATCGGCACCGTGACCATGGCGATCGAGAACGGCTTGATGACGCCGAAGACGCCGGGCGTGGTCAATCTCGACGTGCCCGCCGGCAAGGTGGTCGCCGAATACACGATGGATGGCGAGTATGTGGACAAGGTCCGCCTCACCAACGTGCCGAGCTTTCTTCATTCAACCGACCTCGAGATCGACGCCCCGGGCCTGGGCAAGCTGAAGGTCGACGTCGCCTATGGCGGCAATTTCTACTGCATCGTCGACCCGCAGGAGAACTTCACCGACATCGCCGACTACACGGTGGGCGATTTGCTGCGCTGGAGCCCGGCGCTGCGCAAGGCGATGAACGAGCGCTATGAGTTCATCCATCCCGAGAACGACAACATTCGCGGCTGCACCCACATCTTGTGGACCGGCAAACCCACCAACGCCGAGAATACCGCGCGCAACGCCGTGTTCTATGGCGACAAGGCCATCGACCGCTCGCCCTGCGGCACCGGGACCTCGGCGCGCATGGCGCAGTGGTTTGGCCGGGGCCGGCTGAAGGTGGGCGATGCGTTCAATCATGAATCGATCATCGGCTCGGTATTCAACGGCCGCGTCGAGAAGGCGGTGAAGGTCGGCCAGTATGACGGCATCGTGCCCTCGATCGCCGGCTGGGCCCGCCAGACGGGACTGAACACCATCTATATCGATGACCGCGATCCGTTCGCGCATGGCTTCTCGCTGGTCTAGGAGGGCGAGTTGAGAAGCAGCCGCGCCATCCAGATCATTTCGTGCCACGCCGAGGGCGAGGTGGGGGATGTGATTGTCGGTGGCGTCGCTCCGCCGCCGGGCGAAACCCTGTGGGAGCAGTCGCGCTTCATCGCGCGCGACGAAACGCTGCGCAATTTCGTGCTGAACGAGCCGCGTGGCGGCGTCTTCCGCCACGTCAATCTGCTGGTGCCGCCGAAGGACCCGCGGGCGCAGATGGGCTTCATCATCATGGAGCCGGCGGACACCCCGCCGATGTCCGGCTCGAACTCGATCTGCGTGGCGACTGTGCTGCTCGATACCGGCATCGTGCCGATGACCGAGCCCGAAACTCGCCTCGTGCTCGAGGCGCCCGGGGGACTGGTTGAGATCGTCGCGCAATGCCGGGACGGCAAGGCGGAGCGTATCACCGTCACCAATGTGCCGAGCTTTGCCGACCGGCTCGACGCCACGCTGGAAGTCGAGGGCCTCGGCACGCTCACGGTCGACACCGCCTATGGCGGCGACAGCTTTGTCATCGTCGATGCGCCGGCGCTCGGCTTTGCCGTGACGCCGGACGAAGCGCGCGACCTCGCAACCACGGGCATGCGCATCACGCGCGCCGCCGACGAGCAGCTTGGCTTCTCGCACCCGACCAACAAGGACTGGGACCATTTCTCGTTCTGCCAGTTCGCCATGCCTGTGACGCGCGAGAACGGCGTGCTGACCGCTGCCAATGCGGTGGCGATCCGTCCGGGCAAGATCGACCGGTCGCCCACCGGCACCGGCGCCTCGGCGCGGATGGCGGTGATGCGGGCCAAGGGCCAGATGCAGGTGGGTGACCGCTACCTGGCGCGCTCGATCATCGGTTCCGAATTTCTGGGACGCATCGAGGCCGATACGACGCTGGGCGGGAGGCCAGCAATCATCCCGTCGATCTCGGGACGCGCCTGGATCAGCGGCACGCGCACCGAGATGCTCGACCCCGCCGATCCCTGGCCGCATGGCTATCGCCTCTCAGACACCTGGCCCAGGACCCTCGAATGACCACCCGCATTTCTTACGCCGAACTCGAAGCGCTGCTGCGCCAGATCTTCCTCAATCATGGCTGCTCGGAACACGTTGCCGACCTCCTCGCCAGCAACATGGCCGGCGCCGAGCGCGATGGCGCGCACAGCCACGGCATCTTCCGCATCAAGGGAAATCTCGGCTCGATCGACAGCGGCTGGCTCGACCCGAAGGCGGTGCCGGTGTTGGAGGACGTCGCGCCCGCGATGCTGCGCGCCGATGGCCGCAACGGCTTCTCGCTGCCCGTATTGGCGATGGCGGCCGAGCCGCTGATGGCGAAGGCACGCGCCAACGGTATCGCGCTGCTCACGGTACGCAAGGCACACCATTTCAGCGCCGTCTGGCCCGACATCGAGCCCTTTGCCCGCGCGGGTTTCATCGCACTGGCGATGGTCAACTCCATGGCCAACGTCGTGCCGCATGGCGGCCATCGCCGGGTCTACGGCACCAATCCGATGGGCTTTGCCGTGCCGCGGCAGGACACGGACCCGCTGGTCTTCGACCAGGCGTCGAGCGCCATGGCCAATGGCGACGTGCAGATTGCGCGGCGCGAGGGGCGGCAATTGCCGCCCGGCACCGGCGTTGATCGCGACGGCAATCCGACCACCGATCCCAATGCGGTGCTCGAGGGCGGTGCGCTGCTGCCCTTTGGCGGACACAAGGGCTCGTCCATCGCCATGATGATGGAAATCATGGGCGCGGCGCTCGCCGGCAGCGACTATTCCTTCGAGATCGACTGGTCTGAACATCCCGGTGCGGCCACGCCACATGGCGGCCAAACCTACATCCTCATCGACCCGCAGCGCGGCGCCGTGAACTCTTTCGCCGACCGGCTCGAAGTGCTGATCGATGAAATCCATGACGCAGGACAAAGCCGCCTTCCGGCGGATCGGCGCTATGAAAACCGCCGGAATTCAATGGCTTATGGCATTCCCATCGAGGACGGCGCGCTGGCCGACGTGCGGCGGCTGGCGGAGGGATAACGGCCCCGCAGGACCGCATTTACTATTCGCTCACCATTGCTTGATTAGGGTCATCGCAGATTGTCGACTGAGGTAGTCGAATGATTCGCGAGCCTGCCGCTGATGACTGAAGATGCACGCCAGCGTGTCGAACAGGCCCTGCTCCAGATGGTCCGACTGGCCGCTCCGTGCCTGCCGCCGGCCGAGAACCTGATCGCTGCGGAACTCAGGCGCAAATACGAGGACTGGCCGCCAGAGGAAGAAGCCGACGCGGAGCCCAGTAGGGCGGCCGCCTGATCCGCTAGTGCTGCCCCCGATACCAATCGACGAACGCTGAAACCCCCGCCTCCACCGGCGTCGATGGCCGGTAGCCGGTGAGGCGCTCGAGCAATTCCGCCGAGGCGCTCGTATGGGGAACGTCGCCCGCCTGCATCGGCAGGAAGTTCTTGATGGCCGTCCTGCCCAGCGCCTTCTCCAGGGCGCCGACATAGTCCATCAGCGCCACCGGCGCCCCGCCGCCGATATTGACCAGCCGGTAGGGCGCGACCGGCGACAGGCTGTCGTCCGCCACGCGATTGGCTTCACCTGGAACGACATCGGCGAGACGCACGATCGCCTCGATCAGATCGTCGATGAAGGTGAAGTCGCGCGACATCTGACCCTGCCCGAAGATGTCGATGGGCTGTCCGGCGAGCATGGCCTCAGCAAATTTGAACAGCGCCATGTCCGGCCGGCCCCACGGGCCATACACGGTGAAGAAGCGGAAAAAGGTCATCGGGACGCCGTATAGATGGGCATAGCTGTGCCCCATCAACTCCGTCGCCCCCTTGGTCGCTGCATAGAGCGACATCGGGTGGACGGCGCGGTCATTCTCCCGGAACGGCATTTTAGTGTTGGCGCCATAGGCCGAACTGGTCGACGCTACGAGCAGATGCTGCGGTTTGCAGCGGCGCGCCGCTTCGAGGACGTTGAAGGTGCCAACGAGGTTCGACGACACATAGCTGTCGGGATGCGTGATGCTGTAGCGCACGCCTGCCTGAGCCGCGAGATGCACAACGATCTCGGGCTGCAGCGCGTTCCACACCGCGTCCAGCCCCGCCTTGTCCTCGAGCGCCAGCCGGTGAATGCTGAACGCGTCATAGGGTTCGAGCAGCGCGTTGCGGGCCTCCTTGAGGCCGACATCGTAATAGTCGGAGAAATTGTCGATGCCCGTCACGGCATGCCCGGCATCGAGCAGCCGGCGCGCCAGGTGAAACCCGATGAAGCCCGCCGTGCCGGTGATCAAATATCGCATTTGCGCTCAGCTCGCTTGCAGCCGCACGGGTTCAGTAGGCATCGCTGTAATACCCATACTTGGCCGAGTAGCGCGCGTCCGCCGTGCCGTTCTGGTTAAGCACCATCACGAGATCGGCGCCGGGCCGCATGGCCTCGCTGATCGAGGCCACGGCGGTGCGCATGCTGGGCTGCGGCGTGCTGGCCCATTTGACGACGAACACCACAGCATCGGCGAACTGCGCGAGATAGACGCCATCGACGACCGGCTCGACGGGCGGCGTATCGAGGATCACGACCTCGAATGCCTTGGTCGCGGCACGCACCAGCCGTCCGAAGGTCTGGCCGACGATCAAGGCGTCCGTTGCCCCATCGCTCTTGCGTGAGCCGACGAGCACGCCGATGCCGGAGCTTTCATCGACCTTGACGATCGACAGCAGCGAGGGCGCCTCTGTGGTGTCGCCGCTGCTCAGATAGTCGATCAACCCCGTTGACGGGTTCCAGCCCAGCTGCCGGTGTACCGATGGCTTGCGCAAATCGCAGTCGATCAGCAGCGTCGTCAGGCCGGATTGCGCATAGGCGCGCGCCAGCGCCAGCGACGTCGTCGTCTTGCCCTCACCCGGCGCGGTCGATGTCACGAGCACAACACGTCCGCGCTTCTCGTCGAGACTCGAGGCGGATTCATCGCGCCGGAACGACTGATCGACAGCGAGGCGTACTTTGCGGATGGCTTCGGCGAAGACCGAGAGTGGTGATTGCACGATGATGTCGGCAAGGCTCTGCATCTCGCGTTGCGGCTTCTGCCGCGGGATGGAGAGCGCGCGGCGGGACTTCACGAGCGACTGCAACTGGTCCGTGCTGACCACGCCGCCGATGAAGTTCTCATAGAGGAACGCGAGACCGATCCCGAGGCCGAGGGCGGCAATGCCGGCCATGGCAAGGATGACTCGCGGGTTGGGGAAGGATGGTGCCTCAGGCGGCAGGGCTTCCGAGACGATGCGGCTGTCCGCCATTTGCAGGAACGCTTGCTGGTCCAGTTCCTTGAGGCGCGTGAGCAGCGTCTGGTACTGGCCGCGGGCAATCTCCGAGTTCTGCTGGAGCTCGTAGATCTTTGTCAGCGTCGCCGAGGAAAGATTGCTGGACAGCACACCGCTGCGCAGCTGTGCCTGCAAATCCGAGGCGCGGCCCTGGACGGTCGTGACCTGCGCCCTGAGGTTCCCCAGTTCGCTCTCTGCCGCGGCTTCAAGCTGCGCCTCGACCCGGCTGAGTTCGGCACGCAGGTCGATCGCCGTCTGCGACCCCTCGCCCGCGCGAGCGAGGGAGTCAGCGACAGTCTGCCGTTGCGTCTCGAGCTGCAGCAGCGCGTCCGATTGCAGCGACTGCGTCAGGGCGGTCCAGTCGCGGCGCCGCAGACCAAGATCGGCGGCGTCCACCGCAACCATCAGTCGCGAGCGCTCATCGTTGGCCGTGGTGACAGCGCCGAGCATCGCTTCAAGATCGGAGCGCCCGGTCTCATCGGCGATCATGCCGATGTTGGTGGTTATGAAGTCATCCACCGCATCTTCGGAGAGGGCCAGCGCCCCGCTCGCTTCCGTAAGGCGATCCTGGATGATGTCGCGCGCAGCCAGCGTCGAGTCGATCTTGGCGTCGAGCTGCTCGGAAATATAGGCATTGGCGACCGCATTGGCGATCATGGCCGCCTTTTCCGGCGCAGTGGCCTGCGCCTGAATAGCGATGAGGAATGTCAGGCCCCGCCGCTGCACCGACACGGAACTGCGCAGTTGGGAGAGCGTGGAATCAAGCAGCTCTGCGCCGGTGGCCGGCGTCTCGTCGCGCAAGCGCAGGAACGTCAGGATGCGGGAGGTCCAGCCGGGTTCGGAGCGAAACGAAGGATCCTCGAGCAGCTTGGCGTCGCGGACGACACGCAGCAGCACGGTCGGCGCCTTGGCGAGCTCAACTTCGCTATCGACGCGCGCGTTGATGGTCGATGAACCGAGATCGGCGCTGGTGGGGTCGAGCACATCCTTGCCGCTCGTATCCACCAGGATGAGCGCGGACGACGTGTAGATGGGCTTTAGCGCAAGCACGACGATCGTCGCGATGGCGAGTACGACAAAGACGACGCCGGCAATCAGCCGGAACTGTCTCCGAAGCACGTTGATAATGCCTCTTACGTCGATCTGCGTCTCGTCCAAGTCGGTCTCCTACGCTGCCGTAGCGCAGTATCGCTACAATTGGATCGGCGATTTTGTTTGGCCCGTCCGCGGCTGTTCGACGGCAATTATGGCCGGCCTGTAGCCCCTCAGGAGCCTGACGCTGCTTAGGCGCCCGGTTACAAATGCACCAGTATCAACATTAATCCTGCGATGTCCGATAGCTGATTCGGTCAGGGCATCGTGACCATGAACGATGGTCTTTGAAAATTCATCATATTGCGATGCCATGCCATCCTTGAACCACAAAAGGTCATGGTCGGTCTGCGCGTCGAGTTCCACACCCGGCCGCGCCCCTGCATGTGCAAAGAAATAATGCTCGGTGTCGATCGCTACCGGCAGGCTCTGCAGCATCGCTATGTGTTCGTCCGGCACATAGGCCGCCGCGGCACGTGCCGTGGCCGTTCCACCGCCGAGCTTCTCCTCTGGCATGCCGTAGGACATGAGAGTTTCGATGCCGCCATGCCGCAGCCATTGCGCCCGGCTGCCGCCTGACGTGAAGAAGTCGAGCATCGCCTCCTCATGATTACCGGCGAGACAGAAATAGCGCGGATCGCTGCGCTGCCGCATCAGCACATGGTCAAGTACCTGCGCCGAGCGCGGACCACGGTCGACAAGGTCACCCAGTAGAAGGATGGTTCGCTCCATGCCCAGCGCCAGTCGATCCGTCTCGATCAACGCCTCCAGCTCGAGCAGGAGGTCGAGATGGCCGTGGATATCGCCGATCGCATAGATGAGCTGATGCTCGCTGCCGAGAGTCAGCCGCTGCCGCGCCTCCTGTACGGCAGCGGGCGTCCGCCGGAAGAGCCGATCAAGCAGCGACATAACCGCGCTCCGTTACGCGCTGGTAGCTCGCCGCAAAGCCCGTGCCGATGAGGGCGACGAACAGAATGGCCACCGCGTGAATCTCAAGGCTGAAATCGGCAAGCGAGTGAACGGCGCCGACGGCGATGGCGCCGATGGCGGCCGTGTTGGCCGCTGACAGGCTGCTGCGCACGAGGAAATTGGCAACCAGCCGCCACAGCACGAGGCCGATGACGAGCAAGGGCACGGAGCCGAACACAACGCCGAGCTCCGACCACAGCGTCAGATAGGTGGAGTGCGCCCGGTCCCAGACGAGGTCGACGCTGACTGGCAATTGGTGAAAGAGCGGGAAGGCCAGCTCGAACGCCCCCGCGCCATATCCCAGCCAGGGCCGGGCCGCGATCATCTCGACGACCTGGGCGTAGAGTGACCAGCGCACGTCAAAATCCTGTTCGACCGAACCGACGCGCTCGATCGTGCCGGCGCCATAGAGCAACCCGATGCCGGCGAGGAGGGGGATCAACAGGAGCGCGGGCACAATCCGTCCGCCACGCGACCTGAAGGCCCAAAGGGCGGTGATGACGAAGGCGCCGATGAGACCTGCGAGGAGGCCCATGCGCGACTGCGTTGCGAGAAGAGCCGAGAGGATGACGACAAGTCCGGCGACGGTCGGCAGGAGTCGGGCTGGCCAGTGCACGCCGTGATGCCGGTCCACCGCCAGCATCTCCATGCGCGACGTGAGGACGGCCATGCCCGCAGCCAGTCCCAGCGACAGGAACGTCGCGAACGTGTTGCGGTTGACGAAGGTGCCTGTCGCCGTGCCTGACGCGGCCCATTCCTGTGCCTGCAGCACCGCCTCGTTTCGCATCCACCAATCGAGCAGCCCATGCGCGGCGAACAGCACCACGACCCAGAACAGCGCCCGGATGATGCGTTCAGACCGGCTGGATTTCGCGCCCACCTGCACGAAGAGGACGAAGAGCAGCGCGTAGGCGACGAACTGCATCAACACCAGAAGACTTGGCCCAGGGGTCAGGCTCAGCATCGGCGACGAGATCAGATCGCCGGCGCGCGTTGGAAACGCGCTGCCGAGGACGTGGGCAATGGGCAGGCTCTGCACCGCAACGAAGACGCATACGGCGCCCCACAGTGCGGCGAGACCACTGAACCGGTCGAGCGAAACGGCGAGGCCTTCATGGCGCCGCAGCAGGGCCCAGGCGTAGCCCGCGGCGGTGAGGGCAATGGCCAGCGCGTAGATCGCCCAGACGATGGCCATGTTCCCGCCGATGATGACCGGCGAGAGCGCGACAAGCACAATCAGCCACATTGCCATGCGATCATGTGCGGCAGTTCGCTTGCTGCTGACCCGCCGCGCCACAGCGCCCGCCATGCTCATCGCGCCGCTCCACTGGACGCCGCTTCCTGAGTGACGGCGTCGAGGAAGCGCCGCTGGTCGGCCTGCGGCATTTGCTCGACCACACTGACCACACGCTCGCGGAAATCGCGCTGCGCGACATAGCGCTTTGCAATGGCGCTGATGCCCCGGCGGCTCGTGACCAGCAAAGCGAGGTCCTGCCGCTCGGCATCACGCAGGGCGGGCGTGGCCAATGCCGGATTGTCCTCGAGCAGCACGACGCGTAGCGCAGCAAGCCACTGCTCGTTTGGAGCGGTCCTCGCCGATTGCAGCCAGTATTGTTCGAACCGGGAGCTATCGGCGCCCAGCGCAGCGGCATGTGCCGCGCTGTACCAGGCGTAGGAGTTTGACGGCATCATTGCCGCGCTCGCTTCCGCAAAGTGGCCACAATTGGCCGCGACGGCGCGCCGGTCGTCTGTCGCCCGCATGCGCCCGTAGACCGATGTGACAGCCGACAGGCAGGTGTCGAGAAGCCCTCTGTCGCTTGCCAACGACAGCGCTATTGGCGGCGGATCACGCCGCAGCATCTGCCAGCGCTCGGTGTTGCTTGCCACCACCAGGTTCAGGGGGCGCACCTCAAGCAATACCGCAGCCGCGGCACCGCCCGCGCACAGTATCGACAGGGCGATGAGGATGACCACGGACAGTCTGCCGTGAGTTGTTCTGCTGCTAATTTCTGGACCTGCACCATTCGCTATTTTAGGCAAAGCCGGTCGATCCTGTATCGGGTCCGGTCAGCATTCGAATCAAGCTGCAGCCCAGCCCATGGGGCTTCATTGTTGACGCACCAAGCGACCGTGTCGATACTGTGAGTCGTTTCAGTTGGAGTCGCATCATGAAGATTTTCACTCGCGGGCTGCTCACAGCAGCCTTTGTTGCGTCCATTGGGGCGAGCCCTGCGTTCGCTGCGCAGTCGACCTCCTTTGACACCCTACTCCTCGCACAGGCCTCTTTTGAGGCTCAACTTGCGGCAGCGGTCGCCGCATGCCGCGGAGAAGCGGCTTCGGAAGAAGTCTGTGGTGCGGCTGTCGCGGCCTATGTCGCGGCTGTTCGGGCCGCCGGCCTCGACGTCTCCGATGCCGACGATCGTCTCGCCGACCTCATCGTGGCCCTGGCCACGGATGCCTCGACCCTGCCCGCCGGTATCCGCGCGATCGTGGCCGGTGCAATCCAGAACGTTGCGGTAGCCTTCACCGATCCGCAGCGCGCCACCGTGGCCGCCGCCGTCGCAGCTGCCGTTGCCGTCGGAGAGGACATCGAAACCGATCCGCTCTACCTGTCGGCCAGCCCGACCGTCTAGGATATCCAACGTTGCGGCGGAGGTTTTGGCGTCCGCCGCCGTCATCCAACGAAAAGGCCCGGGATCGCTCCCGGGCCTTCGTTTTACCCGGCCGACCTTACTTGCTGACCGTTACGGCGTCGAAATACGGCACGTTCAGCGGCGAACGCCAGAAGCCCGACACATAGGGCTTCATCATCATGTACTGGTTGCGGTGATACTGCGGCAGGATCACCATCTCGTTCATGATGATGGCCTCAGCCTTGCGCATATCGTCCAGCGATACCTTCTCGTCATTGGTCGCCTTGGCATTGGCGATCAGCGCGTCATAGTCGGCGTTCGACCAGCCCGCGAGATTGTTCGGGCTGCCGGTGACGAAGTTGTCGAGGAAGGTCATCGGATGCGGATAGTCGGCGCCCCAGCCCATCTGCGCGATCTGGTACTGCACCTTCTGCACTTCCGGATAGAAGACCTGCCACTCCGTCGCCTCGATCTTGACGTCGATGTTGAGGTTCTTCTTCCACATCTGCTGGATGGCTTCGAGCAGCTTCTCGATCGGCGGCGACGAATAGGTCACGAACACCGTCGCAGGGAAGCCTTCGCCGTTGGGGTAGCCGGCTTCGGCGAGCAGCGCCTTGGCGGCATCGACTTCAGCGGTCGGGGCGAGACCGAAGGTATCGCGATCCTTGGTGAAGTCTTCACCCGCCAGGCTCATGCCCGGAGGTACGAGGCCAAGCGCCGGCTGATCGGCCGACTGCAGCACGAACTCGACGATTTCCTCGCGGTCGATGGCCATCGACAGCGCCTTGCGGACGCGGACATCGTCGAGCGGCTTCTGCGCCGGGTTGAAGAACGCATAGGTGGTGCCGAGAGCCGGGACGACCAGGAACCCGTTGCCATCTTCCGAGGACAGACGCGGAATTTCCGGCGACGGCACCGACTCGATACCGTCAACGTCGCCCGCTTCGTAGGCGGCAAGCGCGGTGGCCGGATCGGGGATCAGGCGGAAGGTCAGCTTGTCGAGGCTGACATTGGCCGCATTGTAGTATTCCGGGTTCTTCTCGAGCACGACGGACTTGCCGAAGTTCATCTCGGTGACGCGGAAGGGACCCGTGCCGACATAGGTGGCCGGCTTGGTGGTCCAGCCTTCCGGATCGGCAGTGACGATATCTTCGCGCACCGGGTAGAAGATGGAGAAGCCGAGCAGCTGCATCATGTAGGGGACGCGCTGCTTGAGCGTGAAGGTCAGCGTCTTGTCGTCGGTGGCGCTGATCGCGACATTGTCGGTGCTCTGGTCGGCGAAATACTCTTCGGCGCCAACGATGGAGTAGAGCAGCGGAGCGTTCATCGCGCCCGAGGCCGGGGTCAGTACACGCTTCCACGCATAGACGAAGTCACCCGCGGTCACGGCCTTGCCGTCCGACCATTTGGCGTCGGCACGGATCTTGAAGCTGTAGGTCAGGCCGTCGTCGCTGACGGTCCAGCTCTCGGCCAGCGCCGGCACGATGGCGCCATCGGACGCATACTTCACCAGGCCTTCGAAGGCATTGCCGATGATCGGCGTGGCGAAGGTCTCGGCCGTGGTACCGGGATCGTATTTGGCGGATTCATTGTTGACCACATAGGTCAGTTCGCCCGCGGCCCACACCGGGCTGGCGGATGCGAGCAGCGCCGCAGCGAAAAGCGGCAGCATCATCTTCTTCAGCATGATTTCTCTCTCCTGTTGAAAAACTGGACCGTGTTCCCGGTCCGGGAAATATGGTTTGCCCGATCGATATCAGGCTGCCTGCATCTCCTTTGTCATGACCTTATCCGCATAGTGGCACGCGGCGAAGTGCCCGCCCCCGAGGTCCGTGAGCGGCGGTTCGGCCGCCGCGCAGAGATCGGTGGCGAAGGGGCAGCGGGTGCGGAAACGGCACCCGGACGGGATGTCGATGGCCGTCGGAATTTCGCCGCGCATCGGCGTTGCGTCGCGCCGCGCTTCCGGGTCGGCCACGGGGATCGAGGCGAGGAGCGCCTGCGTGTAGGGATGCGCCGGCGCACGATACAGCGCGTCGTTGGGCGCGATCTCGACGATCTTGCCCAGATACATCACGCCGATGCGGTCCGAGATGTGCCGCACCATCGACAGATCGTGCGTGATGAAGAGGTAGGTAAGCCCCAGTTTCGCCTGCAGATCTTCGAGCATGTTGACGACCTGCGCCTGGATCGAGACGTCGAGGGCGGAGATGGGTTCGTCGCAGATTACGAGTTCCGGGTTGAGCGCGATGGCGCGGGCGATGCCGATGCGCTGGCGCTGGCCGCCGGAGAATTCGTGGGGGAAGCGCGTGGCGTGGTCGGGGTTCAGCCCGACCCGGTCGAGCAGTTCGTCGACCCGCGCGCGGCGCGAAGTTTCGGTGCCGATGCTTGCGATTTCAAGGGGTTCGGCGATGAGGGCGCGAACGGTCATGCGGCCGTTGAGGGACGCGTAGGGATCCTGGAAAATCATCTGCATGCGGCGGCGGAAGGGCCGCAGCTCGCGCTCGTCGAGCTCGGCTATGTCCTTGCCGTCAAACAGCATTTGTCCCGATGTCGGTTGGAACAGGCGGATCAGGGTGCGGGCCAGGGTGGACTTGCCGCAGCCGCTTTCGCCGACGAGGCCGAGCGTCTCGCCGCGCTTGATGCTGAGACTTACCCCATCAACCGCGCGCAACAGCGGGCGGTTTCGGCCGAGCAAATCCCCCGACAGCGTGAAATGTTTGGTGAGGTCGCGCAGCTCGATCAGCGGGGTCTCGCTCATGCCGCCACCTGCTGGTTGATGCCGGCGACGCGCGGCGCCTCGGCATGGTGGAGCCAGCAGCGCGCACCATGGGCGGGCTCGACCTCATAGACCGGCGGCAGCGCCGCAAGGCACTGCGCCATGGCGTGCGGGCAGCGCGGCGCAAAGGGGCACCCCGCGGGCGGGCGGCGCATATCGGGCGGCGAGCCGGGGATCGGTGTCAGCCGGTGATGCGTGTCGTCGCGCAAATCCGGGATCGAGGCGAGCAGCCCTCGCGTGTAGGGATGGCTCGGCCAGGCGAACAGCGCCTTCACCGGCGCCTCTTCCATGACCATGCCGCCATACATCACCAGCACGCGGTCGGCGGTCTCGGCGATGACGCCAAGGTCGTGCGTGATGAGGATCACGGCCATGCCGAGCCGCGACTGCAGTTCTTTGAGCAGCGCGAGGATCTGGCGCTGGATGGTGACGTCGAGCGCCGTGGTCGGCTCGTCAGCAATGAGGAGCTTGGGATCGCAGCTCAAGGCGATGGCGATCATCACGCGCTGCCGCATGCCGCCCGAGAACTCGTGCGGATAGGAGCGGAGGCGCTTCGCCGCCGACGGAATGCGCACCAGCTCGAACAGCTCGATGGCGCGTTGCCGCGCCGCGGCGCGCGAGATGTTGCGATGGCGGAGGATGGTCTCGATTACCTGCTCGCCGACGGTCAGCGTCGGATTGAGCGAGGTCATCGGGTCCTGGAAGATCATGCCGATGTCGTTGCCGCCCAGTTCGCGCAACTCGCGATCATCGAGCGCGAGGAGGTCCCTGCCCTCGAACAGCGCCTTGCCGCCAACGACGCGGCCGGAACTCTTGAGCAAGCCGAGCATGCTCATGCAGGTGACCGATTTGCCGGAGCCGCTTTCGCCCACAATGCCGAGGATTTCACCCGGCCGGAGTTCGAACGAGACGCCGCGCACCGCCTGCACTTCGCCGCGCGAGGTGAAGAAGCTGGTGCGCAGATCGGTGACCTGAAGCAAGGGTGCGGTCATGTGCGCAGCCTCGGATCGAGTGCATCGCGCAGGCCGTCGCCGAGGAAGTTGAAGGCGAACATGGTGAGGCTGATCGCGGCCGCCGGGAAGAACATCTGATACGGATAGGCGCGCAGCGTCTCGACGGCCTCGGAGGTCAGCGTGCCCCAGCTGGCTTCGGGGGGCGTCACGCCGAGGCCGATGAAGCTCATGAAGCTCTCGATGAAGATGGCGCTCGGGATCAGCATGGTCAGCGTCACGAGGATCGGCCCGATGGAATTGGGCAGCAGATGCCGCGTCAGGATGCGTCCGGTCGAGGCTCCCATGGTCCGTGCCGCCGCTACATAATCCTGCTGCTTCAGCGTGAGGATCTGGCCGCGCACAATGCGGGCCATGTCGACCCAATAGACCGAGCCGATGGCGATGATCACCGAGAAGAAGCCCGAATTGAACACCACCATGATGAGGATGACGTAGAGCGTCAGCGGAATGGTCGAGATCACTTCGACGATACGCATCATGATCGTGTCGGCGCGGCCACCGAGATAGCCCGACAGGCCGCCATAGAAGACGCCGATGAAGAAGTTCACGAGCGTCGCAACAAAGGCCACGGTGAGCGAGATGCGTGCGCCATAGAGCTGACGCGCCAGCACGTCGCGGCCCAGCTGGTCGGTGCCGAACAGATTGCTCATGTTCCACTGCCAGCCGCCCGGCGCCAGCACCGTGCCATCCGCAAGGCTCAGCGTCTGGGTGGGCGTGTGGAGCTTCACTTCGGCATCGCCGAAGGCGAACAGCGTCTCCTTCTTGATGAGGTCCTTCTTGCCGCGGATCAGCCCGGCGATGCGGCCATCATCGGTGACCTCATAGAGATTGAGATTGCCGGAATTGAAGAAGAAGCGCGCCGTCTCGCCGGCGCCGTCGGTGACCGTATAGGTCTGGAAGGCCGGCGGGACGTTGGAGAGCTTGAGGTCCTGCTCGTAGTAATTGTGCGGCGACACCATCGGCCCGAAGATGGCCGCGAGGACCAGCAGCACGATGAAGGTGAGACCGAGCATGGCCGGCCTGTTGCGCCACAACCGCTGGCGCACATCCTGCCAATAGGTGAGGCTCGGCGCCGCGATCTCCTCGGCGGCACCGGCAGTGCGGGGCGCGGGCGCCCACATCTCGGGTGCAACGGGCTGATCGGTCATCGCGCCTCGCGATATTTGATGCGCGGATCGAGCACGAGATAGATCATGTCGACGATGAAGATCATCAGCATCAGGATCGCCGCATAGAAGATCGTGATGCCCATTATGGTGGTGTAGTCGCGATTGGTGATCGACAGCACGAAGTGCCGGCCGATACCCGGCAGCGCGAAGATCTGCTCGATGACGAAGGAGCCGGTGAGAAGATTGGCCACCACCGGCCCGAGCACGGTGACCACGGGGATCAGCGAATTGCGCAGGCCATGCTTGAACAGGATCTGCCCCGGCTTCAGCCCCTTGGCCTTGGCGGTGATCATGTAGTCCTGCTGCAGCGTCTCGAGCAGGCTTGAGCGCGCGAGGCGGGCGATGAACGAAATCCAGAAACCCGACAGCGCGAACACCGGCAGGAAATAGCCACGCCAGTCGTCGATGCCGAAGGTCGGCACCCAGCCGAGCCGCAGCGCGAAGATGTAGAGGGCGACCGTCGCGATCACATAGGACGGCACGGCGACGCCGAAGGTCGCAATCACCATCACCAGCGTGTCGGGCCAGCGGTTGCGGTTGAGCGCCGCGATGATGCCGAGCGGCACGCCCAGCGACACCACGCAGATGAGCGCCAGGAGCCCGACCTGCATCGTGGTCGGCAGGCCCTCGGCGATGATCTGGTTGACGCTCATGCCCGGATATTTGAACGACGGGCCGAGGTCGAACATCGCGACCGACTTCAGATAGTTGAGGTATTGTAGCCAGATCGGATCATCGAGGTGATATTTGGCGTCGAGGGCGGCCTGGATCTCGGGCGCCATCATTTTTTCGGACACGAAGGGACCGCCCGGCACGGCGTGCATCAGGAAAAAAGTGAGCGTGATGATGGCGAACAGCGTCACCAGCATCAGGGCCAGACGCTGCACCACATAGACGGTCACAGGGGTAACCCCACCGTTCCCAGAACGCTCAAGACTTTAGCCCCACTATAATTATGGGCATATCAGCATCTTGGCGGCGCGCATGCAACCGGTCAGATGGTGAAACGGCTGCGCAGGATCAGGAAGCAGGCGGCGGCGGGAATCGCCAGCTGCCGGGCGGCCTCGGCGCGCTCGGGCGTGTACCAGCCCTCTTCGTGCAGCAGGTTGACGCTGCCCAGCATCTCACCGCCCGCCACGACCGGCATGTTGACGGCCGAACCGCAGCCCAGCGAGATGATGAAATCGAGGTCCGGAAAGTCGCCGCGCATCGCCTCGACCGAATTGGCGACGTAGACGAAGCGCTCCTCGGTCATCTTGCGATAGGTGTCGTCGAAGACGATCGGCTTGGTGCCGAGCACCGGATACGCCTTTTCGTCGCTCGAATAGACGCGGCGCACATAGCCGCCCTTCGGATTGTCGGCCGTCATCGTGAAGAGCTTCACGCCAACCGTCGCCTCGGCAAGAGTGTGGAGCGCGAGGCCGACATCATGTTCGGTCTTGAAGGTGGCGAGGGCGTCCATGAACGCCTGCTGCGAAGCTGCTGTGGTCATGGCGTAAAATTGTCCGTGCCGTCGGGGCTTGTCCAGCGGGCGACATGCCGCAACGGACGGCTGAGCAGAACGCAGAACAACGCCCGCCGCAATCACTTTTCGCCAGTAGATACAAAGTGGTAGGTGACGCGAGCAGCCCGCTTGGCTAGAAGCCGCCCGTGAAGATCCAGATTCTCGTCGGCGACCAGGTCGTCAACACCCAGCTCGTCAGCGTCGAAGCCCTCGGCCGGGCCCCGTCCTCCAAGGAATTGAAGCAGCTTGCCCTCAAGGCGGCGCTCGAAGACCGCGCGGTTACCATCGCGCAGTCGCTGCAGGCGAAGTTCCGCATCTTCGACGTCACCGGCAAGCTGGTCGAAAACATCGACGACGCGACCTGACGTTACTTCACGGCCCCCGCCACGATGCCGCGGGTCAGCGTGCGCTGGAAGATCAGGAAGAAGATCACAGTGGGCGCGATGCCGAGCAGGCCTGCCGCCGCCTGCAGCGTCGGATCGGACATGTTCTGACCACGCGTCAGACCCATCGCCACTGACACCGTCTGGTTGTTGTTCGAGATCAGCATGATCACGGGGATGAGGAACTCGTTCCACGTCCAGATGAAGAAGAACGTGCCCAGCACCATCAGCGTCGGCTGCATGATCGGCACCACCACGAGGGTCAGCACCTGCCAGCGGCTGGCGCCATCGATCTCCGCCGCTTCGAGGATTTCGCGCGGGAACGTGCTCATCACCGATGACAGCAGATAGGTGCCGAAGGCGCTCTGCAGCACGGCGAGGACGATGATGACAGCGAGCTGCGTGTCGTAGAGGCCGACGCTCTTGGCCATCCAGTAGATCGGATAGACGATCGATTCCTGCGGCACCATGGTGCCGAGCAGCAGGATGGCGAGGATGATGGTGGAGCCGCGCACCCGGCCGATGCCCAGCGCATAGGCGTTGAACAGGCTGATGATGACGGCGAGCACCGAGACGGACGCGCTGATGATCACGCTGTTGAGCAGCTTCCGAGAGTAATCCGCCTGCCCCCAGAACTTGATGATCGAGTCGAATTGGATCGAGGTGGGAATGGAGAGCGGCCCGCCGCGCAGATAGTCCGGCCCCGGCTTGACCGCATTGATCAGCGCGAGGAAGAACGGGAACAGCGTGAAGGCGAGCAGTAGCAGCAACAGGCCGAGGACAACCCAGCGCATCGGCGCGCGCTGCCGCGCATGAGGGCGGGCCACCTTGGCCGGAGTGCCTGTGAGAACGCCGACATTGGCCATGTTACGCCCCCCGTTCCGCTTGCCGCGTCTGGAACCACAGGAACATCAGGGCGAGGCCCAGCGTCAGGATCATCTGCACCGTCGCGATGGCGGCGGCGTAGCCGACCCGCTGCGTGGTGAAGAAGTGGTAGTAGGTGAGATAGGACGGCGCGAGCGTCGCATCGTTCGGACCGCCCTGCGTCAGAACGAAGATCGGCGCGAACACTTTCAGCGCATGGATGAGCGTGGTGAGCACCACGACGAAAATCTCGGGCGCCAGCATCGGCACGGTGATCGACACCAGCCGCTGCCACCAGCCGGCGCCATCAAGTTGCGCCGCTTCATAGAGCGCCGGATCGATGCGCGACAGGCCGGCCATGAACACGACGAGGCAATAGCCCACCTGGATCCAGACGATCACCAGCGAGACGGCCGGCAGCGCATAAGTCGCATCGCCGATCCAGTTCTGCGCGAAGGTGCCGAGGCCAATCGATTTGAGGATCGCATTGGCGACGCCGACGGGGCTGAGGATCCAGCCCCACAGAACGCCGGCGACGGTGAGCGGCAAGATCTGCGGCAGATAGAGGCCGGCGCGGAAGAAGCTCGACAGTCTTTCGCCGAACTGGTCACGCACATAATCAAACAGCAGCGAGGCGAGGATCAGGCCGAGCAGCACCGGGATGATCGTCATCGAGATGATGTACAACAGCGTGTTGTGCATCGAGCCCCAGAACTGGTCGTCGGTCAGCAGCCGCTCATAATTCTGGCTGCCCACCCAGCGCGGCGTGCCGACGCCCTTCCACGCGGTGAAGCTCAGAACGAAATTGGCGATCTGCGGCCCGATGACGATGAGCATCAGCCCGACAAAGCCGGGGATCAGATAGAGATAGTAGCCGCGCCGGCTGCGTACCGCACTGCCCGCCATGTTCACCCTCCCGTGGAAGGGGCTGCCACCCCGAGGAGGCGGCAGCCCGTCACCTGATGGTCCGCCTTACTGGCTGGCCTGAGCGTCGTCGTAGACCGTCTTGATCTCGTCGACGAACTGCTCGGGAGTCAGCGTGCCCTGGAGGAGGCCCGTGTCCTTCTGGTTAAGCACATCGTAGAAGCCCGGGACCGGCCAGTCGGGGTAGAAGCCGAGGCCCTGCTTGTCGGCGATCTGCTTGAACACGGCAGAGGCATTGGCGCCCACCGGGTTGGTGACCTGCGCGGCGTCGGCACCGAACGAGACGCCGCCATTGTTGGCCTGCTCGGTCTGGTACTTGGTCGAGAGCAGCAGGCTGATGAACTCCCTGGCGAGTTCAGGGCTCTTCGACCCCTTCGGGATGACCCAGAGATTGCCGGTCGAGCCCACCGAGAATTTCGGCGTCGGGATCACGAACTGGCCCCACTTGAAATCCTTGATGTTGGCCGAGAAGTTGCCGAGGTTCCAGGTGCCCGAGACATAGACCGGCGACTGGCCCGAGGTGAACTGCAGCGCGGCATCGTCATCGTTCATGCCGGTCGAGTCCTTGGTGATGTACCCCTTGGCCAGCCAGTCGGTCAGCGTCTGCGCGGCATAGAGATAGGGCGCGCCATCGAGCGGCGCCTTGAGGCCCTGGTAGTTGTTGACCCAATTGTCGTCGGCCTTGGTGTAGGCGAGCGAGGCGAGCAGATGCTGGCCGCTCGTCGAGGCGCCGCCCAGCGCCAGCGGCGTGACGCCCTGCGCCTTGAACACATCGAAGGCGGCGGTGAGTTCCTCGAGCGTCGTCGGCACCTTCACGCCGGCCTTCTCGAACGCATCGATGTTGTAATAGGCCGACACATACTCGCCATAGGTCGAGATGCCCCAGATCGAGCCCGAGCCATAGACGCCCAGTTCGTCATAGCGGCTCAGCACCAACTGGCCTTCATTGAGGATCTTGTCCCAGCCCTCGGCGGTGAAGGCTTCGTCGAGATTGGTGAGCAGCCCCTGGCTGGCGACGAGACCGGCGGTCGCATTGCCTTTGTTGTATTCGAGGATATCGGGCGCCTCGGCCGAGTTGAGGATCATGCTGCCCGATTGCTGCATCTGGTCGAAGGTCTTCTGCTCGAAATTGACCGTCACATCGGGGTGGTTGGCCTTCAGCTCCTCGAGCGCCTTGGTCCATGTGAGGCCCTGCGCACTCTCGGCCCCCTCGAACCACCAGATGTTGAACGTCGTGCCCTGCGCCAGCGCCGCACTGCTCATCAGGGTGAGCGCGGAGACTGCCGCGAGAGCCAGCCTTGGTAGTGTCGTCGTCATACTTTCCTCCCAAAAAGCGAACCGAAATTCTGCTGTCCACCCGGCCGGCATCGGTTCGCGACGCATCCGGCCGAGGGCTGAACTCAGTTGCGCCCGAGCGACGGATCGCCTCCGGCATAGAGCGAGTTGAGGTCGACGAAATCGCCGCCGCGGGCACGCTTGAGGTGGTTGAGCGCCGCGACCTGGCCGGTCATTTCGAGCGCCTCGCGATAGACCGGATCGTGCCAGCCCTCGATGTCGATGGAGCCCGAATAGCCGGCGAGCCGCAGCTCGCTGATGATGTCGGTCCAGTTGCTGTCGCCGAAGCCGGGCGTGCGCATGAACACGAACTTCTCCTTGCCGAAGATGCCGTGCTCCTTGATGACCTCCCAGCGCACCGTCGCGTCCTTGCCGTGCACGTGGAAGAATTTGTGCGCCCATTTGCGGATCTGCGGCAGCGGATCGATGAGATAGACGAGCTGGTGGCAGGGCTCCCATTCGAGCCCGATATTGTCGTCCGGCGTCTCGTTGAAGATCAGCTCCCACGCATCGGGATTGTGCGCGATGTTCCAGTCGCCGCTGGCCCAATTGCCGTCCATGGCGCAATTCTCGAAGGCGATGCGGATGCCCTTGTCGGCGGCGCGTTTGGCGAGATCGCTCCATACCTGCTTGTACCGCGGTAGTGAGTCAGTGAGCGGCTTACCGCGCACGCGCCCGGTGAAGCCGGCGACGCAGGTGGCGCCGAAATGGTGGGCGCTGTCGATGCAATCCTTCCAGCCCTGCAGGGTCTGGCGATCCATCTCGCGATCTTCGAGTGGATTGCCGAACATGCCGATGGTCGAGATCGTGATGTCACGATTGCCGATGGCATCGAGGCTGCGCTTGCCGAGTTCGGCGAGATCCTGCCCGTTCGTCGTCTGCCAGAAGAACGGCTCGAAACTCTCAAAGCCGAGATCGGCAATGGCGGCGATGTTCTGCACGGCCTTGCCCTCGGTGGCCTGGATCATCGTGCCGATGCGAATGGCCTTGGCGGGATTGCTCATCTTGTCTCCTGGATATCGACGGGAACGCGGGCCCTGAGGCGCGCGCTCTCGATGGCCCCGAACACCATTGCGAGGCTCTTGATGTTGTCGTCGCCGCCCGTTTCGGGCGCGCGGCCCGCCGCAATGGCGTCGAGGAAATCGGCAATGACGCTGGCGTGGCCGTGGATGTGCGCGTCGTCGGGCGGCGGCAGCACTTCGAGCGCTGCCAGCGGGCGCTGGAAGCCGCTCTCGCCATTGACGACATGCGCGTCGAAGCGCTCGTGCCCGTCCCACAGCAGGGTGCCGCGCGTACCGACGATGCGCCAGGCGCTCTCCCAGCTGGTCGGTGCTCCCTCCGCGACCCACGAGCCGCGATAGGTGAAGCGCACGCCATCGGACATTTCGAAGATGGCATCGGCGGCGGCGCCATGCGCGTACCACGAGCCAGCCGGGTTGCTCTCGACGCAATAGACCGCCAGCGGATCAGCATTGGCCATGAAGCGCGCGGCATCGAGCGTATGGATCGCCATGTCGAGCAGCAGCACATCCTGCATCTGCTCGCGGAAGCCGCCGAAATGCGCCCCGATGAAGAAGTCGGCATGGAGCGCGGTGAGATCGCCGAGCGCGCCGGTGTCGATCAGGCGGCGGATGCGGCGCACCCCCGGAATGAAACGTCGGTTCTGCACCACCGCATGAACGCGCCCCGCTGCCTTGGCGGCGGCGAGAATGTCGCGCGCTTCGTCCATCGACGCGGCCATCGGCTTTTCGGTCAGCACATGGCAGCCATGGCGCAGCGCGGTGAGGACGAGGTCGCGGCGCGTCGACGGCAGCGCGATATCGAAGACGAGATCGGGACGCGTCTTCGTCAGCATGGCGTCGAGATCACTGCCTGTCCCGGCATCGTTGAGCGCATAGTCCGCACGCCGGCGCTCAGCGGCGGACAGGTCGATATCGACCAGCCCGATAACGGCCACGCGGCCCCGCAACAGCGGATGTCCGGTCAACGCGTCGAGCCAGCCTTTCGACATGGCTCCGCACCCGACCAAAACGGCGCTCAACACGCTGCGGCCCTCCCCGATCCGCCCGATGGCGGTGCTCCTCCTTACGGGGCGGCCTCTTGATGGTCCGCACCCCGTAAACGTTTACGACGGTGCCCCGAAAACGTTTACGAGTCAACTGGCCTCAAAAGCCGAACTGCGTTACTCAGCGAAGGAAGGGCGGGAGGGCCGGAAATCGATGATCGGGATCAAGCGGCTTGCCGAGCATCTCAACATCTCTATCGGCACCGTGTCGCGCGCCCTCAACGGCCGCCCCGACGTCAATGACGAAACGCGCCGCCGCGTGCTCGAGGCCGCCGCCGAACTTGGCTACGTCGCCAATCAGTCGGGCCGCAATCTGCGCCAAGGCAACACGAACGCCGTCGGTTTCATGATCGAATCCGGCGCAGACACCGCCGGCAATTCCGACAATTTCTTCCTCGGCGTCATCGACGGCGTGCAGCACGTGCTGGCGCGGCACGATCTCGATCTGCTGGTCCTGCCCTGCCCCGGCGACGAGAACCCATCGCAGTACCTGCAGCGCATGGTGTCGCGCCGCGCCGTGGACGCGATGATCATCTCGGCAACACACCGCGTGGACGCGCGCATCGACCTGCTGACCAAGGCGCGCCTGCCCTTCATCGCGCTCGGCCGCTCGACCTCGGGCGGCAATGTCTATCCCTGGATCGACCTCGATTTCGAGGGGGTCGCCAACCGCGCCATTGACCGGCTGGTGGCCAAGGGTCATCGCCGCATCGCGGTGGGCCTCCCCAGCAACGACATCAATCTGGGCTTCATCTTCCTCGACGGTATCAAGGGCGCGCTGAAGCGCCACAAGATCCGCTTCGATCCATCGCTGATCATCCGCGCGGCCTCCACCGAACAGGGCGGCTACCAGATCACCCATGAAGTGCTGGCGATGAAGGATCCGCCGACAGCGCTCGTCCTCGTCTACGAACTGATGGCGATTGGCGCGTACCGGCGCCTCGGCGAAGCGGGCATGACGCCGGGCAAGGACTTTGCCGTCATCGGCTTCCGCGAATCCCCGCTGGCGAAATTCCTGCAGCCGGCGCTCACCTGCTTCCGCATGTCGCTGCGCGATCTGGGCATCGGCCTCGGCGAGTCACTGCTCGCCGTCATGCCGCCCTATGCCGACACGTATCCACAAGGCCTCGTCAACAAGATCTGGCCGATGGAACTGGTCCCCGGCGAAAGCGACGCCTTTACCCGCAAGGGCTGACGGCCGCGCTCAGCGCAGCGGACCGCCCTGCTCCCTGATTATGTCCATCAGGCGTTTGACGACAGCGCTGCTCTGGCGGATGCCGTCATGCTCGAACTCATTGGTGATCCACGGGGTGAGGTTGCCCACCTCGCTGGCCGTGGCGAGCGACAGGCCGGCATCGACATAGAGGTCGTCATAATAGACGACCGCGGCGACCGGAACATCGTTCGAGGCGAGACGTACCGGATCGTAGAGCGGCGAATAGCTTTCGCGCGCCGCGAGGGCTTCGGTGGCGGCACGGAAGGGGCGCAGCGAGCGGATCTCTTCGAACATCCACGGATACATCATCTCGCCGGTGAACTGCAGCGGCCGCGCGCCTGGCGAGAAGCCAGGATGATTGGCCCGCTCGCGTTCGGCGGCCCAGTTCGTGGCGCCCTCCTGGTGGCCGTAGATGCTTTCCTGCAGGACCGCGAACAGCGGGCCGCCATCATAGCTGGTGGCATTCATGATCACGGCGAGGAAATGATCGGACAGCCGGTCCGGCGACGAGAACGCCTCGTCGATCATCCAGTGGACGTTCTCCAGTCCCGGCCCCATGCCGAGATCGATGCCGATGAGTTGCAGCCGCTTGACCGTGAGCCGGTCGCCATCGGGCAGCTGCACCTGCGCACCCTCGATGACATCGGCGATGGCGGCGACGCGGGCGACGTCACCGGGGTAGCGCTTGTAGTAGCGCGCGGTCTTGGCGGCAGCGCGGGGATAGGTCCGGCGATAGACTTCGTCGGCGGACGGCTTGAGGCTCGCAAGGCCACCGGCGACATAGCAAGCGCCGAGCGCCTCGGGATAGCGCGAGAGATAGGTCAGCGTCAGGAAACCGCCATAGCTCTGACCCAGCGATTCCCAACGCTTGCCGCCAAACAGCGTTTTGCGGACATGCTCGAAATCGTCGACGATCGAGTCGGCGCGGAATTTGGTGAGATAGTCGGCCCCGGCTTCGCCATCCGCGAACCGCGCCATCGTGTGGGCTTCGATGCGGGTCGAGCGGCCGGTACCACGCTGATCCGGCAGAATGACGCGATGCGTCTTCAGCGCCTCGGCCAGCCAGGCCGGGCTACCGACCCCCGGACGCGGCGACTTACCGCCCGGACCACCCTGCAGGAACACCAGCAGCGGCAAATCGTCGGCCTTCCTGGTGGGATCGACGACTTCGCGCACAAACAGCTCAATCGCCGGACCGCCCGGATTGGCCCAGTCGAGCGGCACCGGGACCAGATGGTCACGAATGAACATGCCGGGGATCGTGTATTCAGCGACGGGCAAATCGGGTCTCCTGGCAAACGCGGATCGAGCAATGACGTAGATGATATCGACGATGTAGCGCGATGGATGGCAAGCCCTGCCTCGATCGGGCACGACGCCCGGTCAGGGAACTGTCGGCAGTGTTATGGGAAGGGATGGTGGGTGTGACAGGGATTGAACCTGTGACCCCCGCCGTGTGAAGGCGATGCTCTCCCGCTGAGCTACACACCCATCCGATTCGGGCCACGCCAAACAGCGTGGTATTTCAAGGAGATGGTGGGTGTAACAGGGATTGAACCTGTGACCCCTACCCACTAGCAAGACGCTATCGATTTCCTGATCAGCCTCAATGGGTTGAAGGCTATCAGCTCAACAGACGATGTTCAAACAATCTCAAGGAAAAGGTAGAGCTTGGGACAGGATTGTGACCGGTGGGGTGGGGCAGGTGACAGGGGCGGCCCATAGGCTAGCGTATATGGCCCCGGCGTAATTTCTAAGCTCATGAGTGTAAACTGCTTGGCCTCCCCAGAACGCCTAGTGGGTTGGCTGGGGATTCTGAAGTGTGTTCTGCTTCTGTTCTTTGGTGTTGATATCGCATGGTGTAGGGTGACGTTGGACGACCGAGTGGACCTGCAGCTTGCCAGCCTTCAAGAGACTACCCTCCCAAATTGCCCTCCCCGGTTTCTCCGGGATTGAAGATGCCGTTGAGATGATGGCGGCAGGCAGCGCAGACGAACGTGGAGCCATATACACGCGGTCTGAGGTAGTTGCGTTCATTCTCGACCTGATCGGCTACACTGCGGACCGCCCCCTCCAGCACATGAGGCTCCTTGAGCCCTCGTTCGGGGACGCCGATTTCCTAGTTCCGGCAATCGACCGCCTGCTAGCCGCGTTTGAAGCGTCGGGTGATCTTACAAGTCCTGTGCTTGCGCTGAAGGACGCTGTCAGGGGCGTTGAGCTCCACCATGAGACGTTTGCCAAAACTCGCGGCCTCGTCGCTGAGAAGCTACGGGAATGGGGGGTATCCCAAAGTGAAGCGAAGACACTAGCAGGTCATTGGCTCGTGCAGGGGGACTTTCTCCTGTGGGATCCAGATATTGCCTTCACACATGTCGTGGGGAATCCGCCGTACGTGCGCCAAGAGCTGATCCCTGATGTTCTGATGTCAGAATATCGCCGGAGGTTCCGTAGCATCTACGACAGAGCGGACCTCTATGTGCCGTTCATTGAACAAGGGCTGGCAGTTCTCGCGCCCAAGGGGCAGCTTGGCTACATTTGTGCCGACAGGTGGATGAAGAACCGCTATGGCGCTCCGCTTCGCAGTCTGATCTCGGAGCAGTACCACTTATCGACCTATGTCGACATGTTCGACACACCAGCGTTTCACAGCGAAGTCACCGCCTACCCTGCGATCATGGTTCTGGTGAACGACAGCGGCACCACAACACGCGTTGCGCATCGCCCAGAAATAGAAGCGGGCAACCTATCCCAACTCACTTTGGCACTCCGGGATGGGAGGCCCCACCAATCTGTGGCTACGGTTGAAAACGCAGTGAACGGATCCGAGCCGTGGATACTCGACTCTGCTGATCAGTTGGCAGTTGTTCGGAGACTTGAAGCGAAATTCTCCCCAATCGAGGAAGTGGGCTGCAAAGTCGGCATCGGTGTCGCTACGGGGGCCGACCGCGTGTTTATCGGCAAGTACGACGAGATGGACGTTGAGCCGCAGCGGAAGCTGCCCCTAGCCATGAGTCGTGACCTCGTGACTGGCAAAGTCGTGTGGTGTGGCCACGGCGTCCTGAACCCTTTTGAGGATGACGGCAGCCTTGCGCCGCTGTCTGAGTACCCGAAATTCGCTGCATATCTTGGGAAGCATGCGACAGAGATACGTAGCCGTCACGTCTCGAAGAAGAACCCAGATGGTTGGTACAGGACCATAGATAGAATTTACAGGCCACTCACCTACAAGCCGAAGCTCCTATTCCCCGACATCAAGGGAGAAGCGAACGTTGTGTTCGAGGAGGGCAAACTTTATCCCCACCACAACCTCTACGTCCTGACCTCCGAAGAGTGGGACCTCAGGGCACTGCAGGCGATAATGTTGTCGGCTGTCGCTCGTCTTTTTGTGGCGACATACTGCACGAAAATGCGTGGCGGCTTCCTTCGGTTCCAGGCTCAGTATGTCCGACGCATTCGCCTTCCAAAGTGGGAGGCCGTTCCAGCGAAATTGCAGAAGAGGCTGACGCACGCAGGAAAGTCAGGTGATCGGCGTGAATGCAATGCGGCTGCGGCTTTGGTGTACGGACTTAGTGCCAGTGAGCAAGAGCTAATTGGAATGGGTGATTAGTCATGGGCTTGGATCTGGCTAACTACGAACACGAGGCCCGCGAGGCTATAAAGCTGTTCTGGGGCAATCGGCACGCAGCGGTTGAGAAACAGAAGCTCGCCGGCAAAATTGACGCTGGGGAGCGCGCTGGTGTCACTTCAGGGAAGAACATGGATGGGTTCTTCGCCCTTATCGTGGCGCTTATAGAAAAGAATGGGCTGTGGGACGCAGAGGTTCACCTGCAGCGAAGGGTCCTAACCCTGCCGGGCTATTTTCGACCGACCAAGCTCTGGGACATTCTCGTCATGCGACGAGGTCAGCTAGTTGCAGCGCTAGAGTTCAAATCTCAGATAGGCCCGAGCTTCGGCAATAACTTCAACAACCGCACCGAGGAAGCGATTGGGACCGCCCATGACATGTGGACTGCGTATCGAGAAAATGGATTCGGCAAGGATCATCCAAGGCCATTTGTGGGCTGGCTCATGCTTCTAGAGCACTGCTCCGAATCTACCACTGCAGTAAAAGATCGTTCGCCACACTTTCCCATATTCCCAGAATTTCGTGCGGCGTCGTATGCTCAGCGTTACAACTTGCTTTGCCAGAAACTAATGCAAGAGAACCTATATTCAGCGGCCGCCGTGATTACATCGCCGCGATCAGCGAGGGACGATGGCCAGTTTTTTGAGCTAGCTGAGACAAGCAGTCTTAAGAATTTCGTCGTTTCATTCGCCGGACACATAGCTGCGGAAGCGGCGCGAAGCTAGACGTGGTTTTTACGCATACATCAAGTCGGCATGGGTTGCTGGACTTGTGTGCTGTTGGGTATAGAAGGACATACTATTTAGCTCGTATCATGCCGCCACGGCGCATAATCGATCCGTGGTTCTCACCAGTCTAGTCCACTTCATGTTGTGACTTTGGGGGACCTGTTGGCCACTTACGATCCTAGAATGCTTCTTGAGGGTTTGCGAAGTCACCTCACTCAACCCGAGGCGAATGTAGCGTTTCTCTTGGGCGCAGGGGCGTCAAGTTCCGTGCGTGTTGAGATCCAAGATGTGGAGATTGATGCTAAGGACAAGCCTACCACACGTCCCCTCATCCCGAATGTCGGCGAACTCACCGCAATCTGCATGAAGGAGGTGCGCCGGCTAGATCCCGAAGGGGAGCCGCAGAGGTTTAGCAAGGCTCTGGAGGAATTTGAGCTTGAGGTTCGTCCGGCGAACCGGCCTTCCAACATCGAAGACATTCTATCCTGCATTCGGCGGAAGGTAGAGGCGATTGGGGGGCATGATACGCTGGGCGGCCTAGGTCTTGCTGAACTCAAGAAGATGGACGAGGTCATTCGATCTACAATCGCGCAGCAGGTGAACCCCGATAGTTCTGACTTCCCGCCGAAGCTTCCCCACGAGGACCTTGTACGCTGGATCTCACGCATGCCCCGGCGCAATGCCGTTGAGATCTTCACCACTAACTACGACGTTCTGATCGAGACCGCACTTGAAGCCGAGCGCGTGGCGTCATTTGACGGGTTCGTGGGGTGCAATCGTCCGTACTTCTCGCATGAGAGCCTCACGCGCCCTGAGAGCATGCCAGGAGCAATGTGGACGCGACTGTGGAAGATACACGGATCTATCAACTGGAAGACGGAGACCGTCAGGGGGAGGCCCCGGATCATCAGGGGATCGCCCACAACTGACGGCGAGATGATCCTTCCTTCTCATCACAAGTACGACGAGTCACGCAAGCAGCCCTATATCGCGTTCATGGACAGGTTGGCCAAAGTCCTCGACAGAGATGATGCGATTCTCATTGTCTGTGGTTCGAGCTTTTCCGACGAGCACATCAACACGATCATATTCGACGGGCTAGAAGCAAAGCGTCGGCCCCATGTTGTCGCCCTGCAATATGATGACGTGGAGGATGACAGTATCCTCGGAATGCGAGCCAAGAGGCATCTCAACCTAATGGTAGTGTGCCCCACTTGTGTCTATCTCGGCGGACGGCGAATGAGTTGGAAGCTGAGCGAACTTCGCGATCCTGACCAGTATCAGAACGAATTTATCGTATCGGCAAAGGATGGTGAGAATGCGGACGGAACCGGTCGCCTCTTGCTTGGCGACTTTGCGGCATTCACGAAATTTCTCGCAACGCTGGTTGGAAGACAGTAGTGGCCAGCATAGATCCAACCTTTGTCGGTCAAGTCGCCTCAGTCAGCGGTGGCATTGTCAGAGTCCGGCTGCGTCACGATCTTCCGACGACCTTGGTCTTGGTAGAGGGTGAGTCCTACCGAGTGGGACAGATCGGCGGTTTCTTTCGGATCCCAGTCGGGTACACGCAGCTATATGCAGTATGCACACAAGTTGGCGCTGACGCGGTTCCTCCCACTTCGTCGGAAGACTACAGTCGAATCGAACAAGATCCCGCAATCAACGACGGACTCCACGGCTTCAGGTGGATGACAGTGGTGTTGTTTGGCGAGTCCGTCAGCGATCGCTTTGAGCGAGGAGTCGGTCAGTACCCAACGGTGGGTGACGAGGTCCACTTTGTGACCAGCCACGACCTTAGCGTCGTGTATGGCCAGGTGGACAACAAAGTCGGCCTAACTATCGGCAGTATCGCGTCGAGTGGTGGAATTCCCGCAGCCCTGAACCTCGACAAGCTTGTGACGCGCCACAGCTCCATTGTCGGTTCGACGGGCTCGGGAAAGTCAAATCTGGTTTCCGTGGTACTCGATGGGTTGAGCAATCCCGACTACCCGTCAGCACGAATACTAGTGATCGACCCGCATGGTGAATACACGAAGATTGCGCCTGCCCGCTCCAAGACCTTTCGATTGAGCCCCAGTGAACACGAATCTCAGCTAGTCGTACCCTATTGGGCTTTGCCGTTTGATGAGCTGATCACCGTCACCTTTGGAGCAATGTCCACGACGAACGAGGCCATTGTCCGCGACATGGTCGAAGACATGAAGCGAGAGGCAGCGGCGCACCTAAAAATTGAAACTGACAAGAGCAACGTAACGGCAGATTCGCCCATACCTTTCAGCATAAGGAGGCTGTGGTTCGAACTCGACGACTACGAGAGAGCCACCTTTCGTATGGAAGATAAGGAGCGCGTGAGAGCCAGAATTGTGTCTCATGGCGACCCAGAAAAGCTGATCTCCAATGAGTACGAGGCCTATCAACCCGGAGCAAAGGAGCCGTTCAAAAATCCTTCGCCGCGTGGCATCGGTAGGCAACTAGAGTTTGCACGTAGCAGACTTAGGGACCCCCGCTACGAGTTTCTCTTCAGTCCGTCCGGCGGATACAACCCCGACGTGACCGGAAAGGTAGTGTCGGACCTAGATGCTCTAGTTGCTTCGTGGGTTGGTCACGATAGGCCGCTGACTGTGCTAGACGTTTCCGAGCTTCCGTCTGATGTCGCGCCGGATGTAGTGGGCCTCTTGGTCCGCGTCGTCTACGACGCACTTCTGTGGGCCGGGGACAGTCCCGTCAGCGGTCGCGCGCAACCCCTCTTGATTGTAGTGGACGAGGCTCACAGGTTCGTACCGGAGGGCGGATCAAGCAGCTGCCACCGCACCCTTATGCAGGTCGCAAAAGAAGGAAGAAAATTTGGCGTCGGCCTAATGGTCGTCACGCAGCGTCCCAGTGAGATCGACAGTGCGATTCTTAGTCAATGCGGCACCATGATTGCCCTGAGGACGACCAACGGCAATGACAGACGAACCGTGGCAGCGGCATTTCCGGACGATCTGGGCGCACTGGCTGACCTCCTGCCTTCTCTCCGTACTGGCGAGGGCCTTTTCGTTGGGGAGGCCATGTTCGTGCCATCTCGCGTCAGAATACGGCTGGGGGACGGCAGCGATAGCAGCGGCGATCCGAAAGTCTCCGCGCGATGGCAGGGCGCACAGCGGCCGGAGGCAGGGGCCTACAGCAAGGCGATCCAAAGATGGCGACATCAGTCACTGGAGTGAGCGATGGAACTAGTCTACGTAGGCTCTTCATGGGTCGATCAAATCGGCTTTGACGGCGCAGAGCAGGAAATCCACGTGATCTCCCGCAAGGGAGACCACTACATCTACACCGGCTGTTCAGAAGACGTCTGGAACAACCTTCTAAATGCGCAGTCCAAAGGCACCTTCATCAACGAAGAGTTGAAGGGGAGAGGTTACTCCTTCCGAAGGGGCTAAGCGACCATGGAGTCCAGCGGCGGAGCTAGTGCGCCCTTTGCGGATCGCAGCCGACAGTGGTGACCCGTCTTCGCAAGGAACGCTTCTGACATGCTTTTCCTTAGGTCAAATTCATGCGCTGCCTGAACAACGAAGGAATCGTGTATAGGCAGTATCGGGATTCCCCGTGTGGCAAATGATGACATCACCATGTCGGCGATATCTGAGTCCTTGCGTTGAAGTCTCAAGCCGCATCCTGATCCGAGGAAGACTGCTAAGGGACCAAAGTGCTGCTTAACCCCTCCGACAAACTGATGCCATGTCATGCCAGCCTCTACTGAGGAGAACTCCGGCAACTGGTCGATGTTGCTGCTTCCGGCATTGAGCAAAGCGTTGAATGTCTTCTTGATCAGAGGGCGCGATCCGCAGGATGCGACGTACGGGTCGAAAGCTAGCTGAATGCCAAGTTCCGCGTACAGCATTGTGGGATGCATCCAGCAGTAGTCAACCTCAACGGTAGGCTTCCCGTCGATTGTTAGGTAGCGACGATACCCCTCGGGACAGTTCTGGTACGCGGCGCCATAAAAGCGTCCTCCATGCTGAAAGTCGACGTTGAAAACCCGGTACAATGGGTTGGCTAGGAATCCGTCAAGCTTGTACATGCGCTCCCCCATGACATCGGCCTTGAACGCAGCGGCCCGTTCCATCTCTAGCCACTGATCGTCTCGCAATGAGAGCTGAATGGTGTGCGCGCCATTGATGCGGTTGATCAGCTCAAGCGAGGCCGCCATCTCTCTCACATCTGACGTTTCTACAAACGGTAGCAGTACACGCTCCCCCTTCGCGTCACGGGCTGAACGAAGTCTGATGGGGTGTGACGACCGACGCCTGATCGACTCTGGCCCGCTCGGCGGAGCGAGACAACGCAATGCACTTGTTGGCCAAACCGAGGCACTTCTACGAAAGGACGAGCTCCTCGATGAGCGGCCACGATCAAGGATGAGTAGCCCCTCTGCTTCTAGGAACTGAATAACTCTTGTGGCCGCATTGAAGGTGACGAAGGGACCTAGGAAATGACGGTGCTTGGCGTACCAGCTTCGGTTCATCGAAAGGGAGATACGATACACGCGACTCGAACCGACAGCCTCAAGCAGATTTGCAAGCACAGCGCCAAACGTATGCGAAAGCGCTTCGGCAAAAGATGACCTGTGGGGTTTTGCACTTGATATCATCTTGCACAAAAGGCCACCTGAAAAAGGCGTGACCGGCGCGTTCAATAGCCAGTCAATGCGATGCTCGCGCTCTGGACGTACGGCATCTGAAACACTCATTAGAATGGTACTCTGGATCTCGGCCAAACACGCAGTCTCACTCTGCACTTGTGCCGACAGTAAGAAGGGAGTTGGAAGGCCGAGAAGGCTCCTCCAACCCCCTGCGTAACAAGATCGGTCAGTAAGAGCGGTTATGCGACCTCGCTCGCAAAGAGGTCTTTCCCGTCAAACTTGCGAATAGGCTTTGCGAAGCACCAGGGCGGAAGCGTGGAGCGACGCGGCCCTAGCTCCCAAATCTCAAACTTGTCGAGGCGCGCTGCCGTGGGGTTGATGCTGACGATGCGCTGCATGCCATCTACAATAGACCTTAGCTGCATCCTGCTGATATCGCCGCTCCAAAGGGACGTTCCAGCGTCTCTCAGTCCGTTCCTCTCCAAGAGTCCTTCAATGGTGTTACGCAAAGTCTTCTTCTTTGTGTGACCGTCGAGAATGCGCGTAGCAATGATCACAGGTGATAGCTCTGCCTGATCGCAGAGATCCATTAGGTAGTCCAAAAGAAATATCCCTAGATAGTCATGCGGGGAGAACGGATGCGAAAAAAACACAGGTAGTCCCTGTGCACGTAGTCGTTGGCCGCCGTTACCCAGCCAAATCCCCGTTGACTTTGAGAAGGTACGTGATTCTGCGGGGCGCGTCAATAAATAAAGAACGTTACTCTATAAATGTTCGCGCATGTCCTTAGTCCCATTTCTCTGTTGTCCTGTGACGCTTGGACTGTAAGGTCTCCTCGTGTCATTAGCATTGGAGACAAGCGCACCAGTGCCATCAGTCATGAAGTCCCCATTAGGCAACCAAGGACACCAGAGAACATACACCCACATCTCCCATATATAGGATCTCTAGAATAACGGTATGGTGCCGTCTCCAGCTGGTACGCTCGCTGCCCCTTCTCTATTGTACCTTGTGTAAATCATACCCAGACAGCACCCATTCGTGCC
Source organism: Hyphomicrobiales bacterium (assembly GCA_004144345.1). Lineage (GTDB taxonomy): Bacteria > Pseudomonadota > Alphaproteobacteria > Rhizobiales > Devosiaceae > Devosia_A. The sequence continues at coordinate 82,085 of SEEL01000003.1, forward strand.
CTCTAGTGCCAAACCACAGGTCAGACAGCTGTGCATGTAAAGTCCACAGAGACCTTGTTGAGCGTGTCGGGGGGCGCACTACACGTACGGCATCTCCTACCAGCGGCTGCTTTCGAGCTTCCCCGCAATGCGCTGAACGTCAGGATGTGAGTACCTACCCAGCTGTGACAGTGTGCGGTGGCCGCTGACCAGCTGAGCCTCCGGTACGGTCAGCCCCATCTCAAAAAGTCGGCTGATCGCTTCGTGTCTCAAGTCATGAAAGCGGAACGTCACTCCGGAGCTCTTCCGTGCCCTGGCAAAGGCCAGCTTGAATGCGACCAAAGTGATCTGCACTACCGGTCCCTCCCGATGGGGCAGGCTGCCTAGCACCGTCATAGCTTGAGGAGAGAGGGGTACCATGCGCGGGTGCCCGTTCTTGGCGGACCTAATCAAAAGCCGTCTCGCACCTAGGTCGATGTCTGACCAATCCAAACGGAGGATCTCGCCGCGCCTCATGCAAGTGGAGATTGCCAACTCCAAGGAAATCCTGAGCGCTGGATTCTTCAGACGCCTGCTGGCTTCGCATATCCTCTCAAATTCGCTCTCGGAAATGCGCGCGACCGGTTTGATGGCAACCTTCGGCATTCGGATGCGCCTGATATCGTCGAGCTTCACGGGCCAGCCCCACTCCTGCTTGGCCACCTTCAACGCATGCAGTAGCAACCTCAGATGCCGAACCACCGAACTTGGTTTTGAGACTTTAAGTCTGGCGTCTCGATAGGCAGCCACATCGGTGGTCGAAAGCAGATGCAGAGGCTTGGAGGCCATTGGGTCACGGCGCATCACCCGTATCATGAAGTCTTCGCTGCTGTCGGACTCGCGCCCCTGCACCACTTCCTTTTCATAGCGCTGCAGGACGTCATCCAGAGAGTACGTGCAATTGCCCTGCTTAGGAACGTCGCTTGCCTCGGCGGCCAACTCGGCAGAGCGCGCCCATGCCGCTGCGTCTGCCTTGAGGGTAAAAGTTCGGGTGACTGCATGCTCGCCGGTCCTTCTGATTTGGACCTGCCATTTGCCGTTTCGCTTACGGAACGTCGCCATTCTTGAATCGCCTGTGACTGGTTTGTGACCAGAGGCGGCTTCAGACTAGGGCTTTTTCGCTAAGTGCTTGAAATTGCTGGTGCCGCTTAGGTGACTCGAACACCTGACCCCATCATTACGAATGATGTGCTCTACCAACTGAGCTAAAGCGGCGCCGGGGCCGCTGGGGCCCGTAAGCGGGGGTCTTTTACTGGGCACCCGTGGCGGGTGCAAGCGAAGTTTGGGGGGGCGTTGCCGGTGTCGCGGGAATAGGGGCCGGCAGGCGGCCCTCCGCCCTCCCGCCAGCGTCGGCGCGGGGCGACGAGGCGCTGAGCGGCACGCGCCATTCGAAGGCATCGAGCGCCCCGGTTACCGGCGAGACCGGTTCCCATTCGTCGGCGGTGATGCCATCGGCAATCCACACCGGATCGGCCGGCGCGCGAACGGCGCGGGACAGCCATTCGCGGGCCTTGCCCTGGTCGGCGTTCTGGCCTTCCTCGATCTCGGCCATCAACAGGCACACCGCCTGCGTCGGTTCATTGCCCACAAAAGCGTCGAGCGCGCCGCGCGCTGTGGCCCAGTCATAGGCATCCACCGCCGCTCGGGCGAGGACGATGGCCGCTGGCCGGTTGGCGGGCGGCAGGTCGATCAGTTCGCGCACCCGCTTCAGCCGGTCGACCGACGACACGCCGGGCTGGGCGTTGGCATAGAGCGTTGCCAGATGCGGATGCGAGGTGGCGCGCCAGACGCGGCGCAGGAGGCTCATGGCCTTCCGCACTTCGCCCCGGTTGGACTGGATACGCGCCGCGATCAGCGCCGCCGGCACGAAATCGGGCACCAGCTTCAGCGCCACCAGCGCATGGTCGAGGGCGCCGAGCGGATTGGTGTCCCCCTGTTCGCGGGCGATGGCGGTTTCGAGCACGGCCTGGCGCCGCCGCTTGCTCATCTTTTCGTCGCGGGTCACCGCGGTTTCGGCGGCGACGCGCGACAGCGCGACGTCCCACTGGCCGCGCCGCGTCAGATCGGCGAGCACGGCATCCGACGCCCAGCGCGTCTGCGGCGCCAGCGCCACGGCCTTCTGCGCAAAGTTCAGCGCGGCATCGACGCGGCCCTGCGTGCGCGCCTGCTCATAGAGCCCGGCCAGCGCCGCCACGGCGGTCTTCTTGTTGGAGATCAGCGCGCGGTAATGCTCGCGCGCCGATTGCATGTCGCCCAGCGCCAGATCAGAACGGGCTTCCAGTAGTTGCGCGGCATGATTGCGCGGCAGATTGCTGCGCGCTTCGCGGGCCAGTACGCGGGCCCGGTCGGGGTCGCCGGCCTGCAGCGCCACGAAGCCATCGGACAGCGCGGCGATGCCGGCGTCGCGGCGGCGGTCGCGGTTGAGCTTGGCGAAATAGCGCGGGGCGTCGAGCACGCGCCGCAACACCGACCAGGAGATGATCACCGCGGCAATACCGCCAGCGACGACGAAGGCCGCCATGCCCAGCCGGGGCTGCATGCGATAGCCCGCGATCTCGATCGTCGCCGTGCCCGGCAGGCTCACCAGCCAGGCAATGCCCGCCGTGACCAGCAGCGAGAAGATGATCCAGGTCGCGAGGCGGATCATGGGGCGGCCGTCTCCGTCAGGGCGCGGGCGCGTAGTTCGGCGACGAGCGTATCGGCTTCGGCATGGACGCGGATATCGGCCGCGACCAGTGCCGCGGCGTCACGCATCTTCTGCGGCAATTGGTTGAGCAGCGTCGAGGCCGTGGAATAGTCGCGTCGCGCCATGGCGGCTTCGAGCCGCGACACGAGCGCTTCGGGGCTGTCGCCTTCCATTTCCTCAATGGGGCGCAGGGCCAAGAGGCCCTTGGCCCAGTCGACGGCGTTCTGCGTCCAGTCCGCGTTGCTGGTTTCGCGCGCCGCGAGAACATCTGGCACCACATCGGCGAAGCGGCGGAGCAGTGCATCGGGCCGCTCCAGGCCGGTCGCCGCAGCCGTCGAGAGCGTCTCGGGCACGGCAAAGCTCGGCAGTACCGAGCGCAGGCTGTCGAGTTCCTGCTGGAACGGCTTTCCAGTGATGAAGGCGCTTTCGAGCCCGGAGAGGATCAGCGGCAGCTTCAGCGCCGGACCGACCTCATTGGGCAGCGCGCTGTCGATATGCGCCGTCAGCGTCTGGCGCGCCGCTTCGAGATCGGTGCGCAGCGCCGTGACGGTCGAGTCGACACCATTGAGGCGCGTGGTGAGGCTGGTGATGCCGGTTTCGAGGCTGGCGATCGACTGGGCGATGGCCGAGGCGTCGGCGCCCGAAGCACCGGCGCCGATGGCGTCGATCTGCGCCTTGAGCGTGCGCAGTTCGTCCTGCAGCGGCGCCAGATCCACCGGCGGCTGCGCGGTGGGGATCGAGGCTTCGACATCCGCAATCGACTGGTTCACCGCGGCAAGGCCGCTATCGAGCTGCGCGATGGTGGCATCGAGCGAGATCTGGGTGCGGGCCGCCGATTGCTGCAGCTCGGTCAGGCCCGACGACAGCGCCTCGAGCCGCTCGCCCTGCGCCGTCACTTCCGGCTGCAGATCGGGCGTCGTCACCCGGCTCGGTAGCGGCAGCGCATTGGCCAGCAGATAGGTCAGGATCGTGCCCAGCACGGCGCCGCCTACCGCTGCGCCGCCGAGCAACGGCCAGCTGGTGTCACCAAAGCCGGTGCGCCCGGCCCGGCGCGGCGGCGCGCTGTCGGCGGCGCTGCGCTCTTCCGGCTTGGCATTGGCATTGCGCGCCGTGAGGTCGATCACCGGCGGCTGTACGGGACCCGTGGAGCGGTCAGCCATTGCAGACATCCTTCATTGCCCGATCATGCCCATCTTTTGGTCGCGCGCGAAAGAGAGGGCCAGGGCCATCATCGCGCCCTCGCTCGGATGTTCGGCGAGGCTCACCCGCACGAAATGGGCAGCGATCAGCGGTTCGGCAATCGCTTCCGACATGCACAGCATGCCCAGCTTCGATTTGTTGCGCAGATTGCCGGCGAGCCCGGCGAAGGTTTCGGCCGTGCGGCGCGAATAGAACAGCGCCGCGTCGAGCGGCTCGGCCGCCAGATCGCGGCTGAATTGCCGCGCCGGGTTCATGCTGTAGACCGGCGTGGTGATGACCATGATGCCGTGCGGCGCCAGCGCCTTGCCCAGATCGCCCGATTGGTGGCGGGCGGCAGGATAGAGCACCGGCCCGGCAAGTCCGGTCCGCGCAAGCAGCGCCACCAGATCGCCAAAGCTGCCATCGGCGCTGGTCACCTGCGCAAAGCCATAGTGTCGCGCCACCGCGGCGGTGCGGTCGCCCACTGTGTAGACCGGCAAATTCCTGAGGCGCGGCAGCTCGCCGCGGTCATGCAGGGCCCGCAGCGCATTGGCGCTGGTCACCGCGAGGGCGGCAAAGCCGCCGGCGGCGGGGAGGGTGGTGGTCAGGATCTCGGCGATCAGCAACGGTTCCACCAGCGCGTCGATATCGAGCGCAGCAAGCCGCGCCGCGGTCTCGCTCGCGTCGGGTTCGGGCCGTGTCACGAGCATTCTGACCATGGCGCTTTCTATGCCGGGAACAGTTTTAGGAAGTCTGAACCGGCCTTGTCGCGGAGGATTCGGCCGAGTTCGTGGCCAATGTCATTGGCTGATGCCAGCAGGCCGGAATGGCTGGCGTCGATGCTGATCGCGCCATCGGGCGACAGGATTTCGCCCTTGAGGTGGAGCGTGCCACCGTCGATCCGGCTGCGCGCGCCGATCGCCGTGCGGCAGGAGCCGTCGAGTTCGCGCAGCAGGCCGCGTTCGGCGGTCACGGTGATGTTGGTCGCGGCGTGGTTCAGCGGGGCGACCAGTTCGACCGTCCGCGCGTCATTGGCCATGATCTCGATGCCGATGGCACCCTGGGCCGGGGCCGGCAGGAACAGTTCGGGGTCGAAATAGGCGGTGATTTCGCTTTGCCGGCCGAGCCGGTTGAGCCCGGCCACCGCCAGCTGCGTGGCGTCGGCGACGCCCTCGGCGAGCTTGCGCAGCCTGGTGTCGATATTGCCGCGGAACGGCACGATCTGGAGGTCGGGCCGGGCGCGCAGCATTTGCGAGGCGCGGCGCAGCGAGGACGAGCCGAACCTGGCGCCCTGCGGCAATTCGTCAAGCGACTTGACTGTGAGCGACAGGAAAGCGTCCCGAATGTCCTCTCGTTCGAGGAAAACCGGCATCACCATGCCGTCGGGCAGGGTGGTCGCCATGTCCTTGGACGAATGGACGCCCAGATCCACCTCGCCGGCCGCCAGCGCCGCCTCGATTTCGCGCGAGAACAGGCCCTTGCCGCCCACTTCGCTCAGGGGGACATCGGTCAGCCGGTCGCCCGAGGTGGTGATGGTGCGGATTTCGATCGATTCGGGCGGCACGCCATGGGCTTCGGACAGGAGGCGTTGCACCAGGCGGGCCTGGTAAAGGGCCAGCATGGAGCCGCGGGTGCCGATGCGGAGGAAGGGGGAAGATTGCAAAGCGGGTCTGTCCCTTGTAGCGAGTGGGCCCGCTCTAACCCTTGGAGACGACCCGCGCAATGCGGCTTCTGGGCATCGAAACCAGCTGCGACGAGACGGCCGCCGCGATCGTCGAGCGCGATGGCGCCGGCCATGGCACCATCCTCAGCAACATCGTGCGCAGTCAGCTCGAGGAGCACGCGCCCTATGGCGGCGTGGTGCCCGAACTGGCGGCGCGCGCCCATGTCTCGCATCTCGACCACATTATCGCCCGCGCCTCGGCCGAAGCCGGCGTCCCGCTGCATGAGCTCGACGGCATCGCGGCGACGGCCGGTCCGGGGCTGATCGGCGGCGTGCTGGTGGGCCTCACCACCGCCAAGGCGCTGGCGGCGGCGCTCCACAAGCCGCTGGTTGCGGTCAATCACCTCGAAGGCCACGCACTCACGGCGCGGCTCACCGACGGGCTGCAATTCCCCTATCTGCTGCTGCTCGTCTCGGGCGGCCACAGCCAGTTCGTGCTGGTGCGCGGCGTCGGCCAGTATGAGCGCTGGGGCACCACCATCGACGATGCGCTCGGCGAAGCCTTCGACAAGGTCGCCAAGCTCCTCGGCCTCCCCAATCCGGGCGGTCCCGAAGTCGAAAAGCAGGCATTGCTTGGCGATGCGAAGCGCTTCCGCTTCCCGCGCCCGCTGCTCAAGGAAGACCGGCTCGATTTCTCCTTCTCTGGCCTCAAGACCGCCGTGCGTCTTGCCGCCGAAGAGATCGCGCCGCTGACACCTCAGGATGTCGCCGACATCTGCGCCTCGTTCCAGCTGGCGGTCACCGATATCGTCACCACGCGCTCGGCCGCCGCGCTCGCCCGCTTCGAGCGCGAACTGCCCGATGCGGCGCCGACCCTTGTGGTCGCCGGTGGCGTTGCCGCCAATCAGGCGATCGGCGGCGGTCTCCGCCAGATCGCCGAGCGGGCCGGGGCCAATCTCGTCGTGCCGCCCATTCCGCTTTGCACCGACAATGGCGCCATGGTCGCCTGGGCCGGGGCCGAGCGCCTCGCGCTGGGTGAAACCGATGCGCTCAGCATTTCCGCCAAGGCGCGCTGGCCGCTCGACAGTGCCGATATGGGGCGCCGTAATGCGGCTTGATCGCGTCGCCATCATCGGCGCCGGCGCCTGGGGCACCGCGCTCGCGCAGGCCGCGGCGCTGGCGGGCCGCGAGGTGACGCTCATCGCGCGCGATCCGGCCGTGGTTGCCGAGATCAATGCGCGCCAAAGCAACAGCGCCCATCTGGGCGCGCAGCCGCTGCATCCGTCGATCACCGGCGCTAATACCTTTACCGGCGCCGAACTCGTCGTGCTCGCCGTTCCCGCGCAGGCCAGCCGCGCGGCACTTGCGGGTCTGTCGCTTGCGGGTGTCCCGGTCGTCCTTACGGCCAAGGGACTGGAACAGGGGTCTCTCAAGCGCCAGAGCGAAATCCTCGCTGAGGCTGCTCCGGGCGCCATGCCGTTCGTCCTCTCCGGCCCGAGTTTTGCCGCCGATGTCGCCGCCGGCCGGCCCACGGCCGTTACCCTCGCCGGTGACGATGATGCGCTTACCGAGAGCGTTGCCGCGGCCCTCGCTGGTCCGAGCTTCCGGCCCTATGCGGCGGGCGATCGCGTCGGCGTCGAGCTCGCGGGCGCGCTCAAGAACGTCTATGCGCTGGCCGCCGGCGCCGTCGATGGGGCGCAACTTGGGGCTTCGGCCCGCGCCAGCCTCATCGCCCGCGCCTTCGCGGAACTGAGCCGCATCATCCCGGCGCTGGGCGGCCGCGCCGAAACGCTCACCGGCCTTGCCGGATTGGGCGATCTCACCCTCAGCTGCACCTCCGAGCAATCGCGCAATTACCGTCACGGCGTGGCGCTCGGCCGGGGCGAAGCGCAACCCGCATCGCTCGCCGAAGGCGTGTTCACCGCGCCCGTCGCGCAGCAGCTGGCGCATGGCCATCACATCGACGCGCCGCTGATCGACGCGGTCAATCTGCTGCTTACGGGCAGCGTCACCATTGACAGGATCGTGGCGGGACTGATGTCGCGCCCGCTCAAGAGAGAGGACTGAAATGCTGTTCGCCCTGGTAGCTCATGATCGCCCCGGTGCCCTTGCCCGCCGCATGGAGCTGCGCCCCGATCATCTCAAGCATCTCGACTCGCTTGGCGATCAGTTGCTGCTCGCCGGCCCGTTCCTCGATGAGAAGGGCGACATGGTCGGCTCGATCGTCGTCATCGAAGCAGAATCGCTCGAGGCGGCGCGCGAAAGCTTCGGCCGCGATCCGTTCATGCTCGGCAATCTGTTCGACAGCGTCACCATCAAGCCGTGGAAGCTCGGCGTGAACAAGACGCACAAATAGGCAATGGCTTTGCAGCCGGCGCGTGCTCATGTTCAATGGGACGTGCCGGCAGCGGCGGCGCATGCAAGGAGGCAGCGATGGCCTATTGGCTGATGAAGTCCGAGCCCAATGTCTTCAGCTACACCGACCTCGAGAACAAGCCGGTCGAAGAGTGGCATGGGGTGCGCAATTTCACCGCGCGCAACAACATGAAGGCGATGAAGGTCGGCGACCTCGCCTTCTTCTACCACTCCAATATCGGCAAGGAGATCGTCGGCATCATGAAAGTGGTGGCGCCGGCCCATCCCGATTCCACCGCCGAGCTCAATGACAAGGGCAATGTGGTGTGGGAGTGCGTTGATGTCGTCCATCACACAAAACTGCCCAAGCCCGTCACCCTGGCCACCATCAAGGCGACGCCCGAGCTCGCCAACATGGCGCTGGTGAAACTCTCCCGGCTCTCGGTCGGTCCCGTTACCGACGCGGAATGGAAGCTCCTCTGCCAGATGGGCGGGCTCAAGAAAGCGCCCTGACGCTTCCCACTTTCCCCGCCGAGGCGTAGATTCTGCGCCGAAGGGGAGGGCAGGATCATGATCCTTGGCAATGTGAACTGGCTGGCAATCATCGTCGCGATGATCGCCAGCATGGCGCTCGGCGCGGTCTGGTACACGACGCTCGGCAATCGCTGGATGGCGGCGCTTGGCAAGACGCGCGAGCAGATCGTCGGCGGCGGCTCCACCATCACGCCGTTCATCTGGACGGCGGCGATGCAACTGGTCAGCGCCTATTTCCTGGCCCGGCTGACACCCCTGGTGTTCGACACCACCACCATCGTAAACGCCGTGCAGCTCGGCTTCTTCCTGTGGCTCGGTTTCGTGCTCACCTCGATGATCACGAACCACCGCTATCAGGGCAGCAAATGGAGCCTCGCGCTCATCGATGGCGGTTACGGCCTCGGCGTGCTGCTGATCCAGGGCCTCGTGATCGGCCTGTTCGGCTAGAAATCGGCCGTGATGCCCTTGATCTCCCAATCGCCATAGCGATTGGGGTCGAGCCCGCCGCGACCGCCCTTTTCGGCGGGGCGGGCGGCAATTTCGGCGTCGATCTGCCGCCGCCGGGCCTCGGCTTCGGCCAAAGCACGCTGCGCCGCCGGAGGCAGCTTTTTGGGGGCGGGAACGGGCGTATCTGCCGCAGTCTTGTCGGGAACCGTCATGGTCCCCATTTTATTGCTCAGTATCGCGTCCTGTCGAGGAGCCTGAACCGCCCATGTTCAATCTGATCCGTACCGGTGTCCTGATCGCCGCGCTGACCGCGCTGTTCATGGTGGTCGGCTATTTCATCGGCGGCCAGACCGGCGTCTTCATCGCCTTCCTGTTCGCCGCCGGCACCAACCTCTTTGCCTATTGGAACTCCGACAAGATGGTGCTCTCGATGCAGGGCGCCGTGCCGGTCGATCCGGCCCGCGCGCCCGATCTCTACCGCATGGTCGAAACGCTGAGCCAGCGCGCCGGGATCCCGACGCCCAAGCTCTATGTCATCGAGACGCCGCAGCCCAACGCCTTCGCCACCGGCCGCAATCCGCAGAATGCGGCCGTCGCCGTGTCGTCGGGCCTGCTCAACACGCTCAGTTCCGCCGAAGTGGCGGGCGTCGTCGCGCATGAACTGGCGCATATCAAGAACCGCGACACACTGACCATGACGGTTACCGCCACGCTGGCCGGCGCCATCTCCATGCTGGCGCAATTCGGCCTGTTCTTCGGCGGCGGCAACAATCGCAACAATCCGCTGGGCGGCATTGGCGCGCTGCTGATGGTGTTTCTCGCGCCGCTGGCGGCCGGCATCGTGCAGATGGCGGTGAGCCGGACGCGCGAATATGAAGCCGACAAGGATGGCGCGCTGATCTCAGGGGAGCCGATGGCGCTGGCTTCGGCGCTCGCGAAGATCTCGCAGGTCGCCAAGCGCACGGTGAACGTTGCGGCCGAGCGCAATCCGGCAATGGCGCATCTCTACATCACCAACCCGCTGAGCGGCGCGCGGATGGACAATCTGTTCGCCACCCACCCGGCGGTCGAAAACCGTATTGCGGCCCTGCAAAAGCTGGCGGTTGAGATGGGCCGCGACGATCACGGCCGGGGTCCCAGCCCCCGTCCGGACTTTACCCAGGCGTCGCAGGGCAATAGTGGATGGCGCGTGCCGCAGTTCACCGAGGGCGACGATCGTCGCCCGCGCGGCCCTTGGGGCTGAGTTTGCCGAAACAGAAAATGGTGCCGGGGCTCGCTCTCCGGCTTGCCGCCGCCGAGCGCCTGCAGCTCGTCCTTAAGGGGGCGAGCTTTGCGCCGCTCGCTGCCGCGGATGTCTCTGACGCGCGTGACCGCGCGCTCGCCAACAAGCTGATCACCACGGCGCTCCGCCATCACGGGCATCTTTCGCTGATGCTCAACCATCTGCTCGATAAGGGCATGCCCAAGAAATCCGGCAGCTTCGAAGCCGTGGCGCGGCTCAGCCTCGCGCAACTGCTGTTCCTGCCCGAAATCGGCGATCACTCCGCCCTGTTCCTCGCCGGCGAAGCGCTGAAGCGCGACAAGAACGCTGCGCATCTGGCAAAACTTCTCAACGCCGTGCTGCGCCGCGCCCAGACCGAGGCCGCCGAGCTCCGCCAGGGGCCGCCCGAACTGCTGTTCGCCCCGGCTTTGGTCAAAACCTGGACGGCCGCCTATGGCGCCGACATCATTCCCGCCTTCGCCCAGGCGCTGCTCGATGGCGCGCCGCTCGATGTCACGCTCAAGGCGGATTATCCGGCGCTGCTCGAATTGCTCGGCGCCCGCCCGATCCTCGCCGACACCGTCCGCATCGACCAGCGCGACAAGCCGGTCGACCAGCTGCCGGGCTTCGCCGAAGGCCGCTTCTGGGTGCAGGACGCTGCCGCCGCCATCCCGGCGCGGCTGCTCAACCTCGCTCCCGGCGCCCGTGTCCTCGATATCGGCGCCTCGCCCGGCGGCAAGACCGCCCAGCTGATCAAGGCCGGCTATACCGTCACGGCGCTGGAGCGCGACCCCTCCCGAATGGAGCGCCTGCGCGGCAATCTCCACCGGCTGAGCTACACTGCCGAACTCGTCACCGCCGACGCGCTCGACTATGTGCCCGCCAGCCGCTTCGACGGCGTGCTGCTCGATGCGCCCTGTTCAGCCACCGGTACCTTCCGCCGCCACCCCGAGGTGGTTTGGCACCGCAATCCCGCCGACATCGCCGGCCGCGTGGCGCTGCAGCGCCAGCTCATTTCCAAGGGCGTCGACTGCCTCAATCCGGGCGGCGTGCTGATCTATTGCGTCTGCTCGCTCGAACCCGAAGAGGGCGAGGCGCAGGCGCGCTGGGCGGCCGAACAGGGGCTCGAACTGCTCCCGGTCGCGGCCGGAGAGCTCAACGGCTGGGCTGTACCTGTGACCGAAACCGGTTATATCCGCACCCACCCGGGCCAGATCGTTCCTGGGGAAAAGGGCGGAACGCTGGATGGGTTCTTCGTTGCGCGCTTCCGCCGTGCCTGAGTATTTTAGTGTTTCCGGTGTAAAACCGGCATGGACGGCGGGGGCTCTACCGTCCTGTTGTGAGAGGGCCGGTTGGCAAACCCAGTAAGCTTCGCTCTGCGCCGCAGCGCCAGACGGACGGCTGACTTCATGGTCAGCAATCCGCTGATCCGCTGGGTATGGACCGGCACCGGCAACGAAGATTATTCCACCGCGCTCAGCGACTTCCGGCCGTCCGATCGCGAATCCCTGCTCGAAATGATGCAGGGGCGCTATCTGCTGGCCAGCAAGCTGGTCGATACGAATGGCGCCTCGCCCTTCGCCATCGACATGGTGCATGACGACTGGCTCGACGATCTCCAGGCCTTCGCCTGGCTGCGTCATTTCCGCGATGCCCGCTCCGATGAGGAACGCAGCTTTGCGCGCAGCCTCGCCATCGACTGGATCGATCGCGATGGCGGCTACGAGCCGGCAGTGTGGGGCCTGGCGCTCACCTCGCGTCGCATCCTCAACTGGCTGCGCCATTTCAATATCCTGGTCGAAGGCGCCAATCCGGACGACGCCAAGATCATCACGCGCTCGCTCGGCACGCAGATCCAGTCGCTGAAGCTGCGGGCGCCCTTCGCCGACGATCCTGTGGATGCGCTGATGGCGGCCATCGCGTTGCTCGGCGTGGCGCTCTGCGACAATGACCGCGAGCACGAAATCCCGTCGCGGCTCGACAAGGTCAACCAGCTGCTCGACCGGCAGATCGACGAAGATGGCCTGCATCGTTCGCGTTCGGCCAAGCAGCAATTCATGCTGATGGTTGAACTCCATACCATCCGCCAGGCGCTGTTGCGCAATTCCGATGCCTATCGCGACGAGCTCGCGGAAATCATCGAGAGCATGCATCGCGCGCTCGACGCCATTTCGCTGGGCACGGGCGAGCCGGCCTATTTCAACGGCACCGGCCAGATGCCGCATGACATCATCGTTGCCATGCAGGCGCAGACGCCGACGCGCGCCCGCTCCACCGGCACGGCAGGTGGCTATGGCCGCCTGATCTCGGATCAATCGATCGTCGTCGCCGATACCGGCCTCGTGCCGCCGCCCGAATATGCGCGTCATATGCACTCGTCGGCGCTGGCCTTCGAGTTCAGCCATGGCCGCGATCTGATCGTGTGCAATTGCGGGCCGGCGCTCTCCGACGAAGAAGAGAGCGCGCTCCTCTTCCGCCAGGGCATCGCCCATTCCGGCCCGACCATCAACGCCCTGTCGGCCGCCGCTATCCCCACGGGCGGGCCGCTCAAGCATCGTGTGGTCAAGATCGGCCGCGATCCCGAGATCATTGCCGAAGAAGCCGATCATTCGCTGGTCATGCGCACGCATGGCTATGTCGATCGCTTCGGCGTGGTGCTCGAGCGCCGGCTGACCCTGCTCGCCGATGGCCATTCGCTGGTCGGGCAGGAACGCATGCTCAAGGCGCGGGGCAAAATGTCGGGCGCCTGCGCCATCCGCTTCCATCTCGCCCACCAGACCAAGGTCAGCCAGGCCGGCGACATGCTGAAGCTCCGCCTCGCCTCCGGCCAGACCTGGAATTTCCTCTGGGAAGGCGCCGACATGCGGGTCGAGGACAGCGTCCGCCAGTCGGCCTATTTCGGCTTCCACCGCACCCAGCAGATCGTACTCGACGTGCTGGTCGGCGAAGTCGGCGAAGTCAGCTGGATCTTCACCCTCGACGATGGCTGACGCCGGCCGCGGCCATCTGCCCGCTTCCCGCTCTTTTCAAGCCCGGAAAATTCTGCGATAGGTCCGCCCGTTCGCGCGACTGGCGAGAGAGATGGGATACCATCGGGGAACGCGAACCTCAGATGCCGCTCGCCTGGGCACCCCCCTTGAACCCACGGGAGCCACATGTCCGAACCGACCAGCATCATCCCCATCAAGCGCGCGCTCCTCAGCGTTTTCGACAAGACGGGGATGGAGGATTTCGCCAAGGAACTGGCGCGGCTGGGGGTCGACCTGGTGTCGACCGGCGGCACCTCGAAGCTGATCGCCGGGACGGGCGCCGCGGTGCGCGATATTTCCGATCTCACCGGCTTCCCCGAAATGATGGATGGCCGGGTCAAGACGCTGCACCCCAAGGTGCATGGCGGGCTCCTTGCCGTGCGGGACAACCCGACCCACAAGGCCTCGATGGATGAGCATGAGATCGGCGCCATCGATCTCGTCGTCGTCAATCTCTATCCGTTCGAGGCGACCATCGCGAAGGGCGCCAGCTACGACGAGACCATCGAGAACATCGACATCGGTGGTCCGGCGATGATCCGCTCGGCGGCCAAGAACCACGCCTATGTCACCGTTATCGTTGATCCCAACGATTATGCGCCGGTGCTTGAGGCGATCCGCCAGCAGGGCGGCGTGCCGTTCGATCTGCGCCAGAAGCTCGCCACCAAGGCCTACGCCCGCACCGCCGCATATGACTCTGTCATCTCCAACTGGTTCGCGAAAACCCTCGGCTATAACGACATTCCATATCGCTCGTTCGGCGGCCAGCTCGCCGAAGTGATGCGCTATGGCGAGAATCCGCACCAGTGGGCCGCCTTCTACAAGACCTCCGAGCAGCGCCCGGGCGTGGCCACCGCGACGCAGCTGCAGGGCAAGTCGCTCAGCTACAACAATCTCAACGACACCGACGCGGCGTTCGAGCTGATCAGCGAATTCGACCCGAAGGTGCCGACCGTTGCCATCATCAAGCACGCCAATCCCTGCGGCGTCGCCACCGGCACCGACCTTGTCGATGCCTATCTCAAGGCGCAGCGCTGTGATCCGGTGTCGGCCTTTGGCGGCATCGTCGCGCTCAATGGTGAGATCGATGCAGCGACGGCCACCGAGATCGTCAAGATCTTCACCGAAGTGATCGTCGCTCCCTCGGCCACTGAGGAAGCGCAGAAGATCATTGCCACCAAGAAGAACCTCCGCCTCCTCGTCACCGGCTCGCTCGCCGATCCCAAGGCCGATGGCCTTACCTTCAAATCGCTGGCCGGCGGTATGCTGGTGCAGAGCCGCGACAATGGCCGCCTCGACGATGTCGAGCTCAAGGTCATGACGAAGAAGCAGCCGAGCGCGGCCGAGTTGGCCGACCTCAAGCTCGCCTGGCAGGTCGCCAAGCACGTCAAGTCCAACGCCATCATCTATGTGAAGGATGGCGCCACCGTCGGCATCGGCGCGGGCCAGATGAGCCGCCTCGACTCGTCGCGGGTCGCGCATCGCAAATCGATCGACGCCGCGCAGGCGGCGGGTATCGAGGGGGCGCTGACGGCTGGCTCAGTCGTCGCTTCCGACGCCTTCTTCCCGTTCCCCGACGGCATGCTGGCAGCAGTCGAAGCGGGCGCCACCGCCCTCATCCAGCCGGGTGGTTCGATGAACGATCAGGCGGTGATCGATGCCGCCGACGAAGCTGGCGTCGCCATGATCTTCACCGGCATGCGCCACTTCCGTCACTGAGGCTGCGCTTCAAGCCGAGCGGGCCAGATCCGACAGCAGGCCCGCGGCGACCGACAGGCGAGAGACGGTGATCTCCCCCGTGGTGAGGCCGGTTACGGCCTCAACGACGCGCTCGATGGCTTCGGGGCGCGATTGCTTCCAGGCCGCGAGGCGGGTGTCGATCTCGCCCCGGCCGAAGCCCAGCACGTCGACCGTCAGATCGCGCTGGGCGCGCATCAGATTGGCCAGTCCCCGGTCGAGCGCCATGCGGTCGAATTTGTCGGTGAGCACGATGTCTTCCGCCGCCTCGACAATGCCGCTCAGCCCGAACAGATCGAGCACGCCGAAGAAAGCGCCGGCCGCGGCCGCGATCGGGCTCTTGGTGCGCTCGGCCACCAGCGCGATGTCGGTGGCGTAGCTCAATATCGCCAGTTCGGCGAAGCGGCGGGCCAGCGCATTGGGCGCGCCGCCCGCCATGAAGCCGTCGGCCCGCGCCGCGATGGTCTTTTCAAGGCCCGGCGGAACGAGGCTGCTGCCGAGCCCGGCGACATCCGTCACGCCTTCGGCGTAGTGCAGCACAAGGTCGCCCAGCGGCTGGGTGAAATCGGCATTGCGCAGCAGCCACAGCGTTTCGCGCTCCAGCAGCGCCTGCAATTCGGCATAGAGGTCGAGTTGTGTCGCCCCGGCCAGCTGGCCGTCCAGCGCATCGATCTCGGCATAGAGCCGCTCGAGCCCATAGGCATCGCGGGCGAGGCAGAAAGCGGCCGCCACTTGCCCGGCATCGGCACTGGTCGCCGCCATCATCTTGACCACATAGGCCGGCCCGCCGCGATTGATCATCTGGTTCGACAGCACCGTCGCGATCACCTCGCGCCTGAGCCGGTGGCTCGACACTGAATCCGGATAGCGGTCCGACAGCGTCTCGGGGAAATAGCGGAACAGTTCGTGGCTGAGATAGGGATCGTCGGGCGCCTTGCCGGCGAGTAGATCGGCATAGAGCGAGTTCTTGGCATAGGCGAGGATCACCGCCAGCTCCGGCCGAGTCAGTCCCTTGCCCGCGGCGCTGCGCGCATTGAGCGTCGCATTGTCGGGTAGGAACTCCACGGCGCGGCTCAACAGGCCGCGTTCCTCCAGCGTCTCGATCAGCGCCCGATGATCGGGCAGGGCCGCGAGCCCGGCGCGCTCGGCCAGCGACAGCGCCAGCGGCTGCAGATAGTTGTTGCGCAGGCAGAGCGCCGCCACTTCGTCGGTCAGCGCCGCAAGGAAGCGGTTGCGCTGATCCATCTCGAGCTTATCGGTGCGCATCACCGTGTTCATCGCGATCTTGACGTTGACCTCGATGTCCGACGCGTTGACGCCCGCCGAATTGTCGATGGCGTCGGTGTCGATCTTGCCGCCATGCAGCGCATAGTCGATGCGGCCGCGCTGCGTCACGCCCAGATTGGCGCCTTCGCCCACCACGCGGGCCCGAATATCCTTGCCGGCAATGCGGATCGCATCATTGGCTTTGTCGCCGACTTCGGCGTCGGTTTCGGTTGCGGCGCGCACATAGGTGCCGATGCCACCGAACCACAGCAGATCCACATCGGCCTTGAGGATGGCCGATATCACTTCCTGCGGCGTCACCGGATCATTGCCAAGGCCAAGCGCGCGCCGCGCCTCCTGGAATAGAGCAACGTTCTTGAGCGAGCGCGAGTAGACGCCGCCGCCCTTCGACAGCAGCGTCTTGTCATAGTCCTGCCAGCTCGAGCGCGGCAGGGCGAACAGGCGTTTGCGCTCTTCGAGGCTGACAAGCGGATCCGGATCGGGGTCGATGAAGATGTCGCGATGGTCGAACGCTGCTACCAGCCGCGTCTGCGGCGAAAGCAGCATGCCATTGCCGAATACGTCGCCACTCATGTCGCCGACGCCCACCACCGTGAAGGGCGTCGTCTGGATATCGCGGTCCATCTCGCGGAAATGCCGCTTCACCGCTTCCCAGGCGCCGCGCGCGGTAATGCCCATCTTCTTGTGGTCATAGCCATTGCTGCCGCCCGAAGCGAAGGCATCGCCCAGCCAGAAGCCGCGCGCTATGGCGATTGCGTTGGCCGTGTCCGAGAAACTTGCGGTGCCCTTGTCGGCGGCCACCACGAGGTAGGGGTCGTCGGCGTCGCGCCGCTTCACGTCGGGCGGCGGGATCACCACATCGCCTTCGAGATTGTCGGTCACGTCGAGCAGCGTCTGGATGAAAATCTGGTAGCAGGCCGTGCCTTCGCGCTGCACCATCTCGCGGTCGGCGCCCTTGGGCATCATGCGCGGCACGAAAGCACCTTTGGCGCCCACCGGCACAATGATGGCGTTCTTGACCTGCTGCGCCTTCACCAGCCCCAGCACCTCGGTGCGGAAATCCTCCGGCCGGTCGCTCCAGCGTAGCCCGCCGCGGGCAATGGCGCCGAAGCGCAGATGCAGGCCCTCGACGCGCGGCGCATAGACGAAGATTTCGCGATAGGGGCGCGGCTCGGGCAGGCCATCGATCTTGCCACAATCGAACTTGATGGCGAGGGCAGGGCGCCGCTGCCCGGCGCCGTCGCGCTGGAAGGCATTAGTGCGCAGCGCCGCTTCGATCAAATTCAGCACACGGCGGATGATGCGGTCTTCGTCGAGCGATTGCGTCGCGTTGAGCGCCGCCTCGATGGCCTCGCGCGCTTCCCCGGCAACGCGGTCGCGATTGCCGCTGAACCCGGCATCGAGCAGCGCGTGGAACATCGTTGTAAGCGCGACTGCCACATCCGGATGGAGGTTCAGCACCTGCGCAAGGTAGGCGCGGCTCCAGGTGACACCGACCTGCTTGAGGTACCGCACCAGCGCGCGAAGGATTGCGACATCGGGCCAGCTCAACCCGGCGCCCAGCACCAGCCGGTTCAGCGGATCGCTCTCGGCCTCGGTCTGCCACACGGCAAGGATCGCGTCCTCGACCAGCGGCGCGCGCAGCGAGAAATCGGCGGCGCGGCCCGCCGGCACGTCGAGCACCATGTCGTGGATGAAGATCGGCGCGCCGGATTTCGGCTCCACCGTATAGGTGCGCTCATCGATGACGCGGAAGCCGAAATTCTCCAGCATCGGCACGCGGTCGCTGAGCGGAATGGGCTTGCCGCGATGATAGACCTTCAGCCCGTAGTCGCCGTCGCCCTCACTGCGCTCGATCAGCTTCAGCGCCAGACTTGCTTCGCCCTCGAGCTTTTCGATCACCGCAATATCGGCGAGCGCCTGCCCGGCATCATTGCGCGACTGATAGGCGGCCGAGAACGCCCCAAGCCAGGGCGCGATCCGCTCGGTGTCGGGCGAGGCAAGGCCCAGCCGATCGTCGAAGGTCAGGATCAAATCGGCGACATCGTCCTCGAGCCGGTCCTGGCTCGGCCGCGGCGTCGGTCCGCCATTGCGGCCGATGATGAAATGCACGCGAACCAGGTCGCCTTCGGGGAAGTGCGGATAATAGGCCGAAACGCGGCCGTCATAGCGCTGCGCCAGATAGAGGCCGATGCGCGCCCGCACTTCGGAGGTGTAGCGGTCGCGCGGCACGAAGACGAGCACCGAGACGAAATTGTCGAAGCGGTCGATGCGCGGCAGCACGCGGACGCGCGGCCGATCGGTCAGCGCCGCAATCTCCTTGGCGAAATCGAACAGCTGGTCCTGGCCGATCTGGAACAGTTCGTCGCGCGGATAGGAATCCAGCGCCGCCATCAGCCCCTTGCCGGCATGGCTCGCGGGGTCGTGGCCCGAGCGGCGCATCACTTCCGACACCTTGCGGCGGATCAGCGGCACATCGCTATGCGGCGTCGCCAGCGCCATCGAGGTGAAGAGCCCGACGATGCGGAGTTCGCCCGACACCTCGCCGCCCTCGCGGTAGAGCTTGACCCCGACATAATCCATATAGGCACGGCGGTGCACGCGGGTGCGCACATTGGCCTTGGTCACCATGATCGGGTCGGGCTCGCCGAGCCAGGCGACATGCTGCTCGGTCATCTCGACATAGTCGGTGCCGGCGCGCAGGAAGTGGAAATCCTTGTCCTCGAGGATGCCGATGCCCGAGGTGATCAGCGGTGTCAGCTTGCGCTCATCGCCTTCGCCCTCCAGCCGGTATTCGCGCATCCCGAGGAAGGTGAAATTGTGCTCGGCCAGCCAGGCGAGGAATTCCTTGGCCTCCGACACGGCGGCGGTCGTGGCGCGGGGCGGGTTGAGCTTCCAGTCCTCCACCAGCCGGCGCAGCCGCTCCAGCATGGTGCGCCACGAGCGGGTGGCGCGATAGACTTCGGTCAGCGTGCCGTCGATCTCGGCCAGCAGCGCCTTTTTCTGCTCCGGGTCGTCGAGCGGCGCGATCTCAACCAGCAGTAGGCTCTCATTGACCGAAACCGGCGCTGCCTCGTCGAGCAGGCGGTGCGATTCCGGGTCGAGATGCAGCACCGGATGCGCCATGAACTTGATCGTGCCGCCCTTGGCGCGGATCGCCGCCAGCACCGAATCGACGATGAAGGGCATGTCGGCCGAAAAGATCTCGATCAGCTCGGGGTGGCCGGGATGTTCGGGCGCAAAGTCGAAGACGATGTGGCTCTTGCCCTCGCGCTTGCCGAGCCGCGTATAGGTCCGGCGCAGCATCGCCTCGACCACTTCGGGCGAGGTGCCATCGAGATCGTCGGGGTCAGTCGCGCCCACCGTCGCCAGCAGGAAGCGGGCAAAGTTCGGCTCCGTTTCGCGAAGCTCTTCGGCGCGGTCGAGCAGGCCGCGTTTGGTGTCGATCACAGGGTCCACTGCCATGGCCCCCTTCCACCATGACAAATCAGCAAATTGCAGAGTGCGGTGGCCCGCCCCTAAAGTCGAGGGGCATCAGGCCCCTGTCGCCACCACCGCTGTGCGGCCGAGGTCGGTCAGCTGGTAGACCCCCGGCTGCACCCGCTCGAACCAGCCATAGACATTGGAGAGCAGGATCTTGCCCGCGTCCGGCGCCCGGGGCTTGATGTCGCGCGGCCGGAGCGGGCCGGCGCTCAGCGCTTCGGCGCAAAGCAGCGCCTGCTGGCGGTAGGCGGTCATGATCGGCCGGCGCGTGCTGCCCCCCAGCGTCGGGTCGCCGCGCCGCTTCTGGTGCTCGCGCACCAGCCGCGACCGCCGCTTGGGGTTGGTGCGCGGCATCGGCGTCACGGCGTTCACGATGACGCTGACCTCGCCGCGGTCCGATACGCCCAGCATGCCGATGCCCAGCCTCCGGCAGAGGTCGCGGTAGCGCTTGTCGGCCTCGCGGCCCTTGCCGGTGGCCGAAATCCGCGCCGCGACCCACACTTCGTCGGCCATCGCCGCGCGGTCCACCGCCTGCAGGATCAGCTCCAGGTTGAAGCTCAGCTTCAGCTCGCAGATCACCACGATCGGCGGATCGCCGGGGCTCAGCCCCACCAGATCGCAGCCGCCAATCTCGCCCTTCGCCTCATAACCGGCGGCTTCGATGAAGGCCTTGATCGGCTGGTACAGCGAGGTTTCCATGGCGTCGCGGCTCTAGGGAATCGGGCCGCCAAGCCTAGCCGGACCGCAGTTAACGGGGCGTCGCCGAACGCCCGCGCCCTTCCGCGCGCTTGACCCATGCCGCCTTCGGGGATTATGACCCCAATTCCACGAAAACCCTTAGCAGAACGGGACTTTTAGCCAAATGGGCCGCACGCTGTACGACAAAATCTGGGATGACCATCTGGTCGCGAACAACCCGGACGGCACGTCGCTCATTTATATCGACCGTCACCTCGTGCACGAAGTGACCAGCCCGCAGGCCTTTGAGGGCCTGCGCATGAACAAGCGCCAGGTGCGTTCGCCCGAGCGCACGCTGGCCGTGGTCGATCATAACGTCCCCACCACCGACCGCTCGCTGCCCAATCCGGACCCGGAAAGCGCCATCCAGATCGCGGCGCTGGCCGAGAACACCAAGGATTTCGGCATCGAATATTACGATCCCTTCGACAAGCGTCAGGGCATCGTCCACATCGTCGGGCCGGAGCAGGGCTTCACCCTGCCGGGCATGACGATCGTGTGCGGCGACTCGCACACCTCGACCCACGGCGCCTTCGGTGCGCTGGCGCATGGCATCGGCACGTCGGAAGTCGAGCATGTGCTCGCCACCCAGACGCTGATCCAGCAGAAGGCCAAGAACATGCTGGTGCGTGTCGATGGTCAACTGCCCCCGGGCGTCACCGCCAAGGACATCATCCTCGCCATCATCGGCGAGATCGGCACGGCCGGCGGTAATGGCCATGTCATCGAATTCGCCGGCGAAGCCATCCGCGCGCTGTCGATGGAAGGCCGCATGACGGTCTGCAACATGACCATCGAAGGCGGCGCCCGCGCCGGCCTCATCGCGCCGGACGAAAAGACCTTCGCCTACGTCAAGGATCGCCCGCGTGCGCCCAAGGGCGCCGCCTACGATCACGCCGTCGAATATTGGAAGACCCTCTATTCCGACGCTGATGCGGTCTACGACAAGGTGGTCATCCTCGATGCCGCGAAGCTCCCGCCGATCGTCTCGTGGGGCTCCTCACCGGAAGACGTCATCGCCATCACCGGCGAAGTGCCGAACCCTGACGATATCCAGGACGAGAACAAGCGCGCGTCGAAGTGGCGTGCGCTCGACTATATGGGGCTGAAGCCGGGCACCAAGATCACCGACATTTCGGTCGAGCGCGTGTTCCTCGGCTCATGCACCAATGGCCGCATCGAAGATCTGCGCGCCGCCGCCAAGGTGGTCGCGGGCCGCAAGGTCGCCGCGCATGTCAACGCCATGGTCGTGCCGGGTTCGGGTCTCGTCAAGGAACAGGCGGAAGCCGAAGGCCTCCACACCATCTTCCTCGATGCGGGCTTTGAATGGCGCGAGCCGGGCTGCTCGATGTGCCTTGCCATGAACCCCGACAAGCTGAAGCCGCAGGAACGCTGCGCCTCCACCTCGAACCGCAATTTCGAGGGCCGCCAGGGTTTCAAGGGCCGCACCCATCTGGTGTCGCCCGCCATGGCCGCCGCCGCCGCCATCGCCGGCCACTTCGTCGATATCCGCGAGTGGAAGTAATCATCTGCGATTGTCCAAGCGATCCCGCTTGGGATCGCCTGGACAGAGCAAGCAAATGACCAATCCCTGGGCCGAAAAGACGGCTCCGAGCATCGACGATTTCGAACAGATCGCTGCCGCGGCATGGGAGACCTTGCCGCAGCAGTTTCGTGAACTGGCCGGCAATGTGCCCTGCGCCGTTTCCGACTTCCCCGATGAAGAGACGATCACCGAGATGGAGCTCGAAACCGAGTTCGACATCCTCGGCCTTTTCCGCGGCGTCGGCCTGCCGCAGGGCGGCGCCATGCCAGTGACCGGGCAACTGCCCAATCAGGTCTGGCTCTACCGCCGTCCCATCCTCGACTACTGGGCCGAGAGCGAAGACGGCGAGACGCTGGGGGAAATCATCACCCACGTGCTCGTGCACGAGATCGGCCACCATTTCGGCTTCTCCGACGAGGACATGGAAGCCATCGAGGCGCTGGCCGTACTCGAGGACAAGGACTGATGTCCCACACGACGCAAGGCACGCTGCTGCTCGAAAAGCTCGGCGTCGCCTTCGCGCTCCATCCCTATGACTACGATCCCGATGCGCCGCGCATCGGTCTCCACGCGGCGGAGACGCTCGGCATCGACCCGGGCCAGACCTTCAAGACGCTGATGGCGGAAGTCGACGGCAAGCCGGTCTGCGTGGTCGTGCCGTCCGACATCGAAGTGTCGATGAAAAAGCTCGCCGCCTGCTTCGGCGGCAAGTCGGCGGCGATGATGAAGGTCCCCGACGCCGAGCGCCTCACCGGCTACAAGGTCGGCGGCATCGGCCCCTTCGGCCAGAAGCGCAAAGTCCCCACCGCGCTCGACGAAACGGCCGAACTCTACGACATCATCTACATCAACGCCGGCCAGCGCGGCCTGCTGCTGTCGATCGCGCCCGCCGATGCGATGAAAGCGGCCGAAATGAAGATCGCGGACCTTTCGGCCTAGGCCGGACCCCACCCACCATGCTTCGCATGGTCCCCCCTCCCCAGCGCTACGCGCCGAGGAGGGATAGCCAACTGTTGGCGCCGTGGCGCACCTTGAGCGGAGCCCCTCCCTCCCCACCGGGGAGGGAGGACCGGCGAAGCTGGTGGTGGGGGCGGCCACGAGCGCTATGCCCCCACCTCGACGCCCCCCGTCGCCTCCGCTATCGTCCCCATCGCGTCACCGGGGCATGATCGTGAAGATCCTTGTCGTCTCCGACTTCCACTATGCGCTGCCGCAGTTCGACTGGCTGGTGGGTGCCGCGCCCGCCTATGACCTCGTGATCTTTGCCGGCGATCTGCTCGACACCAATTCGCTCGTCGATCCCGGTACGCAGATCGTCGTGGTGATGAAATACCTGAAGCGGATCAGCGAGCTCACCCGGCTCATCGTCTGCTCGGGCAATCACGATCTCGATGCCATCGGCGCCGATGGCGAAAAGCACGCGCAATGGCTCGGTGCCGCGCGGCGCCTGTCGATCCCGGTCGATGGCGATACGCTCGAAATCGGCGACACGCTCATCACCATCTGCCCGTGGTGGGATGGGCCGCTGACGCAGCAGGCCATCGCCCGGCAGTTCGAGGCGGCCGCGCCGCGCCGCAAGGGGGCGTGGCTCTGGGTCTATCACGCGCCGCCCTCGGACACGCCCATCGCCTGGTCGGGGCAGCGGCATTTCGGCGATGCGGCGCTCAGCGGCTGGATCGCGCAATACCGCCCCGATTTCGTCATCTCCGGCCATGTGCATGAGGCGCCGTTTGCCCGCAATGGCTCATGGGCCGACCGGCTTGGCGATAGCTGGCTGTTCAATCCGGGCCGCCAGATTGGCGAGACGCCCACCACCATCGCCATCGACACCAGCGCGATGGAAGCCGCCTGGTTCTCGCTCGAAGGCGCGGAATTGGTGAAGCTCGATGCGCCGCTCGAACGGCCGCTGGCGCAATTGATGGCGCTGCCCGGCTGGATGCAGCGCGCCCCGGCCTAGAGCCGCGAATCCTTGGATGTGGCGCCGGCCACCACCGCCGGGCGCTGCCGCTGCACCAGCGCGTCGAGCACTTCGTCCACCATCCCCAGATGGTCCGAACGATGCGCGAACTGGCGCTTGAGGTCAGCCAGATAGCTCGTCGCGTCGGTCAGCCGCCGCGCGAGGATCGTCGACACGTGAAAGCTCAGTTCCTTGTGGTCCATCAGCATGGCGCGGGCATTCTCGATGCGGAACGCCGTGACGTTGCCCACCGCGCGTACCGTTGCCGTATGCGGGCCGCCGAGCAGCGCCGCGATCTCGCCGAAGATGGCGCCGGGGATGGCGATGTCGGCCACCTGCGTGTCGCCGCGCAGCACTTCCACCTCGCCCGCCGCGAGGATGTACATGCGGTCCCGCCCCGGCCCTTCCGGAATTAGCACCTGTCCCGGCTCGAATCTGTCGAGCGGAAAGCCGTCGCAATAAGCGAGAATGGCAGCGTCATCCATGAAGCCGATCCTGCACCAGACCGGGCTTCAGCATGCACCCGGCCGGGGCGGATCACAAGCGCGCGTCAGGCGGGCACGAACTCGAAATCATTGTCGAGGACGCCCTCGGTGCGGTCACCCACCTGCAGCACCAGCTGCTGCTTGTTGAGCTCGCCGATCCATTCGTCCCAGCCGACAAGGTCGAGGCCGCCCGGCCGGTCGGTGTCCTGGCTCTCGCCGGAATTCAGCAGATATTGGTCGAACACGATACGCAGCACGATCTGCGAGCGCGTGCCGGTCGGCAGTTCGGACCAGGCGGGCTGGCCGCCGCGGGCCTCGGCCCACTGGCGGATCTCATCGGCATTTCTAAGGATACGGGACATTGGACGCTCCAGAACGAAGGCCCGGCGGAGGGCCGGGCCAGCAATCTACATGAAAGGCCGGCTCAGTTGAGCGATTTACGCTCGACGAATTCGTAGCTCTCGTCGGTGCCCACTTTGAGGGCCAGTTGCTGGCGGTCGAGTTCGGCCAGCCAGGCGGCCCAGCTCACCGGGCTGACGCCCTGGTCGACGGTCTCGTCCGGGCGGCGGCGTTCGCTGAAGCGCAGCGCCAGCTTGGCGCGCATTTCACCAAAACTGTTCGGCGCGCGCAGCATGGCCGGGCTGCCCCGGCGGTCGGCCACCCAGGCCTGGATATCGCGGTGGCGGGTCAAGGTGTGTGCGTCGTTCATAGGCTTCCCCTCCCAAGGACTACGCAGGGAACTTGTCGCGCCGGGCTTGGTTCCGGCGCGCTGGTGTCGCGCAGTGAGGCGAAAGTCAGCGCCCGCTCGCGCTTGCTTCTTATGTGGTGAGTCGCGTGGCCAGTTTGAGGCGCGTCAAATCGTCCGCCGAAAAATAGCTGAGCCGGTCGGGCGGCGTTTCGAGCGCGCGCAGCCACACTTCGGCGTCGATCCCCATGCTGATCATGTAGCGCGAAATCTCGGCCGTCATGTGCTGCGCATCCGACATCGCATTGCCCGCCGCCTCGAGCCGCGAGGTGAGCGAAGCATCGCTCGGCGCCGCGGCATAGATCTGGTGGACGGCAATCGCCGATGCGGCCGTCGCCAGCCGCTCCTTGCCGCCCGCGAACACCAGCGGGCAGGACGAGGCGCAGAGCCCGCCGGCCTCGACGACCGTCGCAAAACCCTGCTCGCGGATCAGCTTGCCCATCGCCAGCGCATCGGTCACCGAACCGCCGGGCGAATTGAGCACCACGCGCTCGACATACTCGCCATATTGGGCGATCTCGGCGGCGAAGCGCTCGGCCGAACCGGGCAGGATCGTGCCCGTGACGCTGAGCGTGCCGCCACTGCCGAGCTCGATTTCGAGCGGCTGGCGCAGCGTCTCCATTGGCGTCGCGATAGCAGGGCCGGGCGTGCCGCCGGGCGCGTCGGGATCGAAGGCCGGCAGGATCGGCGACAAATCCGGCGTACTCGTCACCGGCGCTACGGCGTTCATTTCCGTGTAGTCGAGATAGAGGGTCACCGCCGTGGCCGAGAGCAGGCCGAAGAAAGCGGCGCGGATGATCGCGCCATCCTCGAAGGCGGCGGCCCAGTTGATGAACCGGCGGGGGAGCGACGCCATCAGGGCCGCTTGCGCGTCACGTCGAGCGCCGTCACCGTGGCGTCAGGCACCGCCGGCTTTTCGGGCTCGACCACAGGGGCCGGCGGCATTTCGGGCGGCGCCACCGGCTCGATGGCTTCGGGCTCCACCAGCGGCTTGCCCGACAGCTGCCGGTAAAGGTCCATGGCGCGCAGCATTTCGGCGGCGGTCATGCTGTCGGCCTCGGCCACATGCTCGGTCTCGCGCCGCATCGCGTCATGGGCGATCATCAGCACGAGCACGAGCACCACCGGCAGCAGATCGATCGAGATGGCGCCGGCCCAGCTGGGGATGAAGTCGCTCCAGTAGCGCAGCACCGATTCAGCCGTCGACAGCGGTACGAAGCGCGCGACCTCGACGCGCGGCTGGGCGAGGATCTCGTCGGCCGCGGCGACCAGCGCCGCCGATTGCGCGGCAACGGATTCGCGCACCGTACCCATCACCGTGTCCTGCCGAGTGGCGAGGTCGGCGCTCCGCCCATCGGCCACCGGCGCGATAAAGCCAAGAGAGAGGTCGGTCGCGGCGCGCTTCACCGAAGGCGCCACGTCGGTCTGCTGCAGCGAGGCGATCACCGCATTGAGCTGCACCACTTCGGCGGCGAATTCGTCCGAGCGCGGGCGGATATCGCCGGTGCCCGACACCAGTTCGCGCATTCGCGCCAGATGGCCCGAGCCCTGCTCGTAGAGGATTTGCACCTGTTCGCGCGAGCCGGTGATGGTGCTCGCCAGCGAATTCATCTGCGTCGACATCTGCGTCAGCAGCTGCACCACCGAGCCCGACCCGATCGAGCCGGTCAGCGCGCCTGAATTGCGCTCGTCATCGGCCAGCCGGCCAAAGCGCTCGGCGGCGCGCTGCACGTCGGGCAGCAGCGATTGGGCGGCGAGCGCATTGTTGTGCGCCGCGTCGAGGTCCTCGACATAACCTTCGAGATTGACGGCAAGGTGCTGCTCCAGCGCCGCCGAACCGGCCAATGCCGCGGCGTTCAGCCAGGACGACATGGCGATGATCATCAGACAGCCGATGGCCATCGTCAGGAAGAGCCCGACGCGCTGCGCCGCCGACGTCACGATCGGCACGAAGCGCATCATGAAGGTCCAGAAGGCGTAGATCGCCACCGACACCGCCGCCGAATAGATGATCGCCGCAAAAAACACGAAGGTCGCCGTGCCATCGAGCAGATCGCGCACGCCCAGATAGGTGTAGACGCCCGACGCCAGCGCCAGCACCGCCAGCGCAAAGCGCGTCATGGTCTCGACGCCGGTCAGCGTCGCCTGGATGCGCGCGGCATTGTTCTTACGCAACATGTCGGTAATCCCCGTGCCGCGCTGGCGGCGTCAGGCGAACGATAGCGGAACAAACGCGGCGGGATAGTGGCGGGATGTTTTCGCCTATCTGGCGAGCTTGCGCAGCAGCTTCTCCAGCCGCGCCCGCTTGGCCGGGGCGTCCAGCGTCTTGAGCCGGGCCTCAATGATTGCCACCAGCTTCGCCTTGTGTACCGGGGTCACGGCCGCGGCGGCGAATTCGGCGTACATCGGCAGCTGGTTCACCGCCGCCAGTTCGAGCCGCTCGAGCAGCGCCGGCATCGCCTTCTTCTCGCCCGCCTGCGCCAGTTGCGACAGCGTCGACATCGCCTTGTCCTTGGCGATCACCGAGCCCCTGTCGGCTGCTGCCAGCACCTCGTCCAGCCGCGCCGCGACCTCTTTCGGCCGCCGCGCCGCAATCGTCTCGATGGCGCTCAGCGCGCCCCACACATTGCGATTGTTCCTCGATCCGAGCAGCGCGAAGAACGCTTCGGCATCGTCCGCCACCAGTTCCGGGCTGCGCTCGCCGATCTCGTACAGCACCTTGATGGCGTCGTTCTGCACCGCCACCGTACCGCTGCTCAGCGCATCGGCCAGCTCGGCGATGGCGGCCGGGTCACGCGACGCGACCAGCGCTTCCGCCAGTTCGACATTGGGCCGCTCGTCATTGCGCCCGAGCGCATTGGCGAGGCGGCCCAGCACGCTCATTCCGTGGCGACGTCCAGCGCCAGCGCCACCATGTCCTTGAGCGAGGTCTGGCGCGCCTCGGCGTCGATCTCGTCGCCCGTGACGAGGCAGTCGGTCATGGTGCACACGGTCAGCGCCTTCACGCCGAAGCGCGCGGCCAGCGTATAGAGCGCCGCCGATTCCATTTCGACGCCGATCACGCCATGGCTGGGCAGCCGCCCGTAGCCGGCCATGCCCGGTTCGACATGGTAGAAAATGTCCGAGCTCAGCATGTTGCCCACATGGTAGCGCATGCCCTTGGCCTCGGCCTTGTCGGCGGCCGAGCGCAGCAGGCCGTAATCGGCGATGGGGGCGAAGTTGAAGGCGCCGAAGCCGTCCTTGACGATGGTCGAGTCGGTCGACGAGCCCTGCGCAAGGATCAGGTCGCGCACCTTCACCGCCGCATTGAGGCCGCCGCAGGTGCCGATGCGGATGAGCTTTTTCAGCCCATACACATTGATCAGCTCATGCACATAGATCGACAGCGACGGCTGGCCCATGCCCGTGGCCTGCACGGAAACCGGCTTGCCGTTCCAGGTGCCGGTATAGCCGAGGCAATTGCGCACCGAATTGACCAGTTTCGCGTCCTTGAGGAAGGTCTCGGCCACCCATTTGGCGCGCAGCGGATCGCCGGGCAGCAGGACGGCTTCGGCATAATCGCCGGGCTTGGCATGGTTGTGCGGGGTCATTTTCGGCTTCTCCTTTGCTTGCGGGCCATGAAACCCTATATGTGCGCCCGCATTCAAGCTCCAGACGGGAGACAGGACATGGTCGCGACAATTTTCATCGATGGCGAAGCGGGAACGACGGGTCTGCAGATCCGCGACCGGCTGGCCGGCCGCCGCGACCTCGAAATCATCTCCATCGCGCAGGACAAGCGCAAGGACCAGGACGAGCGCAAGCGCCTCCTCAACCTCGCCGATGTCGCCATCCTCTGCCTGCCCGACGATGCGGCCAAGGAGAGCGTGTCGCTCATCGAGAACGACACCACCAAGGTCATCGACGCCTCCACGGCGCATCGCATCGCCGATGGCTGGACCTATGGCTTTGCCGAAATGGACCGGCTGCAGGCCGGCAAGATCGCCGAATCCAAGCGGGTCGGGAACCCCGGCTGCTGGCCGCAGGGCCCCATCGCCATGCTACGCCCGCTGGTCGAGGCGGGCCTCGTGCCGGCCGACTATCCGCTCAGCGTCAACGGCATTTCCGGTTATTCCGGCGGTGGCCGCACCATGATCGAGGAGTATGAGGCCAAGGGCGACGACGCCAACGAGTTCATGCCCTATGGGCTGACCTTCAAGCACAAGCACCTGCCGGAGCTGCAAACCTACGCCAAGCTCGACAGCACGCCGCTGTTCACGCCCGTCGTCGGCAATTTCCGGCAGGGCATGGTCACCATGGTGCCGTTGCAGCTGTCGATGGCCGCCAAGATCCCGACCGGCGCCGAGCTCCACGCCGCCATTGCCGACTATTTCGCCGCCATCAAGGGTGGTTTCGTCGAGGTCGCGCCGTTTGAGCAGGCCGAGCGTGTGCCCGAGCTGAACCCGGAAATCTACAACGACACCAACCGCATGCGCCTCCACGTCTTCGCCAACGACGCCCGCGCCCAGGCGGTCCTCGTCGCCGTCTACGACAATCTCGGCAAAGGCGCCTCCGGCGCCGCGGTGCAAAATCTGAACCTGATGCTCGGCGTCGCCGAAGACACCTCGCTCGCGGCATAAGCAGCGATCAGCCCTTATCCTCCCCCGAGCAACGGGGGAGGGTGACCGCAGCTTTGGTGGGGGCGGCCGCCCGCACGGCAGGGGCTTCCAGCCCACCGGCTGGACGCTTCGGCGGCCCGGCACACTTGATTTTGTGCCCTGTACGCGCCATTACGCCCCAAAACTAAGGTCCCGCCCTCGGAAAGGGGATTTTGATCATGGAAAAATTCACGCATCTGACGGGCGTCGCCGCGCCGCTGCCGATCATCAATATCGACACGGACATGATCATCCCCAAGCAGTACCTCAAGACGATCAAGCGCACCGGCCTCGGCACCGCGCTGTTCTCCGAGATGCGCTACAATGAGGATGGGTCCGAGAACCCCGATTTCGTCCTCAACAAGGCGGCCTATCGCAAGGCGTCGATCATCGTTGCCGGCGACAATTTCGGCTGCGGTTCGTCGCGCGAGCATGCCCCCTGGGCGCTGCTCGATTTCGGCGTGCGCTGCGTGATCTCGACCAGCTTCGCCGACATCTTCTACAACAACTGCTTCAAGAACGGCATTCTGCCCATCGTCGTGACGCCCGAGCAGCTGAAGCTCCTGATGGATGACGCCGAGCGCGGCTCGAACGCCACCATCTCGGTCGATCTCGAGAGCCAGACCATCAAGGGTCCGGATGGCGGCACGATCAATTTCAACATCGATCCGGCGCGCAAGCAGGTCCTGCTCGAAGGCCTTGACGACATCGCTTCGACGCTCAAGGAGAGCGCCGAGATTTCGTCCTATGAGCAGAAGGTCTCCAGCGCCCGTCCGTGGATCTGAGCTGATGGTACAGCGCGTCTCGACCGGCTCGCCGTTCGAAGCGAGCTTCGGCTATTCGCGGGCCGTGCGGCACGAGGACACCATCTATGTGTCCGGCACCACGGGCTACGACTACGCCACCATGAAGATGCCGGCGAGCGTCGCGGCGCAGGCCGAGAATGCGCTTGCCACCATCGACAAGGCGCTGCGCGATCTCGGCTCGTCCATCCGCGACACCGTGCGCGTCGTCTACTATGTGGGCGACATCTCCTATGTGGATGATGTCGTGCGTACAGTCGGCGCCGTGTTCGGCGATATCCGCCCCGCCGCCTCCATGCTCATCGTCAAGATGATCGAGGAGGACATGAAGATCGAAATCGAAGTCACCGCCCGCATCGGCGCGGCAAACTCCTGACATGCAGATCGAGCTGGCCCTCAATCCCGCGCCGGAAGATGACAAGGCCGTCCTCGACGGTCTGATCGCTTTCAACGAGGCGAAGGGCGGGCCGAGCGGCTACCAGCCGGTGTCGATCTTTGTCAGGGACGATGACGGCAAGACCATTGGCGGCCTCGTCGCGCGCATCGGCTATGACTGGATGTTCGTCGAATTGCTGCATCTGCCCGAGACCGTACGCAGGCAGGGATTTGGCACGCAGCTGATGCAGCAGGCCGAGGCGTTCGCGCGCCAGCGCGGCCTCGCCGGCATCTGGCTTGATACCTACAGTTTCCAGGCCCGCGGCTTCTACGAGAAGCTCGGCTATTCGGTCTTCGGCACGCTCGAAGGCCATCCCATTGGCGGCAACCGCTTCTTCCTCCAAAAGCGGTTCGGCGTTCCCTCAACCACAACCTGACGAGACAAGAACAATGTCCCACAAGCTCCTCCTGCTCCCCGGCGATGGCATCGGCGTCGAAGTCATGGGCGAAGTGCAAAAACTTATCGCCTGGCTCAACAAGGAGCAGAACGCCGAGTTCACCACCGATACCGGCCTCGTCGGCGGCTGTGCCTATGACGCGCATGGCGAAGCGATCTCGGAAGGCGATATGCAGAAGGCGCTTGCCGCCGATGCAGTGATCTTCGGCGCCGTAGGCGGCGCCAAGTGGGACAATGTCCCCTATGACAAGCGGCCGGAAGCGGGCCTGCTGCGCCTGCGCAAGGATCTGCAGTTGTTCGCCAATCTCCGTCCGGCGATCTGCTACCCGGCGCTGGCCGAGGCGTCGTCGCTGAAGAAGGAACTTGTCGAGGGTCTCGACATCCTGATCGTGCGCGAGCTGACCGGCGGCGTCTATTTCGGCGAGCCCAAGGAAATCACCGATCTGGGCAATGGCCAGAAGCGCGCCGTCGATACGCAGGTCTACGAGACCTATGAGATCGACCGCATCGTGCGCGTCGCTTTCGACCTCGCCCGCACCCGCGGCAAGAAGGTCCACTCGGCCGACAAGAAGAACGTGATGAAGTCGGGCGTGCTGTGGGACGAAGTGGCCCGCAAGGTCGCCGCCGACTACAGCGACGTCCAGTTCAACCACATCCTCGCCGACAATGCGGCGATGCAGCTGGTGCGCAACCCCAAGCAGTTCGACGTAATGGTCACCGATAATCTGTTCGGCGACATCCTCTCCGATGCCGCGGCGATGCTCACCGGCTCGCTCGGCATGCTGCCCTCGGCCTCGCTCGGCGCGCCCGATGCCAATGGCCGTAGAAAGGCGCTCTACGAGCCGGTGCACGGCTCGGCCCCCGATATCGCCGGCAAGGGCATCGCCAACCCCATCGCGATGCTCGCGAGCTTTGCGATGGCGCTGCGCTATTCGTTCGGCCTGATCGACCTCGCGACCAAGCTCGAAGCCTCGATCGCCGCCGTGCTCGACGATGGCCTGCGCACCGGCGACATCGCCCAGGGCGGCAAGTCGATCGGCACCGAAGAAATGGGCGCCGC
The DNA here is from genome assembly GCA_004144345.1 of Hyphomicrobiales bacterium. GTDB lineage: Bacteria > Pseudomonadota > Alphaproteobacteria > Rhizobiales > Devosiaceae > Devosia_A. Next base: position 114,567 of record SEEL01000003.1, read on the forward strand.
CATCCTCAAGAAGCTCGCGGCGTAAGGAGCGCGCTCAGGAAAAGTGGAAACCGGTTTTCCGCTTCGAGCGCGCGACCACTAGGAGAGCCCGAAGGCTTCGGCGAGCAGACGATAGGAGCGGAGCCGCAAATCGTGGCTCCACACCGTCGTCGTCACGATCACCTCATCGGCGCCGGCGGCCTCCGCCTGCGCCTCGATCTCGGCTTTCACCTGCTGCGGATCGCCTGAGATCCAGAGCTTGCCCTGATTGGCAATGATCGCCTGTTGCGTCGGCGTCAGCTCCCAGGCGCTCGCCTCCTCGGGCGAGACGAGCTTGCGGGCTTCGCCCGTCATGAACAGCGCCCAGCTCACCGCCTGCGACGTCAGCAGGAACTTCGCCTCCTCTGCCGTCGGCGCGACCAGTGCCGAGACCGCGAGGATGGCGTGCGGCTTGTCGAATTGCGGGCTCGGTTTGAACGACGCGCGATAGGCGGCGAAAGCCGGGGCCGGGGGCGCCGGGCTGAAATGCGCCGCAAACGAATAGCCGACGCCGAGTTCGCCAGCCGCCGCGGCGCTGGCGCCGGACGAGCCGAGCAAAAAGATCGGCGGCAGTTTTACCCGCTCGGGTACCACGGCGATTTCGGTGAACGGATGCCCGTCCGGGAAGGTGCCCTCCTCGAAGGCCAGGAGTTCCGCCAGCTCATGGCTGAAATAATTGCCGTCGGTCGAGCGCAGCGCCCGGAGCGTCCGGCCATCGCTGCCACCGGCCCGGCCGATGCCGAGGTCGATGCGGCCGGGATGGAGGCCGTTGAGCGTGCGATAGGTCTCGACCACCCTGAGCGGCACATGATTGGGCAGCATCACGCCGCCCGAGCCGACGTGGATCCGCTTCGTATTGGCCGCCGCCGTCGCGATCAGCACTTCCGGCGAGGACGAGGCGATCGAGGGCATGCCGTGGTGTTCGGCATACCAGACGCGCGAATAGCCCAGCTCGTCGCCCAGTCGGGCGAGGCTGACAATGTTCTGGAGGGCCTGGGGCGACGAGGTGCCATCGGGCACCGGGGCGAGGTCGAGGATCGAAAGCGGCAGGGTCATGCCGTCTTATATCGGTATCCGCCGATCATTCGCCAAGGCAAAAAAGCCCAACCCGGCCCCGCTTGCCGAGCGCGGCATTCTCCGTAAGGTCGCGCCAGCTGGCCGCCTGCGCCGGCGGGGAGAGCATCCGTTGAAAATAGCCGTCATCGGCGCCGGCATTTCCGGCATCGCCGCCGCGCGGACGCTGAAGCGCTTCGGCCATGAGGTCGTGATCTTCGAACGCACGGACAGCATCGGCGGCATCTGGGCCACGGCCTATCCGGGCGTCACGCTGCAGAACACCGCCGAGACCTACCGGCTGTCGGATTTCCCCTGGCCGTTCGAGGTGGCCCTCCATCCGACGGCCGCCGAGGTCATGCGTTACCTTCATGCCGCCGCCGCGCATTTCGATCTCGACATTCGCCTCTCGCATCCGGTCGAGGCAATGCGGGCCGAGCCCGATGGCTGGTCGCTCACCATCGCCTCTCCGTCGGGCAGCAGCACGGCACATTTCGACTATGCCATCATCGCCGTCGGCCATTACTCGCAGGCCCGGCAGGAGATCGCGTTACCCGGCCGCGAGACGTTCGGCGGCGAGGTCGTCACCGCCGACACCATTGCCGACCTCGGCATCTTCGACGGCAAGGACGTCGCCATCGTCGGCTTCGGCAAGACTGCCGTGGACATGACCATGTTTGCCCTGCCGCGCGCCCGCCGGGTCACGCAGATCTTCCGCGCCGCCCGCTGGCTCATCCCCTACCGGATCATGGGCAAGCACATGATCGATACGGTCTCGCCGCGCTCCAGCACCGCGCTCGAGCCGTCATGGGTGCACCCGGGCAGGCTCGCGGCTTTCATCCACCGGCGGCTGGGCTGGATGCTCGGGCCCTATGCCAGCGGCGTCGAGATGATGCTGCTGCGCGATGGTGGCTGGCGCCCCGGCCGCACCGCCGAAGAGACGGCCCGCATGCAATTGGTCAAGCCGCGCGACCGGCTGGCGCGGCAGATGCGCGGCTCCATGGCGCCGTCGGGCTATTACGACGCGGTACGCAGCGGCGCCGTCGAGCCGGTGCAGGGCGAGATTGCGGGGCTCGATGCGACCGGCGTCAACCTCAAGGACGGTCGCCATGTGGCGGCCGACATGCTGGTGCTTGCCCTCGGCCATCAGCGGCCGGATTTTCCGTTCCTGCCCGAACCCTATCGCGCGATCATGCGGTCAGAGCCAGATGGCACGCCGCTCTATCGGCACTTGCTGCACCCCGGCATCCCGCGCCTCGCGTTTGCCGGCTTCAACCATGGGCTCTATCACTGGCCGGCCGTCGAAGTGGCAATGGTCTGGCTCGGTGCGCTGCTGCGCGGTGATATCGTCCTGCCATCACGCGACGAGATGCTGGCGAGCGCAGCGCGCGTGCATGAATGGAAGCGCGCCAACACCATGTTCGAGCCGACCCGCGCCTACCTCATCAGCAACCGCTTCCACAATTATCTCGATGTGCTGCTGGGCGATCTCGGCGTCGAGCCGCGGCGTAAATCGACGCTGCTGGCCGAGATCAACGATGCCTACGGGCCGGCCGATTATGCCGGCGTGTTCGAAGAATATGAGCGGGCGCGGGGAGTGCCCCGCGCCGCGCTGCCGCTCGATACCTAGGCGACCTGCAGGCCGCGGGTCAGTTCCAGCGCCTGGCGCTCGAACAGCCGGCGATAGATGCCGCCATCGCGCGTCACCAATTGCTCGTGCGTGCCTTCTTCGACGATCTCGCCCTTGTCGAACACCAGCAACCGGTCGAGCGCGCGCACGGTCGAGAGCCGGTGCGCGATGACGATGGTGGTGCGGCCCACCATCAGCCGCTCCATCGCCTGCTGGATCAGCAGTTCCGATTCCGAGTCGAGCGAGGATGTCGCCTCGTCGAGGATCAGGATCGGCGTATCGGCGAGGAAGGCGCGGGCAATCGCCACGCGCTGGCGCTCGCCGCCGCTGAGCTTGACGCCGCGTTCGCCCACCATCGTCTCATAGCCCTTGGGCAGCGCATCGATGAAATGATGCGCGCTGGCGAGCTTGGCCGCTTCGATGATCTCGGCACGCGTCGCGCCGGGCCGGGCATAGGCGATGTTTTCGGCCAGCGAGCGGTGGAACAGGATCGGCTCCTGCGCCACGATCGCCACCTGGCTGCGCAGCGAGGCCTGCGTCATGTCGCGGATGTCGTGCCCGTCGACACTGATGCGTCCGCCCGTCACGTCGTAGAGCCGCTGGATCAGCTTGACGAAGGTCGTCTTGCCGCTGCCCGAATGGCCGACAAGACCGATGCGTTGGCCGGCGGGAATGGTCACCGAGAAATCCTTGTAGAGCGGCGTTATATGGCTGCCATACTGGAAGGTGACATTCTCGAAGGCGACGCGGCCTTCATTGATCTTGATCGGCTTGGCGGTCGGGTGGTCCTCGATGCCGACGGGCGCGAGGTGGACGTCTACCAGCTCCTCCATGTCGTTGACCGCGCGCTGCAAATTGCGCACGTGCTGGCCGACATCGCGCAGATAGCCCTGCAGCACGAAGAACGAGGTCAGCACCAGTGCGATATCGCCGGCCTCGGCCACACCCTGCTGCCAGAAGATCACGGCAAGGCCGATCACCGCCGTGCGCAGCACGATCAGCATGGCGCCCTGGATGCCACCATTGAGCGTGCCGCGCTGCCAGGTGCGCACCGTGCGCGACCGCCATTTGCCGACCACATGGCCGAGCCGGTCGCGCTCGCGGTCTTCGGCACCAAAGCCCTTGACCACCGAATTGCACGAGATCGCATCGGCCAGCGCGCCGCCCATGCGGGTGTCCCACATATTGGCGAGCGTCGCGGCGGGCGACACATAGCGCACCGACAGCACGACGGTGATGGCGATGTAGATCACCGAGCCGACGGCGACGACCACGCCCATCAGCGGCCAGATCAGCCCGAGCATGATCGAGGTGCCCACCAGCATCACCAGCGAGGGGAACAGGAAGATGATCAGCACGTCGTTGAGCTGGTCGATACCCCAGATGCCGCGCGTCACCTTGCGCACGGTCGAGCCGGCGAAAGTGTTGGCGTGCCAGTCGGTCGAAAAGCGCTGCACGCGGGCAAAGGCGTCCTGCGCCACGTCCGACATCATCTGTAGCGTGAAGGTGATGATCGCCATGAAGCCGAGCTGGCGGATCACCACCGCGCCAAGGCCGAGCGCGATCAGGATGCCGAACGCCCAGAGCACGGCGTCGAGCGCCTCGGGGCCGCCGCGGCTCACGGCGTCCACCAGACGGCCAGCATAGAGCGGGGTCAGCACGTCGAGCAGGGTGGCGCCCATGAACAGGGAGAACATCGCCACCACGCGGCCGGGTTGCTGCTTCCAGCGCCGGAAAGTGAAGCCCAGAACCTTGCGATAGGAGTTGTCGTCGGCGTCGATTTTGAAACGGGCCATGATCAATGCCGGTGCATTGCACACCGGTCCCGGAAATGGAGAAAGTGGAGGCCGCCAGCGGGTCGGAACCCGGACAATTCAGCAGCGGGGACATCAGTTGCCGGCTGTTGCAGCCAGCGGGCGCTTTACGGTCGCGCCATCATTCCGCCTGCGAGGCGGTACGAGCATTTATGCATGAACACGCCTCCCTCGGCTGGTGTTGAGTCCAAGCCCCTATAGCGAAACCCCCGCCACGCGGCAAGGCTTGCGCTGTCCGGGGCGCGGGCGGATAGTCCCGTTGCAGATACCTATGGCCCGGGGGGAGCGGATGGGTAGTCGCATGCGAGCCGTCGCGGGATCGGCCGTTTTCCTGGTTTTCGTGCCCGGCATCATCGCCGGCGCCATCCCGGCTGTGATCTCCGGATACCGGCTTGAGCCGGCGCTGCTCGGCTTCGAGCCGTTCCGCTGGCTGGGCATCCTGCTGCTCATCGTCGGCGCGGCGCTGCTGGTCGAGACCTTTTCGCGCTTCGCGCTCGAGGGGCTCGGCACCCCGGCGCCCATCGCCCCGACGCAGACGCTGGTGATCTCGGGCTCCTACCGGTTCGTGCGCAACCCGATGTATGTCGCCGTCGTCTCGCTGATCTGGGGCCAGGCGCTGCTGCTCGGCAGTCCGGCGACGCTGCTCTGGGGCGTCGCGGTCTGGCTCACGGTGCACCTCTTCATCCTCGCCTATGAGGAGCCGACGCTCAGCCGCACCTATGGCGAGCAATATGACCAGTATCGCGCCAATGTCCGGCGCTGGCTGCCACGGCTGACGCCGTGGACCCGCGACTAGGCCACTTGCCCGGCAGCCCAGCCGCTGGCCCAGGCCCATTGGAAATTGTAGCCGCCGAGCCAGCCGGTCACATCGACCACCTCGCCGATAAAATAGAGGCCGGGCACGGCGCGGGCCTCCATCGTTGTCGAATTGAGCCCCCGGGTGTCGACGCCGCCCAGCGTCACCTCGGCGGTGCGATAGCCCTCCGAGCCGGTCGGCTTCAGCGTCCAACGCGTCAGCCCCTCGGTCGCGGCGGCGATCTTCTTGTCGGAGAAATCGCCGATCATGCCGGGCAGGGCGATCTCCTCGGCAATCATCTGCGCCACGCGCTTGGGCAGCACTTCGGCCAGCACCGTCTGGAGGGCCGATTTGGGCGTGTTCTGCCGCGCCTGCCGCAGGCCGCCCGCCACATCGACGTCGGGGAGCAGGTCGACAATGATCGGGTCGCCTTCGCGCCAATAGGACGACACTTGCAGGATCGACGGCCCGCTCAGCCCGCGATGGGTAAACAGCATCGCCTCGCGGAAAGTCTTGCCATTGGCCGCCACGGTCGAATCCACGGCGATACCTGAGAGCGGCGCCAGCTTTTCCAGCATGCGCGGCTCGAAAGTCAGCGGCACGAGGGCCGGACGAGTCTCGGTCACGGCGAGGCCGAACTGCTCGGCCAGTTTGTAGCCGAACGCGGTCGCGCCCATCTTGGGGATCGACTTGCCGCCGGTCGCGACGACCAGCGACGCGGCGGTCAGCTCACCCGCCGAGGTCGTGACGCGGAAGCCGTCCGCCGTCTTTTCGACGGCCTCGATGGTCGTCCCGAGCTCGAGCTCGGCCCCGGCCTTGCCCATCTCCGACGTCAGCAGATTGACGATCTGCGCGGACGAACCGTCGCAGAACAGCTGGCCCAGCGTCTTCTCGTGGAAGGCGATGCCATAGGCCCGCACCAGTTCGATGAATTTGTGCGGCGTGTAGCGGCTCAGCGCCGACAGGGGGAATTTCGGATTGCCGGAAATGAAGCGGTCGGGCTTGGTGTTGATATTGGTGAAGTTGCAGCGGCCGCCGCCCGAAATGCGGATCTTCTCGCCCGGTGCCTTGGCGTGGTCGAGCACCAGCACCCGCCGCCCGCGCTTCCCGGCCTCAATCGCCGCCATCATGCCCGCGGCGCCCGCGCCCAGGATCAGTACGTCATAGTTTCGCATGCGGTGGCCTTAGCAGGTGGGTTGCAGTCGGGATATCCTCCCTTGCGAAGCGGGGGACGGGGACCGCCGAAGGCGGTGGTGGGGGCGACCCCAACCACCAATGCGCGCGACCGCCCCCTCCACCAGCTTCGCTGGTCCCCCTCCCCCGTAAACGGGGGAGGATAGCCGACTGCGGACTTCATTGACTCTTTGCCATTTCGGCGTAAAAGCCGCGCATTGCTTGAGCAAAAGGGTTTTCGCCATGCCGTGCGAAGACATCATCGTCGAGATCACCGACATCGGCTTGCCGATGCTCGATATCCTCGTGCCGTTCAAGCTCAAAGCCAAAACCACCAAAACCACCCGCTAAGCTTTTCCCCGGGCCGCCTCCCGCCGGGGAGAGGCCGAAAGAGCTTGAGCCGCCGGACGAACCGGCGCGGGGGATGGGGTCAAAGGAACCAGCACAAATGGGTTATCGCGTCGCTGTCGTCGGAGCCACGGGCAATGTGGGCCGCGAAATGCTCAACATCCTCGCCGAGCGCAAGTTTCCCGCGTCCGAGGTGATCGCACTCGCGTCCTCGCGCTCGCAGGGCCAGGAAATCAGCTTCGGCGACAAGCGCCTGAAGGTCCAGAACCTCGACAATTTCGACTGGACCGGCGTCGATTTCGCGCTGATGTCGGCGGGTTCGACCGTCGCCAAGGAATGGGGCGAAAAGATCGGCGCCACCGGCACCATCGTCGTCGATAATTCGAGCTTCTGGCGCTACCACGCCGACGTGCCGCTGATCGTCCCCGAGGTCAACGCCGCCGTGCTCGACAGCTACATGGCGCGCAACGACCGCAAGAACATCATCGCCAATCCGAACTGCTCGACCGCGCAGCTCGTCGTGGCGCTGAAGCCGCTGCATGATTTCGCGCAGATCAAGCGCGTGGTCGTGTCGACCTATCAGTCCGTCTCCGGCGCCGGCAAGGAAGGCCAGGACGAGCTCTGGACGCAGACCAAGGGCATCTTCGTCAACGACCAGCCGACGCCCCGGAAGTTCACCAAGCAGATCGCCTTCAACGTCATCCCGCACATCGATGTGTTCATGGAGGATGGCTACACGAAGGAAGAGTGGAAGATGGTGGTCGAGACCAAGAAGATCCTCGATCCCAAGATCAAGCTCACCGCCACCTGCGTGCGCGTGCCGGTGTTCGTCGGTCACTCGGAAGCCGTGAACCTCGAATTCGCCAAGCCCATCTCGCCCGATGAAGCGCGCGATATCCTGCGCGATGCGCCGGGCATCTCGGTCATCGACAAGCGCGAGGCCGGTGGCTACGCCACGCCGATCGAATCGGTCGGCGAATACGACACCTATGTGAGCCGCATCCGCGAGGACAACACGGTCGAGAATGGCCTGTCGCTCTGGGTCGTCTCGGACAATCTGCGCAAGGGTGCTGCGCTCAACACGGTGCAGATCCTCGAGACGCTGGTCGAGCGCAATCTCGTGCAGCGGAAAGCCGCGTAAATGGAACGCGCGGCGATGTCGCCGCGCGATATCCTGCTGGTCCTCGCCGTCGTCCTCGTCTGGGGCGTCAACTTCGTCGCCATCCGCTGGGGTGTCGATGAGGTGCCGCCGCTGCTCCTGACCTCGTTGCGCTATGTGGTGGCGGCGCTGCCCGCCATCTTCTTCATCAAGCGGCCGCAGGTCGCGCTCGGCATCCTCGTCGCCTACGGCGTTGCCGTGGGCGTCGGGCAGTTCGGCCTGCTCTTCACCGCCATCAAGTTCGGCATGCCGGCGGGCCTTGCCTCGCTCGTGATCCAGCTGCAGGCCTTCTTCACCATCGCGCTGGCCGTGCTGTTCCTCGGCGAGCGGCCGAGCCCGGCGCAATTGCTCGGCGCGCTCGTCGCCTTCGCCGGCATCGGCGTTATCGCCATCGAGCGGCTGGGTGGCGCGGCGCTCTGGCCGTTTCTCATGGTCATCGCGGCGGCGGCCTGCTGGGGCGTCGCCAATTTCATCACCAAGAAGGCCGGCAAGATCGACATGCTGGCGTTCGTCGTGTGGTCCAGCCTCGTGCCGCCGATCCCGCTCTTCCTGCTGTCGCTGCTGTTCGAGGGACCGGGCGCGGTGCCGCTGGCGCTGAGCCAGATCACCTTTCTCGGCATCGGCTCACTGCTGTTCATCGGCTGGATTTCGACCGTCTTCGGCTATGGCGCGTGGAGCGTGCTGCTCGGGCGCTATCCGGCCTCGACCGTCGCGCCCTTCACGCTGCTCGTTCCCATCGCCGGCATCGGCAGCGCGGCGCTGCTGCTCGGCGAAACCATCTCCGGCCTCGAGCTTATCGGCAGCGGCCTGGTCTTTATCGGCCTCCTGATCAACGTGTTCGGGCCGCGCCTGTTGCGGCTCAACCCGGCCCGCTGAGATGCGCCCCGTCATTCGCCGCGCCACCGCCGATGATCTGCCGCAGATCGCGGCGCTGTTCTCGCAGTCGCGGCGGCTGCTGACCTTCCTGCCCGAATTGCACAGCGTCGAGGAAGATCGCGGCTTCATCGCCGGGCTGCTGTCGAGCGCCGATGTCCGCGTGGCGCTCGCCGCGGACGGCCGGCCGATCGCCATGCTGGTCGAGGATGGCGACTGGATCGACCATCTCTATGTCGCGCCCGACGCCATCGGCACGGGTGCCGGGTCAGCCCTTCTCGCCGACGCGCAAGCGCGGCACGACCAGCTGCAGCTCTGGTGTTTCGCCGACAATCTGCGGGCGCGGCATTTCTACGAAGCTCGCGGCTTCGTCATTGCCGAAACCACCGACGGCGCGGGCAATGAAGCCCGGCTGCCCGATATCCGCTATGTCTGGAGCCGGGCTTAGGCTGGCAGGACCGGCCGGCTGAAATCGCCAGTCTCGTCGTCCATCACCCAGAGCTCGCCGGTCGAGATATCGAACCAGGCGCCATGCACCTTGAGCCGGCCATCGGCCTCGCGCTCGCGGATATAGGGGAAGGTGCGGAGGTTCTTGATCGAGTTGCGAACGCTGAGGCGTTCGAGCAGCGTCTCGCGCTCGGTGTTGGTCATGAACGAATATTTCGCCACTTCCTCGCTCACCGGCGCCAGCATCGCCATCCATTTGCTGATGAAGTCGCCATGGGCCAGCACATGGCCGGGGTTCAGCGCGGCGCGGATGCCGCCGCAGCGGCCATGGCCCAGCACCACGAGGTTCTGCACTTCGAGCGCCGCCACGGCAAATTCGATGCCGGCCGAGGTGCCGTGCTGGCCGCCATCGGGCTGGAAGGTCGGCACGAGGTTGGCGACGTTGCGCAGGACGAACAATTCGCCCGGCCCCGCGTCAAAGATCGTCTCGGGCGCCGCGCGGCTGTCGCAGCAGGCGATCACCATCGTGGTGGGGGACTGACCCTCGCTGGCGAGGGTCTTGTAGCGTCCCTCCGCCTCGGCATAGGGGCCACGGATGAAGGCGGCGTAGCCGTCGATGAGGTGCTGTGGAAAGCTGTGCATGGCGTCGAATTACCGGTAAGTAGGCCGCCGTTCAACACCATGCGGGCGGGGGCGCTCTATGCAGATTTATCGGTACCTGACCGGCGAAGACGATTCCGCCTTCTGCCACAAGGTCACCAAGGCGCTCAGCGAGGGCTGGGAGCTCTACGGTTCGCCGAGCTACACCTTTGATCCGGCGGAAAAGAAGATGAAGTGCGGCCAGGCCGTCACCCGCATCGTCGCCGACCAGCCCTACAATCCCGACAAAAAGCTCATCGACTACCGCTAGGCCGCGATTTTCGCGGCTAAACCCCACATGAACGGGGCTTTCACGCCCGGTTCCGCTGGACGGGGCTAAATCTCCACTCAAGAACGCGGCGAGATGAAGCCGCAACTCGAGTGGAGTGCCGGAAAATGCGTGTCAAAGTCCTGAGCCTGGCCCTTTTGGCCGCGATCGTTGCTTTGCCGGTTCCCGCCAGCCAGCTGCTGGCCGGGACGTTTTCCGCTCCCTCCCCGGCGGTGCAGATCGTCGCCGGGCACGAACATCTGGGCCTGCTGCTGCAGGATCCGTTCCTGATCGACCAGATGAGCTATGCCCGCCCGGCGAGCTTCATCGAGGTCGATGCAGGCGTCCCCTACGACCAGATCTAGCGAAAAACACCCTTCAGCTCAGCATATTGGAGCAGCAGGATGGTCTTGGCGTCGGCGATTTCGCCCGTCTCGATCATCCCGAGCGCCGTCGCGAAGGGGAGTTTAATGACTTCAATGTCCTCCCCTTCGTTGGCGAGCCCGCCGCCGGCGCTGATCAATCCCTCGACGATCCCGACATAAAGCGTCAGCCGTTCGGTCACCGAGCCGGGGCTCATGAAGCAGTCATAGGCCTTGGTCAGCTTGCCGACGCGATAGCCGGTTTCCTCCTCCGCTTCCTTCCTCGCGCAGGTTTCCGGGTCGTCGCCCTCCAGCTTTCCGGCGCAGGCCTCGATCAGATAGGGCGGCTCGCCCCGGTAAAACGCCGGATAGCGGAACTGCCGGATCAGGATCACCGCCGCCGCAGCCACATCGCAGAGCAGCACCGCCGCGCCGTCGCCGCGGTCGTAAGTCTCGCGGATTTGCCGCTGCCACTCGCCATTTCGCCGCTTCAGATCGAATTCGTGGCGCTGAACGAGGCCCCATTTGTCGGCAAGAGTGGTTGTCGCCACCGGGCGCAGGAAGTCGGGCAAGTCAAAAACTCCAATGAGTGTGGAACTTTACATGGGCTGAATGGATTCTGAACGTCGGATTCAGGCCGTTTACATGGCGTTCACCATAAAAACGCCGCCAACAACCGCGAAAGCTGCGCCCGATGCACCGAATCGCCACCGCCATACTGATCACTGGAGCCGTGCTCGCCCTCAATGGCGGCATGCTGCGAGATGCGTTTGCGCGCGAAGCAATCCTGATGCTCCCGGCGCCGCGCCTCGAAAGCCTCGATCCGGCCGGCAGCAAGAGCGCCAAGGTCTTGAGCCTGCTGCTGGTTCTGGAATCGCTGCGGCAGTCGCAGCTGAGTCTCGACGACCGGAAAGTCTGATCTGCGGCGCCCCATTCCGCTTTGACCTGACGGGGTGGTGCGGCTAGAAGTCTCGAACCCTTCCACTGCTGGCTCCGCCCGCCCTCGAGACGTCCATGGCAGCCCGTTCCCGGCCCCTTTCGCCCCATCTGCAAATCTACCGTTTCACGCTGACGATGGCCAATTCCATCATCCAGCGCGGCACCGGCATGGCCATGTATTTCGGCACGCTGCTGGTGGTCATCTGGCTCGGCGCCGCGGCGCTGGGCGATGGTCCGATGGATGCGGTCAACGCCATCTACGGCTTCTGGCTGGTGCAGGCGGTCTTCTTCCTCGCCACCTGGGCGCTGTTCCACCACATGCTGGGCGGCATCCGCCATCTCATCTGGGATCGCATCCAGCTGCTCGATCCGGTCGGCCGCGAGATGATCACCCGCGTGCAATGGGTCGCCTCGATCCTTCTCACCCTGGGCGCCTGGGCGCTGTTCGTGTGGTTCAAATGATCGACAAGGCGGCCATCTCCAATCCGAAGACGCATTACGGCAATGGCAAGCACGCCACCGGCGAGTTCAAGCTGCAGCGGCTGACGGGCCTGTTCAACATCGCCTTCACGCTGTTCTTCGTCTGGTTCGTCGTCAGCCTCGCCGGTGCCGACCGCGCCGAGATGGTCGGCATGGTGCGCAATCCGCTGGTCGCCATCGGCCTCGTGCTGCTCATTATCAATGTCAGCGTCCACATGCGCATCGGCATGCATGAGGTGATCCTCGATTACCTCGATGGCGGCACGAAAAAGCTGGCGAACACCGCCAATACCGCCTTCGCCATTGCGGTGCCCGCGATCACCATCCTCGCCATCGCCAAAATCGTCTTCTGGGGTTAGTGCCTATGCCGGCTTACGAGATCATCGACCACGAATTCGACGTCGTGGTGGTCGGCGCCGGCGGCGCAGGTCTGCGCGCCACGCTCGGCATGGCCGAACAGGGGTTCAACACCGCCTGCGTGACGAAAGTCTTCCCGACGCGCTCGCACACCGTCGCGGCGCAGGGCGGCATCGCCGCCTCGCTCAAGAACATGGGGCCCGACAGCTGGCAGTGGCACATGTATGACACCGTCAAGGGGTCGGACTGGCTCGGCGACAATGACGCGATGGAATATCTGGCGCGCGAAGCGCCGGCCGCGGTCTATGAGCTCGAGCATTATGGCGTACCCTTCTCGCGCACCGAGGAAGGCAAGATCTATCAGCGCCCGTTCGGCGGCCACATGACCGAGTTCGGCGATGGTCCGCCGGTGCAGCGCACCTGCGCTGCCGCCGACCGCACCGGCCACGCCATCCTTCACACGCTGTACGGCCAGTCGCTGCGCCACAATGCGCAGTTCTTCATCGAGTATTTCGCCGTCGACCTGCTGATGGGCGAAGACGGCTCCTGCCAGGGCATCATTGCCTGGAAGCTCGACGACGGCACGCTGCACCGCTTCCGCGCCAAGCTCGTGGTGCTCGCCACCGGCGGCTATGGCCGTGCCTATTTCTCCGCCACCTCGGCGCATACCTGCACGGGCGACGGCAATGGCATGGTGGCACGCGCCGGCCTGCCGCTGCAGGACATGGAGTTCGTGCAGTTCCACCCCACCGGCATCTATGGCTCGGGCTGCCTCATCACTGAGGGTGCGCGCGGCGAAGGCGGCTATCTCGTCAATTCCGAGGGCGAGCGCTTCATGGAGCGCTATGCGCCCAATGCGAAGGACCTTGCGTCACGCGACGTGGTCAGCCGCTGCATGACCATCGAAATCCGCGAGGGCAGGGGCGTCGGTCCGAAGAAGGACCACATCTATCTGCATCTCGATCATCTCGACCCGAAAGTGCTGCATGAGCGCCTGCCGGGCATTTCGGAATCGGCCAAGATTTTCGCCGGCGTCGATCTCACGCGCCAGCCGATCCCCGTGATCCCCACCGTCCACTACAATATGGGCGGTATCCCGACGAACTATCACGGCGAAGTGCTGAACCCGACCGCCGACGCGCCCGACGCGACGGTCGAGGGCCTGATGGCCGTCGGCGAAGCCGGCTGTGCCTCGGTGCATGGCGCCAACCGCCTCGGCTCCAACTCGCTCACCGATCTCGTGGTGTTTGGCCGCGCCGCGGCGCTCCGCGCCGGCAAGACGCTCGATCGCGCCAAGGCCGTGCCGCAGGTCAACAAGGCCAGCGAGGAGAAAATCCTCGCCCGCTTCGATCGCCTGCGCAACGCCAATGGCGGCACGCCCACGGCCGATCTGCGCGACCGCATGCAGCGCACCATGCAGGACGACGCCGCCGTGTTCCGCACCGGCGAAACGCTGCTCAACGGCGTCAATCGCATGAAGGACGTCTACGCCGCCAAGGCCGACATTCGCGTCACCGACCGCTCGATGATCTGGAACAGCGATCTGGTCGAAACGCTCGAGCTCGAGAACCTTCTCGCCAATGCACTCTCGACCGTCATCTCCGCCGAAGCCCGCACCGAAAGCCGCGGCGCCCATGCGCGTGAAGATTTCTCCAGCCGCGACGACGTCAACTGGCGCAAGCACACCATCAGCCGCATCGACGAAGCCGGCAATGTGTCGCTCACCTACCGCCCGGTCCACACCGCGCCCCTGACCCCCGAATCCGAAGGCGGCATCGACCTCAAGAAAATCGCGCCCAAGGCGCGTGTGTATTGAGATGAACAGGCTGGCCGCCAGCGCTGGTCTCGTAGCGATGGCCGTGCTGACCATCGCACCTAGCTACGCGGCTGACCGGGTGCAGTCAGATGCTGCACTCAAACGGGGCCTCGTCGGTTGTTGGGAGCGTAGCCCAAACGCGGCCATGCAGCAGCGACTCAAGGATCCCAACTTCTACAACAGCCATCAGCGGTGTTTCGACGGCCCGCATTCCAACGTAGCCACCTACAGCACGTGTGACGGCTATATGGGTTTTGATTGCTGGGAGGGGCGGTTCTTCTATTCGGTCAGCAATGGTCGCCTCATGTTCAGCGACCACGCCGCTGGATGGCGCGAAAGCTGCGTCGCCGAGGTCAGCGACACAACCATTTCTCTGGACAATTGCATCCAAGCTTATGAGCTCGACGCTCATTGGAAGATCGTGCCGTCTGCAGATGCCTCATACCGCAAGGTCCAGCAATGAGTGCGTTGTCCCCTGTTGGCTATTCCGGCACGCCGCTGCCGCAGAAGCTTGGGCTCAAGGATGGGCAGCGGGTGCTGTTCATCGCGCTGCCGAAGGACCTTAAGGAGCTGCGCAAGTCGCGCGATTTCGCCGAGGCAAAGGAAGCAACCTGGGACAGCTTCACCAAGGGCGAGCCGGGCTATGATGTGATCCACGGCTTCACCGCGTCGCGCGATGTGCTCGCGACATCGGCCAAGCCGCTGATGGACTCGATCGACCGCAATGGCGCGATCTGGATTTCGTGGCCGAAGAAGGCCAGCAAGGTGCCGACCGATATCACCGAGGATGTCATTCGCGATGTCGTGCTGCCGATTGGTCTGGTCGATGTGAAAGTGGCCGCGGTCAGTGAGATCTGGAGCGGCCTCAAACTGGTGATCCGCAAGGAGCTGAGATGAAGAAGATTGTGACGCTGATCGCCGCGCTGGCGCTGGGCACTGCCGCCGCACAGGCCGCGCCGCCGACCGCCGAGCAGCGCGACGAGTTCTACAAGGTCTGCTTCTCCATCTCGGAGAATGCCGAGCTCTGCAATTGCAAGGCGGACGCGGCGCTGACGCTGATCGATAGCGACTTCATGGCCATCGTCGTTGCCGCCATGAAGGGCAAGACGCCGCCCGATGGCTCCTATGTCGCCTACAATGAGTATGTGGCGCAGTCGAACAAGATCTGTAAGCCGAACTACTGAGCCCCAGGACCGTGAAGAAAATCAAATTCGAAAAGCAGCAGCGCGCCGACATCGTCGGCAAGATCCAGCGCTATTTCGTCCAGGAACTCGATGGCCAGATTGGCGCCATCCCGGCCGAGCTGCTGCTCGATTTCTTCGCCGAGAATATCGGGCCGCATTATTACAATCAGGGCCTCGCCGATGCGCAGGTCGTGTTCACTCGCTCCCTCGATAACGTCAATGACGAGATCTATGGGCTCGAACAGCGCGAAGCGCGCCGCTAGGATACGGATATGGTCGAACTGCTGCTTCCCAAGAATTCCCAGCCGAGCAAGGGCAAGACCTGGCCGAAACCCAAGGGCCTGCGGCTGCGCGAATATCGCGTCTATCGCTACGATCCGGACAGCGAAGCCAATCCGCGCATCGACACCTATTTCGTCGATCTCGACGATTGCGGCCCGATGATCCTCGATGGCCTGCTGTGGATCAAGAACAAGGTCGATCCCACGCTGACGCTGCGACGCTCCTGCCGTGAGGGCATCTGCGGCTCCTGCGCCATGAACATCGATGGCTTCAACACGCTCGCCTGCACCAAGGCGATGGACGATGTGAAGGGCGCCATCCGCATCTATCCGCTGCCGCACATGCCGGTGGTGAAGGACCTCGTGCCCGATCTCTCGAACTTTTACGCGCAGCATCGCTCGGTCGAGCCCTGGCTCAAGACCACCTCGCCGACGCCCTCGACCGAATGGCTGCAGTCCAAGCCCGAGCGCGAAAAGCTCGACGGCCTCTATGAATGCATCCTGTGCGCCTGCTGCTCGACCTCCTGCCCGTCCTATTGGTGGAATGGCGAGAAATATCTCGGGCCGGCCGTGCTGCTGCAAGCCTATCGCTGGCTGATCGACAGCCGCGACGAAGCGACCGAGGAACGGCTCGACAATCTCGAGGACCCGTTCAAGCTCTATCGCTGCCACACCATCATGAATTGCGCGAAAACCTGCCCCAAGGGCCTCAATCCCGCCAAAGCCATCGCCGAAATCAAGAAGATGATGGTGGAGCGCAAGGCGGCGTAAGGTTGCCGCAACGGAGGCGGACGACATGGAAATCATCGCCCGCGTGCCCGATCCGGCCCTGGCCCGTTCGCTGATCGTGGCGCTGCGCGCCTATGGCTTCAACCCGGTGGATGACACCGAAGGCGGCCTGCCGGGCTATACGGACCCGTTTTTCGGCAAGGGCATCCCGATCCGGGTGCCCGAGGAGGAGGCCGAGGACTGCCGGGTGCTGGCCGAGGATTTGCTGAAGGAAATGCTGGCCCGTTGAGGGCACGAGTCCCAACAATGGCCATGATCGTGGACCAATTGTCCGAACTTAGCGTTTGAGGGGCTGGAACGGTTGGTCTATATGCCCGTCCGAAAACGTAACGGAACATTATCGAGCATGAACAAGGCGCTTCCGATCCTTGGCCTCGCGGCCGCACTGCTGCTGGCGGGCTGCTCGTCGACGCGAGTCGCCGTTTCCAATGCCGGCCAGACCGAGCAATTGGCCGCTGTGCAGACGGGGTCGGTGTCCACCAGCACGCTCCCGCCCATCGGCCCCAATGGCGAAGTGGCCCCCCTGGCGACCACGCCCGATCCCAACGCGCTGCCCTCCAGCGACCAGCAGTTCGGCGTCTCTGGCGGCCTCGCCGCGGCGGATGGCTCGTTCACGACCCTGCCGGCCGTCGGCACCCAGCCCAATGCGACGGGCCGCGATCTCACCGGCGGCATCACCGTCGAAAAGCTGCTCGGCCGCTGGACCGTCGTCGCCGGCGCCACGCAGTGCCAGCTGAACCTCACCCAGACCGCCAAGACCGGCACCGGCCGCTATCGCGCCTCGGCCCCGGCCTGCGCCCTGCCGGGCCTCGCCGTCGTCTCCAGCTGGACCATCGCCGGCACCCAGGTGCAACTGTTCGACGAGAACAACGACCTCGTCGCGGCGCTGATCCTGTCGGGCAACCGCTTCATCGGCACCCTCTCGGGCGGCACGGGCATCTCCATGGTGGGCTAAGGCCCACCATCTGCCAGGCCAATCCACAGGAGTCGCATTCACCGCCGGTGGCTTTGGCCACTGGATTCCCGCCTGCGCGGGAATGACGTGGTGATGTTTGCACGCTAAAGCGTGTGCTGTGACCGTTGCCGCCAACACGCCTGTCTCCGCTGCGCTCGCCGCTTTCGTGCGGCGCGGCACGCTTTCCGCCGATCCGCTGCAGTCCGCCGCCGCCAGGACGCTCGATCGCATCGCGACCGAGCTCAGCCGTCCGGCCCGGCTGTTCTCGCGGCGGAAGCCCGTGCGCGGGGCCTATCTCGTGGGGTCCGTCGGGCGCGGCAAGACCATGCTGATGGATGTGTTCTTCGCCGCCGTGCCCATCGCCGAAAAGCGCCGGGTGCATTTCGACGAGTTCATGGACGAGCTCCACGCCGCCATCACCGACTACCGCAAATCCGGCTCGGGCGATCCGATCGCGGCGGTGACCAAGCCCATCATCGAGAGCACGCGGCTCCTCTGCCTCGACGAGTTCCAGGTCACCGACATCACCAATGCGATGCTGCTCGGCCGGCTGTTCGAAAAGCTGTTCGCGGCGGGCGTCACGCTGGTTGCCACCTCCAACACCTTGCCGTCCGACCTCTATCGCGACGGGCTCAACCGGCAGCTGTTCCTGCCTTTCATTGACCTGCTCAGCCAGCAGGTCGATATCGTCACCCTCGACGGGCCGACCGATTATCGCCGGCTCAAATTCGAGGGCGAGGCCGTCTATCAGTTCGGCACCGGCCCCGCCGTGAGCGACGCCATGGACCGGCTGTGGCTCAAATTGACCGGCGGCATCAGCGGCCAGACGGAGACGATCCGTTCGCTCGGACGGGACATTGCCGTGCCGCTGGCCGCCATGGGTGCCGCCCGATTCCCCTTCGCCGCCCTCTGCGACAGCCCCCTCGGGGCCCGCGATTACCTCCGGCTGGCCCATGCCTATGAGACGCTGATGATCGACGGCGTCCCCGCCTTCGGCCCGGCAAACCCCAGCGCCGCCAAGCGCTTCATCCTCCTCGTCGACACGCTCTACGACCGGGGAATCAAGCTCAGCGCCAGCTTTGCCGTGCCGCTCGAGCAGCTGGCGGCGGGCTCGCGCAACGCCCATGAGTTCCAGCGCACCCTCTCCCGCCTCGTCGAGATGCAGTCCGCCGCCTATCTCGAAGCCGCGCACAAGCCCGTGACGCCGACCAAGGGCTGACTTGTTAACGCAATCCGGGGGGGCTATAGGGGCGGCCAATTTCAATCATAAGGCAGGATTTGGGGCTCATGGCACGCAAGAAGATCGCGTTGATCGGTGCGGGACAGATCGGCGGCACGCTCGCCCATCTGGCAGCGATGAAGGAATTGGGTGATGTCATCCTGTTCGATATCGTCGACGGCACGCCGCAGGGCAAAGCGCTCGATCTCAGCCAGTCCGCTCCGGTGGAAGGCTTCAACGCCAATATCAAGGGCACGTCCGAGTACAAGGACATCGCCGGTGCCGACGTTGTCATCGTCACCGCCGGCGTGCCGCGCAAGCCGGGCATGAGCCGCGACGACCTCCTCGAAATCAACCTCAAGGTGATGGAGCAGGTGGGCGCGGGTATCGCCAAGTACGCCCCCGACGCCTTCGTCATCTGCATCACCAACCCGCTCGACGCCATGGTCTGGGCGCTGCAGAAGTTCTCGGGCCTGCCGTCCTCCAAGGTCATCGGCATGGCCGGCGTGCTCGATTCGTCGCGCTTCCGCCACTTCATCGCCGATGAGCTGAAGGTTTCCGTCGAAGACGTCACCGCGTTCGTGCTTGGCGGCCATGGCGACACCATGGTGCCGCTGGCCCGCTACTCGACCGTCGCCGGCATCCCGCTGACCGACCTCGTCAAGATGGGCTGGCTCAGCAAGGAAAAGCTCGAAGCCATCATCCAGCGCACCCGCGATGGCGGCGCCGAGATCGTCGGCCTGCTCAAGACCGGTTCGGCCTTCTATGCCCCGGCCACGTCGGCCATCGAGATGGCCGAGAGCTATCTCAAGGACAAGAAGCGCATCCTCCCCGTCGCCGCCTATCTCAAGGGCGAGTATGGCGTGAAGGGCACCTATGTCGGCGTGCCGGCGGTGATCGGTGCCGGTGGCGCCGAGCGCGTTGTCGAAATCTCGCTGAACTCGGCCGAACAGAAGGCCTTCGAGAAATCGGTGGCTGCCGTGGGCGGCCTGATCGACGCCTGCAAGAAGATCGCGCCCAAGCTCGCCTGAGGTCGCTCATGCCGCAACGCCGTCTCGCGCTCCTCGTGACTGCCGCCCTTGTTCTGGCGGCGGCACCGGCTCGTGCGGACGGCTATTTTCACACGCCGCTCGATCTCGACGCGTGCGATGTGATCAAGACCTATGAGGCCGGCGGTGCCGACCTCCGTTGCGACGGCTATGGCGGCTTCGATGTGTTCGTCTCCGAAGGCGATGCGCGCACCGATGTCGATTTCGGCGTCAACAATGACCGCTTCCAGACCTTCTCGGCCTTCAACGGCATCGGCCAGACGGTCGAGTGGCTCGAAACCGAAAATGGCGTAGAGGCCGCGACGATCCGCTTCCTCATCGACGTCGATGGCCGCAAGGCGCAGGCGCTGGTGGTGAGCAAAATCGGCCTCGCGGATACGCCCGGCTGCGTCGTCGGCATCGTCGATGCCGCCGTCGAGCAGGCCAATGGCGTGGCGCGCGGCCTCGCCGCGCTCGCCCCACTTTTCGACTGCGCCAGCGATCCGATCGCGATCGTTCCTGGCGCAAATGATCTCGTCAAAGATTTCAGCGGCGCACAGCAATAAAAGCGACCGCCCCTAGGCAGCAGGAGAGCTGAGTTGAACATTCACGAACATCAGGCCAAGGCGCTGCTCAAGACCTATGGCCTGCCGGTTGCCGCAGGCGTGGCGATCTTCAAGCCCGAGGACGCCGCTGCCGCTGCCAAGTCGCTCCCGGGCCCGCTCTATGTGGTGAAGTCGCAGATCCATGCGGGTGGCCGCGGCAAGGGCAAGTTCAAGGAACTGGGCGCCGATGCCAAGGGCGGCGTGCGCCTCGCCAAGACGGCCGATGAAGTCGCCGCCAACGCCAAAGAGATGCTCGGCAACACGCTGGTGACCAAGCAGACCGGCCCGGCCGGCAAGCAGGTCAACCGCCTCTATATCGAAGACGGCGCCGACATCGCCCGCGAGCTCTACTGCTCGCTGCTGGTCAATCGCGAGACCGGCGAAGTCGCCTTCGTCGTCTCCACCGAAGGCGGCATGGACATCGAGACCGTGGCGCATGACACGCCCGAAAAGATCATCACCGTCAACATCGACCCGATCGCCGGCGTCACTGCTGCCGATATCGAGACGATCGCGACGGCGCTCAAGCTCGATGGCGCGGCCAAGGCCGATGCGGCGAGCGTGTTCCCGGCGCTCTACAAGGCGTTCACCGAAAAGGACATGAGCCTGCTCGAAGTGAACCCGCTGATTGTCATGAAGGACGGTCACATCCGCGTCCTCGACGCCAAGGTGAGCTTCGACAACAACGCCGCGTTCCGTCATCCGGAACTGGCCGAATTGCGCGATCTCTCCGAGGAAGATTCCAAGGAAATCGAAGCCAGCAAATTCGACCTCGCCTATGTCGCCCTCGACGGCAATATCGGCTGCATGGTCAATGGCGCCGGCCTTGCCATGGCCACCATGGACATCATCAAGCTCTACGGCCAGGAGCCGGCGAACTTCCTCGATGTCGGCGGCGGCGCCAGCAAGGAAAAGGTCACCGCGGCCTTCAAGATCATCACCGCCGATCCGGCCGTGAAGGGCATCCTCGTCAACATCTTCGGCGGCATCATGCGCTGCGATGTCATCGCCGAGGGCGTCATCGCGGCGGTCAAGGAAGTCGGCCTCAAGGTGCCGCTGGTGGTTCGTCTCGAAGGCACCAACGTCAAGGAAGGCAAGGCCATCCTCAACCAGTCCGGCCTCGACGTGATCTCTGCCGACGACCTCGACGATGCGGCGCAGAAAATCGTCGCCGCCATCAAGGCCAAATAATCCGCCGACGCCTCGTTACGTCCCGAACTCCTCTTAGGCTACAGGTCCCCATGTCCATTCTCGTCAACAAAGACACCCGCGTCCTGGTCCAGGGCCTCACCGGCAAGACCGGCACGTTCCACACCGAGCAGGCGCTGGCCTATTACGGCACCAAGATGGTGGGCGGCGTGAACCCCAAGAAGGCGGGCGAAACCTGGACCTCGGGCGTCGATGGCACGCCGCTGCCGGTGTTCGCCTCGGTCGCCGAGGGCAAGGACCGCACGCAGGCCAACGCCTCGGTCATCTACGTGCCGCCGCCGGGCGCCGCCGATGCCATCATCGAAGCGATCGATGCTGAAATCCCGCTGATCGTGTGCATCACCGAAGGCGTGCCGGTCCTCGACATGGTCCGCGTCAAGGCGAAGCTCGAAAAGTCGAAATCGCGCCTCATCGGACCCAACTGCCCGGGCGTGCTGACGCCGGAAGAATGCAAGATCGGCATCATGCCCGGCTCGATCTTCTCGAAGGGCTCGGTCGGCATTGTTTCCCGGTCCGGCACGCTTACCTATGAGGCGGTGTTCCAGACCACCAATGCGGGCCTCGGCCAGACCACGGCCGTCGGCATCGGCGGCGATCCGGTCAAGGGCACCGAGTTCATCGACGTGCTTGAGATGTTCCTCGCCGACGAGGCGACCAAGTCGATCATCATGATCGGCGAGATCGGCGGCTCGGCCGAAGAAGAGGCCGCGCAGTTCCTCATCGACGAAGCCAAAAAGGGCCGCAAGAAGCCGATGGCCGGTTTCATCGCAGGCCTCACCGCCCCCGCCGGCCGTACCATGGGCCATGCTGGCGCCGTAATTTCGGGTGGTAAGGGCGGCGCCGAAGACAAGATCGCGGCCATGGAGGCAGCCGGCATCAAGGTGTCGCGTTCGCCCGCCAGGATCGGGGTCACTCTCGCCGACGTTCTGAAAGGCTGAACTACACCAGCTTTTGAAGGGGATTAGGGCCTTAAAGACTTTGGTCCCAATGCCCAAATTCTTAGCAGGATGCTAATCTAGCACAGTCATAGTCCGCCGCAGCGGAACGGCAGCCCTCTCCGGGCCTGCCGGCACACAGGGAAAACGGGGAAAAAGCCCCGCCTCAAAAGAAATGACCCGACAGGAAAAGAACGAACAGTTCTTGCTCTCCTCCTTCCTCTACGGCGGCAATGCCGCCTACATCGACGACCTCTACGCCCGTTATAAAACCGATCCGGCCAGCATCGACCCGACTTGGGCGAGCTATTTCGGCCGCCTCGAGGATTCGGCGGCCGATGTCGAAAAGAACGCCGAGGGCCCGTCATGGGCGCGCGCCGACTGGCCGCAGACCGCCAATAGCGACCTCGTCGCGGCGCTCGATGGCAATTGGGGCGAGATCGCCGTCAAGACCGGCGCCGCCATGCAAAAGAAGGCCGCCGCCGAAGGCGCGCCGCAGCCGGCGCCAGCCGATGTGATGCAGGCGACGCGCGACTCGATCCGCGCCATCATGATGATCCGTGCCTATCGCACGCGCGGGCACCTCCATGCCGATCTCGATCCTCTGCGCTTGAAGCAGGACGATCCGGCACCCGAGCTCGATCCCAAGACCTACGGCTTCACCGACGCCGACTACACGCGCCGCATCTTCATCGACAATGTGCTGGGCCTCGAATACGCGACGCTCCCGCAGATGCTCGAGATCCTCAAGCGCACCTATTGCTCGACCGTCGGCGTCGAGTTCATGCACATCAACGATCCTGAGGCCAAGCAATGGGTCCAGGAGCGCATGGAAGGGCCCGACAAGGAAATCAAGTTCACGCCCGAGGGCAAGAAGGCGATCCTCAACAAGCTGATCGAGGCCGAAGGCTTCGAGAAGTTCCTCGACGTCAAGTACACCGGCACCAAGCGTTTCGGCCTCGATGGCTCGGAATCGCTGATCCCGGCGCTTGAGCAGATCATCAAGCGCGGTGGCGCGCTGGGCGTCAAGGACATCGTTCTAGGCATGGCCCATCGTGGCCGCCTGAACGTCCTGACCCAGGTCATGGGCAAGCCGCACCGCGCGCTGTTCCATGAATTCAAGGGCGGCGCTTATTACTCCGAGGACGTCGAAGGTTCCGGCGACGTGAAGTACCACCTCGGTGCCTCGTCCGACCGCGAGTTCGATGGCAATTCCGTCCATCTGTCGCTGACCGCCAACCCGTCGCATCTCGAAATCGTCGATCCGGTGGTGCTGGGCAAGGCCCGCGCCAAGCAGGACCAGCGCGCCATGGTCGATGGCCGCTTCGTCGAACCGCGGCAGGTCGACCGCTCGGTCGTCATGCCGCTGCTCATCCATGGCGACGCGGCTTTTGCCGGTCAGGGCGTCATCGCGGAATGCCTTGGCCTCTCCGGCCTCAAGGGCCACCGCACGGGCGGCTCGATCCATTTCGTCATCAACAACCAGATCGGCTTCACCACCTCGCCGATCTATTCGCGTTCCTCGCCGTACCCCACCGACGTCGCCAAGATGATCGAGGCGCCGGTGTTCCACGTGAATGGCGACGATCCGGAAGCCGTGGTCTATGTCAGCAAGGTCGCGACGGAATTCCGTCAGCGCTTTGGCCGGCCTGTCGTCATCGACATGTTCTGCTATCGCCGCTTCGGCCACAATGAAGGCGACGAGCCCAGCTTCACGCAGCCGCTGATGTACTCGAAGATCCGGAGTCACAAGACGACTCTGGAACTGTATTCCGAACGTCTGGTCGGCGAAGGCCTGCTGACGTCGGAAGACATCGACGCGCTGAAGGCTGAATGGCGCGCGAGACTCGAAAGCGAGTTCGAGACAGGTCAGGATTTCCGTCCCAACAAGACCGATTGGCTTGATGGCCAGTGGAAGGATCTGAAGCGCGCCGACGCCGATGGTCCGCGCCGTGGCGACACGGGTGCGCCGCTCGACGAGCTGGTCAGCATCGGCACGCAGCTCACCAAGGTTCCAGCGAACTTCAACATCCACAAGACCATCAAGCGGTTCATGGACAACCGCCTTGCCGCCATCGAGAGCGGCGAGGGGATCGACTGGGCGACCGGTGAAGCGCTGGCCTTCGGCACCCTGCTCAAGGAGGGCCATTCGGTCCGCCTGTCGGGCCAGGATTCCGAGCGCGGTACCTTCACGCAGCGCCATTCGGTGCTCAACGACCAGGAAACCGACGGCACCTATACGCCGCTCAACAATCTGAGCCCCGACCAGGAGCGCTACGAGGTCATCAACTCGATGCTCTCGGAAGAAGCGGTGCTCGGTTTCGAGTATGGCTATTCGCTGGCCGAGCCCAATACGCTGACCCTGTGGGAAGCGCAGTTCGGCGATTTCGCCAATGGTGCGCAGGTCGTCGTCGACCAGTTCATCTCGTCGGGCGAGCGCAAATGGTTCCGCATGTCGGGCCTCGTGATGCTGTTGCCGCATGGCTATGAAGGGCAGGGCCCGGAACATAGCTCGGCGCGTCTCGAGCGCTATCTGCAGTCCTGCGCCGAAGACAATATGCAGGTCGCCAACTGCACCACGCCGGCCAATTACTTCCACATCCTGCGCCGGCAGGTGAAGCGCGATTTCCGCAAGCCGCTGATCCTGATGACGCCCAAGTCGCTGCTCCGCCACAAGCGGGCCACGTCGACGCTGAGCGAACTCGGGCCGGAGAGCTGCTTCCATCGCCTGCTGTGGGACGACGCCGAGGCGCCGGGCCCCAAGAAGACGACGATCCAGCTCCAGCCGGACGACAAGATCCGCCGCGTCGTGCTGTGCTCGGGCAAGGTCTATTACGATCTGCTCGAGGATCGCGAGAAGCGCGGCATCGACGACGTCTATCTGTTGCGTCTCGAACAGCTCTATCCGTTCCCGGCCAAGGCGCTGCTGGACGAATTGAGCCGCTTCAAGAGCGCCGAAGTTGTCTGGTGCCAGGAAGAGCCCAAGAACATGGGCGGCTGGGCGTTCGTCCAGCCCTATGTCGACTGGGTGCTGGAGCAGATGGGCCGCACCAATGACCGTCCGCGCTATGTCGGCCGGCCGGCCTCGGCGTCCACGGCCACGGGTTTGATGCGCACCCATCTTGCGCAATTGCAGGCATTCCTCGAAGAAGCCTTCGCGAAGTAAGGAGCGGCTCAACAAAATGGCAACCGACATCCGGGTCCCGGCGCTGGGCGAAAGCGTCACCGAGGCAACGATCGGGCAGTGGTTCAAGAAGGTGGGCGATGTCGTCGCCGCCGATGAGCCGGTGGTCGAACTCGAAACCGACAAGGTGACCATCGAGGTCCCCGCTCCGTCCGCCGGCGTCCTGCAGGCGATCTCGGCCAATCCGGGCGACACCGTCAATGTCGGCGCGCTGATCGGCGCCATCGGCGAAGGCGCTGTGGCGCCCGCGCCCAAGGCTCCCGAACCGGCCAAGGCCGCTGCCGCCGCGCCGGCGTTCAAGCCCGAACCGGCGCCGCCGGCCCCGGCTGCTGCCGCTGTGCCGCCTGCGCCGTCGGCGCAGAAGCTCATCAACGAGACCGGCCTTTCGGGCGCCGACATCAACGGCTCGGGCCGTCATGGTCAGGTGCTGAAGGAAGACGTGCTGGCCGCGCTGAAGGCGCCGGCCACGCAGGCCGCGAGCGCCGTCTCCGGTTCTGCCGCCATCGCGCGCCGTTTGAAGGATGCGCAGAACACTGCCGCCA